>DATDLJ010000023.1:0-20163 GCA_036519395.1 Solirubrobacterales bacterium | reverse complement strand
CCGAGGTGCTCCCAGAGCTCCTCGGCAATGTGTGAGGCGTAGGGCTGGATCAAAGAAACGGCCGTCTCCGTCGCGAGGCGCGCCGCCGGGTCCTCCGGGTTGCGCGAGATCTCGTTGACGAGCTCCATCACCGCCGCGATCGGCGTGTTCAGGGAGAAGCGGCGCCCGATGTCGTCCGTCACCTTGTCGATCGTCGCGTGCGCCTTGCGGGCGAGCGGCGTATCGCCGGGCTCGACCTCCGGATCGCCCGCGTGGTCCATCGACACCCGCCAGAGCCGATGCAGGAACCGGACGATTCCCTCGAAGCCGGCGTCCTGCCACTCCGCGTCCTGCTCGACCGGGCCGATGAAGAGCAGGTACATGCGGCAGGCGTCCGCGCCGTACCGCTCGATGTACTCGTCAGGGACGATGACGTTGCCCTTGGACTTGGACATCTTCGCCCCGTCGCGGGTGATCATCCCCTGGGCGAAGAGGTTGGCGAATGGCTCCTGCACCGCCAGCTGGCCGACGTCCGCCAGCGCCTTGGTGAGGAAGCGTGCGTACATCAGATGCAGGATCGCGTGCTCGATTCCGCCGATGTACTGGTTGACCGGGAGCCAGTAGTCAGCGATTTGGCGGTCGAAGGGCGCCTCGTCGTTGTGCGGGTCGGCGTAGCGGATGAAATACCAGGAGGAGTCGACGAAGGTGTCCATCGTGTCGGTCTCGCGCCGGGCGGCGGCGCCGCAACGCGGGCACTCGGTCGCCACCCAGTCCTCGGCGGCCGCCAGTGGGCTCTTGCCCTGCGGCGCGTAATCCTCGATCTCCGGCAGCTCGACCGGCAGCTGCTCCGCGGGCACCGGCACGATCCCGCACTCATCGCAGTAGACAACCGGGATCGGCGCCCCCCAATAGCGCTGGCGGCTGACCAGCCAGTCGCGGAGGCGGTAATTGACCGCTGGCTCGCCACGGCCGTCCGACTCGAGCCAGGCGACGATCTCCTCGTAGGCCTCGCGATTGTGCTGCCCGTCGAAGCGGCCCGAGCCGATCATCGGCCCATCGCCCGCGTACGGCAGGCCAACGTCGTCGCGCGCCTCCTCGGGATCGCTGCCCTCGATCACCCGGACGATGGGCAGGTCGAACTTCTGGGCGAATTCGTAGTCGCGGGAGTCGTGCCCCGGGACGGCCATGATCGCCCCGGTCCCGTACTCCATCAGCACGTAGTCGGCGACGAACATCGGGATCGACTCGCCGTTGACCGGGTTGACGACCGAGCGCCCGAGCGGCACCCCGGTCTTCTCCCGATCCTCCGCCCCGCGTTCCTCGGCCGACTCGCGGCCGACCCGGTTGACGTACTCGCGCACCTCGTCCTCGGCCGGCGTGCCGGCGACCAGCCGCCCCAGCTCGGGGTGCTCGGGGGCGAGGACAAAGAAGGTGGCGCCGAAGAGGGTGTCGGGGCGGGTGGTGAAGACCGGGAAGTCGAGTTCGACCTCCTCGCAGCGGAAAGTGACTTCGGCCCCCTCGGAGCGGCCGATCCAGTTGCGCTGCATGGTGATCACGTGCTCGGGCCAGGACTCGAGCAGCTCGAAGTCGGAGAGCAGGCGGTCGGCATAGTCGGTGGTGCGGAAGAACCACTGCTCGAGGTTGCGCTGGACAACCTCGGTGCCGCAGCGCTCACAGCGACCGTCGACGACCTGCTCGTTGGCCAGCACCGTTGCGTCTTTCGGGCACCACTGGACCGGGGCCTCGGTGCGGTAGGCGAGCCCGCGCTCGAACAGCTGCAGGAAGATCCACTGGGTCCAGCGGTAGTACTCGGGCGTGTGGGTCGCGAGTTCGCGCGACCAGTCGATCGAGATCCCCCACTCGCGGAATTGGCGCTGGAAGGAAGCGATCGAGCGCTCGGTGGCGACACGGGGCGGCTCCCCGGTTTTGATCGCGTTGTTCTCGGCCGGCAGGCCAAAGGAGTCGTAGCCCATCGGGTGGATCACCTCGAACCCGTGCCGGCGGCGGAAGTGGGCGATCGCGTCGCCGACTGCGTAGCACTTGAGATGACCAACGTGGGGCTCGCCCGAGGGGTAGGGCAGCATCTCCAATACGTAGGCCTTCGGCTTCGAGGGATCGGAGCCGGGCTGACCGGGGTTGGCGACCTCCCAGGTCTTCTCCTCGGCCCAGATCCGCTGCCACTTTCCCTCGATCTCTTTTGGCTCGTACCCCGCCATCGCGGCAGCGATCTTACGAGGGCTGCGTGCGGCGGCGCGTCAGGCCGAGGCTAGAACGGAGAGATGCGGAGGCCCGGTGAGAGCTGTTCGAGGATCTGCGGCCAGAGGTAGACCTCGATTGCCGCGGCGGCGGCGATCACGGGAATCGCCAGCATCACCGTGATCAAGGTGGCGGCGAGCAGTTGGTTCCACTCGCCGCGGCGGCTGGCGATCAGCCAGGCAGCCAAGGGAAGAAAGAGCGCGGTCAGCTCGGGCAGCGCGTGCGGGAGCACGCTGAGGATCAGCTCGAAGCGGGAGATCTGCAGCTGGTAGGCGAGGGTCGAGCCCTGGAAGCCGAGGTAGAGCGCTTGGGTTGAGAGCGAGAAGAGGGTGACCGCGGCGACGAAGAGGATCGCGAACTCACCGGCCTTGACGTGGATCCAGCGGTTGAACCCGGTTCGCTGGGCGGCGGCGATCGGCATCGAGGCGCCGGCGATGAAGCCGGCAACGCAAGCGGTGCCGTGCAGCGCCAGGACCAGAGAGTTGCGCCAGAGGATCGGCAGCAAGTCGTCGGGCTCGGCGGGATAGGTGAGGCCGGCAAGGTGGATCGGGGTTAGATCCGGGGTGAGCAGGCCGGCGACGGCCCAGGTCGCGGCGAGCAAGGTCAGCGCCACGGCAAAGCTGAGCGCGAGCCAGCCGCGCAGCACCGCCCAAGGGCGTTGGCTCCACATGTCCAGCGTCTCGCGGGTGTCGCGCACCCCGTGCTGGAACACGTGCTCATTCGCAGTGCTCACGCTCAACCATCGGCAGTCGTGGAGGGAGATTTGAGCAAGGCGATTCGGTTACTTGATTTTGGGTAATGAAGCTTCATGCGGCGACGGGGGAAGCGATGGTCAGCCTGGGCCCTGGCCATGCTGACGGTGCTCGCACCCGCTTCCCTCGCCGCTGCCGACCCAGCCGAGATCGGCCTCGGCGCCAGCGGCACGCCCTGGCACGGTGCATCCCCCTACGCCGAAGTCGTGGGCACGGTCGACGGCCACAACCACGTCACCGCCTACGAGTTCCTCGGCGGCGACGCTCACTGCGGCGAACCGTGGAACCCAGGCGGGCCAGCTGCCGCGCTCGTCGACTGCCCTGATCACTACCCGGACGGGACCGCCGCGGTGCTCGAGAACGCGCTCTACGGCAACCCGCTGCGCAAACACGACCCGGTCGGCTGGCCCACCTTCAAAGACTGGCCGGCGCCGGCGTCGCAGACCCACGAGCAGACCTACTACCGCTGGATCGAGCGCGCCTACCTCGGAGGGACGCGGCTCATGGTCAACGACCTAGTCGAGAACGTCGCCCTCTGCCAGATCTACCCGCTCAAACACAACAGCTGCGACGACATGACCAGCATCCGTCTCCAGTACCGGCGCATCCACGAACTCGAGGAATACATCGACGCCAAATCCGGCGGGCCTGGCCAAGGTTGGTTCCGAATCGTCCGCGACCCATTCGAGGCGCGGCGGGTGATCAACGAAGGCAAGCTGGCGGTGGTGCTGGGGATCGAGACCTCGGAGATCTTTGGCTGCGGCGGCTCGCAACTGTTGCCGCGTTGCAACCGCGAGCAGATCGTCGCTGGCCTCGACGAAATCGAGCGGATGGGCGTCGCCTCCTTCTTCCCGATCCACAAGTTCGATAACGCGCTCGGCGGCGTCCGCTTCGATAGCGGCACCTTCGGCACCGCGATCAACGCGGCGAACTTCAAGCAGACCGGCCACTTTTGGCAGGTCGAAGCCTGCAAAGGCGAGGGCGAAGACAACCCCCAAGACACCGCTGTCCCCGACAACGACGTGATCGACGCCGGCCTGCTCGCGCTGCTGCCGAAAGGGCTGCTGCCGATCTACCCGCCGCCTCCCCACTGCAATGCGCTTGGCCTCACCCCGCTGGGCGAATTCACGGTCGAGCAGATGATCGACCGCGGCCTGATGATCGAGGTCGACCACATGAGCTTGAAGTCGGCTTCGCGAGCGATTGAGCTGGCCGAGGCGCATGACTACTCCGGGGTGCTCTCCTCCCACTCCTGGATGGCACCGCCGCTGCGCTCGCGCGTCTACCAGTTGGGCGGCTTCATCGAGCCGATCACCAGCAGCCCGGAGAACTTCATCGAGGAATGGCGCCAACTTCGAGCCGTCGCGGACCCACGCTTCCGCTTCGGGATCGGCTTCGGCGCCGACGCCAACGGCTTCCACGCCCAGCCCCCGGCTCGGGGCGCAGATAAGCCGAACGCCGTCTCCTATCCGTTCAAATCGCTCGACGGGCAGATCACCTTCGACCGCCAGGTCTCCGGCCAACGCGTTTACGACGTAAATACCGACGGGGTCGCCCACTACGGGCTCTACCCCGACTGGATGGAGCAGCTGCGTTTGCTCGCCGGGCAGCCGATCGCCGACGACCTGATGAGCGGCGCCGAGGCCTACCTGCAGACGTGGGAGCGGGCCGTCGGCGTCCGCGCCTCGGGATGCCTGACGCCGCCGCGACGCCTTTCCCGCAACGGGTTCGGGCCGCTGCGGCTAGGACTTAGCGCCGAGCAGATCCTGCTGGCCGCCGGCCAGCCCCAGCGGCGGGCGGATCGCATTTTTCGTTGGTGTTCGACCCGGACCGGGAAAGGGCGTCTCGGCGCCGTCGCGGTGAAGTTCGACGCGAGTGGGAATGCGGCGTTGATCGCTCGCGTCGCCTACCGCAAGGGGAAGCCGCGCTTCAGCGCTGTCGGCAAGCGCGGTTTCGTCGCGAAGCCGAAGCAAGCGCGGGCGGCCTTCCGCGCAACCGGCCCGAGGTAGCTCAGGCTTTGAGATCTTCCTCGTAGCTCTCAGCCAGCTGCGCCAATCGAGAGAGGGGAACCTTCAATCCCCTGGCGATCCGCCGCATATTGCCCCAGGTCGGATTGATCCGACCCGACTCAATGTGGGAGATCCAGGTCGGGTGGATTTCCGCCCGTTGCCCCAGCGTCTCCTGGCTCAACTGAGCCTCCGTGCGAAGCGTCCGAATCGCTCTTCCGAGTCCGAGCTGTGGGTCGTCGCGCCGCGGCATCTAGTGGAGGGAATTGCCCTTCCGCCCCGGCGTCCATAGAGGTGACCTCAAGCCATGCCACCGAACGCGCGACTTGCGTATTCCGCTAAGCCTAAGTTTCGGCATCACTCTCTAAAAACCGCACGCCCGCCGGGACTTCTCACAGCGGTGGTAAGAAATCCCGAGGGTCCTGCGGTTTACCGGGTACGTCACATCGATGAGCGAAGAGCCAAGCCCAACCGACGTTCGCGACGAGCGCTTCCTGCGTCGGGCGCGCGCGGCTCGAGCCGCTGGCGATACCGCCGCCGAGAGGGAGGCGATCTCGCGCTTGATCGAGCCCTATTGGTCCTGGGGACGCTCGATCGCCTACGGCAAGATCGGCGGGGTCGACGATCCGGCGGCCGACGCTGAAGAGATCGCCCAGGACCTCCTGCGCCGACTCGCGCACCTGCTCGAGAACAAGCTCGAGTTCGACACCCCATTTCGCTGGGTCGTCTCCGCCAACCTCGGTTTCGCGATCAAGGACTACCGGCGAAGGTCCGGGCGCACCGAATCGACCGCGGTCGACCCCGACGATCTCGCGGCGGTGGAGGCACGACCAGAGGCTCCCGGAGCGAAGGAGATGAGCGCGGCACTCGAGCCCTACCTCGGCGGCCTCAGCGAGCGCGAGCGCGGACTGGCCCACGATCGCTTGGTCCTCGACCTCTCACCCAGCGAGATCGCCGAACGCCACGGAATGAAACGCGGGGCGGTCGATACCGCGATGCACCGCATTTTCAAGAAGATGCGAGCGAACTTGCCAATGGCTGTAAGAAATCGCGATTCGGGGGCGGTGTAGGCGGTATGGCAGAGTTCGATCCGATTGAAGAGAGAGCCGTTGAAATGCTCGACGACGTCGAGCTGGAGGCCGTCCGCGTGAAGACCGTCGGCGCCAATGACGAGCGCTTCGAGTTCGTCCTCTGGAACCTCTGCCTTCGCGGCGTGCCGGTCATCGAGCGAGTCTGCCGAACCCGCGGCGAGGCCTGTGGATTGAGCGATCAGGAGATCGAGCTGGCGATCGAGGACGCGGCAGCGCGGATGCTTCTGCGCCTGTCTCGGGTCGAGCCCCAGCCCCAGGTTCACGCCCTGGCGGCCGAGATCGCCGCCGCCTGCGTCGAACGCTCCTGGCCCTCTCAGCAGCAGAGCGCTCCGCGGCTCACGCCCCGTTCCCCTCAGCTGCGACTGGTCCCTGGCCTCGACGAGGCGATCGAAACCGGGAAAGTCCGCCCGAACGACTGGGAGAACTCATGAGCGGCGGAGAAGAAGTCTTCGAGCGGGTCTTCTGGCAGGCCCTCAATGATTTGAAGGAGGGGTCGGAGAAACCGATCGAGTCCTACCTGCTCCTCGTCCCTCGCGGGCAGCGGGACGAGCTGGGCCAAATGCTCGCCGACGTCCTCCTCGCTCGTGGTCCGCTGCCGGACCCAACCGCCGCCGAAAGCGAGGGGTACAAACGCGCCGTGGCGGTCGTCGACGAGGTCCTGGGCAGGCGGGGGGTGGCTGGCATCCTGCCCGGGACCTTGAAGGCGATGCGCAACGCCCGCGGTATCGAGCCCGATGCTGTTGTCGAAAGGCTGGCCGCGGATTTCGAGGTGCGAGGCGAGGAGGGACGACAAGACCTGGCCCGCAACTACCACCGCCTCGAGACGGGCAAGCTGCTGGGCTCGAAGCTAAGCCGCCGCCTGCTCGACTCGCTGGCCTCGGTCTTCGACGTCGATCCCGCCGAGGTCCTGGCCGCCGCCAGGCCTGCCGCGAAAGGCCCGCGCCTGAAAAGCGCCCCGGCGATGGGCCGAAGCGGCGGCGCTCGGGGAGCGTCCCCCCCGCGTCCTGCCGCCGCGAGACCCCCCGACCCAGAGGTAGAGCTCGTCGAGCGCTTGTTCTATGGCGGCCCCGACGCCTGAGCCCGCCGCAGCCGCGCGGGCGTTGCTCCGCGACTTCGAGGAACGCTACGACGCGGCAGCGGCCCCGCCGGTTCCCGTCGAGAGGGTGGCCAGCTCCCTGCTGGGCCTCTTCATCGATGAAACGGATGACATCCGCGCCCTTCAAGGCGCCCCTTCCGACCAGGGCCGCCTCTCGGGAATGCTCGACGCCGAGGAGATGATCGTCTGGGTCGATCGCGACGAGGCTCGCCGCAGCCCGGGCCGCCGCCGGTTCACGATCGCCCACGAGATCGGCCATCTGCTCCTGCACGTCGCCGACGTCCAAAAGGTCTTCTACGACCGACCCGCCGACATCCGCGAGATCGACGAGAGCCCTGACGAGGAGCTCCCCGAGCTGCGCCGGCGCGAGCGGGAGGCAAACGTCTTCGCCCGTGAGTTGCTGATGCCAGAGACCTTGGTGAACGAGCAGGCACACGCCACCGGGTTCAACCTGCCGGCGCTCGCGGATCGATTCGAGGTCTCGGTTCCGGCGATGCGCCTGCGCCTGCGCCTCCTGAAGCTGCTACCACCCTTAGCGTGAGGATCGTCCACCTCTCCGATACGCACCTGGGCCTGCGCGAGCTGCACCACACCGACGCCGAGGGCCACAACGTTCGCGAGCGGGACGTCTATGACGTCTTCGCCAGGGCGATCGACAAGGCGCTCGAGCTGAGGCCGGCAGCCGTGATTCATTCCGGTGACCTCTTCCATGGCTACCACCCGGCCGCGGCGGCGCTGGGGGTCGCGCTCGACCAGATCGAGCGGCTGCGCGCAGCCGAGATCGAGTTCGTGGTCATCGCCGGCAACCACTCGACGCCTCGGGGTCGGGCGATCGCGCATCCGTTCTCGCTGCTGGAGCGCTTCGGAGCCAACGCGGTACATGGGCAGCCGCGCCGCCTTCGCTGCGGCGAGCTCGGCGTCACCGCCATCCCCCACAGCCACGACCACGAGGAGATGGCAGGCTGGATCGCGGCAGCGGACCCTGATCCGGAGGCTCGGTTCAACGTCCTCGTCGCTCACGCTGGCCTCGAGGGACTGGCGCGCGTCGGAGCCGGAGAGCCAGGGGCGGCCGAGCTGCCGGGAGAGATCCTCGAGTCGGTGGCGAGCTTCGACTACATCGCCCTCGGGCACCTCCACCAGTTCGACCGACCGCGGGTCAACGCCGTCTACGCGGGCTCGCCGGAACGGCTGAGCTGGGCCGATCGCGCGAGCCGCAAGGGGATCGTCGAGGTCGACCTATCGGCCGGACCCCTCGACAAATCGTTTCTCAAGCTGCACGAGCTCGAGGGGCGCGCCCGCAAGCGGCTGGCCACGGTCGATGGCGGGTCCGGCGACCTCACCAAGAAGATCTGCCGGCTGGCGAAAGGCAAGGGCCTCGACGGGGCAATGGTGAAAGTGCCAATCGCCAACGTCACTTTCGAGCGGTTCGGCGCCATCGACCGCCGCAAGGTTGGTGAGGCATTTGCGCGCTGCCTCCACTTCGAGCTCGAGCCCGAGTTCGTCGAGTCGGGCTCCGGAGCCCCGCAGCCGGCGGCGCCCGCCGAGCTGCGCGACTTCCTCGCCCGCAGGGTCCCCGCCGGGATCGAGTCGGAGGTGTTCGTCACCCGCGGCGAGACCTACATGATCCGCGCGGCCGAGGACATCGGTGCATGAGGCTGCTGCGCCTCGAGGCGAGGAACTTCCGCTCCTTCGCCGAGCTCGACCTCCAACTCAACGCTTCTGGGGTCTTCGCGATCACGGGGCCTAACGGGGCGGGAAAGAGCACGATCTTCGCCGCCATTGAGTGGGCTCTTTACGGCGGTGGCAGAGGGGCCGGGTCCCTGAGTGTCGCCCGTGAGGGAGCGGAACGAGAGGAATGCTGCGTCACCCTGGAATTCGAAATCGGCGGCCACGCCCTGCGGGTGACGCGGATCGACGGTAAGGACGCCTGGCTGACCGACGTGGCCAGCGAAGAGCGGCTCGCCCAAACCCTGAGTGGGACCTCACGCGAGGTAGCCGTGCGCCTCGGCCTTACCAAAGAGATGTTCCGCGGCACCTTCTACGCCCCCCAAAAAGAGGTGGAGGCGCTCTCTTCCAAAGACCCCAGGAAACGAAAAGACCAACTCGAGCGCCTGCTCGGGATCCGTCATCTACGCAAGGCGGTCGAACTCGCCGAGGGCGACGCCCGCGAACAGGAGCTGGTCCTGGAGGGCCTGCGCAGGGAGGCCCCCGATCTCGGTGAGCTGAAGGCCGAGGTCAAACGTCGCGAAAAGGAGGCCCGGGACGCCGCTCCCACAGTGAAGAGGCTGAAGCGGGAGATCGGTGCCGACGAGGCGAAGCTGAAAAAAACGAACAAAGGCATCGACAAACTCACCGCCCAACTCGCCGAGCACGCCTCCCGCCAGCTCGAGGCCGAGCGGGCGGAGAGCCTCTTCACCCTGAAAAAAGAGGGCTTCGAGAGGAGCGACGAGCAGCTGCGGACCGCCTTGGCCGCGAAAACCGAGCAAGGCGAGATCGAGGCCGCCCTGCGAGGTAGCGAGATTCTCGAGCCCCGCGAGCGGGAGCTCGACCTGCTCCGGCAAAACCATGAGCGGCGCCAGGGGTTGATGGAGAAGGAGCGCCTGGCCCTCGAGGAGCTCGCCTCGGCAACCGACACGCTCGCCGATCTCAGTCCCGCCGAGGGAGATCCCCGGGCGGATTTGAGCGGCGCCCAGGAGAAGCTCAACGAGCTCAGCCGGCAACTGCGTGAGGCGGGCGCCGCCCGGCAGCAAGCAGAGGAAGGCGCGAAGCTTGTCCTGGAGAGGATGGAGCGGGCCAAGCGTGGCGCCCAGCTCGAACGAGAAATCGGGGATCTATCCGGGGCAGAGGAGCGCTTGGAAAAGTCACGCACCGAGCTTCGGGGGATGCGCGATCAGCGCGCCGAAGCCAACGCGGAGATCGCCCATCAGGAGCGCCACCGTGAGGCTTTGGCCGGGGAGGGCGCAAGCGAGTCAGGGGTCTGCCCCACCTGCCATCGCGAGCTCGAAGGCGCGGTGGAGGACCTGATCGCCAGCTTTGACGCGGCGATCGCGAAAGCCCGCCGGCACCGCGACGGGCTCGATCGCCAAGTCGCTCGCGAGGAGAAAGCAGCGACGGCACTGCAACGCGAAGCACAACGAGAAGTCCAGCTGCAAGCCGAGCTGGAGGCCCTCGGTGGCCTCGGTGCAGAGGCCGCGCTTGCCGCCGAGGCGGCGCGGGCAAAAGAGCTGCTGGAGAAGACGACGGGCGCTGAGCGCGAGCTCGAAACGGCGCATGCGGCCCTCGAGGGCGAGATCCCGAAGCTGCGGGCGAGGGCCGAGGAGGCCGCGCAGGCGGAGACCGGCCGGCGCACGGCGCAGGAGCAGATGATCAAAGCCGAGCAGCAGGTCGTCCTCATCGCCGAGCAGTTGGCGGAGACCTCCGACGACGGATATGACCCCGAGGCCCACGCCGAGGTCAAGGCCGCGCTGGAACAGCGCGAGGAGGCGACGCGCCGCCTGGCGGTCGTCCGCGACCAGGCCGCGAGCGCCGAGCTGCTCGAAAAGCAAGTCAAAGCACAGCGCAAGGAACTCGAACAGGCATCCAAAGCGGCCGCGAAACTGCGCAAGAGCGCGGACCAGGTAGCGCCCGAGCCGGGGCTCCAAGAGAAGCTGAGCGCCGAGCGCGATCAGCTAGAAGAGAAGCTGGAGGAGGCGCGTGGGGCACTGGAGGAGGCAAACCGCAGGGCATCAGCCGAGTCGGAGGCGGTCACCGCGGCTCGCAAGCGGCTGCAGGACGCGAAAGAGCTCGCGAAAAAGGTCGACGAGGAGCGCCGGGAGTTCGAGCTGCGCAGCGCCGTGGCGGGCGCGCTCGAGGCCTATCGCGAGGAGGCCTCCCGCCGCGCCCGGCCGATGCTGGAAACCGAGGCTTCCAAGCTCCTGCGCCAGATCACCGAAGCGACCTATCCCCGGATCCGGCTGACCGAGGACTATTTCCTCGAGATCGCCGAGGGTCGCGACTTCTACCTGAGCAAACGCTTCTCCGGTGGCGAGCAGGATCTCGCCGCCCTCTGCCTGCGCCTGGCGCTGACCAGGACCCTCGCCCACCAGAGAGGGACCGAACACAGCTTCATCATCCTCGACGAGGTCTTCGGCAGTCAGGACGTGGGGCGCCGGAAGATGCTGATGGAGCAGCTGATCGAGCTCTCGAGGAGCGAGTTCGAGCAGATCTTCGTCATCTCCCACACCGAGGACATCATCGAGCAGTGCTCGCTGCACATCGGCGTCACCCGCGAGAACGGGATCAGCAAAGTCTCCGGTCCATGGAGCTGAGGGGGCTCGAACCCCTGACCTCATCGCTGCCAGCGATGCGCTCTTCCAGCTGAGCTACAGCCCCGGGTAGGGCCTCCAGTTTACCGTGCCGCCGGGGGAACTAGGCCGCGCGCTGCTCCGGTCCCGCATCCTCGTCAACGTCGAGGATCAGGTTGTCCGGAGCGACGTGGCGGACCTTGAAGTCGAGAGTCGAGAGCTCATCGAGTTCGCGCAGAAGGTCAACCGGCTGATTGAGGTTCATCGAGAGGGTGGCGCGGCCCTCGGAGAAGCGCTCGACCGAGATCTCCGACGCACCCATCTGCCCGACCGCATCCTCGAAGCCAACCAGCTGCGAGAAGTCGCCGAGGGGACCGATCTCAAGCTTGACCCGACCGGCGTAGAGACTGTCGTCGGCATCGCTGGCCGCGGCAGCCGGAGTTTCGTCCTGCGCCTCGGGCTGCTGCGGCAGTTCTGCGTCAGTGAGCGCCTTCACCTTCTTGCTCACCTCAACCGCCTCGCGCAGGGCTTTCATCCGGATCCGCGTCGCCTGTCCCCTTGCTTGGGCCTCCAGCTCCTCGAGGCGGGCGGTAATCGCGTCAAGCGAGGCAATGCTCCGATCGTGGGTCTCGTTCGCCTCCTGCAAGCGCTTTTCGAAGACACGAAGCTCGCGCTCGCGCTCCAGCACCATGCCGGCGAGGACGGTCGTCTCCCCTTCCATCTCAGCGATCGTCTCGCGCTGGGAATCGGTACTCCGCCCGAGCTCGAGGATCTGTGCATCGCGGGAAGAGATCGCATTCTCCACTTCCGCGCGCCGGTAACCGAACAGCGAACGCCTAAACCCATTCATATGGGCGGCAACCGTAGGGTGCCGCTCGGACGTTATTAAGCGCTGGCGGCTTCGGACGCTTCCGGGGCCTCGAAATCGAGCTCCAGCCGCGGCGCGTCGCGCCAGAGATCCTCGAGCCCGTAGCGCTCGCGCGCTTCCGGCGTGAAGACGTGAAGGACGCAGTCGAGGTAGTCGAGGATCGTCCACCCGGCTTCGCCGCCGGCGTCCACCCCGCCCGGCAACAACCCCGCCTCGCGCTTCACTCGCACCCGCACCTCGTCGACGATCGCTTGCGCTTGCCGCTCGCTGCGGGCGGTGCAGATCGCGAGGAAGTCGGTGTAGGCAACAAGCTCGCGCATGTCGAGGACGACCAGGTCCTCGGCCTTTTTCGAGTCGGCGATCTCCGCCAGCTGACGTGCCAGTTGCTCGGACTGGGCTTGGTTCACCGGTAGATCCCCCTCTCCGCAATCAACTCCGCAACCGAGTTGGGCACCAGGTAGCGCAACGGCCTTCCCTGCTTGGCCCGCTCCCGCACGGCCGATGAGGAGACCCCGAACTGCGGCATCTCCAGCATCGTCGCCCGTCCCTCGCAGCCGAGGCTGCGCATCGCCGCCGCTACGTCGCTGTCGGAAACGCCCGCGCGGCGCGCCACGGCAAGGCTCGCCAGCTCAACCACCCGCTCTGGCTCACGCCAACTCTCGAGACCGGCAGCAGCGTCCGCCCCCATCACGAACACCAGCTCTGTGTCGGCCCTTTCCTTTGCAAGCGCCTCCAAGGTCTCATACGTGTAGGACGGTCCCTCGCGCTCGACCTCCAGCGCGGAGACGGAGAAGCGCGAGTCTTCCGCCGCGGCCAGGCGCGTCATCTCCATCCGCGCCTCTCGCCCAGGCTCGTCGGCGATCCGCTTGTGCGGCGCCTGCCCGGTCGGGACCAGGACCACCTCGTCGAGGTCGAGCTGCCAGAGCGCCTCCTGGGCCAGGGCCAGATGACCGAGGTGCGGAGGGTTGAAGGCCGACCCCAGCACGCCAATCTTCGCGCCCTCAGAGTTACTCACGCACCTGGCCGTTGCCGTGCGCGACGTACTTAAAGGTGGTCAGCTCGCGCATCCCGATCGGCCCGCGGGCGTGTAGCTTCTGGGTCGAGTTGCCGATCTCGGCCCCCATCCCGTACTCGAAGCCGTCGGTATACCGGGTCGAGGCGTTGATGTAGACGGCGGCCGCGTCGACACCCGTCGCGAACTCCGCAGCCACCTCCTCGGAGGAGGTGACGATCGCCTCCGAGTGGCCAGTGCCGTGGCGATTGACGTGCTCGATCGCGTCCTCGACCGAGTCGACGACGGCAACCGCCAGCTTCAGGCCGAGGAACTCGTTGTCCCAGTCCTCCTCGCTGGCGGGACCGACCTCGACCCCGTTGGCGGCGGCCCGCGCCCGCTCGTCGCCGACCAGTTCGACGCCAGCGGCGGCGAGATCGCCGAGCACGGCGGGAGCGAAGCGATCGGCGATCGCGGCGTCGATCAGCAGCGTCTCGGCGGCGTTGCAGACCCCCGGGCGCTGGACCTTGGCGTTGTAAGCGATCCGGCGGGCCATCTCGGGGTCGGCCTCGGCGTGGACGTAGACGTGGCAGTTGCCCGCCGCCGCGTACATCACCGGCACCGTCGCCACCTTCTTGATTGCCGCCTTCAGGCCTTCGCCACCGCGCGGGATCAGAAGATCGACCAGCCCCTCCTGCGTCGCCAGCTCGGCCAACTCCTCGTGGCCGCCGCCGCCGAGCGAGAGCACCGCGTCCTCCGGCAGCCCGGCCTCGGCTAGCGCCTCGCGGACGATCGCCGCCAGCGCCGCGTTGGAGCGCTCGGCGTAGCTGGAGCCGCGCAGCACGATCGCGTTGCCGCTCTTGATCGTCAGCGCGGCGCAATCGATCGTCACATTGGGACGCGCCTCATAAACGACGGCGATCACCCCCAGCGGTACCCGCACCTTGCGCAGGTCGATGCCGCTGGCCAGCGTTTTCCGTTCCAGCTCCTCCCCAACCGGGTCGGCGAGCGCGGCGACGACCCGCACGCCGTCGGCCATCGCCGCGATCCGCTCGGGGGTAAGCCGTAGGCGGTCGCGCAGAGCCTCGGTGAGGCCGGCGGCGTGCTCGTCGGCGAGGTCACCGGCGTTAGCCTCGAGGATCTCCTCCGCCCGCTCCTCCAGCAGGCGCGCGGTCGCCGCCAGGGCGGCATCCTTCACCTCGGTGGACGCAGTGGCGATGCCGCGAGCAGCGCGCTTGGCAGCAGCGCAGCTCTCGGCGACGGTGGTCTCGGTCACGGCCATCGGCAAAGGGTAGCTGGGGGGCGTCGCAGCGCTGCGCTCAGAGCAGGACGAAGCGGTCGCGGTGGACGACCTCGTCAGCCGCGTGCGGGAGCAACTCGCGCACCTGCGCGCTCTGCATCCCGATCACCCGCTGCAACTCGCGCGAGGAGTAATCGCTGATGCCCCTGCCGATCGTCTCGCCGTCGGTGGCGACGTCGATCGCATCGCCGGCCTCGAAGCTGCCCTCGACCGCGGCGATTCCCACCGGCAAGAGGCTGGATCCGCGCTCGCGCAGGACGCGGGCGGCGCCGGCGTCGACAACCAGCCGACCGCGCGCCGGCTTCGCGTATTTGAGCCAGAGCTTGAAGCTCGAGGTCTTGCCATCGCCGGCGGTAAAGCGGGTGCCACCCGGCTCGCCCGCCGCCGCCGTCAAGAGCGTTCCCGCCTCGGTCCCATTACAAATCACCGCCGGGATCCCGGCCTCGCTGGCCATCTCCGCCGCCGCCACCTTGCTGCGCATCCCGCCCGAGCCGAAGACCGAGGTGCGGTCGCCGATCTCAAGCTGGGCGAGTTGGGTGAAATCGGTGACCTCGTCGATCAGCTCGGCGCCCGCATCGAGGCGCGGGTCGCTGGAGAGGAGGCCATCGACGTTCGTAAGCAAGACCAGCAGCCGCGCCTCCAGCAGCAACGCCACCTGGGCGGCGAGGAAGTCGTTATCGCCGAAGCTGATCTCGTCGGTGGCGGTGGTGTCGTTCTCGTTGACGACCGGGACCACCCCCCACTCGATCAGGCGGCGCAGGGTCTGCCGGGCGTTGAGGTAGTTGGTGCGAGCGGCGATGTCGCCCGCGGTGAGCAGGACCTGGGCGGCGCGGGTGCCGTGACCGGACAGACGGCTCTCGTAGGCCCGGAAGAGGTCGCCCTGGCCGACGGCGGAGGCGGCCTGCAGCTCATCCATCGCCCGCGGCCGCGCCGGCAGCTCCATCAGCCGCATGCCGCGGGCGATCGCGCCGGAGGTGACCATCACCACGCGCTCGCCACCCTGCTCCAGCTTCGCCACCTGCTCGCAGACGGAGTCGAGCACGTCCGTGCGCAGCTCGCCGTCATCGGCGGCGACGATCGAGGATCCGAGCTTGACGACCAAGGTCATGGCCGGGAAAGTAGCCGAGATGGGAGCCGCGATTGGGTGGGGAGCGCTGGCCGCAAGCTCGCTGGTCATCGGCGCGGCCATCAGCTTTGCCCGCGATTGGTCGGCGCGGCAGCCCTCTCCAGCCTCAGCTGAACCAGCTAGTTAGGCTCGCCGCGTGAGCGCCCGCTTCGCCCACAGCATCCGCGTCCGCTACGGCGAGTGCGATCCACAGGGGATCGTCTTCAACGTCAACTACGCCGCCTACATCGATCACGCCGTGACCGAGCTCTGGCGGGAGGCCTTCGGCTCCTATGGGGCAATGACCGAGCGCGGCATCGACATGGTCGTCGCCGAACTCAACCTCCAGTTCCGCGGCTCCGCCCGCTTCGACGACCTGGTCACGGTCGGCGCCACGATCGAGCGCCTTGGCACCACTGGGATGACCACCCACCTCTGGATCCACCGCGAGGACGAGCTGCTGGTCGAGGGCACAATCCGCCATGTCTACGTCGACGCCGAGAGCTGGGAGAAAACTGAGATCCCGGACTGGTTGCGAGAGGGCCTCGAGCCCTACCTAGACGTGTAGTTCGAACTCCATCTCACCGATGCGGACGTCGTCGCCAGATTCGAAGCCGGCACGGTCCAGGGCGGCGATCACGCCCATCTCCTTCAGCCGCTGCTCGAGGTAGGCAAGGGCTTCTTCGTTTTTGGTGTCGTGGCGCTCGAAGAGCACCTCAACCCCGCGCCCGAGGACGCGGAAGCCACCGTCGTCCTCGCGCTCGACCCAGTAGCCGCCCTCGCCGGCGGGGCGGTAAACGCGATGCTCGGCCTCGAACTCGTCGTCGACCTGACCCCCTGGTGCCGGCGCAGGCTCCAGCTCCGGCAGCTCGGCGAGGATCCGGTGCCGCAGCTCGTCCAGCCCCTCTCCCGTCGCTGAGGAGAGCGCAAGGACCCCCGGGGTCTTACCGCCAAGACGCTCGGTCCACTCCTGCACCGCTGCATCAACCGCTTCGGTCGGCAACAGGTCCCGCTTACTCAGCACCACCAGCTCCGGCAACCGCTCGAGCCCGGCACCGTGGGCCTCCAGCTCCGCCCTCACGGTCTCGTAGTTCGCCGCCGGGTCCCCCTCCATTGGGGCGACGTCGATCAGGTGCACCAGCATCGAGCAGCGCTCGACGTGGGCGAGGAACTCGTGCCCGAGCCCGGCGCCGTCCGCCGCCCCTTCGATCAGGCCGGGAATGTCGGCAACCACCGCCTGCCGGTCCTCGCCTTCGATCGTCCCCAGCACCGGCGAGATCGTCGTGAATGGGTAGTCGGCGACCTTTGGCGCCGCCCGCGTCAGTCGTCCCAGCAACGACGACTTGCCGGCGTTCGGCAAGCCGACCAGGCCCACGTCGGCCAACAGTTTCAGCTGCAGCTCGATCCAATCGGCTTCGCTGGAGCTG
Source organism: Solirubrobacterales bacterium (assembly GCA_036519395.1). Classification (GTDB taxonomy): domain Bacteria; phylum Actinomycetota; class Thermoleophilia; order Solirubrobacterales; family 70-9; genus VAYN01. The sequence continues at coordinate 3,009 of DATDLJ010000023.1, read as the reverse complement.
CCCTTCTCGGCGAAGCGGGGAGTCTGCCGCGTTGAGGTAGTGAAGCGCCGGTTGCCGTGACCGCCACGGCCCCCCCGGGCCACGACCGCCCGCTGGCCCGGCGTGACGAGGTCGATCCGGCTGCCGTCGACCGCGGTTGCCTGCGTCCCCGGCGGCACCGGGATCACGTAGTCCTCCCCCCGTCCCCCCTGCCGGTTCGAGCCTTCGCCGTGCCGCCCCCGCTGCGCTCGGAAATGCTTACTCCCTCGCAAAGCCCCGAGATCGCGTCTGGAGGGATCGCAGACCAAGACAACGCTGCCGCCATGCCCCCCGTCGCCGCCATCGGGCCCACCACGAGGCACATGCGCCTCCCGCCGAAAGGAGATAGACCCGTTGCCGCCGCCACCACCCTCGACCCATATTTTCGCCTTGTCGTACATGGAGTGAACCTCGCGCCGAGCGATCAGGACTGAGTGAGGAGGGTGACGATCATTCCTCCGAATCCCAGGACCATGGTCACGATCATTCCGGCGAATAGCTGGAACGTGGTCCGGTGCAGCGCCGCAATCTGGCCTCCAAGCTCAGCCCGAACGGCCTGAAATTCGCCTTTCATCTCCACCCTGATGGCTTGGAATTCGCTTTTCATCTCTGACCTGACGGCCTGGAATTCGCCTCTCATCTCTGCTCTGACGGCCTGGAATTCGCTTTTGAACTCCGCCCTGACGGCCTGGAATTCGGTCTGCATCTCGCTGCGCACCGCCCGAAATTCCTCTCGCGTCTCTTTGAAGCCCTCGTGGACCTTCAAGTTGAGGTCGTCGAGGCGCTCGTCGGTCCAGACGTCTCGTGCCATCACAGCCATGGTGCCAGGCTAACGGATCAAATGCAACGTTTTGTACGCGCATCGTAAAAATTGCGCGCCAAAGCTGCCTCGAATGCGCACCGGGCGGGCCGAAGAATCCCGCCCGCCCTGGCAGCTAGTCCTGCAGAACCGAGATGGTGCGGCCCTTGCGGGCCTGCTTGAACTCGACGACTCCCGCCCGGGTGGCGAAGATCGTGTGGTCGCGGCCAATGCCAACGCCGTCGCCCGGCCAGAAGCGGGTGCCGCGCTGGCGGACGATGATCTCGCCCCCGCTGACCTTCTGGCCGGCGAAGACCTTGACCCCAAGCATGTTGGGATTGGATTCGCGGCCGTTGCGGCTTGAACCGAGGCCTTTCTTATGCGCCATGCCTAGCCTTTCCCTTTCAGTTTGGTCACCTCGAGCTTGGTCAGCTCGGAGCGGTGGCCGGCACGGCGGCGGTAGCCCTTCTTCGCCTTGTATTTGAAGACTTTGATCTTGGGCCCGCGCAGGTGCTCGGTGACTTTGGCCTCGACTTTGACTTTCGCCAAGTCTTTGGCCCCAGCGACGACGTCGTCGCCGCGGAAGAGGACCGGGCGCAGGGCGACTTTGTCGCCCTCTTTGGCATCGAGGCGATCGACGAGCAGGGTCGTGCCCTCCTCGACTTTGTACTGCTTGCCACCGGTTTCAACTACTGCGTACATGCTCACTCGTCCTTGCTGCCTTGATTGGCGCGCGAACGCCCACGACCGCCACGACGGCCCCTGCGTCTGCGCGAAGCAGCCGCGGAGTCTAGCTGGGAGCCGTTTTCCTCGCCTCCTCCGGAACCGTTGGGGGACTCCCCGCCCAATAGCGAGGCAATCGCAGCCGAACGCTCTACCTCGTCAATCCGCACCAACTTGCGCTCACCGACGTAAGGACCACCGCCGGTGACGCTGACGATGTAGGAGTCGATCCGGGCCACCGCGTCGTCGGCGTTGTACATGTGCGGCTCGTCGATCTTGACCAGCACCTCCTCGCCGACCTTGAACGGCAGCGCCCGCTCCTCGATCTCGGTACGGCTACCGGACTCGACCAGCTCGAAGGTGTCGATCGACAGCGCGTCGCCGCCCTCGAAGTGGAACCGCTTGCCGGTCTCCCCCTCCAGCTCGGTCAGACCGCTATCGGCGTCGGTCAGCTCGTGCGCGACTTTCGGGTTGACGCGGATGAGGAAGGCCTCGGCCTCACTCTTCTCTGCGGCGATGTCGCGAAGCTTCCCGAGCCCCTCCAGCGCCACCGTCTCAGCCGAAAGGACGACGCCCTCGCCGGCGCAGGTCGGGCAGGGAGCGGTGAGAATCTCGCGGACGCCGTCGGTGACGTTCTGCCGGGTCATCTCGACCAGGCCCAGCGGCGAGACCTCGACCACATAGCTCTTCGACTTGTCGGCGTCGAGCGCTTTGCGCATCGTCTTCAGGACTTTGTCGCGGTTGCTGGCCCGGGCCATGTCGATGAAGTCGACGACGATGATGCCGCCGATGTCGCGCAGCCGCAGCTGCCGGACCGCCTCCTCGGCGGCCTCGGTGTTGACTTTGGTGATCGTCTCCTCGAGCCCGCCTTTGCCGCGGCCCGTGAAGGAGCCGCTGTTGACGTCGATCACGGTCAGCGCCTCGGTGTAGTCGATGATCAGGTAGCCGCCCGAGGGGAGGTCGACCCTGCGATTCAGGGTCGAGTCGATCGCCTCGTCGACCTTCCATTTCTCGAACAGGGGCTTCGAGCCCTCGTAGAGCTCGACCCCGTCGACCAGCTCCGGCGCGGTGCGCTGGAAGAAGCTCGTCACCCGTTCGTACTGCTTCGGCGAGTCGATGATCGCCTTCTCGAACTCGGAGAGGAAGACGTCGCGGAGGACGCGGATCGAGAGGTCCGCCTCCTGGAAGACCAGGGCCGGCGCCTTGGTCGAATCCGAGCGCCGCTCCAGCACTTCGTTCAGCTTCTGGAGGTAGCTGATCTCCCGCACGAAGTCGGGTTTTTTGGCGCCGTGGGCAGCGGTGCGAACGATCAGGCCGCCTGGCCCTTTGTAGGTGCGGTCGACCATCTTGCGCAGCCGGTCGCGCTCTTTGTCGCTCAGCCGGCGGCTGACGCCGACGCCGCCCCCGGACGGGGCGTAGACCAGGTAGCGGCCGGCGATCGAGAGGTTCATCGAGAGCCGGGCGCCCTT
>DATDLJ010000022.1:0-25596 GCA_036519395.1 Solirubrobacterales bacterium | reverse complement strand
CCGGGGCCGGCGGCGGCGAGAGCGGCGGCGGCTGGAACTCGACCGGCGGGCTGCTCGGCGGCGAGTTCGGCGGCGGGGGCGGCGCCGGGGGCGCGGTGCTCGGCGTCCCGCGCTTGAAGCGGTCGGGGCGCAGCGGCCGGGTGCCGCAGGGGCGCAGCACGGTCCCCGGCTGGACCCGCACCTGTTCGGAGTAGGAGAAGCCGCCGGCAGCGACCGTCACCGTGGTGGTGCCGGCGTTGAACGGGCAGAGCAGGCTGGAGGTGTTGTCGGTCACCACCTTGTCGCTGGCGTCGAGATAGGGCTTGCGCAGGTTGGTCGAGGCCGGGTCCTGCTTGACGAAGTCGGCGATGTCGGGATCGGAGGAGGTGAACGTGTACTCGGGGGCGATCCGGGCGGCGCAGCCGGCGACCAGGCACTGCGCGGGCGGGAAGAGCGTGTAGGGATCGCCGCCGGAGGGATTGGGAATGCCGGAGGCCGAAGCCTGTCCCCAGCGATCCCCACCACGGGGCCTGCGACCGAGGCCCCGGAAGAGCGCCGGCCGGGAGCGGCGCAGCAGCGTACCGTCGGTCGCCTCCAGGGAGAGGTCTTCGATCAACGGGATCAATCGCACGTTGACCGAAGCGCGGTTCGTCGCCGGATCGCGGCCGCTGACGTCGACCTCAAGCGTCAACAGGCCCGCGTCACCGAACAGCGAATCCGCCACTTCCAGACCGGCGCTACCGCTCACCTGCGAGCGGTAGCCAAGACTGCCGACCCCATAGCTGGGAATCGTTTCCGCGGACCCGGCGGGGATCCGTATCGCGCGGTTCTCTTCGGGACGGTCGAAGAGGTAAGCGGAAGCGCCACCGGCGAGCAGCGCCTGAGCAACCTGGTTGGCATCGGAGGCGATGTTGAGCTTCGGCGTGAAATTCGGGTTGAGGCTGCGATTGCCCATCACCACCGTCGGGATCCCCTTGCCGCGGGCATCGGCGAGGACGGCTTCCAACCACGGCAGCTGCGGCTCGACGGGGTTCTGGTAGGCGTCGCTGGCGGCCAGTGAGCCGAGCGAGTTATCGATCACGATCACCCGCACGGTCCCCCCTGGTCCGCTGCTGTCGAAGGCGTAGTGGGTGCGCGCTTTGCCGGCATCGGGTGCCGCGCCGGGGATGCCGGCAGTCGAGATCCCCGACGGGAGACCGCCCGATCCGAGCGGGGCGGGGAAGCCGGCGAAGGCCGACTTGAAATTGTCCGCGCCCGGCCCTCCGGCGACGTCGTTCGAGCCGAGCGCCGGGAAGACAGGGAACCCAGAAGCCGAGCCAAGCAGTTGCGCGTAACGCGCCGCGTCGGCGGACCCCAGTCCCGCCCTTACCCGGTTGCCGGTGTAGAGCAGCGCGCGCGGCCCGTTGCCGCCAGCTAGACCGGCCGCCATGCGCACGGCCGTGGCGAGGTTGCGGTCGGGACCGATCCCCTGCAGCGCGAGGTCTGCGCAGCTCGAGTCGCACTCGGCGTGTCCGGTAACGGCAAAGCGCACCTGCCCGGCCGGCATCGGCACGGGCTTTGCCCCGGCAGTCGGCGGCGCCGATCCTCCCGCCCCGTAGCGGAAGACCGCGGCGGTGCGAACGCGTTCCCGGATCGCCTGCCCACTGCCGCCCCGAGCGGAGGTGCCGCGCCCGGCCGAGTCGGCATCGCCGCTCCACCCGCCCACCGCCCAGCCGTTGCCGGCGGAATCGAGCAGCAGCGAGAGGACCGGATCGCTCTTCACCGGCGTGTCATCGCTCGAGGTTGCGTATGCGGTCCGCTGCTCGTCGACCCAGCCGGCCGCGTTCTCGCGCAGCAGGAAACCATCGCCGGGCAGGGCGAAGGGAGGGACAATCGGCGGTGGAACGTTCGGGTCAGGTTCCGGGAGATCGTCTGCGGGTGGGTAGGACAGGCCCGGGACAGCGGAGATCACCGCCCTCACCTCGCCGCCATCGCGGACGGCAGCGGCGGCGATCGCGGTCAGACCGGGGATCGGCTGATCGGAGAAGCGCCAGGGGGCGGCGGGGCCGTCGCGCTCGATGACGATGTCGCGTCCGGCGGCGACGGCACCGCCGTCGGGGAGGCCGGCGACCGCGTAGAGCTGCGGGTTGCCGGCGCGGACGCCGTCGAGCAGGGCGTGCGCCGAGGGATCGACCTGCCAGCCAGCGCCATCGTTGACCAGCAGGTCGCCGCCGGCGGCGACGATCGCCTGCCGGCCGGCGAAGGCGATCGAGGTGAAGTTGGCCGAGTCGAAGCCGGGCGGCAGCGCCATCTGATCCCAGCTCTTGCCGTAGCCGAGCAGCACGCCCCCCTTCCCCACCGCGTAGCCGCGATCCGGGTTGGCGGGGTCGAAAGCGACGTCCATCAGGTTGCCCTCGAACCCGATCGGCACCCCGGGGTCCGGCACCCAGAGATCGTCGGCGGCGTTCCACATCCACATCGCACCGAGGTCGCCCACGGCGTGGGCGCGCGCCGGTTCCGGCCAGGCGACCCCGCGCAGGGTTGCCTTGTTGACGCTGCCGCTCGAGGAGAGCAGGAACTCGCGCTGCCAGCCGTGACGGGGCTCGTAACGCAACACCGCCCCGTCGGCGCCGACCGCGAGTGCGCCGGAGCCGGTCGACCCGGGAGCGCCACCCGGCGCCGCGGCAACGTCGGCTAGCGGCGCCCGCAACGCCACCGGCCAGGAGTGCAGGTTCTGCGGAGCAGCCTTCGTGGATATCTCCACCGGGCCCTGCAGCCAGCCGCTGTCAGCGGTCGCGAAGGCGCCACTGGCGCGGAAGTTGCCGCCCGCGCCCGGCATGCGGACGAAGGCGCCTTCGGAGAAGCGGAGATAGGTGCCGCGGTTACTGGTCTCGGGTCCACCCGGCACAAGCGGATTGGTGATCACCCTGGTGCCGAAATCCCCTCCCGGCCAGGCAAAGCTGCGATAGCCGCCCTGGCGCGAGAACTTGACCCCAAGGGGACCGTCGCAGAGCGGATCGTCACACCAGCTGCCGGTGACCGCTCCGGCGCCTGAGTCGTAGAAGAGAGTGACGTCGCGCTCGGCACCGTTCACCTGGGCGGTGAGGTCGATCCAGGCTCCGTCCTGGGTGACGGTCAGCGGCTGTCCCGCTCCCGGCACCGCCCTGGCGTCGACAATCCCGTCTACGGGGGAATCAGCTTCCCGGAAGGGGGTTTCGAGCAGCGACTGCTCGACCCAGAGCGCTTCGTCGCCGGCGGTGGTTCGCTCCAGCAGGACGACTGAGCGGTTCAGCGCCGCGTCGTCGGTTTCGGCGATCGCCCAGGCGTTGCCGAGTCCCGTAGCGGCGACCGCGCGAATGTGGAAGCTGCCGGTCAGGGCAGGCGGAAGGGCGATCGTCTCGCGCTTCCATTTCGTACCGTCGTAGACGACCATCGCCGCGGCGACTTTCCGTCCCTGCGGGCCGAAGATCAGTCCGGTACGTCCCCCCGGCCCGTCGAAGGCGGCATCGGCGACCGCGCCGCCGCCCTGTTCGTCGGCGAGCGCCTCAGCCGGTGCGTCGCCTTCGGCCGGCAGCAGCACGCCAGCGGGGGGGTCCTGCAGCTCGCGCCAAGGACCACCGGGATCGTGACGGAGGACCACCACCTGTTCGCCTACGGGGCGGGAGGTGTCGCGGCCGACCAGGATTCCCCCGCCGTCGGGGGTGATGCGAGCCGAGAGGCGGTTGGGGAAGGGGCCACGGTAGGGGTTGCCGTTCACGTCCTGCGGGGTTTCGAAGACCTGCCAACCGCCGGCATCGGTGTGGCGCAGGAAGACCAGCTGCTGGTCCGGCGCCGCCGGGTTCGCCGCGGGGCCGAACTGGAGCTTGCGGGTGCCGACGGTGACCTCGCCGACCGAGAGCGGCAGCGAGCGGTAGGCCCACGCCTCGCCGGAGGCTCCACCCGGGGCCGAGCCCATCAACTCCATTTTGGGGTCGGCAGCACCCAGCAACGGCAGCGGGCCAGTGCCCGGAGGCGCCGGGGCGCTGCTGCCGGGCGCGGCGACGAAGAGCAGCGTCGCGAGAATCGCGGTGAAGAACGCCAGGTCGCGGCGGTTGCGCAGTACCGTCCGGCGAGCAGGGCTCACTTGCGCTTCACCTCGGCGACCTGGAAGGCAAGCCGGGTGGGGTACTTCTCCCGGCTCAGCTGCAGGACGAGCCGGTGGCGACCGGGAGCGAAGGTTTGCCGCGGCGTGTGGGCGACCGTGCGGCCGCCCTTCTTGGCCAGCAGCGCGACCTTCGCCTTGCGGGTAACGGTGAAGGAGACGGTCAGGCGCAGCCCCTTCAGCTTCGAGCGGACGTTGCGCAGCAGCGGCGGCAGCTGCCGGACTTTCCCACTCGGCGGTTCCGCGATCGGGTTCTGCTCGAGCTCCGGCGGGGCGAAGAGCTGCGAGTCGTCAACCGGCGGTTTGTCGGGGATGAACTGTTCGGCCGCCTCGTTGGGGCGGAACTCGATCGTCCCCTGGAAGGCCGGATCGGTGTCTTCGGGCAGGACGCTGCCGTCGCTGTAGTGGAAGAGCCAGCCGGCCCAGGTGACCATCCAGCATTCCTCGGGCGCGGGGCAGGCGATGCGGGCGGCACTGCCGCGGCCCGCGCCGGCCGCGGGCAGGCGGGTCGTGGTCGTCGTCCCGTTCGGGGCGAGGCGGGCGACGATCGCCTTGCTGTTGGTGCTGCGCCGCTCACCGAACGGCACTACCGTCGCCATCGCGTCATCCGAGCCGGGGAGCGCGGCGACGTCGCCGAAGCGGTCGCTGACACCGAAGCCTTCCGGGTCCTGTGGGACTTCCTGGAAGACATCGCCGACCAGCCGCGCCGCCAGCGGCGGCCTTGCGACCGCACCGCCTTCCGGCGCCGCCGGCCCGGAGGCCGCGCCGCCACCGACTGCCCAGAGGTCGGTGCCGTCGCTGTTGAGGGCGAGCAGCTCGCTGCCGTTCGCGGGTCCCGCCGGCAGGTACGGATCGTTGTTGAAGACACCACCCGCGATCCGGTGGATCAGTCGGGGCGCCGGCTCGGGTTCGGCCAGTTCCACCGGATCGGTTCGGTTCTCCGGTGAGCGGCCGACCAGGGTCGACTCGAAGAGCCCGCCGGCGTGGAACTCCATGTCGGTCACCCCGCGGCCCTGCGGGCCGTAGACGGTCTGCAGGTCACTACCGTTCCAGTGCAGGTGGAAGGCGCCGACTTGTTCACCGAGCGCGTCCTGGGAGCCAACGCCGCCGAACCAGCAGTCGTTCGGGCCGTTGCAGGTCGCCGAGATCATCGTCCGGAAGGGGTCGGAGGCGTCGACCCGGGTACTGAAGGAGCCGACCACCTGCCCCTCCTTGAAGCGGCAGAGGGCCAGCCCCGAGCCTTTGCGCGGCTGGCTCGGTTCGCTCACCACCCAGAACTCGGTCGGCCCTGCCCAGGCGATCCGCGCCGTATCGCCGGGACCGCCGCAGACGGTCGCCAGCTGGTGCCAGCTGCGGCCGTTCCAGCTGAAGATTCCGCGCGGGATCGTCGCGTTCCCGGCCACGGTCAAGAGCCCCCGGTTGGGGGCCCAGAAGGAGAGATCGCCGGGTGCGCCGAGCGGCACTTTGAAGGGGGCGCCGGCCGGCGGCGGCGGTTGCTCCAAACGCCAGATCGAGGCGGCACCCGCCGGGGCGGAGGCGACCGCGACGGCGAGCAACGCCAGCAGCACCGCCCAGGTTGCTTTGCCCCGTCTACTCACCTGGCTCCTGCACACCTTCCTCCTGAGGCTGGGGCTCGGGGAGCGGCAGCGTCTCCTGCTCGCCGAGGTCGAGCAGGGTCGGCTTCACAGTCGAGAGCACCGCGTCGAGGGCGTGGCCGGAGAGCGTCTCGTGCTCGATCAGCGCGTTGGCGGTCTCGTATACCGCGCTCCAGTTGCCGCCGAGGATCTCTTCCGCCTGGGCCACCGAGTCCTTGACGATCCGCTCGACCTCGCGGTCGATCAGCTCCAGGGTGGCGGGGCCAACCGAGCCGAGCTCCTGCAGCGAGGCGCCGAGGAAGACCTCGCCCTCTTTCTCGCCGATCGTCACCGGGCCGAGCGCCTCCGACATGCCGAAGGAGGCGACCATCTTGCGGGCCAGCCCGGTCGCCGCGTGGAGGTCGTCGTGGACGCCGGTGGAGACGACCCCGAACTCGATCTTCTCGGCGGCGAAGCCGGCGACGATCGCGATCAGGTGGCGACGCAGGTCCGGTTCCTGCATCACCACCGCGTCTTTGTCGGTCAGCATGCTCGCGGCGGTGCCGAGCTGACGACCGCGGGCGATGATCGAGAGCTTCTGGGCGGAGACGCGCTGCCCGATCGAGCGGGTGACGACCGCGTGGGCGGACTCGTGGATCGCAATCACCCAGCGCTCATCCTGAGTCAGCACGTGGTTTTTCCGCGCCGGGCCGGCGACGACCCGGTCGATCGCCTCCTCGAGCGTCGGCTGGTCCATCTCGACTTTGCCTTCGCGCACGGTCAGCAATGCCGCCTCGTTGATCACGTTGGCGAGCTCGGCACCGCTGAAGCCGGGGGTCAGTTTCGCGATCTCCTCCAGCGAGGTCCCCGGCGCCAGCGGCCGCTCGGCGCAGTGCAGGCTGAGGATGTCGAGCCGGCCGTGGACGTCGGGAACGTCGACGGTCACCTGGCGGTCGAAGCGGCCCGGGCGCAGTAGCGCCGGGTCGAGGATGTCGGGCCGGTTGGTGGCGGCGAGGACGACGATGCCGGCGTCACCGCCGAAGCCATCCATCTCGACCAGCAGGGCGTTCAGCGTCTGCTCGCGCTCGTCGTTGCCCTGGCCGACGCCGGCGCCACGCTTGCGCCCGGCGGCGTCGAGCTCGTCGATGAAGATCAGCGCCGGTGCCATCTTCCGCGCCTGGGCGAAGAGGTCGCGGACGCGGGCCGCGCCGACGCCGACCAGCGACTCGACGAAGTCCGAGCCGGAGAGCGAGAAGAAGGCGGCGTGCGCCTCCCCCGCGGTCGCCTTGGCGAGCAGCGTCTTGCCGGTCCCCGGCGGGCCGACGAGGAGCACGCCCTTCGGCGCGCGCGCCCCGACCGAGGCGTATTTGCTCGGGTCGGCGAGGTAGTCGCGGATCTCCCGCAGCTCGGCCACCGCTTCGCCAGCGCCGGCGACGTTGTCGAAGGTGGTGCGGTCGGGGGACCCCTCCCCCTTCTTACGCCCCTTGCCGGTGAACTTGGAGAAGCCGGCGAAGGCGCCGGCGCCGCCGTCCTGACCGAGCCTGGTGAAGAGGACGAAGAGGCAGACGAGGAGCAGGATCGGGATCAGGAACTGAACCAGGATTTGCTTCGTCGGCTTGTCGGCCTGCTGGTCGACGCTGACCAGGGCGCCGCTTTTGTCGAGCGCCTGGATCATCGTGTTGAGCTGAGCGTCGGAGCTCGGGTAGGCGGCGTAGACGGTGCGGCCGTTCTTGGTGTCGATGACGACGCGCGAGTCCTGGTCGAGCAGGGTCGCCGTCCGCACCTGTTTCTGCTGCGTCAGCTGGACCACCCGACTGAGCGGCACCTTTTCGCCCGGCGAGCTGGGCTTGATGTCGCCCAGCAGGTTGAAGAAGGTGAAGGTGAGGAAGAGGGAGGCGACGATCAGCCCCGTGTTGAGTGGGTCCTTGAGGAACCAGCGGCCCACCTTCTCCAGCCGCTCGCGAACCGATTGCAGAACCTCAGGCCCACTCGGCGGGCTGACCTTGCTCATACGCCTCCCTCTTCCTTCGCGGTTACTTCAGCTTCAGCGTCACTGCGCTGTTGGATGACTTGGCGCTGCCGCCGGTCGGGGTGAAGACGATCGACAGCGTCACCTTCAGTGACCCCTTCTGCTTCAGCACCTGCTTGGCGGCGCCGCTCGGCGTCAGCGTCAGGTTGAACGTGCCCGCTTTGGCCGCGTTCAAAGTGACCTTGCCGACGTTGATGGTTTTTTTGCCGTTCTTGGCCTTGCCGGTCATGACCACCCTGCCCGGCCCCGGCAGCTTCAGCGAGATCGTCGCCTTGCCGGTTTTCGAGGAGATGGCTTTTTTCGTCAGCGAGAACGCGTTGCTCGGCGGGGTCACCACCGGCGGCGGCGTCACGACTTTCGGGTCCTCCGGTTTCGGCTGCGGTTTTTCTTCTTCACCACCGCCGCCTTCGCCCTTCTGCCAATCGATCAGGGCGATGTCTTCCTTTGCGACTTTGAGGATGTTCGCCGGCAGCGGCGCGTAGTCGTTCGGGAAAAGCGCGGACTGAGCCGGCGCCGAGACGATGTTTTCCCAGTAGTCCTTGACGGTCCGGGCCTTCGCCTCCTCGACAGCGCTGCTGCCCCAAACATCGGAGTTGTCGTCGAAGACCAACCCGTAGGTCAGGGTGCAGATGCCGAAGCCGACGTCCGAGGTGACCCCGGTGACTTTCGACCAATCGCCGAAGGGCGTCGTCGGCACGTTTTCGTATTCGGTCACCAGGCAGTTGGCGCCTTTCGGCCCGTCGGTGCGAAACCCGTTAGGGCTGGAGGTCGGCTCGGTAAAGGTGTCGGAGCCGTTTTGGACCTGGGTCCAGTAGGTGTCGTTGTCGTTGGCCTCGGGCGTGACCGCGAGGCTCGGACTGTTCGACCGAGCGGTCGAGATGTCGGAGTAGCCGACCGAGCCGTCGGTGGCGACGAGCTTCGCGACCAGCGAGCCATTGCCGTTCGAGCAACCGCTGGTCAGGTTGTCGGTGTCGCCGGCTAGACCCGGTGAGCCGGGGCCGTCCGGATCGCTCGCCTCCGCGATTCCGTCTTTGTCGCCGCAGTCGTCGCGGTCGCCGAACGTCGCCGCTGGCCACTCGCGGGTTTTGGCGCTGCTGGCGCTGGAGTAGGTGGTGAGCCAGCCTTCGGCCCCATCGATCGTGTTGAGGTAGTCCTTGAAGGCGTATGAGGTGCCGGAATGGTCGAAGCGGACGACTCGGGTGATCGGTTTGTCGCAGTCGGCATCCGCCGCCAGCTCGGGGAAGACCTCGTCCCACTCGTCCGCCGCCGAGCTCTTCGCCCAGATGTTCTCGAACTGCGCCTTCGAGAAGCGCACGCGGATCACGTCGTCGGGGACGGTGTCGTTGTCGAGGTCCTGCTCGGCGGTTTTCGCGCCGGCCGGCAGCAGGTTGACGTCGCAGTTGTCCGGGAAGTTGACGAGCGGCGCGACTGCGCCAACCGCCGCCGGGATTACGTGAATTTTCCCGTTGTCGGCCGCGTTGACATCACTGCTCGCCGGTTCGTTCCCGGTACCGGCGTTCATTTGCGCGATTTCGTCGCTGGTCGGTGGGTCGTCGCTCATGCCGAAGCGGGGACCGCCCGTTTCGCGCACCTTCATCGAGAGCAGGCCGGCGCCGCTGCCGAGCGCTTCGTAGGTGACGCCGGCAAGGGCCGGCGTGCCGGCGCAGTAGATCGGCTGGAAGTTGTTGATGAACACGTTGTGGGCGTCACGGGCGAACGAGGCTCCGCGTCCCACGATGTCCGAGCCGGCACATTTGCCGGTGGTGAAGGCTGCGTCCGCCCGGGGGGTCAGGCAGACAGCCATGAGCGCCGAGATCAGGAGGGCGATCAATCCCGCCATGACAGCGCTCAAGCCCCATCGGGGGGCGTCGAAAGTGCGACTCATTTGCGTCATTCCTTTCATCGACTGAACCTTTGCGGCGCCAGGGTCATTGGCGAGTTATGGCTCTGTCAAGCGCCTTCACAGGACTTCTACGCTGCATTCACATCGCGTTATCAACGGCGTAACCACTTCGTCACCGGACGGTGACGAGCGCTTCACCCGCGGGACTCGCGGCGGCCGTTTCCGACCTCGGTTTGGAAGACGATCGAGCGGCTGACGGTGGCTTTCCGGCCACCCCGGGCGGCGACATAAGTGACCGTCGCCCGCGCCCGCATGCTGCCCTCCCGGCGCAGCTCGCCGAGGTAGCGATCGACGGGCCGCAGGATCAGCTTCACGGTCGAGCGCTTGGTACCTCGGGCGCGCGCGTTGTCGGTCGCCAGCGTACGCGCCCGCTGGGGCCGGCCGGCGAGGCCCCTGGCCGCCGCCCGCACCCCTCCCGCCGCCGGGACCGAGACCAGCAGCTCGACCACCCCGCCCTTCCGGACTCTCGCGCGCACCGCGATCTGCGGGCCTCCGGCACTGGCTTCGATCGTCGATTCAGCTCCGGCACCGGGGGGCGGGGTCGGCAGTACGGAGCCGGGTTCCGGCTGTCGCTCGACCACAAAGGCGTCACTGGTCTGGTTGGCGTCGCCGAAGAAGAGGTCGGCAGCAAAAGAGGCGAAGGCGATTCGCGAGCCGTCCGCGCTGAGGGTCGGGCCGTTGAGCACATCGGCGCCAATATCCCCTTCGGCGTAGGAACGGGTGGCCCGCTCGATCGTGCCGCCGAGCAGGTCCACGACGTAGAGCTCACGCGGTCCCGGTACCGGACGCGGCTCCCCCAGCAGTTGCAGCGCCGGGAGGACGAACTCGGTGCGGACCGTGGTCAGCGCCAGGTAGCGTCCGTCGGCGGACATCGCGATGCTGCCCAGCGGCGAGGCGGTAGCGGCATCGGTGCCGACCGTGTCACGGGTCAACTCAACCGTGGCCTGCTTGCGGCTCAGCCCAGGCCCCATTCGGGTCACGAACAGGTCCAGTCCCGGCCCGGTGAAGGCCAGCGGTCGGGGGCCAGAACCAGTGAGGAAGGCGACCGTGTAACCGTCGCCGCTCAGCGCCGGCAGCTGGCCGCTGATACTGGTCCGGTTCGCCTCCTGATCGGTCAGCGGCCCGTAACAGGAGCCGGTCGAGGTTTGATCGAAGTTGCTGGATTTTCCCGGCGGGCAGGCCGGGTCGTCGGGATCGGCGACGCCGGTGATGCGGCGGGTGGGCGCCGCAGGACCGTCGCCGACCCGCCGCCACAGGTAATAGAGAAAGCTCGGTTCCGGCGTCTCGCCGAGGAGGAAGCGGGTCTGGTCGCCAGCGTTGCCGCCGGTCCAGGCGACGGTGGACCCGTCGGCGCTGAGGGCGGCGCCGATCGCGCCGCCCGCCGGAGCCACCGTCATCGCCCCCGTGCCGGGATCGCGTTTGGCAGTGACCAGAGTGGTCGTGTCCGCCGCCCGGTCGCGGACGAAGATCTGGCCAGCCGGCACGTCGACCGCGCCGCTGGCCGGTAGATCGGAGGCAACGTCGGTGCGGAAGGCGACCTTCCGCCCGTCGGCGCTGATCGCCACGCCGCGGGAGACGTCGCTGCCCGGTTCGCTGCCCGGCGTCGGCACCGAGGCGGGGTCGTAGCTCGCGGGCACGTCGCCGCCGTCGCGGGCGGAGACCAGGTCATAGGCACCGGGAGCGTTGCTGGTGACGTTCATATCCCGCACGTAGACGTCGACGTGATCGTTGCCATCGGCGGGGACCAGTGACTCTGCCGTGGCGAAGGCGATGTAGCGGCCGTCGGCGGAGATCGACGGGTTGGTGGCGCCGCGGCGGATAAACGAATTCGTCGCTTCGTCGAAGAGGTCGCCGTCGGCGACTTTCTCCAGGTCTTTGGATGCCAGGTCGAAGCGGAAGATGCCCCCCGCCCGGTATTTGCCCGGCGGATCGGGGTCGTCGTCGGCAAAGAAATTGCGCGCTCTGGCCTGGATCGCCACGTATCTCCCGTCGGCGGAGATCGCGGCGAAGACGGTCGCGGCGTCCCCCTGCTCGCCGCGGGCGAAGTCAGCGGAGACGATCTGGGCGCCGTAGCCGTAGAAGGCCGAGGCGGTCGCGGGAAAAAGCAGAACGAAGGCGAGCGCAAGCGCGGCACCCCAGCGCATCCGACCTTTACCCCACCCAGGTGTGGTGAAAGTCGTCATCGCAACCGCACCACCTTCGACCACGCCGTGCGGTTGCCGGCCCGGTCGCGGGCGCGGACCCGGATCCGGAAGCGGCCGCTGCCCTTGTAGGTGTGGTGGACGCGGACGATCGGCGCACTGGTTTTCTTGCGCCGCGCCGAAGCGGAGGCGCCCGCTCCGCCGCGCTCGCCGAAGCTGACCTTGACCGAGCCCTTGCGCAGGGTCGAGGCCGTTTTCTTCGGTCCGTCGCTGACCACCACCGTCAGCCGCCGCCCCTTGCGGCGCAGCTTCACCTGCGGCGGGCGACGGTCGACCAGCAGCTGGCCCGTACGGCTGCCAGTTTCCTGGCCAAGATCGTCGGTGGCGAAGATCTGGATCCGGTGGCGGCCGTTCTCGAGGTCGTCGGGCTTCAGCATCGCGCTGAGCGTTTTCAGCCCTTCCCGCACCGGCTCGTCATCGACGCTGACCGAGTAGCGAACGTCGCCGATCGCGTTGGGGCTGCGGTCCCAAGCGACCCGCACCCGCTTTTTCCGCTGCCAGCCGCTGGGAAGCAAGACGAGGAAGGGGTCGGGTGGAGCGTCGACAACCGCGGCGGCGATCTGGGCGTTGGCGCCGTCGCCCTGGCGCCAGGCGACGATCGCGTCGCCGAGGCCAGACCCTCCCATGACGAGGTCGCTGACCGCTCCACCGCCGGGTGCGGTCAGGGACGTTGCCTCGTCGACGCCGTCGGCGCGTCGCTCCTGGGCGGTGACGAGACCGACCGGCCCCTGCTGCTCGACCCAGGCAGTGACCCCGGCGCCGCTTTCGGCGAGGTCGACCAGGGGGCCACCGGGGATTCCGCTCCTACCCTCGTCGAGCCGCGTCACCCCAATTGGCGCCGCTTCGTCGCCTCTGGCGAGCAAGGTCGCTGGACCCTCGCCGAAGGCGCTCAGATAGAGACCACGGGGGTCAACGCCGACGCTGGGAGGACCAAGGCCGGCACGCACACCGCCGTCGGCTAGTTGGGCCCCGGTGAATTTCTGCGCCGATTCGGAGAAGACGTCGGGGATCTCATTCACCATCGAACGCGGCGCGCTCAGCTTGCTCGCCTGCCCGGGTTGCTGACGGAAGGCAACCGCGGTCTGGCCGAAGCCGGCGACGTCGAGGGCGAAAGCGTCGGCAGGCCCGCGCAGCGGTGCCCCTTCCCAGCTCGAGGGACTGGCCTGGATCGGGATCCCGAGGCTGGCGCCGAACAGGCGCCGCACCCAGACACGGTCGACGAACTCGTCGTCGGGCTCCTGCCAGGCGACGACACCCTGGCCCTGGATGTCGATCCCAACCTCGGGAGCGTTCAACACGCTCGGCTCGCGCACCGGAGTGGAGAGGTTGCGGTCGATCGGGGTTCCGAGCACTGACCAGAGGCGGGCTCCGTAGCGAGCGACGCGGGTATCAGCCCCGATGTAGCCCGGCGGGTTCGAGGGACTGACGTCGGTGACGACCCGATAGACGAGATAGGCCTGGCCGCCGCGGTTCATCGCCAGGTCCGGGTAGGTCGAAGTCGCTTCACCGACGTTGAGGTCGACTGGCACCGGCGGCTGGAACGAGGTTGCGCCGGGGTCGAGGGTGGCCGAGAACATGCGGTCGCTTTCGACCCCGAACTCCTGCACCCAGGTGACCAGCAGGCGGCCGCCATCGCCGGCGCCGATCCGCGGCCAACTGGAATCGAAGTTCTGGCCGACGTCGACGCGCCGTGGCGGCCGCCAAGCGCCAGCGCTGAACTGGGCGGCAAAAACGTGGCTGTGACCGTCGACCTTCTTCAGGTAAACGACTCCCCCGCTGCCGTCTTCGGACATCGCCGCGTCGCCGACCGCGAGCACGTCGGCGCTCGACCCCTCGAGCGGATGCACATCGGAAACGACAGCGCGCGCCTCTCCCGGTCCCAGGAAGGAGATGAGACAAGCCGCCAGGGAAAGAACGACCAGGCCGGTACGCCTCGGGAGGGCAGCGCGCATATGACGGCACGTTCCCGACCCAACGTGTCAGAGATGTAATGAAGGCGATACCAAGTGGTTAAAGCCGCCGATCCACGTTCACAACGGATTCCCAAGGCTGCAACGTCTCCTTAGCAAGCGGCGCCAAGAGCGCGCCTAGGTTCGCGCCGGATGCTCACTTCCGAAAACGAACCAAAGGAGAACAGCTCAATGAGAGCTACGCGAAAGCGCCTCGCTTTGCTTGCGGTCACGGTCTTCGCGGCGGTGGCTGCTGTCGGTGCCGTGGCCACGGCCCACAACGGGGATGACGAGAGCGACGACAACTCATACGAGATCAAGCGCCTGATCGACTCCCACAAGCCGAAGAACGTGATCTTGCTGATCGGCGATGGGATGGGCGCCAGCGAGATTACCCTCGCCCGCTACTACGGCAAGGGCGCCGAGGGCACGCTGAACATGGAGACCCTCCCCTTCTCCGGTGAGCTGATCACCTATGGACTCTCCGCCGGCCCCGGCCCGGACTACCCGCCGAACTACGTCCCCGACTCGGCTCCGACCGCGACCGCATGGTCGACCGGCAAGAAGACGATCGACGCGCGGCTCTCGCAGGGTCCAAGTGCCGCCGAAAACATCCCCGGCTCAAACGCCGGCTACCGAACCACGTTCGAGATCGCCAGGGCACGGGGGATGCGGGTCGGCAACGTCTCAACCGCCGAGATCACCGACGCGACCCCGGCGGCTCCCTCCTCGCACATCTCCCAGCGTGCCTGCCAGGGACCTGAAGACGCCCGCAAAACCTGCCTCTCCGAGACGAAGGGCAAAGGCGGCCTCGGCTCGATTGCCGAGCAGCAGGTCGATCACCTGCTCGACGTCAACCTCGGCGGCGGCCGCAACCGCTACCTGCAGACGCTCGACTCGGGCAAAGGCACGGTGGTCGACTACGCCAAAACGAAGGGCTATCGGTACGTGGAGGACGCGAGCCAGCTGAGCGCCATCACCTCGCTCTCCAAAGGCCCGATCCTCGGCCTCTTCAACAGCGGCAACATGACCACCGAGTTCAAACCGCTGATCGCGGCGACGACTCCCGGCGCCGGTGGGCCGACGTTCCGTTGCGATGAGACCAACCGCCCGGCCAACGAGCCGAGCCTGGCGACGATGACCGACAAGGCGATCGACCTCCTGGAGAGCAAAAAAGGCTTCTTCCTGCAGGTCGAGGCGGCCTCGATCGACAAGCGCGATCACGCCTCCGACGTCTGCGGCCAGATCGGCGAGAACCTCGCCTTCGACAAGGCCGTCGGCGTCGCCCTCCGCTACCAGCGGCAGAACCCGGAGACGCTGGTGGTGATTACCGCCGACCACTCGCACACGAGCCAGATCGTCCCGGCAAACCAGGACACGCCTGGCTTCTACGCGACCCTGCAGTCGGCTGACGGGGTGCCGATCCGCGTCTCCTACGCGACCGGCAAGACCCCGCCCGGCCAGTCCCACACCGGCACCCGGGTCCCGGTTGCGGCGATCGGACCGCAGGCGACCAACATCATGGGCATCCGTGACCAGACGGACCTGTTCCAGACCCTGATCGGCCGTTAGGCGGCGGGTCACGCGGGCAGCGAGGGGCCGCGCTTCGGCGCGGCCCCTCTTGTCTGCTTATTCATTGATGACCATCAATGAATCTGGTAGGTTCGCGCCCGATGACGGATTTGCCGGTGATCAACTGCTGCACTCCGCTCGCCGGCAGCTCATTGGGGACGGAGCACGCTGCCGAGCTCGAGTCCGTGATGAAGGCACTGGCCGACCGCCAGCGACTGCGGATCGTCAACATGCTCCTGCGCGCCGCAGGAGAGCCGGTCTGCGTCTGCGAGTTCGAGCCGTTCCTCGGTCTCTCCCAGGGAACGGTGAGCCATCACCTCAAAGTCCTCGCCGAGGCAGGTCTCGTCGAGCGGGAGACGCGCGGCACGCGCAGCTACTTCGCACTCGTCCCCGGCGCACTCGATGCGGTGCGCGATGTCTTCGCGACCGCTCCAGTCTGCTGCTGAGAACCAGTGACGCCGCAACCCGACCTGCTCCGCCGCGCCGCCGCCGAGGGGATCGGCGTCTTCGCTCTCGTCTTCGCCGGTTGTGGGGCGATCATCGCCGAGACCGAGCACCCGGGCTCGCTCGGGGGCGTCGGGGTCGCCCTCGTCTTCGGTCTCGTCGTGATGGCGATGGTCTACGCCACCGGACACCTCTCCGGCGCCCACCTCAATCCCGCCGTCACGCTCGCCTTCGTTCTCACCCGCCACTTCCCGCGCGGTGAGGCACTTGCCTACGTCGGCTGCCAGGCGACGGGCGCGCTCCTCGCCGCCGGCCTACTGGCGGCAATCTGGCCCACCGAGCCGGCCGCCCTCGGCGCCACGCTCCCCACCGTTGGGGTCGGGAGCGCCTTCGCCTACGAGCTGGTCCTCACCGCCTTCCTGATGTTCGTGATCATGGCCGTCGCCACCGACACCCGGGCAGTTGGCGCCGCGGCGGCGATCGCGATCGGCGGCACGGTCGGGCTCGACGCGCTGTTCGGCGGACCCGTCACCGGCGCCTCGATGAACCCCGCTCGCTCGCTTGGGCCCGCCCTCGTCTCGGGCGAGCTCCAGCACCTCTGGCTGTACCTGCTCGCCCCACCGCTCGGCGCCGGGTTGGGGGCACTCGCCTACCAGCTAGTCCGCGGCGAGGAGCCGGCGACGGAGACCGCCTGATGGCCCGCGCCCTCTTCGTCTGCCTCCACAACGCCGGCCGCTCGCAGATCAGCGAGGCGCTGTTTCGCCGCGCCACCGAGGGTCGCCACGAGGCGCGTTCGGCGGGGACGACGCCGGCCGACCGGGTCCACCCCGAGGTGGTCGAGGCAATGGCAGAGCTGGGCATCGATCTCAGCGCGCAGCAGCCGCACAAGCTGACCCGAGAGGACGCCGAGTGGGCCGACGTGGTGGTGACGATGGGCTGCGGCGATGAGTGCCCATACATCCCCGGCAAGCGCTATCTCGACTGGGACCTTCCCGACCCCAAGGGCCAGTCGCTGGCGGCGGTGCGGGCGACGCGCGACGAGATCGACCGTCGCGTGCGGGCGCTGGTCGCGGAGCTGGACGCCGCCAGCTAAGAGAGACGAAAGTCCGAGAGCAGCCGTTTCTCGGTCTCGCCCTGGACTTTGGCAATCACTTCGATCCGACCCTCGAGCGGGGTGCCGCGGATCTTCGTCGCCAGCAGGTCGTCGACTTGGAAGATCCCGGCCGAGTTGTTGAGCTGGATCTCAATCTGGACCGGGCGCTCCTCGCCCTGGCCGATTCGCACCTCGTCGACGGCGGCGGCGGAGATCGAGTGGATCCCCTCGTGGCCGGACTCAAGCGGCAGCCGGGTGCGGCCCTGGGCCATGTCGAGGGCGTCGGCGACGCGGACGACACCGGCCTCCAACGTGTAGGGCTCGCCGCGGCGACGGTGACCGATGATCGCGTGGAGGATCTCCGAGGCGACGACGGTGCGTTCGGGCTCTTTGTAGGCATCGGCGAGCAGGCGCTGGAGGGCGCCATTGGCGAGGAACAGCGAGTAGGCCTCGTGGTCGGCGCGGTGGATCGACATCCCAACGTCGTGGAGGAGGGCGCCACCGGCGACCACCACCTCGGCGTCGCGGTCGCGCATCCCGTGGTCGGCGACCATCGCCGGCTCGACCCCGGCGCGGACCAGCAGCCGCAGCAGCCGCAGGGCGATGTTGAGGACGATCTGCATGTGGACCCAACTGTGGTCCGACATCCCCAGCCGCTCGGACTGGACCTGGGTCATGTACCACCAGGCCCGCACCTGCTCATCAGAGTTGACCGCCTCGAGGAAGCTCTCGAGCTTGCGGTTGCCGCGGGTGGGCGCCCGCACCCGCGCCTCAGCGATCGCCTCCTTCGGCGGTTTTCGAGCCGGGCCGGTGGGATCGGGCGCTGGTACCTGCTCCTCGTTAGCGGCGGCTTGCTCGTCGGACATGCCGCCATCGTAGATGCGTCAGTGGCGGACGCTCCTCCCGCGGGTGGCGACGATCGGGAGGACTCTCCCGATAGGGAGAGCCCCCGATCGGAGACAGGACCCGCGGGCCGACAGCCTCAGCCGCAGACGGGCCAGGGGCTGGAGCCGGACTGCGCGTAGAGCAGCGCCGCGCGGTAGTCCTGCTCGGCCTCGGGGGCCGCGGCCGGGTCGCCGTTGCCGCCAACCGATTCCCAGGTGCCGAAGTCGAACTGGTATTTGCCCCGGTAGCTGCCGTCAGCGGAGACGATGGTCGGGTCGCCGCCGGACTCGCAGGAGGCGATCGATTCCAGCGTCGCCATCGAGACGCCGAGGCTGGCGAAACGTTCCTCGCGTTCGCGTGCCTTTTTCTCCGCGGCGGCCTTTTCGTCGGCGCGGATTTCGGCAGCGGCGGTCTTGACGAGGTGGTTGAAGCGATCGATCGGGGCCTGCAACGGCGCTATCGGCGCCACCTCGGCCTGGCCGATGGCCGGGCTCGCGGACTTCTCCTTGGTCCCACCGGCTGCCAGCGCGGCAGCCGGGAAAGCAAGGAGGATGAACAAGATCGGGGTGAAATGTTTGCGTTTTGTGAGCAAGCGCGAAACCGTGGCGTCTCGCGCTGCACCCGTGTGTGGGGGCCGTCACATAGCGGCCCGAGGTTGATCAGATCCGCACAAGCTCAGGCACGGATCGCCTCCACGCCCGTTTGACGGTGACCGCGATCTTGCGCTTCAGACCGCTTTGGCGATCAGCAGACGCAGGTCCGGCAGGGTCCGAAATGACTTCACATCGACGCTGCCGTAACCGCTCTCGCCCATCCAACGCGAGACCTCGTCAACGGGGTAAGTGTCGGCCCCGGAGGTGAGATGGAAGAAGAGGCCGAGAATCGAGGCGAGGTTCGCCTGCTTGCCGCCGGGGCGGTCGTAGAGGTCGAGGATGCAGAGCGGCGCGCCCGGCCTCAGCACCGCGTGGATGCGGCGGAACAGCGCCCGCGCCTGGTCGGGCGAGAGGTGATGGATGATGTTGAAACAGAGGGCGCCGTCGTAGTGGCCGTCGTAATCGGCCTCGAACATGTCGCCGACCAGATGGCGGACACGGTCGCTCATCCCCGCTTCGGCGACGATCTCCTCTCCCACCCGGGCGCTGCCCGGCAGATCGACGATCGTCGCCCGCAGCCCCTCGTGCCGACGGCAGAGCGCCATCGAGTACTCGCCATGAGCACCGGCGACATCGAGTAACGAGTGAGCGCCGCGGGCGAGCGGGATCGCCTTCGCCACTTCGGCGCTGGAGAGCCGCGCCAGCTGGTACTGGCCGCGGATGTAGGACTGCCAGTACGGATCGTCGGGGCCTTTCCCGTGCAGCTCGACGTGCTTACCGTCGCGGACCAGGTCTTCCAGCCCCGCGTACCAGTCCCAGTACTCGTAGGTGTCGGCGAGGAAGTCGCCGAGGTAGGTATCGGAACGCGGGTCAAGCCAGCGGTGGCCGCTCTTGGTCATCTCGTAGCGCCCGTCCGGCAACTGCTTCACGTGCCCCAGCGAGGCGACCACATCGAGGATCCGGAGCGTCCCGGTCGGCTGCAACCCCAGGTGCTCGGCCAGCTCTGACGGCTCGCGCGGTCCCTCCGCAAGCGCGCCGAGGATCCCGGTCCGCTGCGCCACCTGCAACGAGCGCGCCACCGGCATCGAGAACATCGCCTCGCCGATCGGCGTCGGCACCTTGCCGAGCAACAGTCCGAGCCGCTCGACCAGCCCGTCGGGGATCGCTCCTATCCGCATCGAGCGCACCCTATCCGCGATGATCGGCCCAATGGGAGACGCCCCGACCTCGCGCCTGCTGCTCGCCTGCCCCGACCGCCCCGGCCTGATCGCCCGCGTCAGCGGCTTCCTCGCCGACGCCGGGCTCAACATCGTCGACGTCGACCAGCACTCAAGCGCCGAGGGACGCTTCTTCATCCGGATGGTCTTCGACCGGATCGCGGAGGACGAACGCGAGGCGTTGGAGCGCCGCTTCGCCGAGGAGATCGGCACGCCCTTCGAGATGGACTACGAGTTCCACCAGAGCGTCTATGCAAAGCGGGTAGCGGTGATGGTCTCGCGCGAGGACCACTGCCTCTCCGACCTGCTCTGGCGCTGGCGCAACGGCGACCTCGGCGGCGAGCTGGTGACGGTGATCTCCAACCACGCCGATCACGCCGATCAGGTCGAAGCGGTCGGCCTCCCCTTTCACCACCTGCCGATCGAGCCAGGGAACAAAGCGGCGGCGGAGCAGCAGGCGCAGGAGCTGCTCGATGGCATCGATCTACTCGTCCTCGCCCGCTACATGCAGATCCTCTCCGAGGACTTCCTCCGCGCGCTCGCCGCGCCGGCGATCAACATCCACCACAGCTTCTTGCCTGCCTTCGTCGGCGCCGACCCCTACCACCGCGCCTACGAGCGCGGGGTGAAGCTGATCGGCGCCACCGCCCACTACGTCACCGCCGAGCTCGACGCCGGCCCGATCATCGCCCAGGACGTGGAGCCGGTCGACCACCGCGACGAGGTCGCCGACATGATCAGGCTCGGCCGCGACGTCGAGCGCCTGGTCCTCGCCCGCGCGGTGATGGCCCACCTCGACGACCGCGTCCTCCTCGACGGCGACCGTACGATTGTGTTCTAGCGGCGGACTGGCCAGCCAGCCAGTTTTGTAACCTGGGGGCGATGGAGCAGGCGACCCTCCCCCGCCCCCACGCCACCCGGCGCGGCCCATTTCCGCCCGGATCGCGCACGCCGGCAATCGGGCAGGCGATCAACTACGCCCGCGACCCGCTCGGCTTCCTCGCCGCCCACCAGCGCCGCTACGGCGACATCTTCACCATCCGCTTTCCCTTCTTCGGTCGCATCGTCTACGTCGCCAGTCCCGACCTCGTCAAAGCGCTCTTCACCGGCTCACCCGCCACCTTCCACGCCGGCGAGGCCAACGCCACCGTGCTGGAGCCGGCACTGGGACCGAACTCGGTCCTCACCCTCGACGACCAGCCCCACATGCGCCAGCGCAAGCTGCTGCTGCCTCCCTTCCACGGCGAGCGGATCCAGCGCTACGGCGAGCTGATCGTCGAGATGACCCGCCAGGAGATGGAGAGCTGGCCGCTGGGCGAGCCCTTCGCGATGCGCCCCCACACCCAGCGGATCACCCTGGCGGTGATCATGCGCGCGGTCTTCGGCGTCCACGACGAGAAGCGGCTGATCCGCTTCGAGCGGTTGATCGAGGACTTCGCCCGACGCGTCGGCGTCATCACCTCCTTCCCGATGCTGCGCCGCAACCTCGGGCCCGGCAGCCCTTGGCCCCGCTTCCTGCGTTCGCGCGCGGCGCTCGACGAGTTCATCTACGAAGAGATCAAGCTGCGCCGCGCCGAACCGGGTCATGAGGACCGCGACGACGTCCTCTCGCTGCTGCTCGAGGCCCGGGACGAGGACGGCAACCCGATGAGCGACCAGGAACTGCGCGACGAGCTGGTCACGGTCCTCGGCGCCGGCCACGAGACGACCGCAACCGGCCTCGCCTGGGCGGTCGAGTTGCTGAACCGCAATCCCGCCGTGCTGGCGAAGCTGCGCGACTCGATCGCCGCCGGCGAGGAGGATTACCTCGGCGCCACGGTCAAAGAGGTGCTGCGCTACCGCCCGGTGATCGTCGACGTCGGCCGCAAATTGACTCAGCCGGCGACGATCGGCGGCTACGAGCTGCCCACCGGTTCCTTCGTGCTGGCGGCGATCGCCGCCCTCCACTACCGCGAGGACGTCTTCCCCCAGCCCTACGAGTTCCGCCCCGAGCGCTTCCTTGAGGGCAAGGCCGACAACTACGCCTGGATCCCCTTCGGCGGCGGCGTCCGCCGCTGCATCGGCGCCGCTTTCGCCGAATACGAGATGCGGACGATCCTGCGCGAGTTCGTCGAGCGGGCTGACCTGCGCCCGGCCAGCGCCAAGCCGGAAAAGGTCCGGGTCCGCAACATCACTTTGGCGCCGGCAAAGAACACCCGCGTCGTGCTCGAGAACCGGCTTAACTAGACCGGGTGCGCAAATGGGTCAGCAGGATCGTCGCCGGGATCCGGGTCGGCGACGAGGCCGACATCGCCAGGGCGATCGAGGACCTGAGCCGGTCGCGGCGCTACCTGGCACCGCTCGCTCTCGCGGTCGGCGGCGTGGCGATGCTGCTCGGCGGGGTGAGGGTGCTGTTCTCGAACTGGCGGCTGACGCTGATCCAGGTTCTGCCGGCGGTCTGGATCTGGCTCGCGATGTACGAGCTGCGCGCGCACGTGTTCCACGACCGCGACTTTCGTGACCTGGAAGGGCCGCTCGTGGTGCTCCTGATCCTGGTGATCGCCGCAATCACCATCGGCGCCTTCTTCTTCAACGCGGTCTTCGGCTACGCCATCGCCCAGAAGGGCACGCCCCGCGTCCGCCTCGCGATCGCAGAAGCGCGGGCGCGGCCGGCACCGATCCTTGCTACCGGAGGAGCGCTCGGTCTCGGCCTCGGACTTGCACTGACGCTCGCGCCGCGGGCAGGAGCGCCCTGGTTCGCGATCTCCCTCGGGGCAATCGTCGGGCTGATGATGGTCGCCTACATCGCCGTCCCCTCGCGCTTGGTCGGGATCGAACCGTCGGCGTCACGGCGTGACCGGATCTCGGCCAGCGCGGTGGGAGGCTTACTCGGAGTCGCGCTCGCCGCGCCGCCCTATGCCCTCGGGCGGGTGGGCCTGCTGATGATCGGCTCGCCGATCCTGCGCATCCCCGGCCTGATCGTCTTCCTTGTCGCGGCAACCCTGCAGGCGGGCGCAACCAGCGCGGTGCGAGCCGTGAAGATGGGCGCGAAGCTCGGGGCCGCGAACAGGGAGGAAAAAGGCGAACGATCGCTCAACTGAGCGCTTCGGCCTCAGCCTGCTCCCACTCCGCGTAGAGCTCTGCCACCGCCGCCTTCGCCGCTTCGTGGCGCTTTGTGGCCCGCTCGACCCCGGTCGGGCTCGACCAGGCGGCGGGGTCGGCAAGCTCGTCCTCCAGCTCGCGCAGCTGCGCCTCCGCCCGCTCGATTCGCTGCTCCAGCTTCGCCGCCTTGCGCGCCGCTTTCTGCTCCGGCTTGGTGGCGCTGTACTTCTTGCTGCCGGAGGAGCGCGACTTCGTCGCCGCGCTCGCCTCCGACTCCTTCTCATCGCGCCGCCGCTGGTACTCGGCCCAGCCGCTGGGGTGGCTCTCCAAGCGACCGTCCTCGCAGACCAGGGTGCGGCTGCCAACCGCCTCCAGCAGCGCCCGGTCGTGGGAGACGAGCAGCACCGTCCCCTCGAACTCGGTTAGCGCGTCCTCCAGCGCCTCGCGGCTCTCGATGTCGAGGTGGTTGGTCGGCTCGTCCAGGACGAGAACGTTGGCGCCGGAGGAGACGAGGATCGCCAGCGAGAGCCGCCGCTGCTCGCCGCCGGAGATGTCGTCGAGCTGCTTCTCGACGTCGGCGCCGGAGAAGAGAAAACCGCCGAGCAGAGCGCGCGCCTTGTTCTCGGTCAGCCCGGTCTCCCGCTTCGCCGCGTCGAGCACGCTGCCGCTGCCGGCCGCGGTCTCAGCGTGCTGGGAGAGGTAGCCAAGCTTGACGTTATGGCCGCTGCGGACGCTGCCCGAGGCGGGCTCGCGCTGGCCAGCGAGGGTCGCGATCAGGGTCGTCTTGCCGGCCCCGTTCGGCCCGACCAGGACGACGTGTTCGCCGCGCTCGATTTCTAGATTGGCGCCGTCGAGCAGGGTCCGTCCCGGCACCTCGAGCCTGCCGTTGACCAGTTTCAACACCACCCGCCCCGGGCGCTCGGGCGGCTTGAAGTGGAAGCGCAGTTGGCGTCCGTCGCGCTTTTCGGCCATCGGCCCGTCCCGCTTCGACTTCTCGATCATTTTCACCCGCGACTGCGCCTGGCGCGCCTTCGAGGCCTTGTAGCGGAACCGCTCGACAAATCGCTCCATCCGCGCAATCTCCGCCTGCTGGCGCTCGATCGCTTTGCCGAGGGCGATTTCCCGTTTCGCCTGTTCCTGGCGCCAGGCGTGCCAGGGACCGGCGAAGAAGCGCGCGCGCCCCGCCTCCAGCTCCAGCACCGAGGTCCCGACCGCCTCCAGGAACCAGCGGTCGTGGGCGACGAGGACGACGGCTGCGTCGAGTTCGACCAGGTAACGCTCGAGCCACTCCAGCGAGGGGATATCGAGATGGTTGGTCGGCTCGTCGAGCAACAGCAGGTCGGGGCGGGCGGCGAGTGCGCGGGCGAGCGAGGCGCGGGTCAGCTCGCCACCGGAGAAGGTCGAGAGTCGGCGGTTGGCCTGCTCGGAGTCGAAGCCGAGCCCGCGCAGCACGGCGAGGACGTCGTCGCGCCAGCGGTAGCCGCCGCCGGCTTCGAGCCGCTGCTGGGCGGCGGAGTAGGCGCGCATCGTCTCCTCGCTCCCGTCGGCGGCCATCTCCGCCTCCAGTCGCTCCAGCTCGGCCTCGGTCTCAAGCAGGTCGGTGCGGCTGGAGAAGACGTAGTCGCCGAGTGTCGTCTGCGACTCCCGCGGCGGCCGCTGGTCGTGGAGGGCGACCCGCGCCCCCCGCTGCACCGTCAAAGTGCCCGAATCCGGCGCCAGCTCCCCCGCCAGCACCCGCAGCAGCGTCGACTTGCCCGCGCCGTTGCGGCCGGAGAGCGTCATCCGTTCGCGCGGCTCGAGCTTGAAGCCGACGTCTTCGAAGAGCTGCTTGCCGCCGACGTAGACGTCGAGCGAGGTTGCGGTCGCGATTGCCATCAGCAGGGACCAAGGTAATGGGCGGCGGCCGGCGTTCGTCCATTCGGCGGATATCCCGGTGAAAGGACGAACGCCGCGGCTAGGCTCTGTTTGTGACGGGGCCGCTCGGACACATCGGCGAACTCGCCAGGGCGCGGGCGACGCGCCGCTCCAGCGAACGCGACGACCGCCAGGCGCTGGGCGAGCTGGAGGCGCGGCCGCTGCAGCTCCCGGCGGGGCTCGAAGTCGAATGGCTAGGCGTCTCCGGCTACCGGCTCAGCTACGAGGGCAAGACGCTCTTTGTCGACCCCTACCTCTCACGCGTTCCCTTCCGCGATCTGTTCCTGAAAAGGACCGCGCTGCCCGACCCATCTGCGCTCGACCGCTTCGTCCACGCCCCGGGCGATGTGATCGGGGTGCTGGTCGGCCACACCCACTTCGACCACGCCCTCGACGCGCCGGCGCTCGCCAAGCGCTTCGACTGTGAGGCCTATGGCTCGCGCTCGCTGCTCAACCTGATGGCGCTCCATGGTCTGGCCGAGCGGACGGTCGAGGTCGAGCCCTACCGGACCTACGAGCTCGGCCCCTTCGAGGTCTCCTTCACGCCCAGCCTGCACTCGAAGCTGCTGCTCGGCCTCGCCGTCCCGTATGAGGGCGAACTCAGCTGCGACCACCTCGACTCGCTCTCGCCCGGCGCCTACCGCTGCGGCCAGGTCTGGGGCATCACGATCGCCGTCGCCGGGGTGCGCTTCTACCACCAGGGCAGCGCCAACCTGGTCGACGAGGCCGTCCGCGAGCGCGGCGTCGACGTCTTCCTCGCCGGCGTCGCCGGCCGCAGCTTCACCGAGGACTACTGGCAGCGGATCCTGCCCCTGCTCGAACCGCAGGCGGTCATCCCCACCCACTACGACAACTTCTTCCGGCCGCGGGGAGAGGAGATGGACTTCGTCGCCAACGTCCAGCTGGCACGGCTGCCGGAGGAGATCGGGGCGGTCAGCCGCGACTTCGAGCTGGCGGCGCTGCCGCGCTCGGACCTCACTTGAGCGCTCCGGTCATTTGCGCCGCTATGCGGAACAAATGACCGGAGCGCTAACCAAGCTTC
>DATDLJ010000021.1:0-15369 GCA_036519395.1 Solirubrobacterales bacterium | reverse complement strand
GCGCTTCTGGGGTTACTACAGGGAGGAGAGATATGTATCTCTATATATGTGTGGATCCGTGGGAGGTAGGTGAGCCCGGTTAATGTCGAGTGCGTCGCTGTGGGAAGCAGCGAGGCGTATGTCGACGCGGGGTTCAGCCTTTGAAGTCTTTGTCTGATCTCCTAGATCGGTTTCCTCTTGCGAATCCTTGAACAGCGTACGAACGTATGTGCGACTTGTGTGTGAGTGGGGTCACAGAGATGCTGCATTTCACGGTCTCTGCGACCCATCTACCCGATTTGCTTCGGGCGACCAGATCAAATTTGGTAACCGGTCGGAGGCAAATGTTGCATCGCTGTCTGAAGCTCGAATAAAAGGCCAGATCGGGAACCTCGCTGTAGCTTTCGGCGAGTGAAGAAGTCCCGGATAGACGCGGTTTTGGCCGACCGTGGCCTTTTTGCCTCGCGCTCTGCTGCGGCGGGTGCGGTACGCGCGGGTGAAGTGCGGATCGGCGAAGACGGGCCGGTGGCGCTGCGGCCGAGCCAGTTGGTCGAGCCGGACGCGAACCTGATCGTCGAAGCGGGTCCGCGTTATGTGTCCCGCGGGGGAACGAAGCTGGAGAACGCGCTCGAGGCGCTCGGTATCGACGTCGGCGAACTGGATTGCCTCGATGTCGGCGCCTCCACTGGTGGCTTCACCG
Organism: Solirubrobacterales bacterium; assembly: GCA_036519395.1. Lineage (GTDB taxonomy): Bacteria > Actinomycetota > Thermoleophilia > Solirubrobacterales > 70-9 > VAYN01. The sequence goes on along the minus strand of DATDLJ010000021.1, from coordinate 14,690 downwards.
ATTGCTTGCTTCAGCGCGGCGCGGCGCGGGTCGCCGCCGTCGATGTCGCCTACGGCCAGCTTGACTTGCGCCTGCGACAGGACCCGCGCGTCACTGTGATCGAGCGCCTCAATGCTCGCGAGCTAATGCCGAGCGACCTGCCCTTCGTTCCCGCCCTGGCCACGATCGACGTTTCCTTCATCTCCCTGACCAAGGTTCTGCCGGCGGTGGCGCGTTGCCTCGCTCCCGGCGGCGAAGTGCTGGCGATGGTCAAGCCGCAGTTCGAGCTCGGCAAGGACCGGGTTGGGCGAGGGGTGGTCCGCGACGCCGCCGACCGCCGCGAGGCGATCGTCAAGGTTGCCCGGGCGGCCGAGGGTCTGGGGTTGCCGGTTAGCGGCTTCGCCTCCTCGGGCTTGCCGGGGCCGAAGGGAAATCGAGAGACCTTCGTCTGGTGCGGGGGCAGCGGTTCCGGCACCGAGGACATCGAGGCGGCGGTAGCCGCCGTGGAGGGAGACAAGTGAAAACCGCGGCGCTGATTACCCACTCGCACCCACCGAGCGCCTCGGAAGCGGTCTCGGTGGCGGCCGCGGTCGCGCAAGAGGCCGGCTGGCGGCTGGCGGCGACCGAGGAGGAGCTCGCAAAGCACGGCGCCGCGGGGACGGGCATCGACGTCACCGCCGAACACACGCTGCCCGACATTTGCCTCGTCCTCGGCGGCGACGGTTCGATCCTCCACGCGCTGCGTCGCTACGCCGGCACCGAGGTGCCGGTCTTCGGGGTCAACTTTGGGACCGTCGGTTTCCTCGCCGCTGTTGAGCGGGACGAGGCGGCGGTGGGGATCCGCCGCGCCCTCGCCGGTGAGATCGAGACGGTGCCGTTGCCCGGTCTCGAGCTCAAAGTCGACGAACAGCGATGGGTGGGGTTGAACGACATCACCCTCGCCCGCCGGCCCCACGACCGGGTCGCCGAGCTCAGCTACCGGATCGCCGGCGAGGAGGTGGGCCATGTCCGCTGCGATGGGCTCGTGGCCGCGACCCCGGTTGGGTCTACCGGCTACAACCTCGCCAACCAGGGCCCGATCCTCGCTTGGGGTGTGAAGGGATACGTGGTCAGCTACATCTCGCCGCACTCGCTGACCGCGCGAGCGCTGGTGGTCGCCCCCGGCGACGTTCTCCACGTCGGCAACGCGCCGGCGCGCGAGCCGGTCGAAGTTGCCGTCGACGGTGAGAAGATCGCCGACCTCGATGCCGGTGCCTCCCTCGAAGTCCGCTTCCTCGAGTCAGTGGGCCGTTTGGCGCAGCTGCCGGGGACGAGCTTCTACCAGCGCATCCGCGAGAAGTTCGGCCACCTGGCGGTTTAGAGCCAGCCTCGTCAGCCGACGAGATGGGTTGTCTAGGGTGGCCCGTCATGGAGCGCAAGTGGTGGACCCTCCTCCTGGTCTCGATCGCCACCTTCATGTTGTTGCTGGACGTGACGGTGGTCAACGTCGCCTTGCCCGACATCCAGCGGGAACTCGACGCCAGCCTCTCGAGCCTGCAGTGGGTGGTCGACGCCTACTCGCTGATGCTCGCCGCCTTCCTGTTGACGGCGGGGTCATTGGGCGACCGGCTCGGCCGGCGGCGCGTGTTCACGATCGGTTTCGGCGTCTTCACCTTCGCCTCGTTCCTCTGCGGGATTGCCAAGGACCCGACCCTGTTGAACCTGGCGCGTGGGTTGCAGGGGATCGGCGGTGCCGGCATGTTCGCCACCTCGCTGGCGCTGATCGGCCAGGAGTTCCACGGCAAAGACCGGGCGACGGCGTTCGGCGTTTGGGGGGCGACGGTGGGCGGGGCGGTCGCGGTCGGTCCGCTCGTCGGCGGCGTCGTCACCGAGAGCCTGGGTTGGGAGTGGATCTTCTTCATCAACGTCCCGATCGGAATCGCGGCGATGGTCCTGACTGAGCGCCGGATCGTCAACGTCTTTGCCAAAGATCCCGAGCCGGTCGATGTGCCCGGTCTCCTCACCTTTTCCAGCGCCCTCTTCTTGCTGATCTTCGGCCTGATTCGCGGCAACCCCGAGGGGTGGGGGAGCCCGCTGATTCTCGCCTGCCTGGTCAGCGCCGCGGCCCTGATGGCGCTCTTCGTCGCGATCGAGCTGCGCACCGCGCACCCGATGCTGGACCTCTCCCTCTTCCGCAAACCAGCCTTCAACGGCGTCTCGGCTGTCGCCTTCGCGCTCTCGGCGGGAATGTTCGCGATGTTCCTCTACCTCACCATCTACATGCAGGGGGTGCTCGACTTCTCACCCTTGGAAGCGGGCCTGCGCTTCTTGCCGCTGACCGTGCTCGGGTTCGTCGTCGCCCCGATCTCGGGCGCGCTTTCGCATCGTGTCCCGATCCGCATCCTGCTCGGCTGCGGGCTCACCATGGTCGGCGCCGGCCTGCTGCTGATGCACGGGGTCTCGCCGGACTCGACCTGGACGACTCTGCTGGCGGGCTTCATCCTCGCCGGCATCGGCATCGGGACGACCAACCCCGGGATCGGGCAGGCGGCGATCGCCGTCGTCCCGGTCGAGAAATCGGGAATGGGCTCGGGGATCAACACGACCTTCAGGCAGGTCGGGATCGCCACCGGCGTCGCCGGCCTCGGCGCGGTGTTCCAGGGGCGGGTCGACTCGGAGCTGCACCACCTACTCCCGCGCGCCCCCGACGGCCTCGGCGAAGCGGTCGCCTCCGGCGGCTCGCGGGCGGTGGCCGAGCTGCCGTTGCCGCCGGCGCTGCACGAGAAAGCCGTGCACGCCGCCGACGTCGCCTTCGTCAGCGGCTTCAACGACATCATCCTGATCGCCGCGATCCTCTCCTTCGCGGGCGCCGCACTCGGGTTCTGGCTCGTCCGCTCCGCGGACTTCGTCCAGCCGACGGACGGTCCGAGCGAGCCGGCTGGCGGCTGACGCAACTTCGCGCCGAAGATTTCGCGAAGAATTTTCTTTCTGCGCGCCACCCGTGACAACACGCTTCGTACGCTTGAATCGTGGCGGTGATGGCGAGAGAAGCGTGGACCGACGAGCGACTGGACGACCTGGCGATTCAGGTCGACAAGCGCTTCGATCAGGTCGATCAGCGCTTCGATCGGGTCGATCAGCGCTTCGATCGGGTCGAAGACGACATTCGTGAACTGCGTTCTGACATGAAGCAAGGCTTTGAAACGGTCGACAAGCGATTCGAGGCGATGGACCGGAAGTTCGACGCCAAGTTCGACGCGATGCAGCGGAACATGACGACCTGGTTCATTGCAATGTTCTCGGCGATCGTCACCCTGGCCGCCGCTGTCATCGCCGCCGCTGCCTTCGGTTAGTTCGCAACCAGCGGGAAAACAGCGCGAGTCGGTCCGCGCCCGTTGCTACACAGATCCGATGCTGCGTGAGCTGCGGATCGAGAACTTACTGTTGATCGAGCGCGCCGAATTGCGGCTGGGGGAGGGGCTGAACGCGATCACCGGCGAGACCGGAGCTGGCAAGACCGTTCTCGCCCACTCGCTCGACCTGCTGATGGGCGGCAAGGCGAAGGCGCAGATCGTTCGCCCGGGCGCCCCCGAGGCCTGGGTTGAGGGGGTCTTCGACCTGCCGGAGGGCCTGCTCGACGAGCCCGAGCTGGCGGAGCTGGCCGCGCGGCTGCCCGAGGGCGCCGAGGAGGTCGTGCTGGGACGGCGGGTCTCGGCGGGCGGCCGCACCAGCGCCTTCGTCGCCGGCCGTGCTGCCACCGCCGCCGACCTGAAGCTGCTGGGCGGGCGGCTGATCGCCTTCTTCGGTCAGCACGAGCACCGCCGCCTGACGATCTCCTCGGCCCAGATAGAGATCCTCGACGGGTTCGCCGGCGAGGATCACCTGCGACTGCGCGGCGAATATCGCGAGGCGCACCGCGAGTGCGCGCGGCTGACCACGGAGCTGGCAGGGCTGCGCGAGCGCGAGGGATCCCGTGAGCGCGACCTCGATCTCTATCGCTACGAGCTCTCCGAGATCGAGGCGGTGGCCCCGGTTCCCGAGGAGCGCGCGCGGATCGCCTCCGAGCGTGAGCGGCTGCGCCACGCCGAGGGGTTGCGGGAGGCGGCGACCATCGCTCATGCCGGCCTCGCCGGTGCCGATGCCGATGGTGGTGGCGCCGCTGCGGCGCTGGCTCAGGCCGAGGCTGCGCTGCAGGGCGCCACTGGACTCGATCCCGGTCTCGACTCGCTGGCCGAGCGGGTTGCCGCGCTCGGGGTCGAGCTCGGCGACGTCGCATCCGAGCTCCGCGATTACGCCGAGGGCATCGAAGGGGACCCCGCCGCCCTGCTGGCGATCGAGGAGCGGCTGGAAGCGATCGACCGGCTCGAGCGCAAGCACGGCGGCAGCGTCGAGTCGGTGCTCGCCCATGCCGAGCGCTGCCGCGAGGAGGTCGCCCGGCTCGAGGGCGCGGAGGAGCGGAACACCGAGGCCGAAGCGGCGTTGGCCGCGGCCGAAGCGCGCCGAGCCGAGCTGGGCGAGGAGCTCAGCGCCGGCCGCGAAGCCGCCGCCGGCCCGTTGCAGGAGAAGGTCGCCGCCGAGCTCGAGCGTCTCTCGATGGCCGGCGCTTCGCTCGAGGTGGTGCTGGAGCCGCATCCGGACGGCTTTGGCGCCGCTGGGCGCGAGACGGTCGAGCTGCGGGTCGCGCCGAATCCCGGGATCGAGGCGGCGCCGTTGCGCGACGCGGCCTCGGGGGGAGAGCTCTCGCGGGTGATGCTGGCGCTGAGCGGGCTCGGTCAAGCGGCGAGCGCCGGGACGATGGTCTTCGACGAGATCGACGCCGGCGTCGGCGGCAAGACCGCCCGGGTCGTCGGCGAGCGCCTGCAAGCGCTGGGGGAGGGCCGGCAGGTGCTCTGCATCACCCACCTGCCGCAGGTTGCCTCCCTCGCCGACGTCCACTTCCGCCTCGAAAAGGACGTGGTGGGGGACAAGGCGCTCGCCACGGTGGAGCGGTTGGACGGCGAGGGCGTGGTGGCGGAGATCAGGCGGATGCTCGGCGGCGAGAGTTCCGACAAAGCTGCAACCAAGCACGCCCGCGAGCTTCTAAAGGCCGCCTGACCGTCGGCCGGCATTTAGGACTAATCTGGGTTGGTGGCAACCGCCAGTCGTCGTCGCCTTCCTGCCTTGCTAGGGCGCAGGAACGACCCGCGGCCGGATGCTCCGGTTGAAGGTGTAGCGCGACTGGGAGAGCGGACCAAGCACCTCGTCAAGCGCTTGCGGCCGGGCGAGATCGCGGTCATCGATCACGTCGACATCGACCGCATCGCCGCCGAGGAGCTGATCGAAGCCGAGGTGGTGGCGGTGCTGAACGCTTCGCCCTCCTCGCAAGGTCGTTATCCCAACGCCGGGCCGCTGATGCTCGCCCGTGCCGGAATCCGCCTGATCGATGCTCCCGAGGCCGATCTCTTTAAGCGCATCGGCGATGGCGATCGGGTGCGGATCGTTGGCGAAGTGATCTTCATCGGCAGCGAGGAGGTCGCACGCGGCCGCGTGCTCAGCGTCCCCGAGCTCGAAGAGGAGATGCACGAACACCGGGCCCGGATCGACGAGGCGCTTGGCGAATTCGCCGAAAACACGGTCGCCCACGTGCGCGAAGAGACCGACCTCTTGACCGGCAATATCGCCTTTCCGCCGACCCGCGCCTCGTTCCGAGATCGCCACGTTCTGATCGTCGTCCGCGGCGATCGCCACCGCCGCGACCTGAAAGCGCTGCGCTCCTACATCCGCGACGTGCGGCCGCTGATCGTCGCCGTCGATGGCGGCGCCGACGGCGTTCTCGAAGCCGGCCTGAAGCCCGACGTAATCCTTGGCGATATGGACTCAGCCAGCGACGCGGCGCTCAGCTGCGGCGCCGAGCTGATCGTCCACGCTTATCCCGATGGTCGGGCCCCGGGGCGGGACCGCTTGCTGGCGTCTGGCCTGGACCACCAACTCGTCCCCGCCGCTGGCACCAGCGAGGACGTGGCGATGCTGATGGCGCACGAGAAGGGTGCGGACCTGATCGTCAGCGTTGGCGCCCACTTCAACTTAATCGAGTTTCTCGACCGCAAGCGCGGCGGCATGTCGTCGACTTTCCTCACCCGGCTGAAGATCGGTGAGCGGCTGGTTGACGCTAAGGGGGTGAGCCGTCTTTACAACCCGAGCTCGACCCTGGCGCCGATCGCATTCTTCGCGGTTGCCTTCCTGATTCTGCTGACGATCCTGGTCATCACTTCGCCCGCCCTCAACGATGTCTTCGAACTGGTCTGGCTGAAGATCCGGATCTGGCTCGGCATCGACTAGCCGGCGCAATAGCCTTCGGGCCTTGATGGGGTACTCCGCGCGCTACCACGCCACTTCGCTGATCGCGGTTTTCATCGCGCTCGCAGTCGGGATCCTGATCGGCGCCGAGTTCGGCGGCGACGCTCTCACCAACACCCGTCGCGATCTCGAGCAGAGCCTGGTCGGCAATCTCCAGGACGCCCGCTCCCGGGTCGACGAGCTGAACGCCGACCTCAACCGGGCCGATGAGTTCTCCGAACGGGTTTACCCGGTGCTGACCAGGGAGCGGTTGGAGGGGAGGCGGATCGCGATCGTCGCCCTTGGCGGGCTGCCGAGCGATGTTGCGAGCGACGTCGAGGAGGCGTTGGAACCGACCGGGGCGAGGCTGGTCGGGGTCGGGGTGGTGCGGGAGGCGGTCGACGTCAATGGCCTCGCCGAGGATCTGGCGCAGACGCGGTTCGCGAACCTGCGCACCGACCCCGAAGCCCTGACCGAACTGGGGACGGGCTTGGGACGACAGTTGGTGATCGGGGGCACCTTGCCGGAGGTCGTCCGCGGTTCTCTTTTCTCGCGCGCGAGCGGCAGTTTCGGGGCGCTCGACGGGGTGATCGTGATCCGTGACCAGCCGCAGGACATGGGGCCGATCCAGCGCGAAAAGACGAACCAGCTGGAGTCGGCGCTGATGAGTGGGATCACGGCGACGCGGACGGCTGCGGTTGGGGTCGAGCAGACCAGCACCGATCCCTCTTCGATCTCCTTCTTCCAGTCGAGTGATCTGGCCAGCGTCGACGACGTCGATCTCAGCGCCGGCCAGCTGGCGATGGTCTTCGCCCTGCTTGGCGCCGAGGGAAGCTTCGGCGTTAAGAGCAGCGCCGACCGGCTGCTGCCGGATCTCCTCACCGAGGGTGACTAGGACGTGTACTGGGTCGGGCTGCCCTTAGCGGTGGCGATCTCGCTCTATCTGGTGCCGGCGGGGGCGCGGGGTCTGCGCGACGCCGGCCTGGTGCGGGAGAACTATCGCGGCGCCCAGCTCGCCTTTCCATTGGGGGCGGTACTGGCGACGGCGGCGCTGGTCACCCTGGCGCCGCTGGCCTTCTTCGACGATCGCGCCGACCTCGACCTGCTCGAGCCGGGATTGCGCCAGTGGCTGCCTTATCTGCTGGGGATCGCCTTCCTTGGCTTCCTCGATGACGCGCTCGGGCGCGGCGAGGCGGCGGCGGCGCCGCGTGGTTGGCGCGGTCACTGGGCGGCGCTGCGGGCGGGGTCGCTCTCGACTGGGGCGATCAAGGCGATCGGGGCGCTGGCGCTGGCCGCCTACGTGGTTTCCGGTCGCGGCCTTGAAGACTGGCGCTATATCGCCGACGTGGCGTTGCTGATCCTCGCCACTAACCTGGGCAACCTGCTCGACTTGCGGCCAGGCCGCGCGGAGAAGGCACTGCTGCTGCTGGGGGCGGGACTCTGCCTCGGCGCTTGGACTGTTTTCCCCTTGGAGTTGCTGGGGATCTTCGTCGGGCCGGTCCTGGTCGGGACTTGGCTGACGCTGGGGGAGAAGGCGATGCTGGGTGACACCGGGTCCAACCTAATCGGGGCAATTGCCGGAGTCTGGTTGCTGACCACGCTCGGGGGCGATGGGAGGTTGGTTGCGCTCGCAGTCGTTGTCGCGTTGACGATTTACGGGGAGTTGCGGTCTATTTCTAAGACGATTGAGTCGGTTCCGCCTTTGCGCTGGCTAGACTCGCTCGGCAGAGCATGAGTCCAGGGAACAAAGGCGACACGCGGTTCATCTTCGTCACTGGCGGCGTCGTCTCGGCCCTCGGCAAGGGGATCACCGCGGCGGCCGTCGGGCGCCTCCTCGTCTCCCGCGGCTACCGGGTCCAGCTGCAGAAGTTCGACCCATACATCAACGTCGATCCGGGGACGATGAGCCCGTTCCAGCACGGCGAGGTATTCGTCACCGAGGACGGCGCCGAGACCGATCTCGACCTCGGCCACTACGAGCGCTTCACCGACGAGAACACCTCGCGGGCCTCGAACGTCACCGCCGGCGCCGTCTACAACTCGGTGATCCGGCGCGAGCGTCGCGGCGACTACCTCGGCGCCACCGTGCAGGTGATTCCGCACATCACCAACGAGATCAAGCAGAAAATCCTCATCGTCGCCGAGTCACAGTCGGTCGACTTCGTGATCACTGAGATCGGCGGTACCGTCGGCGACATCGAGTCGCTGCCGTTCCTCGAGTCGATCCGCCAGCTCTACACCGACCTCGGGCCGAAGCGGGCGATGTTCATCCACCTCACTCTGGTGCCCTACGTCGGCCACGCCGGGGAATTGAAGACGAAGCCGACCCAGCACTCGGTTAACGAGCTGCGCCGGATCGGGATCCAGCCGCACGCGCTGGTCTGCCGTTCCGAAGGGCGCCTCGACCGCGAGATCCGCAGCAAGATCGCCCTCTTCGCCAGCCTTCCCGTCGACGCGGTGATCTCCGCCAACGACGTCGACAACATCTACAAGGTGCCGCTCGTCTTCCGCGCCGAGGGGGTCGACGACCTCGTCCTCGACCACTTCGGAATGGAGGCGCCGTCGCCCGACATGAGCGAGTGGGAGGCGATGGTCCGCCGCGCCGAATCCGCTACTGACAAGGTGAAGATCGCCGTCGTCGGCAAGTACGTTCAGCTCGCCGACGCTTACAAGTCGGTAATCGAGGCGCTCGAGCACGGCGGCTTCCACCACGGCGTTGACGTCGAGGTGGAGTTGGTCGACTCCGAGAACTTCGACCCCGAGAGGCTCGAGGGCTGCGATGGGATCCTGATCCCGGGTGGCTTCGGCGAGCGCGGGATCGAGGGCAAGGTCGAGGCGGCGCGGATCGCCCGCGAGAAATCGATCCCCTATCTGGGGATCTGCCTCGGGATGCAGATCGCTGTCGTCGAGTTCGCCCGCCACGTCGCCGGTATGGATGGCGCCAACTCGGCCGAGTTCGACCCGGAGACGCCGTTCCCGGTCGTCGACCTGTTGCCGGAGCAGAAGGAGGTCTCCGACATGGGCGGGACGATGCGGCTCGGTGCCGACCCGGTGAAACTGCACGAGGGCACGAAAGCCCGCGAGATCTTCGGTGAGGCCGTTATCTACAAGCGCCACCGCCACCGTTACGAGGTCAACAACCAACTGCGGCGCCGGCTCGAAGACGAGGGCCTGGTCTGCGGCGGTACCTCGCCCGACGAGCGGCTGGTCGAGATGGTCGAGTTGCCCGACCACCCGTTCTTTGTCGCCTCGCAGTACCACCCCGAGTTCAACTCGCGCCCGAACCGGCCTGAGCCGCTGTTCCGTGAGTTCGTAGGCGCCGCTGCTCGCCAGGCCGGGGAACGACCCGCTGATAGCGCTGAGCTCGACTCGGTCGAGGAGCCCGTCGACGGCGACGTCGGCGTTCGCCGTACCGCCTGAGCAGCGGCAGCGCATTCCCGGCTAGCCTGTCCGAGCGCATGGAGGGATCGCGACTGCACGAGCGCTTTGTTCGCTACTGCGAGGTCCGCAGTCCGACCGGGGAGGAGCGGGAGATCGCCGACACGCTTGCCGCCGAACTGCGGGCGATGGGTCTCGAGGTAAGCGAGGACGATGGCGCCGACGCGGCGGAGGCCGGCGCCGGCAACCTGCTCGCCCGATCCGCGGGTACCGGCGATGGTTGGGTGATGTTCTGCGCTCACATCGACACCGTTCCGCACCGGGGTCAGGTTGAGGTAGTGAACGACGAGGGTGTTTTCCGCAGTCGCGGCGACACCATTCTTGGCGCCGACAATAAGGCGGCGGTGGCGGTCTTCATGGAGCTTGTCGCCCGCCACGTCGAACGGCCAGGGCCGGTGGGGATTGAGCTGGTGCTTTCGGTCGCCGAGGAGCAGGGGCTGCGGGGGGCGAAGGCGTTTGACGCGTCGCAGCTCCGCTCGCAGGTGGGTTTCGTGCTCGATCACGCCGGTCCGGTGGGCGAGGTGATCGTTTCAACCCCGACCCAGCAAAAGATCCTCGCCGACTTCATCGGCGTCGAGGCGCACGCGGGGATCCGTCCCGAGGACGGCAGCAGCGCTATCGCCGCCGCGGGGGCGGCGATCTCCCGCATGGACCTGGGTCGTCTCGACGAGGGCACGACCGCAAACGTGGGGTTGATCAAGGGAGGCACCTCGGGGAACGTCGTTCCCGGGCATTGCGCGATCCACGCCGAGGCCCGCAGTCTCGAGATGGAGCGGGCGGCGGAGGTGGCGGGGAAGATCGCCGACGCTTGTGCCTGGGGGGCGAGCGAGCATGGCTGCGACGTTGATGTGAGGATCGAAGAGCTGTTCCGCGGCTACCAGGTGCCGAAGGACTCTGCGGCCCTGGCGCTGGCCGAGGAGGGGCTGCGAGGCGCCGGCCTCGAGCCGGAGCGGGTGGCGATCGGTGGCGGCAGCGACGCCAACGTCTTCCGCCGCGATGGCTTTGACTGCGTCCTTCTCTCCAACGGTACCGACGCCGTCCACACCTCCGACGAGATGGTCCCGGCGCGGAGTCTCGACAAGATGCTCGAGGTCTGCGAGCGGATCGTCGCCGCGGCGACCTAGTGGCCGGTCGGCTACAGCTGCGGCGCGGGGTCGTCGTCTCAGCCGAACCGCTGGTTGTCGAGATCGAGGGTGAGCAGCGCCCCGCCTGGGCCGACGCAGTCCTGCTAGGAGAGATGCGCGAGGGCGACGAGGTGGTGGTCAACGTCGCGGCGCTGGATCTCGGGCTTGGTTCGGGCGGCTTCGACGTCGTCCACGTCAACTTGACCCGCGGTTTGGGGGCGGGCGCAGAGGGCGACGTCCACGTGATGAAGCTGAACTACAGCTCGCTCCAGCACCCAGTCGATCCCGTCGAGCGCCCCAACTCGCGGTTCCTTTCGGACTCTGAGCGACCGAAAGGAACCACGCGATTGGCGGCGGTCTTGGTTTTGCCGCTGCATGGGCATCTGGCGCCGGCGTCTTGGGCCGTCGCTCAGGCGGCGCCCGATCTACGGATTGGCTATGTGCAGACGGGGGGTGGGGCGCTTCCGGGGTCGCTCTCGCGGGATGTCGCGCAGTTGCGCGAGCGGGACCTGCTTGCCGGGCACATCACCGCGGCGCCCGCTTACGGTGGCGAGCACGAGGCGCTCAGCACGGTTGGTGCCCTCGACGCCGCTGCCGAGCTTGGCTGGGGCGCGGTTCTGGTCGGGCCCGGTCCGGGGATCATCGGTTCCGACAGCGCCTACGGTCATGGCGGGATGGCGGCCCTCGACAGCGCCCACGCCGCCCTCAGCCTCAGGCTGCCGACCCTGATCTCGCCCCGCCTCTCCTCATCTGACCCCCGCGACCGCCACCGCGGTCTCAGCCACCACACGAAGACGGTCCTCGATCTGCTGCTCGCCCCGGTTGACGTGGTCATTCCGGAGGGCGGGGGGGAGATCGCCGCGGAGCTGGAGAGCTCGACGCATCGGCTCCACTTCGCGCCGGGGGATTGCGACGGCTATCGGGCATCGGGCCTGCCGACGACGACGATGGGCCGCGACCTAGACGAGGATCCACTCTTCTTTGCCGCGGCGCTCGCCGCGGGAACGTTTCTTGCGAGCAAAGGTTTGTAAAACCGCAGGGAGAACCCAGCGGCCATGGCGGTCGCGATCAAACCCCCGGTGCCCGGCGCTCCGGCAAGGCCCGGCGCCGAGGCGCGCTTCGAGAGCCTCGTCCTCGACTTCCTCTCCTACCTGGAGCTGGAGCGGGGCCTTTCCCGCAACACCCTTAATGCCTATCGCACCGACCTGCTCCAGTACGGGGAATACCTCTCTGCCCACAATCGCGACGCGCTGGAGGCGAGCGGCGCCGACATCGCCGACTTCCTCGCCGAGCTGGCGACCGGCGAGGGCCGGCCGGCCTGCTCGGCGGCGACGATCCACCGCAAGGCCGCCTGCCTGCGCTCCTTCTACAAGCACCTGCGCCGCGACGAGCTGATCGGCGACGACCCGACCGCGGCCCTCAGCGCCCCGCGGCGCTCGAAGAAACTGCCGCACGTCCTCAACTACTCGGAGGTGCAGAAGCTGCTGGCCTCGCCTAAGGGGAGCGAGCCGACCGCGCTGCGCGATCGGGCGTTGCTGGAGGTGATGTACGCCTGTGGGTTGCGGGCCTCCGAGACGATCGGGCTGGAGCTCGGCGATGTCGATCTGCGCGAGGGTTTCCTCCGCGCCCGTGGCAAGGGTTCAAAGGAACGGCTGGTCCCGCTCGGGCGCCAGGCGATCGCGGCGATCAACGGATACATGCGCGGCGGCCGCCCGAAGCTGATTGGTGATCGCCACGAGGCAAAGCTGTTCGTCAACTTCCGCGGCGGCCCGCTGACCCGCCAGGGCCTCTACAAGATCGTCCAAAAGCATGCCCGCGACGCCGGCCTCGCCGGCAAGATGAGCCCGCACACGCTGCGTCACAGCTTCGCCACCCACCTGCTTGCCGGCGGCTGCGACCTCCGCGCCGTGCAGGAGATGCTCGGCCACGCCGACATCTCGACCACCCAGATGTACACCCACCTTTCCGGCGAACGCCTGAAGGAGGTCTACTTCCAGGCGCACCCCCGCGCCAGCGAGTAGGTAAAACTCGGGCATGCCCGAGTTGCCCGAGGTGGAGACCGTTGTGCGGCAGCTGGAGCCGGAGGTCGAAGGGCGGCGGATCGAGGACCTGGAAGTGCTGGACGCGCGCTGGTCGCGTCCGGTGCCGCCCGGGAAGCTGGGAAAGGCGGTCAGCGGCGCCACGATCGAGCGGCTGGGCCGGCGCGGCAAGTACATCCTCATGGGATTGGACGGGGCGCGGACGCTGGTCATGCATCTGCGGATGACCGGCAACCTGATCCTGCGCGAGGGCGACGAAATGCTTGACCCCTCGGAGGGCCGTCGCCTCTACGAGAGTGAGCGCTCGACCGAGGAGCGTCACCTGCGGGCGCGGTTCGTCCTTGACGACGGCCGTGAGCTGTGGTTCACCGACCCGCGCCGCTTCGGCGAGGCCTTCCTGATCGCCGATAATCAGCTCCCCGTGCGCTTCGCGAAGCTCGGGGTCGAGCCGTTCTCGCCGGAGTTCACCGCCCAGGCCCTGGGCGAGATGGCAGCAGGTCGCACCGCGCCGCTGAAGTCGTTCCTGCTTGATCAGTCCCGGGTTGCCGGGGTTGGCAACATCTACGCCGACGAGGCGCTCTTCCGGGCCGAGCTGCACCCGCTCTCACCCGCCGGCTCGATGAAGCCCGAGCACCTGGAGGCGCTGCGCGACGCCGTCGTCGCCGCGCTTGAAGCCGGGATCGAGGCGGGTGGATCCTCGATCGACGACTACCGCGACGCCCGCGGCGAGAAGGGCTCGATGCAGGACGAGTTCCTGGTCCACACCCGCGAGGGGGAGGACTGTCCCCGCTGTGGGGGAACAATCGTCCGCATCGTCGTCGGCGGGCGCTCGACCTACTTCTGCCCAAGCTGCCAGGTGCGGCTGAGGCGGCGGCCAAAACGGCGCCGGGCGCGTAAATAGACGTCCGATCCGTCGGTCATCTTTGGTGTCGTGGCGGGCACTACGGTCAAGACCGAGGCGGTTGTTCTACGCAGCATTCGCTACGGCGAGGCAGACCGGATCCTCCATCTCTACTCGAAGACGCTGGGGAGAATCGGCGCTATCGCGAAGGGGGCGCGCAAGCCAAAATCCCGCTTCGGCGGTCGCCTGGAGCCGTTTTTCCGGCTGGATCTGATCCTCCACGAAGGCCGCAGCGATCTAATGACCGTGACCAGCGCCACCACCGTCGACGGCTATCCCCGCCTGCGTTCCTCTGGTCCTGCCCTCACCGCCGGTGCTCGCGCCTGCGACGCGGTCCTGCGCCTGCTCGACGCGGCCGAGCCCAACCCGCCCGCCTACAATCTTCTCTGCCGCTACCTATCCCTGCTTGACGATCCCGAGCAGGCGCGTGCCGCGGACCTGGAAGCGGCCCTCTCCTTCCGGCTCAAGCTTGCCTTGGTTGCCGGTTTCGCTCCGGAGCTGGCTTCCTGCGCAAGCTGCGGTGAGGCGGATCACCTGGCCGGCTTCTCCGGGGCGGCTGGGGGTGTTGTCTGCGGAAGCTGTGAAGCCGGCTCCTTCCCGCTCAGCCAGGAGGCGCACCGATTCATGGTTGACGGTCTGGCGAAACCGCTGAGCGAAGCGCCGGCGGCTGAGCTGCCTGCCTTGCGTCAAGTCGAGCGGGCGGTGGGCGAAACGCTCGAGCACCATGCGCATGTGCAGCTTCGGGCGGCGGCTTAGCTGGCGTTCCTTCGGTAGGGAGGGATGGGTGTCCCCTGACCTTCCTAGCGACAGCATCTACAGGACAGCTCTTTCATCGAGACCGCAAAAAAGCACCCTCAAGGGGCTTTATCGCGGTCTCGCGAGATCAGCGTCTAGCTGAGCTCTGTTGCAAGAGGG
>DATDLJ010000020.1:0-51692 GCA_036519395.1 Solirubrobacterales bacterium | reverse complement strand
CCCGCGCCGAGGGCTGCTACGTCTACGACGAACACGGCAACCGCTACCTCGACGGCCTCTCCGGCCTCTTCTGCGTCAACGCCGGCCACGGCCGCACCGAGTACGGCGAGGCCGCCGCCCGCCAGGTCGAAGAGCTCGACTTCTACACGCTCTGGAGCTACGCCCATCCGCGAGCGATCGAACTGGCGGCCCGGATCGCCGCGCTAGCGCCGGGCGACCTCAACCGCGTCTTCTTCACCTCCGGCGGCTCGGAGGCGGTCGAGTCGGCGCTGAAGCTGGCTCGCAACTACCACCGGATGCACGGCAAAGGCCAGAAGCACAAGGTGATCGCCCGCGAGGTGGCCTACCACGGCACCTCCTTTGGGGCGCTCTCGGCAACCGGGATCACCGAGCTGCGCAGCCAGTTCGAGCCCCTGACTCCGGGTGGTTGCCACGTCCCCAACACCAACATCTACCGCTGGCCTGAGGACCGCGACCCGCTCTGGGCGGCCGACGCGATCGAGGAGCGGATCGTCTTCGAGGGTCCGGAGACGGTCGCCGCGGTAATCCTTGAGCCGGTGCAGAACGCCGGCGGCTGCTTCGTCCCGCCCGACGGCTACTTCCAGCGGGTGCGGGAGATCTGCGACCAGTACGACGTGCTGATGATCTCCGACGAGGTGATCTGCGCCTGGGGCCGCCTTGGCCACTACTTCGGTTGCGAACGCTTCGACTACGTCCCCGACCTAATCACCGTCGCGAAGGCGCTGACCTCGGCCTACGCGCCGATGGGCGGCGTGATCGCCTCCGACAAGGTCGCCGAGCCGTTCATGGAGGGCGACGCCTCCTTCGCCCACGGCTTCACCTTCGCTGGTCACCCGATCGCCGCCGCGATCGCGATGGCCAACCTCGACGTCTACGAGCGCGAGGACCTCTGCGGCCACGTCCTCCGCAAGGAGTCGGAGTTCCGGGGGATGCTGGAGACGCTGCACGATCTGCCGATCGTCGGCGACGTGCGCGGGGCCGGCTACTTCCACGCGGTCGAGCTGGTCAAAGACAAGGAGACGAAAGAGAGCTTCAACGACGAGGAGTCGGAGCGGCTGCTGCGCGGCTTCCTCTCCGGAGAGCTCTACAAGCGCGGGCTGATCTGCCGCGCCGACGATCGCGGCGACCCGGTCGTGCAGCTGGCGCCGCCGCTGATCGCCGATACCGAGCAGTTCGAAGAGATCCACGACACCCTCCGCGCCGTGCTAACCGAGGCCTGGGACCAGGTAGTTCGATAGGAGCCGGGATGCTCACCGTCCAGAGTCTGCTCGACGAGCTCGACATGGAGTTGGCGGCCGGGGCGGATGCCGCCGCGGCCCCGGTTCGCTGGGTCCACATCTCCGAGCTCGAGGACCCGACCCCGTGGCTCTCCGGCGGCGAGCTGATGCTGACCACCGGGATCCCGCTCGAGACCGCGGCCAAACAGCGCGCCTTCATCCGCATCCTCGCCGACCGCAACCTCGCCGGGCTCGGCTTCGGCACCGGCTTCAGCCACAAATCGCTGCCGAAGGCGTTGGTCGACGAGGCCGAGAAGCGCGACTTCCCGCTCTTCGAGGTGCCCTACTCGGTTCCGTTCATTGCGATCACCGAGAAAGCGTTTGCCCGCCTGGTCAACGAGCAGTACGAGGTCCTGCAGCGGGGGATCGCGGTGCAGCGGCGGCTCGAGCGGCTGGTCCTCGAGGAGCGGGGCCTGGAGGAAATCACCGCCACCGTCGCCTCCGCCGTTGGCGGCACCGTTGCCGTGCTCGACGGTCGCGGCGAGCGCCTCGCCGGCAAGGGGTTCCGCCGCCAGCTCCCGGCCGATGCGATCGCCGGGATCCGCAAAGAAGCACTCAGCCACGCCGGCGACGGTCACCCCTTCGTCCCCTCGCACCCGAGCGTGGCGGGGCGGGCGCTGGCCCATCCGGTGATCTCCCCCGGCGGCGGTCCGCCCCAGGCCTGGGTGGTGATCGTCCGCGACTCCGGTGGGCTTGGCGATTTCGAGCGGCTGATCTTGCAGCAGGCGGTGGCGGTGGTGGCGCTGGAGCTAATGCGCCGCCGCGTCGCCCGCGAGACCGAGCGCCGCCTGGCTGGGGACGTGCTCGCCGCAGCGCTTGGCGGGCGCATGGACCCGACCGAGTTGCGCCGTCGCTTGGAGCCGTTTGGGATCGGCGAGGAGGCCGCGGTGCTGGTCTTTCAGCTCGACGATCCGGGGGAGGCGGCGGCGACGCTGGAAGCGGCTTTGGCCGCCGACGCTTGCCCAGCTGTCGTCGCCCCCCACTCGACCGGTGGCCGCGAGCTGCTTTGTGCGGTGGTCGACTGCACCGATCGCGATCCGATCGAGGTTGCCACCGCGGCGCGCAGCGAGCTGGCGAGTAGTCGCGGCGCGGTGCGCGCCGCCGCCAGTCGCCCCGCCCCGCCCGAGCGGCTGCGCCACTCGTTCCACGAGGCCCGCTGCGCCCTTGAGGCAACCGCCTTTGACAACGGCTCCGCGCCGGAGGTCGCCTCCTGGCGCGACCTCGGTGCCTTCACCCTGCTGCTCTCGATCCAGGACGACGACGCGCTCGACCTCTACTGCGACAGCGTGCTCGGCCCGATCGAGCGGGGGGACGAGGAGTACGGCGGCGAGCTGCTGCGCTCGCTCGAGGCTTTCATCGAGCAGAACGGCCAGTGGGAGCGCGCCGCCCGCCAGGTCTACTGCCACCGCCACACGCTGCGCTACCGGATGCGTAAGGTCGAAGAGCTGACCGGCCGCGACCTCTCGCGCGCCCACGACCGGATCGAGTTCTGGCTGGCGCTGCGAGCGCGGGAGCTCGTCGCATGAAGATCGGAGTCCCGACCGAGATCAAGTCCGACGAGTACCGGGTCGCGGTCACCCCCGCCGGGGTGCGCGAACTGAGCGAGCACGGCCACGAGGTGCTGGTCCAAGCCGGGGCCGGTGAGGGCAGCGCGATCACCGACTCCGAGTACGAAGCGCAGGGGGCGTCGATCGTTGCCGATGCGGCTGGGGTCTTCGGGGCGGCGGAGATGATCCTCCACGTCAAGGAGTTGCAGGCGAGCGAGATCGAGATGCTGCGCCCGGGCCAGCTCGTCTTCACCTACCTCCACCTGGCGCCCGACCCCGAGCAGACGCGCGGGCTCTGCGGCGCCGGGGTGACCGCGATCGCTTACGAGACCGTCGAGGACGCGCGCGGCCGGCTGCCGCTGCTGGCGCCGATGAGCGAGGTGGCGGGGAAGATCGCGACCCAGGCCGGCGCTTTCATGCTGGAGAAGCCGATGGGCGGCAGGGGGATCCTGCTCGGAGGGGTGCCCGGGGTCGCCGCCGCCAACGTGATGGTGATTGGCGGCGGCGTGGTGGGGATGAACGCGGCCTTCATCGCGATCGGGATGGAAGCCGACGTCTTCGTCTACGACCGCTCGATCGACCGCCTGCGCGAACTCGAAGTCGACTTCGGCGGGCGCTGCTCGACGGTGTATTCGACGACGCTGGCGATCGAGGAGATGCTGCCGCGCGCCGACCTCGTAATCGGCGCGGTGCTGGTCCACGGGGCGCGGGCGCCTTATGTGGTGCGCCGCGAGCAACTGGCGCTGATGAAGCCGGGCGCGGTGCTGGTCGACGTCGCGATCGACCAGGGCGGCTGTTTCGAGACCTCGCGGCCGACCACGCATCGCGAGCCAACTTTCGAAGTGGACGGGATCACCCACTACTGCGTCACCAATATGCCCGGCGCGGTGCCGATCACCTCCACCCACGCCCTCACCAACGCGACCTTGCCCTACGCGCTGGCGCTCGCCGATCACGGCGTCGCCGAGGCGATCCGTCGCGACCCCGGCTTGCGGCTTGGGGTCAACGTCGCCGGGGGGAAAGTCACGCACCCGGCCGTGGCCGAGGGAGTGGGGATGGACTACGTGCCGGTCGAGGATGCCCTCGGGCTGGAACAGGCCGTAAAGGGGTAGTACGAGCTTTGGAAACGAGCACCTACGGGGGAGCTGAATGAGCACTTACGCGGTAGTCAACCCAGCCACCGGCGAGACGATCAAGGAGTACGCGGAGATCAGCGACGACGAGCTTCGCGCCGCGATCGACCGGGCCGACAAGGCCTCGCGGACCTTCCCGGGCTCGACCTCTGTGGCGGATCGTGCCGGGCTGATCCGCCGGGTCAGCGAGCTCCACGCCGAGCGCCGCCAGGAGTTGGCCGAGATCATCGTCCGCGAGATGGGCAAGCCGATCGAGCAAGCGCTGATGGAGGTCGACTTCGCGGCCATGATCTACGGCTTCTACGCCGACAACGCCGAGGCCCTGATGGCCGACGAGCCGATTGAGCTGCTCGGCGGCGAAGGCACCGCGCTGGTCCGGCGCAGCCCGTTCGGGGTCCTGCTCGGGATCATGCCCTGGAACTTCCCCTACTACCAAGTTGCCCGCTTCGCCGGGCCGAACTTGGTGATCGGCAACACGATCCTGCTCAAGCACGCGCCGCAGTGCCCCGAATCGGCGGAGGCGATGCAGCAGATCTTCGACGACGCTGGGTTTCCCGAGGGGGCCTACGAGAACATCTACGCCACCAACGAGCAGATCGAGTGGGTGATCGCCGACCCCCGCGTCCACGGCGTCTCGGTCACCGGCTCCGAGCGTGCCGGCGCTGCCGTCGCCGAGATCGCCGGCCGCAACCTGAAGAAAGTCGTGCTTGAGATGGGCGGCTCCGACCCGTTCATCCTGCTCGGCACCGACAACCTGGACGAGGCCGTGACGGCGGCGGCCGAAGCGCGACTCGACAACACCGGCCAGTCCTGCAACGCGGCCAAGCGCTTCATCGTTGTCGACGAGCTCTACGACGACTTCCTCGAGAAGTTCAAGGAAGAGTTGGGTGGGGCGAAGCCGGGCGATCCGACCGCCGAGGACACCGAGGTCGGTCCGCTCTCTTCGCAGACGGCGGCCGATCGGCTCGAGGATCAGGTCAAACGGGCGGTCGAGAACGGCGCCGAGGTGGTGGTCGGGGGCAAACGCGACGGCAACTACTTCGAACCGACGATCCTCACGGGGATTAAGCCCGGCGACGAGGCCTCGCAGGAAGAGTTCTTTGGCCCCGTGGCCCAGGTCTACCGGGTTGGCTCCGAGGAGGAGGCGGTCGAGCTCGCCAACCAGACTCCGTTCGGCCTCGGCTCATATGTGATGAGCACCGACCCCGAGCAGGCTGATCGGGTCGCCGACAAGATCGAAGCCGGGATGGTCTACGTCAACCTGGTTGGCGCCGACAGTCCCGAGTTGCCGTTCGGCGGTTTCAAGCGCTCCGGCTTCGGTCGCGAGCTCGGCCGCTACGGGGCTGACGAGTTCGTCAACAAGAAGCTGATCCGCAGCGCCTGAGCTGGGCACTACGATCCAGGCCACGTGAGTCTGTTCAGGGGGGTCATTGCGCTTGCGCTGTTGGCGCTTGCCGCGTTCGCGGTGAGCGCTGTCGCGGCGCCCAAAGATGGCGGCGACCAACCGCGCTGCCATGGGCGGTTGGCCGAGATCGTCGGTACCGATGAAGACGACGTGATCCGGGGCACGCCGGAACGCGACGTGATTTGGGGTGGCCCAGGCGACGACGTCATCTTCAGCAGCCTCGGCAACGACCTGATCTGCGGCGGTGCGGGGACCGACGAGATGCACGGCGGCCGCGGCAACGACGAGGTTTACGGCGACGCTGGGGACGAGGACCAGGTGAGCGGCAACCTTGGCGATGACAAGGTCGTCGGCGGCCCGGGCAATCGTGACGAGGTGGCGGGCGATCTCGGCATCGACATCGTCAACGGTGGCCCGGGCAATGAAGACCTCGTCCACGGCGACTACGGCTACGACCGCATAAACGGCGGCGCCGGGCAAGGCGACATCGCCTCCTTCGCGACGGCACGGGCCGGCGGCAAAGGCAGTGGGGTCTGGGTCTCTTTGAAGCGGCACAAGGCCTTCGGCGACGGCCACGACAAGCTTTTCTCCTTCGAGAGCCTCGAAGGCTCCGCCTTTCGCGACACCCTGATCGGCAGCCCACAAGCGAACGTGATTGATGGCGGCCCCGGCGACGACCAGTTGCTCGGCGGCGGTGGCCGGGACACGATCGACGGCGGCCAGGGGAGCGACGGCTGCGAGGGGGCGAAAGGCCGCACCACCTCCTGCGGCAAGGAAAAGCCGCCAAAAGCGGCCGCCTACATCGAACTCAACCCGACGCCGGGCGAAGGCGCCGGGCTGCAGGTGATCGGCGGCGACGGTCCCGACAACTTCGTCGTCGCTTATGACGACTCAAGTGAGACCTTCAGCGTCACGGCGAAGAAAGGGATGGCGATCGGCAAGGGGTGCGTGCATGCGCCTGGCAGCTCGAAGACCGTGTCCTGCGCGGCAAACGGCCCCGGCCGCTGGTTGATGGCGGACCTCGGGCCGGGCAACGACAGCCTCGTGGTCGAAGGGACGCTGGAGTCGATCGGCAGCGTCCGCTTCGCCGGCGGCTTTGGCAACGACACGATCAAAGGCGGACCCGAGGACACGCTGATCGAGTCGGGGCCGGGATCGGATCGCCTCTACGGCGGCGACGGAGCCGACGGGCTCGTCGGCGGCCTGCCGGGCCCGACCTTCCTCTACGGCGAAGAGAGCGGTGACCTGCTGGCGGCCGGCGGCGGTTGCGCCGGGGGTGCGATCGTCGGCGGTGCCGGCAAAGACGACGCCTCCTTCGCCGAGACCCAGGCCCATCCCGGCCTGCTGATCATCTCCTTCCCCAGGCGCGCCGCCTGGGTCGACGAGATCAAAGGTTGCGACTCGGTCCGCCTCGATCCCAGCAACGAGGACATGGAGGGCTCCTTCGACTGGGACGTCCTGATCGGCGACAGCGGCCCCAACGCGATGCTCGGCCAGCCCGGCTCCGACTACTTCTTCGGCAACGGCGGCGACGACATCATCGACGCCCGCGACGGCGTCCGCGACTTCTCAATCCAGTGCGGCAAGGGCACCCCACCGAAGAAGGTGAAAGTCCGCGGCAAAGGCGGCAAGACCGAAACCCGCGAAATCGAAGGGACCGGCGAACCAGCAGGCCGAGCGATCACCGACGACTTCGATCCCAAGCCCTTCAACTGCGCCTACGTCAAATACGGCGAGCCAGTCCCCGGCCTCCACGGCTAAACGAGTTTCCCCGAGAGTTCAAGCGTTTAGCGGGCCCTCGAGTCGTCTGCGGGGGGAGAACCACTGCGGCGTTCGTCCTTTATCGGGATATGGCCGACAAAGGACGAACGCCGGTGGCACATGGACGGCTGGCGGACCTAGCGACGCGCCAGCACGGCGTCGTCTCC
The DNA here is from genome assembly GCA_036519395.1 of Solirubrobacterales bacterium. Lineage (GTDB taxonomy): Bacteria > Actinomycetota > Thermoleophilia > Solirubrobacterales > 70-9 > VAYN01. The sequence continues at coordinate 44,381 of DATDLJ010000020.1, read as the reverse complement.
ACGAAGCAACTGCTGACTTTGGGGTACTCGCTCGATTCGACCTCGGACGCCCAGCTTGGAGCCCGGTTCCATCGACTTCATCAAGGCGTCTATGCCGTTGGGCATCGCAAACTGACTTGGCATAGTCGCTGCTGGGCAGCGGTGTTGGGGGCGGAAGCCAATGAGACTGACGAGGTGGTTTGGCCGGCTGTTGCCAGTTACGGCTCCGCGGCGTATCTCTGGGGCCTCTATCGCTATGCGCCGGAAACGATCGATGTCACGGCGCCGATTCGGCGGCGGGCGAAGCGAGCGTTTCGGGTTCACTTCTCGTCGATCCTCGCTGTGGAGGACAGGGACGAGCGCGAGGGGATGCCCGTCACCTCGGTGCCACGGACGCTGCTCGACTTGGCAATTCGCGCGCGCTCTGACCAACTCGAGCGCCTCCTCGAGCGGGCCGAAGAACTGGAGCTCCTCGATGTCGTCGCCGTCGGTGCTTTGCTCGATCGCGCCGGCGGCCATCGCGGACGCGGTCGCCTCCGCCGCGCGCTCGACCTCTACCGACCCGACCCCACCTTCACCCGCTCGCGCTTCGAGCAACGCTTCCGCCGCCTTGTCATCGCCGCTGATCTCCCCGCCCCCTCGATGAACTTCAACGCCGAGGGTTACGAGCTCGACGCTTACTGGCCGAACCTCCGCTTCGCGGTCGAACTCGACCTCTTCGAGACCCACGGCACCCGCGCCGCCTTCGAGCGCGACCGCCTCCGCCAGGAGCAGTTGAAGCTGGCGGGGATCGAGATGATTCGCATCACTCGGCCCCGGCTCGAACGCGAACCGGAGGTCGTTCTCCGCAATCTCACCGCCCTGCTGGACCGTCGCCGTCGCGAGCTGAACGCCTTTGACTAGGCTTCGTTACATGGCACGGAAGACCGCCCAAGGGGACGAGGCCGCCGCAGTCGTCGCCGCGATCGCGCAGTTCGAGGCCGAGTTCGCCGCCGCGGCTTCGCCGCCAGCGCAAGCCCCGGCCTGGCAGCGCGCGGCCCTGATGGAGGGCGTCAGCGCCAAGGAGACGATCGAGGACCTACGAGGAGGATCCGCATGGCTGTCGTGAAAATCATCGAGCTGGTCGGTAGCTCCAAGACGTCCACCGACGACGCTGCCAAACAGGCTCTGCAGCAGGCCCAGGGCTCGCTGCGGAACATCCGCGCGGTCGACATCGTCTCGACCGGGATCCGCGGCGAGAACCTGGACGAGTACCGGGCCCACGTCCGCGTCGCATTCTTGATCGAGGGAACGGAGATCGACTGATGACTGATGCACCGCAGGGTGAGCCGCGCGAGGTTTCGCGTCAGGAGGCCCGCAAGCTGATCGACGAGGGCGCGCAGTTGATCGATGTCCGCGCCGACCACGAGTGGGAGGTCGGGCACATCGCTGGCGCCACCCACATCGCCCTCCCGGAGATCCCGCAGCGGACCGGCGAGATCGACAAGGACCGCCCGGTCGTCATCTACTGCCGCGGTGGCAACCGCTCCTCGATGGCCACTGCCGCCCTCGCCGAGGCCGGCTTCGACGCGGTCAAGCTGAGCGACGGGATCGTCGGCTGGGACGAAGATGGTCTCCCGCTGGAGCCGGAGGGCGGCTACGTTGCCGACTCGGGTGAGGCGGCGGCGATCCTCCAGGCGCAGAAAAAACCGTCCCACAGCTAATCCCGACCAGGGCGACGGTCTTCACAAAGCCCGCTACCAAGCCAAATCCACCGCCCCGTGGACCGGTCAAAAAATTAAATACCTGAATCCCAATCGGGTTTGCTACCTTTCTCCACTATGGAGGTAGCCGTCGCAGAGAACAAGGAGCAGCGGGGCAAGGGCCGGGTCGGGACCCTGACGAACCCGGAGACCTACGAGAACGTCCCCGGCCACATCATTCCGGTCATCGAGCGCGAGTTCGACGACTTCGACAACGAAGCCGAGCAGTTCCTCTCCGGCGAGCTGGAAGAGAACCAGTTCATCGGCTTCCGTCTCAAACAGGGCGTCTACGGGCAGCGCCAGCCCGACGTCCAGATGATCCGGATCAAGCTTCCCTTCGGCGGGGTCACCCCCGAGCAGATGGACACCTTCGCCAGCGTCGTCGAGAAGTACGCGCCGCTGAACAAAGGCCACATCACCACCCGCCAGAACATCCAGATCCACCACGTGCCGCTGCGCGACACCGAGCTCCTGCTGCGGGAGATCGCCGAAACCGGCCTCTCCTCGCGCGAGGGTTGCGGCAACACGGTCCGCAACGTCACCGGCGATCCTTGGGCCGGCGTCGCCGCCGACGAGATCTTCGACCCGACCGCCTACGGCACCGCCTACGTCCGCTACTTCGTCCGCCACCCGACGACGCAGCTGATGCCGCGCAAGATCAAGACTTCGTTCACCGGCTCCGAGGAGGACCGGGCGATCAGCGGCATCCACGACATCGCTTTCCTCTCCAAGGAAAAGGATGGCGTCAAGGGCTTTGAGGTTCGAGTCGGCGGCGGCACCTCGATCATGGCTCGCGTCGCTCCCACCCTCTACGAGTTCGTCGAGGCCGACAACGGTGACTACCTCAAGATCGCCGAGGCCGTCTTCCGCATCTTTGACCGCCAGGATTGGCTGCGGGTCAACCGCGCCCGCGCCCGCATCAAGGTCCTGGTCGACAAGATCGGGATGGACGCCTTCCGCGAGCTCGTCGACGAGGAGCTCCAGGGCGAGTGGGTCGGCGAACGCGAATTCGGCCCCGAGCTGGTCGAGCGCCTCAGCTTCAGCGTCGACGAGGAGGCCAACGCCCCCGAGCCGCCGCTGCAGCCGTCCTCACCAAATGGCGATCGCACCGAGTTCGAGCGTTTCCTCGCCGGCAATGTCGAGCCCCAACGCCAGGAGGGCTTCTCCACCGTTGAGGTCAAGGTCACCCGCGGCGATCTCACCCCGGAGCAGTTCCGCGGCCTCGCCCAGATCATGCGCGAGTTCAGCGGCGGCGCTGCCCGCAGCACCGTGCAGCAGAACTTCGTCCTCCGCTGGGTCCGCGACGAGGCGCTCTATGACGTCTACGAGCGGCTTGCCGCCCTCGGCCTCAACGAGGCCGGCGCCCGCGAGATCACCGACGTGGTCAGCTGCCCCGGCACCGACAGCTGCAAACTCGGGATCACCTCCTCGATGGGCCTCAACCGGGCGATCAAGGAGCGGGTCGACTCGATGCAGATCAGCGACGAGCTGACCAAGCGCATCCACATCAAAATGAGCGGCTGCCCGAACGGCTGCAGCCAGCACCACATCGCCAACATCGGCTTCTACGGCGCCTCGCTGAAAGTCAACGGCCGCCAGATGCCCGCCTACATCCCGCACATCGGCGGCAATTTCGAGGGCGGCGAGGTGATCTTCGGCACGCGGTTGAAATCTCGCCTGCCGGCGAAGCGGGTCCCCGAGGCGGTCGAGCGTTGGGTGCGCCTCTACGAGTCCGACCGCAACGAGGGCGAGGAGTTCAACGCCTTCGCCGAGCGGGTCGGCGCCGAGCCTTTCGAAGCCATCGTCAAGGAGCTGACCCTGCCGGCCGAGTTCAGCCTGGAGACGATGCAGCAGTTCATCGACTGGAACCGCTCCAGCCCCTACGAGGTTGTGCGCGGAGAGGGTGAGTGCGCGATCTGAAGTTGCGCCATGCGATGAAGCCGCCCCCAGTCACTCTCTCCGGCACCGTGCCTACACCAGCCGACCTCGATCACGAGGAGATCGCCGCCAAGCTCGAGGAGAGCACGGCGCAGGAGGCCCTGGAGTGGATGTTCGAGAACTTCGGCGAGCAGCACTACATCGCTTGCTCGTTCCAGAAAACGAGCTCGGTGACCGCCCACCTGGCGACCACGGTCAACCCCGAGGCGCGCTTCTTCTACCTCGACACCGACGTTCTCTTCGAGGAGACCTACGAGACCCGCGACCGCCTCGCCGAGGCGCTGGGGATCGACTTCGATCGCTTCCACAATCTGACCCTGGAGGAGCAGGAGGCCGAGCACGGGCCGGAGCTCTGGAACCGGGACCCCGACACCTGCTGCGGCATCCGCAAGGTTGAGCCGATGCGCCAAGCCCTCTCTTCCGTAGACTGCTGGGTCGCCGGCGTCCGCCGGGCAGACTCCAGCAGCCGTTCCAAGACGCCGAAGTTCGGCTGGGACAAGCGCTTCAACCTCTGGAAGCTGAACCCCCTTGCGGATTGGACCGAGCGTGACGTCTGGAATTACATCCGTGAGCACCACCTCCCGTACAACCCGCTTCACGATCGTGGCTACCCTTCGATCGGATGCACCCACTGCACCCAGCCGGTCGAACCGGGTGGGGATCTGCGCGCAGGTCGCTGGAACGGCCTGGCAAAGACCGAGTGCGGGATCAACTAGCGGCGCCGGCAAGCCGCCCGTAACCGTTTAAACCCTTCCTAACCCCACAGGTGAGATGAGCGAGACCATGGCTGAGTTGTCCCTGACCCTTTCCGAGCGTGCAACCGCGGACTTCGAGATGATCGGAAACGGCGGCTTCGCGCCGCTGACCGGCTTCCAGGGCTCCGCCGACTGGGAGCGTGTCTGCAGCGAGATGCGGACCGCCGACGGCGACTACTGGCCGATCCCAATCACCCTGCCGACCGACCTCGAGTGCGAGGTCGGCGACGTGGTCGAGCTCTCCTCCGACGAAGGCAAGAAGCTTGGCCGGATTACCGTCGAGGAGATCTACGAGCGTGACCTTGAGCGCGAGGCGCGCGAGGTCTACGGGACCACCGAGGAGGCGCATCCGGGCGTCGCCGCGATCTACGAGGAGGGCAGCCGCACCATCGCTGGCCCGATCGAGGTCGACGCGCTGCCCGACCACGATGAGGCCTTCCTGCGCCGCTACAAGACGCCGGCCGAGCACAAAGCCGACTTCGAGGCACGCGGCTGGAAGAAGATCGTCGCGTTCCAGACTCGCAACCCGATCCACCGGGCCCACGAGTACCTGACCAAGGCCGCGCTGGAGACCTGCGACGGGCTCTTCATCCACCCGCTGATCGGCAAGACCAAGGCCGGCGACATCCCCGCCGACGTGCGGATGCGCTGCTACGAGGTGCTGATGGAGAATTACTACCCGAACGACCGCGTCGTCCTTGGCGTCAAGCCGGCGAAGATGCACTACGCCGGCCCGCGCGAGGCGGTCCTGCACGCGATCGTCCGCCGCAACTACGGCGCCACCCACTTCATCGTCGGCCGCGACCACGCGGGCGCCGGTGATTACTACGGCACCTACGACGCCCAGAAGATCTTCGATGAGATCGATATCGACGAGCTCGGGATCGAGCCGCTGATGTTCGAGCACACCTTCTGGTGCAACGAGTGCGAGGGTCTCGCCTCCGGCAAGACCTGTCCTCACGACAACGAGGCGCACCTGTTCCTTTCCGGGACCAAGGTCCGCGAGATGCTCGGCAACGGCGAAAGGCCGCCGCACGAGTTCTCGCGCGACGAGGTCGCCGACATCCTGATCGACGCTTACAAGGAGGACTGACAAAGCATGGCTGGTGAGAAGGGATTCACCCTCTGGTTCACCGGACTCTCCGGTGCCGGCAAGACGACGATTTCCCGCGTGTTGGAGGGCCACCTGCGCGAGCGCGGCTCAAAGCTGGAGATCCTCGACGGCGACATCGTCCGCGAAAACCTCTCCAAGGGGCTGGGCTTCTCGAAGGAGGACCGCGACACCAATATTCGCCGGATCGCCTTCGTCGCCGACTTGCTCAGCCGCAACGGCGTGCCGGTGATCACCGCGGCGATCTCCCCCTACGCCGAGATTCGCAACGAGGCGCGCCAGCTGATGGGCGACCGCTTCGTCGAGGTCTACGTCGAGGCTTCGGTCGACACCTGCGCCGAGCGCGACGTCAAGGGTCTCTACGCGAAAGCCTTCGCCGGTGAGATCAAGGAATTCACCGGCGTTTCCGATCCCTACGAGGCCCCGGAGAACCCGGAGTTCGTCTGTCACACGGAGAGCGAGTCCCCCGAGGAGTCGGCGGAGAAGCTGCTGGCCTATCTCGAGCAGCGGGGCTTGATCCCCGCGGCTACTGCTGCGGCTTAAGACTCAAGCGCTTTAGAGGGGCCGGTACCTCCTGGTACTGGCCCCTTTCTTATTCTGCAAGGCGCTTGAGAACCTGTTGGTCCTCTTCGAGGAGCCTTTTCAGGCGCTTTTGAAAGTCCTTATCGGCGCGTCGTTCAGCGATGTGCTTCTCGATCGCTTCGCGCACAGCCTCCGATACGGGGATGCCGTCGGCTCGTGCCACGGCGGAAATTTCCGCTGCCATCTGCTCGGTGAGTCGGAGGCTCGTCGCTCGGGTCGCCATCGTGCGGCGGGCGATGTTAGTGCATAAATCCCCTAAAATGCGGTGATGTATGTAGTCGCGATACCAGACGCCGATGGGTTAGGGTAGTTATGCGTTAACATGGCGCGAAGATGCCGAGCCAGTTGGCACTCCTTGGTGAGCTGCTGTTGATTGCAGGGGAGAAGCTCGATATCCCCGCAGAGCGGTTACTGCGAACGATCCCCATCCTTGGTGGTGATTCGGCGCTGGCCGCTCCCTTCATTGCTTTCGAGGAAGCCGATCCGCCCCTGAGCGCGGTCGAACAAGCCGCGATGTTTGGGGCATGGATCGCCTGCACCCAGCCCTTCCCGAGGTACAACCGCGAGATCGGCTACCTGTTCATGCTCGCGATGTTGAAAGAGGCCGAAAGGCCATGGCCGCACTTCGCGGACGATGCCTACGCAGTCGAAGCGAGGTTCGAGGAGTTGGAGACGCGGATGATCACCGCAGTGGAGTTCGTTGACTGGGTCTGCCTGCGGGTGAGGGTGGCTGAAGAAATGGAGGGCGGCCCTACGGCTTAGGCGGGACCTGCGGCTCGCCCAGCCCGTAGGTGTCGTAGGCGCCGAACTCGGCGAAGGTCTTGTGGGTGGGGCCGTGGTAGTCGGAGCTGGCGGTGGGGACGAGGTCGAGCTCGGCGCAGAGCTCGAGCAGGTGCTCGGTCTGCTCCTTGCTGTGGGTCGGGTAGAAGGTCTCGACGCCGTCGGCCTTGAGCGAGCGGATCAGATCGTCGACCTCGTCCGGCTCGGAGATGTCCCAGTAGGGGTGAGCGATGACGGCGATGCCGCCGGCTGAGCGGATCAGCTCGATCGCCTGCTCGGCGGTTGGCCAGCGACGGGGGACGAAGCACTTGGCGCCGGGCACCAGGTACTCCTCGAAGAAGGGGCCGAGGTCGCCAGTTGCGCCGGCGGCGCGGGCGATGTGGGGGCGGCCAATCGAGAGCGCGTCGCCAGCCTCGCGGACCGCGTCCTCGAGATGCAGGTCGAAGCCCTCGCCGCGCAGCTTCTCGATGATTTCTCCCGCCCGCGTAACCCGCTCGTGCTGGGCGCGCTCGCAGGCGGCGGCGATGCGGCCAACGTCGATCCAGTAGCCGCAGATGTGCAGGTCTTCCGCGTACTCATGCACGCAAGACATCTCAATCGCCGGCACCAGCTCGATCCCAACCCGCTGCGCCGCGTCCTGGGCTTCAACCACCCCAGCGATCGCATCGTGGTCAGTCAGCGCCAGCGTCGTCACACCCGCCTCAGCAGCCCGCTCAACCACCTCCGCCGGAGGCAGCTGCCCGTCAGAAACGGTCGAATGACTCTGCAGCTCGATCAGCATCAGCGGCGCACCCTATCGCCGACCCAAATAAATAGACTGCGCCGCCGTGTTCCAGAAGGTCCTCATTGCCAACCGCGGCGAGATCTCAATCCGCGTAGCCCGCACCCTGAAGGAGATGGGCATCACCTCGGTCGCCGTCTACTCGGAGATCGACCGCGATGCCCCCCACGTGCGCGCGGCCGACGAGGCCTTTTTGATCGGGCCAGCGGTCCCGGCTGAGAGCTACCTGAACATCCCGAAGATCATCGAGACCGCAAAGGAGGCCGGCGCGGAAGGGATTCACCCCGGCTACGGCTTCCTCGCCGAGAACGCCGAGATGGCGCGCGCCTGCGCCGAGGCGGGGATCACCTGGATCGGCCCGCCGCCAGAGGCGATCGAAGCGATGGGCTCGAAGACCCGGGCGCGGGAGATCATGAAAGAGGCCGGGGTGCCGATTGTGCCCGGCTCGACCGAGGTCGCGGCCGACCTCGAGGACGCCAAGCGCCAGGCCGACGAGGCCGGCTACCCGGTCGCCTGCAAGGCCGCGGGCGGCGGTGGCGGCAAGGGCTTCCGGGTCGCGATGACTCCTGACGATCTACAGGAGGCCTTCGAGGGTTCGGCCCGCGAAGGCGAGAAGTTCTTCTCCGACGACCGCGTCTACATCGAGCGCTATCTAGAGGACCCGCGCCACGTCGAGGTCCAGGTGCTGGCCGACTCGCACGGCAACGTGATCCACCTCGGCGAGCGCGACTGCTCGATTCAGCGCCGCCACCAGAAGGTGATCGAGGAGGCTCCCGGCCCCCACGTCGACGAGGAGATGCGCGAGCGGATCGGCAAAATCGCCACCGACGCCGCCGCAGCTGTTGGCTACCGGGGCGCCGGCACGATCGAGGGGATGCAGGTCGGCGACGAGTACTTCTTCCTCGAGATGAACACCCGCGTCCAGGTCGAGCACTGCGTGACCGAGATGGTCACCGGCATCGACATCGTCCGCGAGCAGATCCTGGTCGCCGCCGGCGAGCAGCTCTCGATCGCTCAGGACGACGTCGAGCTGAACGGCTGGTCGATCGAGTGCCGGATCAATGCCGAGGCCGCGCACAAGAAATTCGCCCCCGCCCCGGGCCCGATCGGCGACTCCTACCGCGAGCCCTCCGGCCCCGGCGTCCGCGTCGACTCCGGCGTCGAGGGTGGCTCCGAGGTGACGCCGATGTACGACCCGATGGTGGCCAAGCTGATCGTCTGGGACGTTGACCGCGAGAAGGCGACCAGGCGGATGCTGCGGGCGCTCTCCGAATACGACTCCGGCGGCCTCACCACCTTGATCCCCTTTCACGAAGCGATCCTCGCCACCGAGCAGTGGGCGAAGGGGGAGACCTGCCGCGACCTGATGGAGGACCGGGAGTGGCTGAAATCCACCGCCCCGGCCGACGCCAAGCCGCCCGAGCCATCCGAGGACGGCGGCGAGGTCCTCACCCGCGACTACAAGGTTGAGGTCTCGGGCAAGCTCTTCGACGTCAAGGTGATCGGCGAGGCCCCCGCGGGCGGCGTCGTCGCCCCGGCGGCCGCAGGCGGCAAGAAACCGCCTAAGCGCGAGCGCAAGGGCGGCAGTGGTCCCAGCGCTTCTAGCGAGTCCCTGCCCTCACCCCTCCAGGGCACCATCCTCAAAGTTGCCGTCGAGAAGGGCGCCGAGGTAAACGAGGGCGACCTGATCTGCGTGATCGAGGCGATGAAGATGGAGAACGAGATCACCGCTCACCGCAGCGGCAAAGTGGAAGATCTCCCCATCTCCGAGGGCGCCGCAGTAGGCAGCGGCGACACCCTCGCAGTCATCAAGTAGCGCTTACCGGGGGGACCGGGAGGGGTGCTCCGGACCCTCCCCGCTGTTGTCCGGAGGACCCCTCCCGGTCCCCCTTCATCAGCGCCGGTTTTTGTGTTTCTTTTCTTCCCGTTCGCGTTCCTTCTGACGTTCTTCTTCGCGCTTTTGCTTGTCGAGCTTGCGTTGCTCGTTGCGCGTAAGCGGGAATTTCGGCGCGACTTCCTGACAGGCTTTGCCGACGCAGGCCTCGAGGCGAACGAGCTGGGCGTGGAGGAAGGCGCGGATCGGTGAGAGGTTGCGGACGCGGACGATGTTGTTGAGCTCGTAGGGGTCCTTGGTGATGTCGTAGAGCTCCTTCTCGCCACTCGGCCACTCGATGTACTTGTAGGGGCCGAGGCGGATCCCCAGGTAGTCCTTCGGAGGCGCCACGATCGAGGCACTGGCATCGCCGCGCGAGGAACTGCTCGCGCGCGCCGCGGTCCCGGCCCGTTCGGCTGGTGCGCCGGGCTGCCCGTTGGCTTCGACGTCGGCGGTCTCAACGAAGGACTCGAAGAGGATCGGCCGCCGGCTGCGCAGGCTCGGGTCGCGCATGTAGGGGACCAGCGAGCGTCCGTCGATGCTTTTGTCCGCGCTCGCCCCGGCCAGTTCGAGGATCGTCGGCGCGATGTCGATGTTCGCCGCCAGCTCGCCGGTAGCGGTGCCCGGCTTGATCCCCGGCCCGCGCATCAGCAGCGGCAAGTGGGTTGCCGGCTCGTAGGCGATGAACTTGCCACCGGTGAGGCGGTGCTCGCCGTAGAAGAAACCGTTGTCGGAGGTGAAGATGATGTAGGTGTTGCGCAGCCGGTGCAGGCCACCGAGCGTGTCGACCACCAATTTCACGCCCTCGTCGACGGACCGCAGCGACTCCAGCGCCTTCTGGTAGTAGACGCGGTAGGTGTGGATCTCCTGCAGCGAGAGGTACGGCGCTTCGCGGATGAAACGGGGCTTGTCGTTGACGCTGCCCTCGTTGAACCCCTGCGCACGGCTGTGAGGGTAGGGCGCGCCGGCGAAGGTGTTGTAGTGGCGGGTCGCCGGCTCCGGCCCGGCCGGGCGGCGGAAGTCGCCGTGCGGGGCGGTGTAGTCGAGCTGCAGGTAGAAGGGTTGTTCGGGCGAGGTCCCAGCGATCTCTTCCGAGGCGATGCGATTAAAGACGTCGGTCTCGTAGAAGCAGGGTTTGCCGTTCAGCGGCGCGGTCGGGCAGCCGAAGTCGTCGCGTTCGCCATATTCGCGCGTCTCCCAACTGCCCGGGTCACCAAAGGGCCCGTCCAGCACGCCGTTGTCGTTCAGCGTGTAGCCGTAGAAGTAGTGGTTGGTGTCGGCGCGCAGGACGCTGTGCCAGGCGTTCCAGCCCGGCGGCACGTCTTTGCCTTCGTCGAACGGTTCATCGCCGTAGCCGTTGAGGAACTTGCCGATATGGATCGTCCGGTAGCCCGCCGCCTGCAGCCAGGGCGCGAGGTTGTGGCTGTAGGCCTGCCGCGCTTTGAAGCCGGTGAAGCCGCCGTTCGGCGGCACGTTGCCGCGCACGTTGTTGTTGTGCGAGTAGCGGCCGGTCAGCAGGCTGACCCGGGAAGGGCAGCAGAGGGGATAGGGGACGTAGTAGCGGTTAAAAGTGATCCCGCGGTCGGCGATCAGAGAGAGCGTGTAGGGCATCGCCTGCACGTCGATGCCACCGACGTTGAGGCTCGCGTAGAGCTGGTCGAGCGTCCCGTCGTCGATCTGGATGACGACGAAGCTCGGCTTCTGGACCGCCGCTTGCTGCGCCGCATTGGCGCTCTCGGCGCTGCGCATACCGGCGAAAACGAGCCCTGCCAGCAGGACGAGCAGCCCGGCAGCGACTGCGAGCCGGGTGCGGGCATGCGAAGGACTGGGTTTTAGTGCGAGCTTCTGCATCAAGGAATTGCGGGGGTGGTCTACCCCCGAAACCGGCGCCTCACGCCTGAGTTGCGGCCTGAAAGCTAGAAGACGCTCAGGACGCGCCGAGCTTTTTCACTGCTTCGCGAAAGTTTTTCACCGTCGCGCTGGGGGCTTTGCGCCCTTCCAGTTTCTCGCCGTGGCGGTTGACCCAGATCACCGGCACGTTCATTTTCAGCACCGGAGCGATGTCGGTTGCGTAGTCGCAGCCGATGTGGAGCCAACCTTTCTTGCCGCCGATCCGCCGCGCCGTCTCTTTGAAGTGGACGGGGTCGGGCTTGTAGCTCCTCACCTGCTGAGCGGTGACGACGAGGTCGAGTTCGGTCCGCAGGTGGCGGCGGGAGATCCCCAGCAGTTTGTCGTCGATGTTGGAGACGATCCCGATCTCGTACTTTTTCCCGAGGCGGTCCATCGCCGCGTTGGACTCGCGGAACGGCAGCCAGTAGGCGACGCTGTTGGGCAGGAACTGGGCCCGCGAGGGCTCCACTTCCCAGCCGATCTCACCAGCGACTTTGACGATCGTCCGGCGCAGCACCTCGGCGTAGAGCTCATAGGAACCGGCCATGATTTCGGCCTGCACTTCCATGAAGCGGGCGAGGAAGGGCTCCTCTTCGAAGCTGAAGCCGTCTTTGGCCGCCTCTTTCTTGCAGGCCTCGATGATGCCTTTCTCCCAGTCGATGAGGGTGCCGTAGCAATCGGTGGTCACCCATTTGATGTTTTTGAGACTGGGAAGGGCCATGGCGGCGGCGCATTATGTCATTCGGTAGTCTGCGCCGCCGCGCCCCTGGCGCACCTCTACCTATGGACCTCCTCGAGTATCAGGGCAAGCAGCTGTTCGCCAAGCACGGGATCGCCGTGCCGAGCGGCGAAGTCGCCGCCACCGTCGACGACGCTGTCGCCGCGGCGGAGAAGATCGGCTACCCCTGCGCGATCAAGGCCCAGGTCTTGATCGGCGGCCGCGGCAAGGCCGGCGGGATCAAGATCGCCCAGAACGCCGACGAGGCGCGCGAGCACGCCGACGCGATCCTCGGCATGGACATCGTCGGTCCCCACGGCGAGGGACCGTTTCGCGTCGACCAGGTCTGGGTCGAGGGCGGCTCCGACATCGCCGAGGAGTACTACGCCTCGGTCATCCTCGATCGCGGCGAGAAGAAGCTGCTGGCGATGGTCTCCGCCAAGGGCGGGATGGACATCGAGACGGTCGCCGCCGAGGACCCCGACGCGCTTGTTAAGCGCCACATCGACCCGACCCAGCCGTTCGACACGACCGCCGCACGCGGGATCGTCGCCGACGCCGGCCTCGCCGAGGACGCGCTCGACGCCGCCGCTGAGGTCTTGGTCAAGCTCGAGGAGGTGGCGCGCGAGGAGGACGCGAACCTGATCGAGGTCAACCCATTGATCGTCACTGCCGGCCGCGAGGTCATTGCCCTCGACGCGAAGGTGACGATCGACGGCAACTCCCTCTTTCGCCACCAGGACCTGGCCGAGATCGCCGACACCGTCGACGACCCGCAGGAGCAGATGGCGAAGGAAAAGGGCCTCACCTACGTCAAACTCGACGGCAACGTCGGCATCCTCGCCAACGGCGCCGGCCTCTGCATGTCGACCCTCGACGTCGTCGCCCAGGCCGGCGGCAAGCCCGCCAACTTCCTCGATGCCGGCGGCGGCTCCAAAGCCGAGGCGATCGTCAACGCGCTGGAAGTCATCAAATCCGACGCGAAGGTGAGCGCGATCCTTTTCAACATCTTCGGCGGCATCACCCGCTGCGACGAGATCGCCAATGGGATCGTCACCGCCTCGCAGCAGATCGGCCTCGAGCTGCCGCTGGTTGTGCGCCTCGACGGGACCAACTCCGAGGAGGGGTTGGAGATCCTCGCCGCTGCCGACCTGCCCAACCTGCACCAGGAGAAGACGATGCTGGACGCCGCCCGCCGCGTCGTCGAGCTCGCCGGGAGCGCCGCATGAGCATCATCGTCGACGGGAGTACGAAGCTCGCCGTCTCCGGCCTGACCGGTCGCGAGGGCTCCTTCCACGGCCTCCGCAACAAGGCTTATGGGACCGACCTCGTCGCCGGGGTCACCCCCGGCAAGGGCGGCCAGGACGTCGAGGGCGTGCCGGTCTTCGACACGATCAAAGAGGCCGTCACCGAGGCCGGCGCCAACACTTCGATGATCTTCGTCCCCGCCCGCTTCGCGGCGCCGGCGATCAACGAGGCGATCGAGTCCGGGGTTGAGACGGTGATCGCGATCACCGAGGGAATTCCCGTGCTCGACATGCTCGAGACCTACTGGAAGGCGAAGGAGGCTGGGGTACGGCTGATAGGGCCGAACTGCCCCGGCGTGCTCTCGCCCGGCAAGGCCAACGTCGGGATCATCCCCGCCCAGTTCTTCGACCCGGGGCCGATCGGCGTTGTCTCCAAGAGCGGCACCCTGACCTACCAGATCGGCAACGAGCTGAAACAGGCCGGGACCGGCAACTCCTCGATCGTCGGCATCGGCGGCGATCCGATCGTCGGCTCCGACTTCATCGACATCCTCAAGCTCTACGAGGCCGACCCCGACACCGAGCTGATCGTGATGGTGGGGGAGATCGGCGGCGACGCCGAGGAGCGGGCCGCCGAGTTCATAGCCGCCGAGGTCTCGAAGCCGGTGGTCGCCTACATCGCCGGCTTCACCGCCCCTCCCGGCAAGCAGATGGGCCACGCCGGGGCGATCATCTCCGGCTCCTCGGGCACCGCCCAGGCGAAGAAAGACGCGCTCGAAGCAAAGGGCGTGCGGGTCGGCGAAAGCCCGACCGAGACGGCGGCAATCGCCGCCGAGATGCTGCGCTCGCTCTAGGGCGCGAGCAGTTGGCGGATCTCCGTGGCTAGCTGCGCCGCTTCGCGGTCGAGCCGGCGGTGGGTGACGCGGATCGTGCGATAGCCGGCGATCAGCAGCTTCGGGTCGCGAGCCCGATCGCGCTCGAAGGCGGCGCGGTGGCCGTGGAATTCCCAGCTGTCGAGCTCGACGACGAGCTTCGCCGCCGCCCACAGCGCATCGACCTCAAGGCCAAGGACGTGGACGTTCTGGACCGGCTGGGGGAGGCGGTACTCGCGGACGAAGGCGGCAAAGCGGATCTCCAGGGGCGAGCGACCGCCGTCGGGAACATCGTCCAGCTCTGCGAGCAACCGCTTCACTGGCCGCAACGCCCTTCGCCCGCGACCCCGTTCGCAGACCCGCTCCAACTCACCTAAGCGCAGCAGCTTCAGCCGGTCGGCCTCCTCGGCCGCGCCCTTGAGGGTGTCGAAATCGGTTACTTCGGCAAGGTCGAAAAGAGTCCGGCCGACGGTGGTGACGGGAAACCCGTCACGGGTCGTCTCGTCCTCTTGGCGGATCTGGCAACGATGGACCCAGATCCCCTTCCGACGTTCGCTGCCTTGCCGCCCACTCGGGGCGGTGATGTCGATCGGCCCTCTCCTGAGCCGTTGAAAGCCCCACGCGACCGCCGCCGTCCGATGACTGAGCAGCGCGCCGGGGCCGTACGCGAGCACCGCCGCCCACCAACGGCCACGCGAGCTCAGCCGGCTGTGCCCGACCGCGTAGACGTTCCGATGGACGGCCGAGAGGCGACCCTCCTCCTGCCTCCTCTCTATCCAGCGAATGCTGAACCCAAGCTCCAGCAACTGCCGATGCGACGCGACACCGTGCTGCCGCGTCGCAAGCCGCGCCAAGTCCCTCTCCCGCTGGGCGTGTCTGAGTTTCCCCGCCATATATGTGGGTCAAGCTCAGACACGCCTCGAGTTCTCCCCCCAGTGAAGGCTGGAATTGGGGGAACGGCCAAGGGTCGCCGGAGCGTGCGCCGTTGCTAGGGTCGGTAGCCGATGGCAGGCGACACGATCTCATTCGCACGCGGCGCTCCCAGCGCCGACATTCTTCCCCACGAGCAGGTGCGGGAGGCGGCGGCGCGAGCGCTCGCTTCCGACTGGGAAACGGCGCTCTCCTACGGCGTCGGGATCGGCCATCCCGGCCTCTGCCAGTGGGTGGCCGAGCGGCACGGGCACCTCGATCCTTCGCAGGTGATGATCGCCAACGGCTCGCTTGAGGCGGGCGCGATGCTCTTCCAGCACCTGCTTGGGCCGGGCGACCGGGTCGTCGTCGAGCAGCCAACCTACGACCGCACCTTGCTGCTCCTTCAGCAGATCGGGGTCGAGTTGGTGCCGGTCTCGCTGGAGGCGGACGGGCTCGACGTCGGGGCGCTGGAAGCGGCGCTCGCCGAGGGGCCGATCAAGTTCGCCCACGTCATTCCCAACGCCCACAACCCGGCCGGCTGCACGCTCTCCGAGGAGAAGCGCCGGCGCCTTGTCGCGCTGGCTGCCGAGCACGATTTCTGGATCTTCGAGGACGACCCTTACCGCGAGCTGCCCTTCGAGGGCGAGCCGTTGGCGACGATGCTCTCGATCGACGAGGCGGGCAAAGTCGTCCACGCCTCCTCCTTCTCGAAGACGGTCAGCCCTGGCGTCCGCGTCGGCTACCTCGCCGGCCCCGCCGAGGAGATCAAGAAGCTGGCGAAAAAGGCCAACGAGACCTACATCTCGCCGAACATGTTGGCCGAGGCAATCGTGCTCGAGCTCTGCCGCAGCGGCGAGCTCGATCGCAACATCGAGTTCGTCAAAGCCGAGCTGAAAGCGCGCTGCGATGCGCTCGTTGCCGCCCTGCGCGAGCAGATCCCCGAGGCAGTGTTCGTCGTTCCCGACGGCGGCTACTTCCTCTGGCTCGACCTCGCCGAAGGCACCGACAGCGTTGCCCTGCTGGCCGAGGCCAAAGGCGACGGCGTCTCCTTCGTCGCCGGCCCCGACTTCATGATCGAGGGCGGTCAGAACAGCCTCCGCCTCTCCTTCGCCCCGGTCCCGGCCGACCGCGCCGCCGAGGGCGTGGGCCGGATCGCCGGCGCGCTAGAGCGTCTGCGCGCCGGCTCCCCCGCTTAGTCGGGTCCAGACCGCCTCAGTCGACGTCCACGTAGTCAGGCGTCGAAATTTTGTAATTGCCTGTCAGTTCGGCACTGGAGCCGCAGAGGAAGCTGCCTGATTCAACAGGGATCGGGGCAGAGTTGAGGTCGACTGTTGCTGTTCCGCCGGTGTTTTTGCTTCCTGTGAGAGTACCGATAAGGGTGTTGTTAGTAGCGAAAACGCAGTGGACAGTGCCGAAAATGGTTGTAAATGAAATTGTCACTTTGGCGCCGGAAGATGTCAGGGTGCCGTTGCCGCCGCTGGTTGCGTGCAATTCCATCGTTCCCGATGCGACCGTGGTTAGGTGCTGGTTGCATTCGGTGAAACTAAGGACACTGACTGCCCCTTTTGCTGTGACCGAGGGCCCAAACTGTTCCAGAGTGCCTTCGAGGACCGAGTTACTGCAGGTGAGGTCGACGATTCCGTGGAGAGTGATCGAACCCTCGGATTCGCCTTTCACGGTCACCGCCGGGGATGTGATGACGGTTGCTGACGCGCCGAGGGGGAATGCCATCAGAGCCCCAGCAATTAGGGCGGTGAGCCCGAGCGGTGCCAGATACTTCTTCATGTAGGTCTCCTTTGTAGGCGCGAACGCCGTGTTGGTTTACGACTGTTATCTAAACCGGATCGCGCCTATGATCAAAAACAGTTGAGTATCTTGCAGACCAGGGGTGGTCATCCATCCCGCGGCGGCGCGGCGGCTGCCGACCGCAAAGCGCCCGCTGAGGCGACGACCACGAGCGTGATTGCGACGACTTCGGTCGCGTCCAACCCTTGCGAAAGCGCGGCGAAACCGATCGCTGCCGCAACCGCGGGCTCGAGGCTCATCAGCACCCCGAAGACCGCCCGCGGCAGGTGCCGCAGCGCCTCGATCTCGAAGACGTAAGGGACGGCGGTGCTGAGGACGCCGACCGCGACGCCGACCAGGAGATGGGTAGGGGTGAAGATCTCCGTGCCGCCCTGGATCAGCCCGAAGGGGGCGACCAGGAAGGCCGAGATGACCGCCGCCATCGTCGCCCCGCCCGCGCCGGGGCCGAGGCTGCCGACCCGGTCGCTGAGGACGATGTAGGCGGCCCAGAAGGCGCCGGCGGTCAGCGCCAGGGCGACGCCGACCAGGTCGATCCCATCGCTGCCGGTGCCGTCGGAGAGGAGGACGATCCCCGCCGCCGCCAGCAGCACCCAGAGAAGGTCGAGTCTCCGCCGCGACCCGTAGACGGCAACGCCGAGCGGGCCGATGAACTCGAGCGTGACCGCGATCCCCAGCGGCAGTCGCTCCAGGGCTGCGTAGAAGACGAGGTTGACGGCGCCGACCGCCACCCCGAGCAGGAACACGTCGCGGTGCGGCCACTCGCGCACCCGCAGTGGCGCCGCTCGCGTCAGCGCGACAAGGACCAGGGCGCCGAAGGTGGCGCGGAGAAAGACCGCCCCGGCCGAGCCGATCTCGTCGAACAGGGTGGTCGCCAGGGCCGCCCCGCACTGGACCGAGACAATCGATGCCAGTACTAGCAGCGCGGCACTGCGCGTCCCCCTACTTGTAGGTCCGGATCGTTCCGATTTCGTCCTGTTCGAAGTTTTCTTCGCCGCCGAAGCTGAGAGTGCCGAAGTTGATGATGTCCAGGTTGCCGTTCTCGGTTAGATCTTTGGCGACCTGCTTGGGAATGTCGAAGGTGATCGTCCCCTGCTGGCTGCTGAGGGGCTGGATCTGTTCACCCTGCCAGAGGAAGGATCTCGTTTCGAAACCGTTCTGCACCTCGAAGTCGGGCGTGTAGAGCTTTTCGCTGATCAGCAGCGTCACCTGGCTTTCTTCGAATTCGGCTGGCGCCCGGTCGAGGTTCGTGATCTTAAGATCGAAGATCACGAAGACGCCGTTGGCGGTTTCCGATTCACCTTCGCTGGCGATCGTCTTTTTAAGTTGGATGTCTTCCAGCTTCGCTTCCAGCGTTTTCAGTTTGAGGGTCGAGTCCATGTTGACAACGACGAACTTGCTGCCATTTTCGGTGCAAGTCCCCTCGACGTAATCGCCGTTGCTCACTTCGCTCTCGGAGCAGTCTCCGCTCCCAGACTCGTCGCCGCCTTCTTCTTCGGCCTCGAGTTCTTCTTCGAGTTCGTCCCCTAGCTCACTCGCCTCCGAACTTGATTCGGAGGTCGTGTCCTCGGTGGTGACCGTCACGGTCGCCGAGTCGCTGCCGCAGCCAGTAAGCACCCCCGCGGCGAAGATGAAGACAACCAACCCGACCGACGCGGCGATGACCGCCAAGCGCTTGTTACCTCTCAACGACAGCTCTTCCCACATTGCGTCTCCCCATATCCGTGGACGTAGTTGTTCTTGGACGCGCGGCAGCATATCCGGCGGCCGCTTGGATCCCCCCTGATTTCTGATCCACCCCCTGGCGACCCCCGTAGGTGTGTACATGCAAACCACCCAGGAGGCGACCAGAGATGGCTGAGATGAAGGAGCTCGCAGGACCCCAGTCGCGACGCAGATTTCTCGCGGTTGGCGGCGGCTCGACCGCGGCGGCGGCCTTCCTTGCCGCTTGCGGCGACGACAGCGGCACGACCACGACCACCATGAACTCGGGTGGCGGCAACAGCGACGAAACCGCCCAGTTCGGCAAGGGCGACGTCGGCATCCTCAACTACGCCCTCACGCTCGAGTACCTTGAGACCGCCTTCTACGCCGACGTCGTCAAAAGCGGCCTTTTCAAAGGCGCCGACTTGGAGACGATCCGCAAATTTGGCCAGGAGGAGGCCGAACACGTGCAGGCCCTGACCCAGGCGGTGAAGAGCCTCGGCGGCAAACCGGCGGCGGAACCGAAAGCCGAATTCCCGCTTGAAAACGCGAAATCAGTGCTGGAACTGGCGGGGACGGTGGAGAACCTCGGCGCTGCCGCCTATCTCGGCCAGGCGGCGAACATCAAGAGCCCCGAAGTCCTCGCCTCCGCGCTGGCGATCCACAGCGTCGAGGGCCGCCACGCGGCCGTCCTCAACACGCTGCTGGGCGAGTCGATCACCCCCGATGGCGCCTTCGCCAAGCCCGCTGATGTGAAGACCGTCCTCAAGTCAGTCGAACCGTTCCTCGTCGGCTGAGGCCGTCGCGAACCGCAAGGAGATGAGCATGAGCAACGAGCAATTTTCAAATCCGGAGCTCGCCGCCGTCCAGATCGATGAGGACAGCGGCGACCTCTCCCGCAGCGACGTACTCCTCAAGGGAGCGCTGGCGGTCGGGGCGATCTACGGCACCGCGATGGTCGGCCCCTACGTCCGCCGCGCTCTGGCGGCGTCGGGCGGCAGTGATGTCGACATCCTCAACTTTGCCCTCACCCTCGAGTTCCTGGAGGCGAAGTTCTACGCGGAGGCGAAGAGCCGGGCGAAGCCGAGTGGTGAACTGAAGAGCCTCGTCGACCTGCTTGCCTCCGACGAGCAGCAGCACGTCGAAGCGCTGGCGGCGACGATCAAGAAACTGGGTGGCAAACCGGTGATGGAGCCGAAATTCGACTTCCCCTACAGCAACACCGCCGGCTTCCTCAAACTGGCCCAGACCTTCGAGGACACTGGGGTCAGCGCCTATAACGGCGCCGCGCCGATGATCAAGTCGAAAGAAGTCCTAGCGGCGGCCGGCGGCATCGTCCAGGTCGAGGCCCGGCACGCGGCGGCGATCCGGTTGCAGAACAAGACCGAACCGTCACCGGTCGCCTTCGACCCGCCGCTTGATGAAAAACAGGTGCTGAAGGCGGTTGAACCCTTCCTCGCCTAGCTTGGGCTCGAGTTGGGTAGGGGCGAACCGAATGAGATGACGGTACGAAGAGAGAAGGCGGAGCGACTGGCCGACGAGGAGCTGATGCCCCTCGTTGGCCGCAAGGACCCCGAGGCCTTCGAGGTTCTCTACGACCGTCACGGCGGCGCCGCCTACTCGCTTGCCTATCGGATCGTCGGCGACCGTCCCGCCGCCGAAGAAGTGACCCAGGAGGCGTTCCTCTCGGTTTGGCGCAGCGGTGCCCGCTTCGATTCGACCCGCGGCAGCGTCCGCTCTTGGCTGCTGAGCGTCGTCCGCAACCGGGCGATCGACTTCCTCCGCAGCCGCGCCGGCAAAGCGCCGAAATTGACCTTTGACGATGAGGCGATCCTCGAGCAGCGGCCGGCGCTGGAGATGACCGAGGAGGAAGCGATGAAGCACGAGACCGCCGCGGAGGTGCGGGGCGCTCTCGGCAAGTTGCCGGGGGAGCAGTCGAAGGTGATCGAGCTGGCTTACTTCGGTGGCTTCAGCCACTCGGAGATCGCTCGCATCCTCGGGCTGCCGATGGGCACCGTGAAGGGAAGGATGCGGCTCGGTTTGGAGAAGATCAGGGGAGAGCTTGCGGAGGGGCTGGCATGAACACCGATCACAACCGTTGGAGCGAGGACCTAGCCGCCTACATGTTGGGTGCGCTCGATCGCGAGGAGGCGGCCGAGTTTGAGCTCCACCTCGAGGGCTGCGAGCGCTGCCGCGAGGAGATGCAGTGGCTGGAGGCGGCGGTCCACACGCTGCCAGAGTCGGTCGAGCGTCGCGAGCCGCCGCGGCAGCTGCGCCAGAGCCTGATGGCGGAGGTGCGGGGCGATGCGCATGCGCAGGTGGAGGCGCGCCCCGCGCCCGCGAATCGCCGCCGCTGGCTGCTGAAGCCGGCGGTCGGATTCGCCGCCCTCGCCCTCCTGGTCGCGGGGGTCGTCGGCTACGAGGTCGGCAATGACGGCTCTGGAGATAGCAACGGCGGCAACAGCACGATCGTCCGTCAGGTTGGCGAGATCACCGTGAAGATGGTCAGCGAAGGCGACGCCGGCAAGCTGCACCTTTCCGGCGTCCACCAGCTGCCGCCCGACAAAGTCCTGGAGGCGTGGGTCGAACGCGAAGGCCAGGTCGAAGCGGTGCCGGCACTATTCGTCCCCGATCGCCACGGTCAGGCCGAAACGACGATCGAAGACATGACCGGGGTAGAGACGGTGATGGTCACCGAAGAGCCGCGCGGAGGCAGCGAAACCCCGACCGGCGAGCCGATCATGGCGATGCCAGTACCGCAGTAAGGCCTAGCGCCCGTAGCGATCCGAGGACAGCACCAGCTGCTCGGGGATCGCCGCCCGCGGCGGCGGCGCCGGGTCGGCGCGGACCGAGACCGTCTCGGCGACGCTGCGGCTGACCTCGTGCTTGCCGTCGGCCGAGGCGATCACCACGCGCTCGTCATCTGAGCTCTCGACCTTGCCCTCCAGGCCTGGGTCCAGGCCGGCCGCCTTTAGGTAGTGGAGCAGCTCCTCGGCCTCATTCTCGAAGCGTAGAACGACGACGTCGGCGCCAACCTCGACGTCGGCCAGCAGCGAGCCGGTCTCACGCACGCCCTCGACGATCGGGTGACCGTGGGGGCAGGTGGTGGCGTCGCCGATCGCCGCCCGCATCCGCTCCTCCAGGACCGGCGACATCGCGTGCTCGATCCGCTCCGCCTCCTCGTGGACCTCGTCCCAGGGGATTCCCAGGACGTCGGTGAGGAAGCGCTCGATCATCCGGTGGCGGCGGACGATGTAGCTGGCGTGCTCGCGGCCGGACTCGGTGAAGATCAGGGTTTTGTCGGGGTTGCGCTCGACGTAGCCGTCGTCGACCAGCCGCCCGATCATCTCGTGCACGGTCGGGGGCGAGAGCTGCATCGCGCGGGCGACGTTGGCCCCCGTCATCGGCAGTCCGGCCTCCTCCAGCCAGAACATGATCTCGAGGTACTCCTGCTCCGCGACGGTCGCATTCTCAGACGACACAAGCTCTCCTTTAAACCCGGCGTTCCACCAGCGAGGAAACGACCGCCTCGTAGAAGCCGTCGCCCATGCTGCTTTCAGTAACGGTGACATTGTCCCAATTCGGAAGTGCGGCCCGCAAACCGGGATCGTGCTCGGGGCCGTTAGCGACGACGAAGAAGCGGCCGACCGCGGCGGCGACCTCGAGGTCCTCGACCGAGTCGCCGACGGCGATGCACTCGGCTGGGTCATAGCCGCGAGCGCGGGCGTGGCCGGAGACCGCCGCTGCCTTGCTGACCAGCTTCGGGACCAGGTGGTAGGCGTGGGTACGGCCCTCGACGGTCGGCATCGGCCGGCCGATCGCGCCGTTGTCGAGCAAGCGCAGGTCGGTGTCGCCGCGCTCGTGCAGCAGCGCGTTTGCCTCCTCGACGTCGACCTTGCCGCGGAAGAGATGGGAGAGGACGCGGCCGTGGTGCCAAGGGGAGTGGTACTCGAGCCGCCCTTCGAAGTGCTCGAAGAGCAGCTTCGGGATTCCCCGCGCCTCGATCTGCTCGTAGATCGTCCCGTCTTCGTTGGGGGCCATCTCGCCGGTCATCAGGGTCGTCTCGCCGTCGATTGCAAACGCGCAGCCGGCCTCGTAGATGTAGGAGGTCTGGCCCATCAGGCGGGCGGCCTCGTGGACCTGCGGCTCGCGGCGGCCGGACATGATCACGACCTCGGCCCCAGCCCGGTGGCAAGCCTCGAGCGCCCGGGCCTGGGCCAGCGAGAAACCTCCATCGGCGTCGCGGAAGAGGGAGCTGCCCTGCCCGAGCAGGGTCCCGTCGAGATCGGTGTAGACGCAACTCAGTCCCAAGAGGGGGGTTACGGTAGCGACCATGCGCGGGGGTGCGGCGATAAGGCTTTGGCTGGCGGTGGCGCTGGCGCTGTTTGCGGCGCCGGCGGCCGCGCATGCCTCGGTCGGCAACTTCGCGATGGCGGTCCAGCCGGACGGCCGGATCCTCGTCGCCGGCGGGGCCGGGCACGTCGGTCCGTCCCCTAACCGGGAATTCGGCGCGGTCGTCCGCTACCTGTCGAACGGCAAACTCGACCGCAGCTTCGGCGGCGGTGACGGCGTCGTCAACTTGCCGCGGATGCAGCCGATCACGGCGATCGCCCTGCAGCGTGACCGGCGGATCGTCATCGCCGCTCCGGCCGGCGGCACGGCCGGACTCGCCCGCCTGCTGCCCGACGGTCATCTCGACGGCAACTTCGGCTTCGCCGGATTCGCCTCCTCCGGCGCCGACTACCCCCCTTATCCGACCAGCCTCGGGGTCTCCCGCAGCGGGAAGATCTTCGTCGGCGGCATGACCGGCTACCTCAACGATCCCGGCGAACACTGGTACGGGAGCATCCACCGGGTCGACGCCGGCGGTCGCAGCGGCGCCTGGATCGGCTCGATGACGAACCGCGAGGGTGCGCCGGGGGAGCCAAAGACCTTCGTCAACGACTTCGTTCTCGGTAAAGGCGAGAGTGTGATCGGCGCCGGTTCATTGGCGCCGCGCGAACTCGGCGCCCGCTCCCAGGCGGTGCTGGCGCGGTTGGTGCCGGGGACGTACACGGGAAATCTGGTGACCGGTCCTGACCCGAGCTTCGGCGGCGGTGCCGGGCTGGTTCTCTCCAACTTCTTCCCGCCCGCCCCGGAAGTTGCGAACGCGCTCAGCCGCGACGGCAATGGGCTGCTGGTCGCCGGCCAGGCGGACGGCAAGCTGCTGCTCGCGCGGTACAGCGGCGAGGGATTTCTCGACACCAGCTTCGGACGGGGCGGCGCCTTCGTTACCAGCGGTGGGCGCCACGGGGAAGCAACCGCCAACGCGCTCGTCGTCCGCGGTAAGCGCATCTACACCGCCGGCTCCAGCACCTTCCGCTGCGGCAAGGGCAGTTGCCGCGGGGTCCTTCTCACTCGTCACAAGAGCAACGGCAAACTTGACCGCCGGTTCAGTGGCAATGGCGTCGTCAGCCCCAAGGTCGAGGGTGGAGGCGGGTCTGGTTCCGAAGTCGCCTACGACCTCGCGGTTGGGCCACAGGGCGAAGTTCTCGTCGGCGGCCTGCTCACCGGTTCCAACTCCAACCGCTTCTTCCTCCGGCGCTACCTCGCCGACGGCAAGCCGGACGGAACCTTCGGCCGCGAGGGGCGGGTAACGACGCTGCCAGCCGCGGTCAAGCCCGCACGCTAGGGACATCTATCCCGGCCCTTTCGTCGCCGCAGTGCGCCTTGCGTAAGCTCGGCCGGTGAGTAGCTGGAGACTTCGCGACGGCAACCTCGACCTCTCCCGGCCGATCGGCGCCGGGATCGTCAACGTCACCGTCGACTCGATGTTCGAGGGGGCGCGCAGCGGTACCCCCGAGCAGGCGATCGCCGACGGTCTGGCGCTGGCCGAGGCCGGCTTCGAGATGCTCGACGTCGGCGCGGTGGCTGCGAAAGCCGGCCCGCCGGTGCCGCCTGACGTTGAGGCGGCAGCGCTAGTCCCGGCCGTGGAAGGGCTCGCACGTCAATCGCGTGGTTCCTTTCGGACCGATGGCGACCGAAAGGAACCACGCGATGGCGTTCCGGTTTCCGCTGACACGTTTTCGGTCGAGGTGGCGCGGCGGGCGCTGGATGCCGGGGCGGTTGTCGTCAACGACATCTCCGGCGGTGGCGAGGAGATGTTCGAGCTTGTTGCCGAGAGCGGCTGCGGCTACGTGCTGATGCACATTGAGGGTCCGCCGCGAGTCGATCGCCCTTGGCGCGAGTACGACGATGTCGTCGACCACTTGCGGGCCTGGTTCGAGGGGAGAGTCGAAGCGGCCCGGGAGCTTGGGGTGGCGGAGGAGCAGATTGCGATCGACCCCGGACTCGACTTCGACCTCAGCCCTGAGCAGGACTTGGAGATCCTGCGGCGGCTCGGCGAGCTGCGCGCGCTCGGCTTGCCGCTTTACGTCTCGCTTTCGCGCAAGGACTTCATCGGCGCCGTCCTCGCCGGCTCTTGGGAGGAGCGCCTGCCGGCGCGCGAGCGCGAGTGGGGAACCGTGGCGGCGGTGACCCTGGCCGTCCGCGAAGGCGCCGACATCCTCCGCATCCACGACCGCAGCTCCCTGCAGGCGATGCGGGTCGCAGCCGAGATTGTGAGCCCAGCCTGATGGCACGCGGGGGGAGCCTGCTCGCGTCTGAGTGGGCGGTCGCGATCGACCCCGCCCGCCGCGATGGCCGGATCGTCGCCGAGGCGGCTGAGGAGGCGCAGCGCTCGCGCCCCGCGCCGCTGCCGGCCGAGCTCGACCCCGGCCTGGCGGAGGCGCTTGGCCGCGTCGGGATCGACTCCCTCTACACCCACCAGTTGGGTGCTTTTGGGCTCGCCGCGGAGTCCAATCTGGTGATCACCAGCGGCACCGCTTCCGGTAAGAGCCTCGCCTTCAACCTGCCGGTGCTGGATGGGATCGCGGCGCAACCGAAGAACCGGGCGCTCTACCTCTATCCGACCAAGGCGTTGGCCCAGGACCAGGCGCGCAAGCTGGCGCAGTTGCGGCCGCCGGGCCTGCGCGAGGCGATCTACGACGGCGACACCCCGCGCGAGGAGCGCCCGGCGATCCGCCGCAAAAACAACCTCGTCCTCACCAACCCCGACATGCTCCACGTCGCCGTTCTCCCCAACCACAAGAGCTGGGGTGACTTCCTCGCCAACCTGCGCTGGGTCGTCGTCGACGAGGCGCACACCTACCGCGGCGTCTTCGGCTCCCACGTCGCCAACGTGCTGCGCCGGTTGCGCCGGTTGGCCCGCGCCTACGGCTCCGAACCGCGTTTCCTACTTGCCTCGGCGACGATCGCCAACCCGGTCGAGCTGGCGGAGCGGCTGGTCGGGACTCCGTTTGAGCTGGTCGACGACGACGGCGCCCCGCGCGCCGGTCGCGAGATCGCGATGTGGAATCCGCCGCTGATCGACGAGAAGAGCGGGACCCGCCGTTCGGCGCTGTCGGAGGCCGCCGACCTGCTCGCTGAGCTGGTCACCCATGGGGTGCGGACGATCTGCTTCCTCAAAAGCCGTCGCGGGATCGAGCTGATCCAGCGCTTCGCCCGCGAAAACCTGGAGCGGCGGGGGAAGCCGGAGCTGGCGAAGCGAATCGCCCCCTATCGCGGCGGTTACACCCCACAGCAACGGCGTGAGGTCGAGGCGCGGCTGAGTAGCGGCGAGCTGTTGGCGGTCGTCGCCACCGACGCGCTGGAGCTGGGGATCGACGTCGGCGAGCTCGACGCGGCGATCTGCGTCACCTTCCCCGGCACCGTCGCCAGCTTGCGCCAGATGTGGGGCCGGGCCGGACGCCGGCGGCGTGGCCTCGCCGTCTACGTCGCCGGTCAGGACGCGCTCGACCAGTTCTTCTGCCGCCACCCGGAGGAGTTCCTCGGGCGGCCAGTCGAGGCGGCGATCCTCGATCACGCCAACGAGCAGATCGCCTCCCGGCATCTGATCGCCGCCGCCTACGAGATGCCGCTGAGCGAGGAGGACGACGAGGTCTTTGGCGAGGGTTGGCGCGAGCGGGCCGAGCGCCTGGTCGCTGCGGGCGAATTGCGTGGCGCTGGCGGCAAGCTGCTGCCGCGGCGCAGCGAGTTCGTCGCCAACCGGATCCCGCTGCGCTCCGCCTCGGCCGACTCGGTCGCGGTGATCGAGCGCGACGCGGGGGAGATGCTGGGGCTGGTCGAGGCCGAGCGCGCTTTCACCACGATCCATCCCGGCGCCGTCTATCTGCATCTCGGCCGCTCCTACGAGGTCGACCGGCTCGACATCGAGGAGC
The DNA here is from genome assembly GCA_036519395.1 of Solirubrobacterales bacterium. Lineage (GTDB taxonomy): Bacteria > Actinomycetota > Thermoleophilia > Solirubrobacterales > 70-9 > VAYN01. The sequence continues at coordinate 17,436 of DATDLJ010000020.1, read as the reverse complement.
GGCGGGCGATCGTCTCCAGCTTCGACGGTGACTGGTACACGCGGCCGAAAAAGGAGACCGAGATCTACATCGAGCGCACCCACGAGCAGCGCGAGGTCGCCGGCGTGCAGCTCAACTTCGGCGAGGTCTCGGTGACCGAGCAGGTGATCGCCTTCCAGCGGGTCTCGGTCACCGACCAGGAACCGATCGACATCGTCGCCCTCGAGCTGCCCGAGCAGAACTTCGTCACCCAGGCGCTCTGGTACGTGCTGCCGGACCGGCTCAGCGGGGCGCTGCCGACCGAGGCGCTGCTCGGCTCCCTGCACGCGACCGAGCACAGCCAGATCGCGGTGTTGCCGCTGATTGCGATGTGCGACCGCTGGGACATCGGTGGCCTTTCGACCAACGTCCACTTCCAGACCGGCCGCTCGACGATCTTCATCTACGACGGCCACCCGGGCGGGGTCGGGATCACCAAGCGCGGCTACGAGGAGTTCGAGCGGCTGCTGGGCGACGCCGAGCGACTGATCGACGAGTGCCCCTGCGAGTCCGGCTGCCCCTCTTGCGTGCAGAGCCCGAAGTGCGGCAACCTCAACGAACCGCTGCACAAGGCGGGGGCGTTGGAGCTGATGGGCTTGATGCGCGGGGAGCTCTAGCCGTTCGGCCAGAGCTCCCGCAGGGCAAGGATCGCGAAGGCGTGAGACCAGGCCAGCGGGGTGGTTGAGCGGGGGATGCCGGTCTGGGCGTCAACGCGCTCGGGGAGTGCGCCGGTCGGAGTGGCGGAGCGACGGAGCGCGTTCATCAGCTGCAGGGCGCGCGGGCGCTCACCGAGGGCCGCGAGCGACCAGGCGGTCCAGGCGGTCGGGGCCGACCAGGGATCTTCGCCGCCGGGCCACGCTTCGCCGGGGGTGATGCCGTAGGGACCACCTAGGTCGACCAGGCGATTCAGCGTGGTACGAGCGGCGGGGTAAAGGCGAGACCGGGAGAAGGGCCGGATCGCCCACGCGGCGGCGCTGTCCAGGCCGGAATCGGGCTCACCCGCCTCCCGCACCAGACCCCGCCGCGCGGGGGTGTCTGAGCTTGACCCCCATATCTGACGGTAAAACTCAGACACGTCAGCGCGCGCATTGATCGCGTTGCCGAGGTAATCGCCCGGCTCGCCCTCCCAGTAGTCGGCGCGGTCGCGCCAGGGGATGGCCTTGCCGCCGGCGAGGATCCGCGCCGCGTGCATGGCGCTGCCGATGATCCCGGCCGCCTGAGAGGCGGCGGCGACCCAGCCGATCGCGTCACCCTGAGCGGCGCGGCCGGGGACGGGACTGCCGTCGCCGTGGAACCGCGCCGCCTGCTCGAGCCCGAGCCCGAGCAGGAAGCGCGTCACGCGTTTGGCCCCCGAGCGGTATCCCGCCGCCGCGAAGGCGATCGCCGCCGTGCCCGCGTCGCGGGGCCAGACGTAGGCCCAGCCGTCGCGGGCGCCGGCGGCAACGGCGCCGGTACGGCGGTCGGTAAGGGCGCGGAGGACGAGCAGCGAGCGGTCGTACATCTGCTGCGCCCATTCCGGGGCGCCTGGCCCGAGCGAGCGGGCGCGCCCGAGCCAGCGGCGATCGGAGGCAGCCGCTTCGGCGAGGACCCGCGGGTCGCTGGTCACGACCTCGCCGCCTCCGCCCATCCGCAGCTGTACCTCGGCCGAGCCGGCGTCGACCACCATCGCCAGCTCATCACCCGTCGCCGCCTGCTCGATTGCGATCTGGTCGGGGCCGAACCTCGCAACCGTGCGCAGCACGTTGGTCCCCGGCAGGTAGCGCTGCCGGATCGAGTCCGCCCGCCACATCGGCAGCGCCGGTCCATCTCCAATCCGCACCCAGGGCTGGATCCCGGTGCTCGGATCGACGGTCCCCGCCGCTTGCCGGTCGACTGGGTTCTCGACCAAGGCCTTGCCCGCCGGACCCGGCGCCCGCAGGTCGACCACGTTGCCGTAGGCGTCGACCGCCGCCGTCAACTCCCCACCCCCAAGCACCGCTACACCCAGGAACGGCGGAGGCTTTCCCGGCAATCCTTCAGGGGTCTCGGGATCGGCGCCGCTGCCACCCGACAACAGCACCGCTCCCACCGCGACAACAGCAACGGCGGCCACCAAGGCCCGAGCCCAGCTCATCCCTCCATGCAATCAGCCCAGGGACCCTGCCTCCCGCTAGCCTTCCCTCTGCGCGTGGTCCAGCGCCCGAGGCCAGGTAGCTCAGTTGGTAGAGCACACGACTGAAAATCGTGGTGTCGCCGGTTCGAATCCGGCCCTGGCCACTTAGCCGCGGGCTAGGACGAGACGAGCGAGTAGACCCCGAGGTCTTTCGGCGCACCCTTGGCGCTGAAGCGCCGGCGCTGCGCCTCCACACCAACTGAGGGCAGCGTGTCTACCACTGCCTGCGAGCCGAGGATCTCACCGGGTCTCGCCGCGTCGACGAGCCGGGCGGCGATGTTGACGTCGACGCCGAAATAGTCGCGGCCGAGCTTGCGGGGGCGGCCGAGGTGGATGCCGGTGCGCAACTCGGGCTGGTAGCCGGCGACGTTGATCTCGGCCACTCCCCGGTTGATGGCGAGGGCCGCCTCGAAGGCGTCGGGACCGTTGGCGAAGGCGGCCATCAGACCGTCGCCGAGGCGCTTCACCACTTGGCCCCGCCGCTCGACGATCGGCGGCTCGATCGTGTCGGTTACCTCGCGCAGGAGCCGAACTGCTGCCTGGTCGCCGGCCTCCAGCGCCCAGCTCGAGAACCCAACGAGGTCGGTAAAGAGGATGACCACGTCCGCGTCACCCCGCCCTCTCGCTTGGGACTCCGCCAGCCGCTGCCACGCTTGCAGCGCCGTCATTCCCAGCTCGCCGAGGAAGCCCGGTTGGTCGCCGCGGATCACCGCCAACTGGTGAACCGCGTGGTCGGCGGGATGGCTGTCGAGGGCGGAGGGCGGTCCGGCGGCCTCTTCTCCCAGCGACCGCCGGCGCCGGCGCCGCGCCAGGTCGACGAGCTTCGGGTTGCGATTCAGCCGGCGCGCGCCTGCTGCGACCCGCTGAGGAAGGCTCTCTTCGGGTTTTGCCATTTTCGTTGCAGGCGAAGCTATCTGTCCGAGGCGAGCAGCACCATCGAGCCATGTGGCAAATCAAGGTTGCTTGTTCAGGCTGCGATGCGGAGACCGACGTCCTCGTCGACAAGATCGACGATGTCGAGCGCGAGGTCTGTCCCTGCGGCTACAGCTACGTCGTCCTGAGCGTCAGCGAGTTCGAGCCGGTCCACGCCGCGCAAGGACAGGTCGTCGAACTGCCCCGCCGGCGGAAGCTACGGCTGGTTGCCTAGTTCCTTCTCGCGCTGCAGAAGCCACCAGTCGACGACGTAGCCGCCGAACGGGAGGACCGCTCCGATGAGGATCCAGACGGTCTGCTTGCGGGTCCAGCCTGCCTCCGCGTGCAGTTGCCAGACCATCAGCACGTAGATGACGAAGAGCAGGCCGTGGATCGGGCCAAGGATTTTCACGCCGATCTCGGTGCCACCGGTGTTTTTGATCACCGAGGCGACCAGCAGGATGAGGAAGGTGGTTGCCTCGAGCAGGGCGACGCGGCGGAATCCCTGAATCGTCACGGCGGGAAGCCTATGCGGCGGGCGTCGCGGGGCGCTCAGCCGCCGCCGTCCGAGAAGTGCTGGTAGTCCTTCGGCCAGGACCAGTTGCCGCCCCACTCCCAGCCGCTCTCGTCGAAAGCTGCGACGACCGGGCCGCGGCGGTGGATCAAGCCCTTCGCCTGCTGGGAGCGGTCCGCGTAGGGTGCCCCCGCCGCCGGCGAGACGTAGCCGTCGGCGGTGACGTAGGGGTTCTCGACCGGGTTGACGTCGATCGCGTGCCCGTAGGCGTGTTCGGACCAGCGGTTGGTGCCGGCGACGAAACGGCAATTGAAGGCGGAGGTGTTGTCGGCGGCCATGCTGCGATGGTCGTCGGCGCCGTAGGCATCGACCAGTCGCATCCGCCGGATCGGAAAGTGGAGCTGGAAGAGCTCCCGCATCGTCCGCAGCATCGGCTGCGCGGAGTCGCGATGGACGACGAGGCGGCCGCGGTGGACCTCGCCGTCGAAGCCCCAGTGGTCGACTCGCAGCAGTCGCAGCTTTGCGAATCCGACCGGGCAGCCGCGGTGCCAGGAGACGCCGGTCATCCGCTCCCGCAGCTGCGGCCCGATCGGCTCGGCGCTGCCGCGGAAGCTCTCGCCGCTGCCGTGAAAGGCGGGCAGGGCCAGGGCGAAGATGGCGAAGCTCACCAACTTCGCCCTGGCCATCGTCTCAGCCCGCTTTCGGTTTCGTCCCCGTGGCTTTCGGGATCTCGCAGCTGCCGGCCTCGCTGTCGGTGCCCTTCTGGCCGCGACAGACGTCGCCGCCGCCGGCGCCGCCCTTGAGTTTGTCGTTGCCCTTACCGCCGATCAGCAGGTCTTTGCCTTTGCCGCCGTTGATGGTGTCGACGCCCGCGTCGCCCAGCAGCGTGTCCTTGCCCGCCTGGCCGAAGAGGGAGTCTTTGCCCGCGCCGCCGCAGGCGGTGTCGTCGCCTTTGCCGCCGGTGAAGCGGTCGTTGCCGCCACCGCCGACGAAGACGTCGGCGACGGAGGTACCGAGCACGCTGTCGGCTCCCGGCGTGCCGACAAACGTCGCGGCCTTGCCTTTGCAACTGCCGGTCTGGACGACCACGCTGCCGCCGTTGTTGAACACACTCGGCTCGATGCCCTGACCGGCCCCGCCGTTCTCGGCCGGGGTCTGGCCTTCGCCGCCCTGGCCGCCGGCCACCGAGTTGTCGCTGGTGGTCGCGTTCACCAGAGTGACGGTGCCGCCGTCGTTGAAGATGGCCCCGCCGATCCCGGCTCCGCCACCGCCACCGCCGTTCGTGTTTTTGGTCGAGCCCCCGGCCCCACCGCCGAAGCCGCCGGCACCGCCGGACTGCGCTTCGGTGTTGCTGTCCGAGGACGAGCCCCCACCGCCGCCGCCGAAGCCGCCAGCACCGCCAGCACCGTCCTCGCCACCACCACCACCGCCGCCGCCGAAGCCGCCAGCACCACCAGCCCGGAAGGTGGGTTCGTTGTCGTTCTCGCCGCCACCACCACCGCCACCGCCGATGCCGCCGGCGCCGCCGCTGGCTTCGTCGCCAGCACCGCCACCGCCACCGCCGAAGCCGCCGTTGGTGCCGTTCTGTTCGTCGCCACCGCCGAAGCCGCCGTTCTGGCTGCCAGCGGCGCCGGGGGTGCTTCCGTTGGCCGGGCCACCGTCGGAGACGGTCCCGCCGCCACCGGCTCCGGCCGTGCCGCTGCCTTTGTTGACGGCACCGCCGTTACCGCCGAAGCCGCCACCGCCACCGCCACCCTCAACTTCGTCAGCCTGTGCGGAGGAGCCGCCGTTGCCGCCGAGTCCGCCACCGCCACCGCCACCACCGCCGTCGTTGCCTTTGTCGTTGGCAGAGGCACCGCCGTTACCGCCCTGGGCCTTGTTGCCGGCGATCGTCGAGACCGCCACGGTCAGCGTGCCGCGGTTGTAGATCGCACCGCCGAGCCCGGCGCCACCGCCACCGCCACCACCGTCGTCGGTGTTGCCGCGATCGCTGCCGCCGTCGCCGCCCTTGGCGAGGCCGTTGCGGAGGTTGACTTCGACCAGCCGCAGCGAGCCGCTGTTGTCGACCGTGACCAGCCGGAACGAGGGGGCCGCCGGATCGCGCTGGATCGTCGCTCCCTGCCCGATGATCGTGATCGGGGTGGTGATCGTCGGCAGGCCGTTGAAGCCGTAGAAGGAGTTGTTGCGCGAGTTGAGCGAGTAGGTGCAGCCTTTGGTCAGCTGCAGCTCGTCCGCCTCCGGGGTCGAGTTCGCGACGTTGATCGCGCTCACCAGCGCACTGCCGTCGCAGCCGACCGGGGTGGTCGCGGCGCTGCCGGCCTGGGTGGCGACGAGCAGGGTCAGGGCGCAGAGCAGGGCGCCGGCGCCGAGCTTGATGCTGAGGCCCGGTCGGGCGCTGAGGTCAAATCGCATTCGTCTCTCCTCTTTCCGCGGTGCGGAGGCTTCGTGTTCCGCGGCCGGGGTGACCGCGTCCTGCTGAATCTATCCAGACGTCGCAGGCTCTGCAGGCCAAATCTCGCTGCTCCGCCTTGCGCGAGCCTTTCCCCGCCTGAGACGATCCAGGGGATGGAAGCGGAGACGCATTACGCCGACTCGGGCGGCGTCAGCATCGCCTACCAGGTACACGGGGACGGACCCGTCGACTTCGTCCTCGTGCCGGGCTTCGTCTCCCACGTCGAGCTGCTCGCCGAGGACCCGACGACCGCCCGCTTCTTCCGCCGCCTCACCGCCTTCTCGCGGTTGCTCGTCTTCGACAAGCGTGGTCAGGGCCTCTCTGACCGGCCCGGCCGGCCCCCGACCCTGGAGGAGTCGATGGACGATTTGCGGGCGGTGATCGAGGCCGCCGGCTTCGAGCGCCCCGCCGTGCTCGGCATCTCCGAGGGAGGACCGATGTCGACGCTCTACGCGGCGACCTACCCGGGGGAGATCTCGGCGCTGATCCTCTTCGGCACCTTCGCGCGGATGGTCGAGACCGACGGCTTCCCACACGGGATCAGCGACGAACAGCTGGATAAATGGGGCTCGTTGGTGCGACGCGACTGGGGCGGACCGGTCGCACTGGACGTCTGGGCCCCCAGCCGGGTCGGCGACGGCGAGTTCGAACGCTGGTGGGCGCGGCTGCTGCGGCAGGGGACGAGCCCGGCGGGGGCGATCGCCCTGATGGACCACTACCGGGAGATGGACGTGCGCTCGATTCTGCCGGCGATCGATGTCCCGACGCTTGTCCTCCATCGCGAGGGCGACCGGATGATCTCGGTCGACCAGGGCCGCTACCTGGCCGAAAGCATCCCGGCCGCCCGCTTGATCGAACTGCCGGGGGATGATCACCTCCCGTTCGCCGGCGACCTCGACGCGATCTTGGGGGAGGTTGAGGAGTTTCTCGTCGGCAGCCGCGACGCGACCGAGTCCGAACGGGCGCTGGCGACGATTCTCTTCACCGACATCGTCGGTTCCACCGCGAAGGCGGCCGAACTCGGCGACCTCGGCTGGCGCCAACTGCTCGAGCGCCACGACGCCGCGGTCCGGCGGCAGCTCTCCCTGCACCGAGGGCGCGAGGTGAAGACGATGGGCGACGGCTTTCTTGCCACTTTCGACGGGCCGGCGCGGGCGATCCGCTGCGCCTCCGCCGTGCGCGAGGAGGTATCCGGCCTCGGGATCGAGGTGCGAGCGGGGATCCACACCGGCGAGGTTGAGCTGATCGGCGACGACGTCGGCGGCATGGCCGTCAACATCGGTGCCCGCATCGGCGCCCTTGCCGACGCCGGCGAGGTGCTCGTTTCCAGCACCGTGCGCGAGCTGGTCGTCGGCTCGGGCCTCGAGTTCGAGGAACGCGGGGTGGAGAAGCTGAAGGGCGCGCCGGGCGAGTGGCGCCTGTTCGCGATCGATTCGCCCCCGACTTGAGGTAGAGATTTCACGGTCTCGCGCCCCACTTGTTACAGACAATAAGTTACGCTTGTCATCATGCAGACGATGGAGGAGCAGACCACCAACAAGAGGATCGACTCGCTCGAGGAGCGCATGGGCGAACGCTTCGATCGCGTCGATCACGAATTCGCTCGGATCGACAATCGATTTCAGGTTCTCGAAGCCGACATCAGGGAAATTCGTGTCGAACTCAAATCCAGTTCGCAGGAGCTACGCGGGGAAATCAGGACCATCTCGCAGGAGCTACGTGGGGAAATCAGGACCATCTCGCAAGAGCTACGCGGGGAAATCAAATCCGGCTCGCAGGAACTTCGAGATGATCTGGAATCGGCGATCGCAGAACTCCGAGGCGAGATCAACTCGGCCACCGACAAACTTCGGGGCGAGATGCAAGCGGCCACGGTTGAGATGCGCGGTGACATTCGCTCGATGCAGCGGAACATGCTGTACGGCTTCCTCGTCCTAGTCGGAATCATCATCGGTGGGCCCCAGATCTCCTAAGAAAGCGAGGGGGCGGACCGGCGCCCTCGACAAGTAAACGACGATCGGCGAGAAGCCTCAACCCTGACCTTGCCTACCCCACCGCTACCTCGTAGGCCTCCTCGGCCTCGAGGAAGGGCGCCAAGGTGACGTAGACCAGCGTCGGCACCAAGTCCGGGAGGGTCTCCGGGCCTTTTTGGTTGACGTGGTCGTAGAGCAGCGAGTAGAGGGCGCCACCGATCGCCTCGGCCGCGATCGCCGGCGTCTCCGGTTTCAGCTCGTAGCCGGGGGCGAGCAGGCCCTCCATGCCTTCGGTGACGACCTCGCGCTGGTCGAGGGCGCGCTTGCCCGCCGCGTACATCTCAACTCCACCGAGCCGCGCGTACTCGGGCTCTTCGGCGCCGAAGCAGAACATCGCTTCCTGGGTGTCGTGGACCGCGTGCGGCCAATCAGGGGCGCGGCGGAAGGCCGGCAGCGCTGCGGCCAGCATGTGGGCGGAGCCGCTGTCGAGGGCGGCGACGATCGCGTCCTCCTTGTTCTTGAAGTGTTCGTAGAAGGTCCGCTGCGAGGTCGAGGCGCGGTCGACGATCTCGGCCACGGTCGTGTCGGGATAGCCCTTCTCGGCCACCACTGCGGCTAGTGCCCGCAGCAGCCGCTCCGCTGGGTTCGACTGTGCCTGGCGCTCCTCGAACGGCAGTGCCTTGACCGCGCGACGGCGGGTCGCTTTCAGTGGGCCTGGCGGCACCGGGTAGGAGAAGAGCCATTGCCAGAGCTGGGGGGTGATCTCCAGAAGCTCCTCCTCCTGCCCCCGGTAGAGGCGCTTGTGGATCACCTTCTGGATACCACCGACCAGCGCCCTGACCAGCTCTCGCGGCATCCCTTCCTTCTCGGGAACCTGGTTGAGAAGCTGAGAGACCAGGTCAGTCACGGATTCGAGGCTGCGGTCGACCAGCTCGGCGCCCGCCGGTCCAGCGGCATAGGTTTCGACGATCGCCATCTTCGCCGCGGCCGGCTGGGTGACGATCAGGTTGACCACCGATTCGAACGCTTGGCGCGCCCGCTCTACGCCGGCGGCGACGCTTTCGTCTTCGGCGACTTTGCGCAGCGTCGGCTCGACCACTGCTTCCACCGCCGCCAAGAAGCAGGCCTGCTTGTCCTCGAAGTGACGGTAGAAGGCACTGCGGGAGACCCCCGACAGCTTGACCAGGTCGGCGACCGTGGCGGCCTCGTAACCCTTCTCGTCGACCGTCGCCACCATCGCTGCGAACAGCCGCTCGCGCTGATTGCGGTCGGACTCCTCGCGAGGGGTTCCACGACCCGGCGGCAGCTTTCGCCCGCGCAGCTCACCCGCATCTCCCCAAGGCGTCTTGACCATCGTGCGCGGACGATATCCCGGCCCTTTGAAACTGCCGCTGCCGACCATCTAAAAACTCTTAACTGGTACGTATGCGACACAAATGACCACAATCTCACTCTCCCAATGTGGCCGAGTTTTTCCCAATCTAGAGCAGATTCGCGCCCATTCCAAATTCGATTCTGTTTCCAAACTCGCAGCGAGGCATTGACAAACTGGTCCGTCTATGTTCTTATTTCCTCAGCCAAGGGGAACGGATCCGAAGCGAAAGCAAACCGGACCGTCGCTGAGGCAGGAGAGAAAAAGGTCGCCGACCAGCTGGGGAGCTCGTGCCACAATGGCCGGGTCAGGGCATAGGGAGGCGGCCACGGGACGAAGGAGAGAAGTCACGTGCGACGCCACTCGAGGCAATCCGTCATGGGTCCAACCCTGCACACCGCGCCCCTGGTGCGCCTGGCCGTCGGTTTGGTTGCGGCCCTCGTGCTCTGCCTGGCACTCGCTGGGTCTTCCGCATCGGCCACTTCCACCTATGTTCCGGGCACCCCGCCCAGCTTCTGCAGCCCCACTGGCGGTCCAGCCGCTGGGGAATGCGGCGAACTGAAGACGATCGCCGTGGACGCCTCAAACGGTCATGTCTACGTCGCCGACCAGACCAACCTGCGGATCGACGAGTTCGATGCCTCCGGCAGCTTTGTCAAGGCCTTCGGCTCTGGCGTCTTGACTGGAGTCGCTGGCGCAGAGGTCTGCACCGTCACCTGCAAAAAAGGCCTCTCCACCGGCACCGGCTCCTTCGGCAACCCGATCCGCGGCCTAGCCGTGGACCCCACCACCCACGTTGTCTACGTCGCCGCCAGTACCACCCGCATCGCGTATTTCAACGGCACCACGGGCGCCTATATCTCCTCCACCGAAGGGAACGCCGGGGAAACCAACGCCGGTGCCCCGGAGACGCTCGCCTTGACCGCGGGCCTCGCCATCGATAGCACCACTGCCGGTGGCCCCTACCTCTACGCCGCGATAAATACCGGCACTAACCCCGAATTCAAATCCTTCATCGACAAATTTACGATCACCGCCTCGGGCATCGGCGCAGGTTCCTACGTCTGCCAGATCAGCGGCACCGCAGTCGCGAGCAAATCGGCAACCGCCGTTGCGCCCACCGAATGCGGGGGGAACGGTGTTACGGCTCATAAAGACGGCGCCTACGAAGGAATCCTGATCGGCAACGCATCCGCCGCCGCCGTCCAGCGCGGCGGCAACCTCGCCGTCGACGCATCCGGCAACGTCTACATCGCCGAGAGCCCAGCCACTCTTGCGAGTGTCCCGGCGGGGCGCCACGTCGTCTCCAAGTTTGACAAAGAAGGCAACTACGTCACCCAGTTCCTGCCCAGCGGCGGCACCCCGCCCCTGAGCGCCACCGAACCACGCCCCGAATCGCTGGCAATCACCGGCGCCGGCAAGCTGCTGGTCGCCGTCGGTGGCGCCACCGGCGGCGCAGGGGGCACTCGAGTGCAGGAATACGAACCCAACATTGCCCCTGCGACTCCGCCGACGATCGCCGTTGGCACCCCGGTCGCTGAATTCGGCCAGGGCACGATCGCGGCTGCCGGTGGCGTCGCCGCCACCGGCACCGATGCCTTCGTCGCCAGCAAGACCGAAAAAAAGGTCCTCAAGTACAGCCTCCTGACCGGAAAGAAACTGAAAGTCCAGAAATCAGGTGCCGGCAGCGGCACTGTCACCAGCGAACCGGCTGGGATCAACTGTGGGACGGAATGTGAAAAAGAATTCAGCGAAGGCGAAGTCGTCAAACTGACCCAGTCGGCAAGCCTTGGTTCCGGTTTCAAAGAATGGGTTGGTTGCGACGAAATCGTCGAAACCAATAAATGTAAAGTCACGCTTAGCTCCGACAAGACGGTCACCGCGGTCTTCATCGCGGCGCCGATTGTGACCACCACCAACGGCGCCACCAACGTGACGCCGAGCAAGGCCAAAGTCGCCGGAACGGTCAACCCCAACGGCATCCCGGTCACCAGCTGCGAAGTCGAATACGGCACCAGCCTGCCCTCGGGAACGACTAAACCCTGCGTTCCTACCCCGGGATCCGGCTCGAGCCCAGAAGCGGTTTCGGCTGAAATCACCAGCGGCCTCAGCGCCAATACCACCTACAAGTTCCGCTTCTTCGCCACCAACGCAGCTGGCAAAGGCGAAGGCACCGAAGGTGAATTCAAAACCGCCGAACTGCTCGCCCCGGTGGTCGAAACGAAAGCCGCGACCGCTGTTCAGAAAACCAGCGCCACTCTCAACGGTTCGGTCAATCCCAAGCTCGAAGAAGTGACCAGCTGCAAACTGGAGTACGGACCATCCGCTGGCAACTACAGCCTTGGCCAGGTCGCCTGCTCGCCGGCGCCGGGCTCGGGCAACAGCCCGGTCGATGTCTCCGGCGCGATCTCTGGCCTCGAACAGAACACCACTTACCACTTCCGGGTGGTGGCGAGCAACGCCGGCGGCACGAGTAACGGCAACGACAAAGAATTCACCACCGCTTCGGTGATCTCCCCGACGGTGACGACCACCGCCGGAGCGACCAGCATCACCAAAAACAGCGCCAAAGTCGCCGGCACGGTCAACCCCAACGGCGTCGCGGTCACCAGCTGCGAAGTCGAATACGGAACGCCGAATCTGTCCTCCCCGAGCAAAACGGCCTGTGTGCCGACCCCCGGCTCTGGCTCTAGCCCGGAAGCGGTGAGCGCCGACCTGTCTGCGTTGACGCCGAATGCGACTTACAAATTCCGCTTCGTCGCCTCCAATGGCGAACCCGGCACCGGCCAGGGATCCGAACAGGAATTCAAAACCCTGCCCGAAGCCCCATCGATCACCTCGATCAACCCGACCAAAGGCCCGCTCACCGCGGGGACTCAGGTGACGATCACCGGAACCAACCTCGGCTCGGCGACCAGCGTCAAATTCGCCTCTGGCACCGCGACGATCACCGAAAACACCGCGACCCAGATCAAAGTCACCCTGCCCGGCTGTACCGCGGGAGCTAAAGATCTCCGGGTCGTTACTGCGGGCGGTGAATCGTCGAACACCTCGGCTGACGACTACACCTGCACCGCGGCCCCATCGATCACCTCGATCAACCCCGCCAAAGGCCCGCTCACCGCGGGGACCCAGGTGACGATCACCGGAACCAACCTCGGTTCGGCCACCAGCGTCAAATTCGGCTCGGGCACCGCGACGATCACCGAAAACACCGCGACCCAGATCAAAGTCACCCTGCCGGCCTGCACCGCGGGCGCGCAGGACATCCGCGTCGTCACGGCCGGCGGTGAATCGTCGAACACCTCGGCAGACGACTACACCTGTGTGGGGCCGCTGGCGCTGACCGTGTCAAAGGCCGGCAGCGGCTCAGGTGCGGTCACCTGTGACGGTGGACCCTGCGCGTCGTCCTATCCCTACGGCGCCAAAGTGACCCTCGCTGCGAGCGCAGATTCCGGCTCGAGCTTCGCCGGCTGGTCGGGGGCCTGTTCTGGCACCGGCGACTGCGTTGTGATGATCGAAGCCGCAACCTCGGTGACCGCCACCTTCAACGCCAATCCCTCCAGTGGAGGCGGTGGCGGCGGCGGCGGAACGACCCCGCCCCCTAGCAACGAAGCCAAGCCCGGCTCGGCGAAGCCTCAGGGTCAAAACATGATCCTGAAGGTCACCGTTCCCGGCGCTGGGACCCTCAGGGCGACCGGGAAGAACCTCGCTACCGCAACCGCCACTGCCAAAGGCGCCGGAACGGCAAGTTTGAAGCTGAAACTGACTTCGGCCGGTAAGAAAGCCTTGAAGAAGAAAGGCAAGCTCAAGGTCAAGGTGAAAATCGTCTTCACCCCGGTCGGCGGGACCGCAGGAACGACGACGAAGACGGTCACCTTCAAGGCGAAGAAGGGCTAGATGCGCCTGCGTTTGTATCTGGCCACGACGGCGGCTTGTACGCTCGCGGTACTCGCGGCGATGCTTTTCGCTGGCGTGGCGGCCTCCTCGGCTGTTTGCTCAAACGATGCGATACGCGAAGCCCAGGGCTCCGAGGTACTGGCTCTCCCGGCTTGCATGGCCCTGGAGCAGGTCTCCCCATCAAAAAAGGGGAACCAGCTAGCGCGCAAACCTGGGCCTATTTCCAATGACGGCACGAGATTGGCTTTCAACTCTTACGCCTCATTGGATGCGGAGCTCCCGAACTATTTCGGAATTCAAGGGGATGTATTCCTCGCCAATCGTGAGGAAGGTATTTGGGCAATATCCGGAGCAAATCTTCCATTTGGCAGCGGATTTGGAGCCAACCCACAATTCAGCTTTAGCCCTGATCTAACCAACTGGTTGCAAGTGATTGGAACTAGCGATGGCGTCACGTTTGCGGAAGAGCGCACGGACCACTCGTTCACTGTGCTGTCTCCCGCTCTTGTCAACTTTAGTGGGGACGGAGGTCCCGGTTTTCAGGGATCCTCTCTGGATCACTCTCATGTACTGTTTGCACCCGAAGGAAACAACCTACGCACCGGCACTTTTCTCCCGGGCGATCCCCAGCCAGCCGGTATTGGAGAGGACTCAAACCTTTACCTCGCCCGTCTCAGCTCTGGTGGTGCGCCGGTGCTGGAACTCGCCAACCGCGACAAGGATCTGAAGGTGTGGGGTGGGCAGTGCGGGGCACGGCTGGGGGGAATTGAGGCGGTTAACGGCAATAATCTCAACCTCCCCAACGGCAATCGCAACCAAGGCGCGATCTCCGCGGACGGCTCCCGGACCTACATCTCCACCCGCCCCGGCCAGCCTGCGACGGGCAATTGCACCGAAGCCAATCGCAAGCGGATCATGGTCCGCGAAGAAACTCCCGACGGCCCGGTAATCGAAGAGCTCTTCACCGGCAGCGAGTGCGACCGGGTCTCACCCCCCTGCGCCACCGCCGACGGGGACGACGCCTACCAGGGTGCCTCGATCGACCAGACGAAGGTCTATTTCACCACCACCCGCCAGCTCGCCGACTCAGATCTTGACGGCACCGGCACCGGCACCGGCAACACGACGCTGGGCTCCAAATCGGTCTCCAATGTCACCGCTGCGACCGGCACCGGGACCTTCTCCTCGGGCCAGAAAACGGTGGCCGCGGTGTCGCCGTTCACTGGGACCATCGCCCTCGGCCAACGGATCACAGGGGAAGGCATACCGGCAGGCACGACGATCGCCAAGGTCGGCAACGGCACGCTGGAGCTGTCCGCAGCTGCCACCGCCTCGGGCTCCAAAGCCTTTTCGACTGGCCCCCAGCCATTCTCGGTCGGCCAAACGGTGAGCGGGCCCAACGTCTCTCCCGGAACGAAGATCACCGCGGTCAATGTTGCCGAACAGAAAATCTCACTTTCGAGTAGCGCGACCGCGACCGGGGTGAGTTCCCTCACCGCCTCCGGCGCCCCTTCTTGCGACATCGGAGCGGCGATCGCCGGCTGCGACCTCTACCTCTACGACGCCGATCGCCCCTCGGGCAATCGCCTGGTGCAGGTCTCCGCCGGCGACAACACCAGCGCCACCCCCGGCACCGGCGCCAACCTCTACAACTCGATTTCCGCGATTTCCGCCGACGGCTCCCGCGCCTACTTCGTCGCCCAGGGCAAGCTGACGGCCGACCAAAACCCCGAAGGCGCCACCGCGATCGCCGGCCAGCCCAACCTCTACACCTGGGACGCCGAGACCGAAGGGACTCAGTTCATCGGGACGCTGGAAGGCAACGACGGCGGTGGTTTGTTCGCATCATCTGAACTCTGGGGATCAAATGGCACCTGGAACAACGGCGCCTATCCGGTGCCGATCGAAGGCTCGGACCCCGCCACCGGCGGCGACGGCCACATCCTGCTGTTCAAAGCCAACGCGCCGCTCACCGCGAATGACACCGACGGCAGCTTGCGCGACCTCTATCGCTATGACGCGGACGCCGACGAATTGGTGCTGATCTCAAAGCCGGAAGCCGGAGCGTCGGACGGGGGGGAAGCAAATCCTCGGTTCGGAAGCCTTATACAGAATCCTCCCGGCACCGACTACGCTCAAGTCGGCCGCCCCATCTCCGAAGACGGGCAGACGATCGAGGTCATCACCACCGGGGCCTTGCTTCCCGCCGACAACAACTCAGCGGAGGACATCTACTTGTGGTTGGATGGACAGGTCTACTTGGTGCCCGGCACCACTCAGGCTCCAGCGGAACCTTCTAATGCCCCCTCTCTCTCTGCCGACGGTTCCACCATCGGCTTTCACACGGCTGCTCGACTACTGGTCTCCGATGGCGACACCGCGCAGGACGTCTACGTAGCACGGGCGGGCGGAGGGGTATCCCTCGCTGAAGAAGTCTCAGAGTGTCACCTGGGAGATGACTTCTTAGATCGGTGCCAGAAGTCGTCGGCTGAGCCGAGTGCTAGGACTGTTGACACCGTGCTGATTGCGAGTGAAGCGCCGCCTCCCTGCCCGAAGAGCAAGGTTCGCAGCGCAGCTGGCAGGTGCATTGAGAAGCATCGCAAGCCCAAGCACAGGAAACGGCAGCACGGGAGGAAACGGGCAAGCAACAAGCAGGGTAAGAAGAAATGAAATTTCACCTCAAAGTGGCGCTGCTCTCCGCCACGGTATTCATTGCGGCAGCGGGCGCAACCCCCTCTTCGGCCCATGGCAACCCCTCCTTCGCGGTGCAGCTGAATCGTCGGGCCAGCGAGGTTCAGGTGGTGAACGTTCGGGCTACCGGCGGAGAGTTTCGGCTTCGTTTTGGAGTTGGGGCGGTGGGGGTCGCAGAAACTGCCGAGCTCAAAGCAGACGCTTCTGCAGCGGATGTACAAGCCGCACTCAATGCCTTGGCAAACGTCAATAGCGACGGTGGGTCGGTGGCAGTTAAAAGCTTTGAAGAGGGACTCTATGTCGTCACCTTCGACGGCGGTCCCTTGGCCAACACCGACGTGCCGCAGTTGGGCTGGAGCAATGGCTCCCCTGCGCTATCCGGCGGTTTAGAGCGCATTACGATTCTCACCGTGTTTCGGGCGGAAGTCAGTCGCAGCGACGAAAGCCTCACATACACCGTTTCCGTAACGAACACCGGTGACGCCAAAACCAGCAGCGGGGCGACGGCGGAGGTGGCTTTGCCCTGGGGTCTCGAAACCTCGGTGATCTCCGCTGGCGATGGCGGATCCAACTGGAGCTGTACCATCACGGCGGCTTCGAGCGTAGTGCCTGCAAAGGCCAGTTGCATGAGCCCAAGAGAAGTCGACCCGGGCGACACTTACCCGCTCCTCACTGTCGTGGCCAAGCTCGGTGCCGATGCGCCTGGCCATGCAGTGGCGGTCGTTACGGTCTCTGGCGGTGGTGCCCTCGTCTCAGGCACAGGCAGCGACGAATTCGATTTTACCCCCGCCAGGCCGTTCGGAATCGACTCCCTCGACACCGAGGTCGATGACATCGAAGGGGGCGACTACACCCAGGCGGGCGGACATCCCTTCGCGGCGTCGCTGACCATGTCCCCTTTCGGCTATTGGGATATCTCTGGAGACTTCCTTCCGGTCGATTTGGTCAAGCGCGTGATAACCGACCTACCTCGTGGCTTCGTCGGCAACGCGCTGGCGATCCCGGACATCGACGGAGATGGTGAGCCGGACCTGTGTCCGACGCTGACCGACGTGCTGAACTCGACCTGCCCGGCGGCCAGCGCGGTAGGCGAGATCAACATAGACGTACTCCTTAACGGAGATATCAACCAGGTCATGATGACGATCTACGCGATCGAGCCCGAATACGGTGCGCCGGTTCAGTTCGGCTTCGCCGAGCGCTCAACCCTGAAATCCACCTACACCCTGACCCCCCGCCTGCGGGCCGACGACGGCTACGCGATCAGCCTCGATGCAACGCCGATCGCCACTGGACCCTTTTTCCGCCGCGTCAACTACGCCACCCTCTGCGGCTTCGGCGCCAACCTCAACCCAGAAGGCAAGTTCCTCGGCTGCAAACGAGCCAGCGACCCGACCGCCAACGACGTCCCCCTGATCACCAACCCGACCCGCTGCACCGGCACCCCTCCGA
>DATDLJ010000019.1:0-12258 GCA_036519395.1 Solirubrobacterales bacterium | reverse complement strand
CACGGTCGAGCAGATCGTCCGCCCGACCGGGATCATCGATCCCGAGATCGAGTTGCGCGAGACCAGGAACCAGATCGACGACCTGATGAACGAGGTGAAGAAGGTTGCCGAGCAGGGCGACCGCACCCTGGTCACCACCCTGACCAAGAAGATGGCCGAGGACCTGACCGCTTACCTGCTCGAGTACGGGGTCAAGGTGCGTTACCTGCACTCTGAGGTTGACACCCTGGAACGGATCCAGATCGTCCGCGAGCTGCGGCTCGGCGAGTACGACGTGCTGGTCGGGGTCAACCTCCTGCGCGAGGGGCTCGACCTGCCCGAGGTCTCTCTGGTGGCGATCCTCGATGCCGACAAGGAGGGCTTCCTGCGCGGCGAGACCAGCCTCGTGCAGACGATCGGCCGCGCCGCCCGCAACGTCAACGGGCGGGTGGTGATGTACGCCGACAAGGAGACCGACGCGATGCGGGCGGCGATGCGGGAGACCGATCGACGCCGGGCGATTCAGCTCGCTTACAACGAAGAGCACGGGATCACCCCGGAGACGGTCCGCAAGGGCATCTCCGAGATGAGCGACTTCCTGGCGATGGAGGACCGGGCGCCGCGCAAACGGCGCAGCCGTCGCGGCGACGACTTCGACACGCCCGAGGAACTGGAGAAGACGATCGTTGCCCTCGAGGAGGAGATGCTGGCCGCCGCCGACGACCTCCGCTTCGAGGAGGCGGGCCGGATTCGCGACGAGCTGCGCGAGCTGCGCCGCGACCTCGACGGGATGACCGCCGGGACCTGAGGGTCGCCGCCACTCGACAATTTCCTCAGATTTTCTTGATCTTTTTCCGGGAAGCCGGTAAAAACGACGCAGGCGGGGCTATCGAACCGGGAGAGACCGATGAGCCTGCGAATCCATTCCGTTCTACTGCTGTTCGCCGTTGCCGGGCTATGGGCCGGTGCCCCCAGCGCCTCCGCGACCTACGTCACAGCCCCCGAAGGCGTGCCCTTCACAGAAACGATCGAAGCCGAAGCCGAGGGCTCGATCGCGCTCCATTCGGTCGTCGACGTCACCTGTAATAAAGCGGCTGTCGAAGGCCCAATTCAATCCCATGGAGCCGCCGTCACAGCCAAAGGCAATCTCGGCAGCCTCGCCTTTTCCGAATGCGGCGCGGCCCATGTCGTGGTCGAAAGCGCGGGCTCCCTGGAAATCCACTCGACCTCGGGCGGAAACGGCACAGTCACATCGTCGGGCGCCAAAATCAGCGTCACCTTTACAACCATTTTCGGCGCGATCGCCTGTGAATTCGCAACCAACAACACCGACATCGGCTTACTCACAGCCAGCGCGACTTCCGAAAGCAAAGCGACACTCGACGTCGAATCGGTAATTCCGCGCACCGGCGGCAGCTTGCTCTGCGGGAACAGCGCCGAATTGACAGGCAGCTACGCGGTCGCTGGTCCCCTGGGGCTGACGCTGGACGCGGCGGCCCCCGATGTGGAAGGCCACTTTGTCACGACCGACGCCGCGAACGCGAACGTCCTTGGCACAGAAGGCGCGACCCACGTGCTCGAGTGGACAGTCGACGGCGTCGCCGGCGGCATCGTCTGCGACGAATCGAAATGGGAAAGCGTGGTCAATGGAGGAACTGCGGACAAGCTGATCTTCTCGCCGACGTTCGGGAAATGCCACACAACAGGTTCAAGTGAAAATTTCGCCTTCAAAACGGCTGGTTGCGTGTTCGTCTTCTTCGTCGCCAAAGCTTCGGAAAAAGAAACCGAGCAGACAATGTGGCTGCACTGTGGGATCGGCCGCGCCGAGATCCAGGACCCGGAATGCACGATCAAGATTCCGACTCACAAGGGGGCAGAAGTCACATATACACCGATCACGCTCAACGGTAAACAC
This sequence comes from Solirubrobacterales bacterium, assembly GCA_036519395.1. Taxonomy (GTDB): domain Bacteria; phylum Actinomycetota; class Thermoleophilia; order Solirubrobacterales; family 70-9; genus VAYN01. Next base: position 10,364 of record DATDLJ010000019.1, on the reverse strand, counting down.
GCGCTCACAGTCGACTTCAAAGTCAGAATCAAAATGGAAACGGAAGGCAAATGCGGCACGGCGAAACCGCAGGGCTGGCTGGAGGGTTCCCTCACACTCGAGGCCTTCGACTCCAAAACCGAAGCGCGGACGCCTCTCACAGCGACATGAGCTGACACCCGCGGGCGCTCATGGTGGTCGGGCACCCGCGGGCTTGGATGCGGTCAGCTCAGCAGCTTCGCCGCCTTGGCGCTGTCGGTGAAGAACTCGCTGCGGGCGAGCCTGCCCTCGCTGTCGTACTTGATCACGTGCACGAATGGCGCGTCCATGCTGCCGCGATCGTTGGCGGCGTGCTGGGTGCCGCGGACGATCACGTAGCCGTTGGCGTCGATGAACTCCTCTGGCACGACGCTGAACTCATTCCAGTAGTTCGGGATCTGGGCGAAGTTGCCCATGATCTGGTCCCGTCCCTCCACGGTGCCACCGAGCGGCAGCTCGTCCGAGGTGATCCAGACGGCGTCCTCGGCGAAGGTCTCCTGCAGGCGGGCAAGGTCCCCGCTGCCGAAGGCCTCGTAGGCGGACCGGGCGGTGTCGACGTTCGACATAAATCCTCCTGTATCTAGCCCTGCCCAGCATCGACGCTAGCGCCCTGCGCCCTTTCACACAAGCGGCCTTAACTAAGCTGGAGCCGTGTCGATCGACGTCACCGAAGCGGACTTCGAGAGCCAGGTCGTTGACCGTTCGCGCCAGCTGCCGGTGGTTGTCGACTTCTGGGCCGAGTGGTGCGGGCCGTGCAAGGCGCTGACCCCGGCGCTGGAGAAAGCCGAGGCGGCCCGGGCCGGCAAGGTCGTCCTTGCCAAGGTCGATGTCGACTCCAACCAGCCGCTAGCGGCCCAGTTTCAGGTGCAGGGAATCCCGGCGGTGAAGGCGTTCCGGGACGGGGCCGTGGCCGACGAATTCGTCGGCGCCCTGCCGCCGCCGCAGGTCGAGACCTTTTTCGATTCCCTGGTCCCCGCCCGGGCGGATGAACTGCTGGCCGCCGGGGACGAGCTCTCCCTGCGCGAGGCCGCCGAACTGGAGCCGCGCCGCGCCGACATCGCCGTCGCCCTCGCCAAGGTGCGGCTTGAGCGCGGAGCCGAAGCGGAGGCGCTGGAAGCCGTGGAGGACCACGAGAGTGACTTTGCCGCCGCCGGCATCGTCGCCCGCGTCAGGCTGATCGAAGCCGGGATTGGCGGTGAGGCCTTTGCCGCCCTCGACCGCGGCGAGCAGGAGACGGGGCTCGACGGCCTGCTGGAAGAGCTGTCGAACGCGGACGATGCTCAGCGCGACCTCATCCGTCGCGCGATCGTCGGCATCCTCAGCGAAGGGGACCCGGCTTCTCCGGCGGCGCGTGACTACCGCCGCAGGCTGTCCAGCGCCCTCGGTTGACCGGTAGGCCGTCTAGATTCGAGTAGGTGGAGCAGGAGAGGCGCGAGGTTCGGGGGGCGGAAGGGCGCCGCATCGTTTTCCATCTGGCGGGACCGGAGGAGGGCGATCTCGTCGTCTTCCACACCGGCACGCCCGGCACCCCGTACATCTACGTGGGTTTGATTAGGGAGTGCGTTGCCAGGGGCCTGCGCATTGCCTGTATCGCTCGCCCGGGATACGGCGGTTCGGATCGAGTGCCGGGCCGCTTGTACGCGGACAACCCAGCCGATACCGCGATCGTTGCCGATGCCCTCGGCGCCGAGACGTTTTCCTCAATTGGGCACTCCGGCGGCGGTGGCCCGGCCCTGGCGGACGGGGCGCTGCTGCCGGGTCGAGTTAAGGCGGTTGCTGTCGGCGCCACCCTCGCACCTCAACCCGCGATGGGAGCCAGTTGGCGTGACGGACTCGACTTGGCAAATGGCGAGGAGCTCGAAGCTGTGGAAGCGGGAGAGTCCGCCCTCAGGGACCACCTCGAAGTCCGCGCCGAGGCTATGCGCCAGATTCAGAGTGGCGAGCAGATCACGAACGATCCAGACTTCGGCCGGTTCTACGCCGCCGTTGATCGGGCCTGCTTCGAGGGCGAGTTCCTCGACTTCATGGTCAAGTCATTCCCGATGCTGGTCAGCCACGGCGTCGACGGCTGGATCGACGATGATTTTGCCTTCTTCGGGGACTGGGGCTTCGACCTCGCGCAGGTCACCGTGCCGGTGACGATCTGGCAGGGAGGCCAGGATCGGATCATCCCCATCTCCCACGCCGAATGGCTTGCTGCCAACGTGCCGGGAGCCCGCCTGCGACTGAAACCCGAAGACGGCCACGTTTCCCTCTTCAACCACTTCGGCGAGATGCTCGACGAGCTGGTCGCGCTCGGGTCTAGATAGGCCCGCGCCAAGGGAACATCTGTTCGCCTGGCTAGAATCGACATGAGTGGCAGCCTCTGAGCGAATCGTCATCACCGGCGCCCGGGAGCACAACCTCAAGGACATCGACGTCGAGCTGCCCCGGGATGCGCTGATCGTCATCACCGGCCTTTCCGGGTCCGGCAAGTCGAGCCTTGCCTTCGACACGATCTACGCCGAGGGGCAGCGGCGCTACGTCGAGTCGCTGTCGGCCTACGCGCGGCAGTTCCTCGGCCTGATGGAGAAGCCCGACGTCGACTCAATCGAGGGTCTCTCGCCGGCGATCTCGATCGACCAGAAGACGACCTCGCGCAACCCGCGCTCGACGGTCGGCACGGTGACCGAGATCTACGACTACCTGCGCCTGCTCTGGGCGCGGATTGGGACCCCGCACTGCCCCGAGTGCGGCGAGGAGATCACCGGCCAGACCCAGGAGCAGATCGTCGACCGGCTGATGACTTTGGAGGATGAGACCAAATTCATGGTGATGGCGCCGGTCGTCCGCGGCCGCAAAGGCGAGTACGGGAAATTGCTCGACCAGATGCGGCTCGAGGGCTACTCGCGGGCCAAGGTCGACGGCGAGCTGGTCCGCCTCGACGAGAAGATCGAGCTCGACAAGAAGTACAAACACGACATCTCGGTTGTGGTCGACCGGCTGGTGATGAAGACCGACCTGCGGCGCCGGCTGTCGGAGTCGGTCGAAGCGGCCGCCGGCCTGGCGGCCGGCCTGGTCGAAGTCGAGATCGTCGAGGGAAAGGGGGCGGCCGGGAGCAAGGGCGCCGAGCACCCCGGCGGGACGATGCTCTTCAGCGAGCAGTTCGCCTGCCTCAACTGCGGCACCTCGATCCCGGAGCTGGAGCCGCGGATCTTCTCCTTCAACTCGCCGCACGGCGCCTGCGACCGCTGCCACGGCCTTGGCTTCCAGCGGGTGATCGACCCCGAGTTAGTCGTCCCCGACCCAACCCTCTCGCTCGCCGAGGGGGCGCTGCAGCCCTGGAACCGCGGCATCACCGCCTACTGGCGGCGGCTGATCGCCTCGGTCGCCGATAGCTACGACGTCGACGCCGACAAGCCCTGGTCGAAGCTGAAGGCCGACGAGAAAGAGATCTTCCTCTACGGCACCGGCGACGAGCGCCACCAGGTCAGCTACACCAACCGCTTCGGCCGCCGCCGCTCCTACAAGGTCCGCTTCGAGGGAATCGTCAACAACTTGCAGCGGCGCTACGAGGAGACCGACTCGGAGTCCAACCGGGAGCGGATCGAGGGCTACATGGCCGAGCAGCCGTGCCCCGCATGCAAGGGCGCCCGCCTGCGCCCCGAGAGCCTCGCGGTCAGGGTCGGCGGCCTCAGCATCTCCGAGTACAGCGACCTCTCCGCCCACGCCGCCGCCGAGTGGATCCGCGATCTGGAGATGACCGAGACCGAGCGGGCGATCGCGCGGCTGATCGTGCGCGAGATCACCGAGCGGCTCTCCTTCCTCGAGAACGTCGGCATCGGCTACCTCTCGCTGATGCGCTCGGCGCGCACCCTCTCCGGCGGAGAGGCGCAGCGGATCCGGCTCGCGACCCAGATCGGGTCGCACCTGGTCGGGGTGATGTACGTGCTCGACGAGCCCTCGATCGGCCTCCACCAACGCGACAACGAGAAGTTGATCGCGACCCTGGACCGGCTCCGCGACCTCGGCAACACGGTAATCGTGGTTGAGCACGACGAGGGAACGATGATGGCCGCGGACCACCTTGTTGACCTCGGCCCCGGCGCCGGCGAGCACGGCGGCCACGTGATTGCCGCCGGGACGCCGAAGGAGGTCTCGAAGAACCCGAGCTCGCTGACCGGCCAGTACCTCTCCGGCAAGAAACAGATCGAAGTCCCGGCCGAGCGACGCAAGCCGACCGGGGAGCTGGTCGTCCGCGGTGCCCGCGAACACAACCTCAAGGACGTCGACGTGAAGATTCCGCTCGGGGTCTTCTGCTGCGTCACCGGCGTCTCCGGTTCGGGCAAGTCAACGCTCGTCAACGAGACCCTGCACCACGCGGTTGCCAACCGTCTGCACCAGGCGAAGCTGCGGCCGGGCGCCCATGACGGCATCGAGGGCCTCGACCAGATCGACAAGATCATCAACATCGACCAGTCGCCGATCGGCCGCACGCCGCGCTCCAACCCGGCGACCTACACCGGCCTCTTCGACCACATCCGCCAGATCTTCACCCAAACCCAGGAGGCGCGGGCGCGCGGCTACAAGCCTGGCCGTTTTAGCTTCAACGTCAAGGGCGGGCGCTGCGAGGTCTGCAAAGGCGACGGCCAGATCAAGATCGAGATGCACTTCCTGCCCGATGTCTACGTCCCCTGTGAGCAGTGCCACGGCAAGCGCTACAACCGCGAGACGCTCGAGGTCCGCTTCAAGGGCAAGAACATCGCCGACGTGCTGGAGATGTCGGTCGAGGAGGCGGTTGAGTTCTTCGAGAACGTGCCGAAGATCGCCCGCCGCCTGCGCACCCTGAACGACGTCGGGCTCGGCTACATCCGTCTCGGCCAGCCGGCGACGACGCTTTCCGGTGGCGAGGCGCAGCGGGTCAAGCTCGCCACTGAGCTCTCCAAAGTCGCCACCGGCGACACCCTCTACATCCTTGACGAGCCAACCACCGGCCTTCACTTCGCCGACGTCCAGCGTTTGCTCGAGGTGCTCGGGCGCCTCGTCGACGCCGGCAACACCGTGGTCGTGATCGAGCACAACCTCGACGTGATCAAGACCGCTGACTGGCTCGTCGACCTCGGGCCGGAGGGTGGCGAAGGCGGCGGCGAGATCGTCGCCACCGGCACCCCGGAGACGGTGGCCGCCGCGAGTGGTTCCTACACCGGCCGCTTCTTGGCCGAGTTGGTCGAACCGCAGAAGCCAAAACGGCGCGGCACCAAGCGCCAGTTGTCCGCTGCGGCCTAAGACAACCGGTTCCGCTGCAAATTCCCTGGTTGCTCGCATAAAAGCGCCCGAGGCGGGGTAGTGGCGCTCGCGGGAGCAGGGAATAGAACAGGAGGAACCGATGTCAGCACTGAGTTCGCGGGTTTGGTTCGCAGCAGCAGCCCTGGCCGCCGTTGCCCTGATCGCCGTTGGCTGCGGCAGCAGCGACGACACGACCGGCGGCAGTGGTGGTGGCGGTTCAACGATCGCCCTCCTGCTTCCGGAAAACGAAACCCCCCGTTACGAAACCAACGACAGGCCGGACTTCGAAAATTCCGTCAAAGAAAAGTGCCCCGACTGCGAGGTCATCTATTTCAATGCCGGTGGCGACGCTGAAAAGCAGCAGTCCCAGGGCGAAGCGGCGCTGACCAAAGGTGCCGAAGTCCTCGTCCTCGATCCGATGGACTCCAAATCGGCGGCCGCGATTGCCGAACGGGCGAACGCCCAAGGCGTTCCGGTCGTCAGCTACGACCGCCTGATCGAAAACAGCGAAGTCGACGCCTACGTCTCCTTCGACAACGAACGAGTCGGCGAACTGCAGGCCGAAACGCTGGCGAAAAAACTGAAAGAAGACGGCAACGCCAGTGGCCCGATCATCAAGATCAACGGTGATCCGGCCGACCCGAACGCGGCGCTCTTCAAGGCGGGCTCGAACAAAGCCTTCGAAACCGCCGGGGTGAAAATCGCCAAGGAATACGACACCCCCGGCTGGACCGCGGAAAACGCCCAGCGTGAGGCTCAGCAGGCGATCACCGCGCTCGGCAACGACGGCTTCTGGGGCATTTACGCCGCCAACGACGACACCGGCGGCGGCGCGATCGCGGCGCTCAAAGGTGCCGGCATCAATCCCGAAGAACGTCCGGTCACCGGTCAGGACTCGACCGTCGCCGGCCTGCAGCGGATCCTCGCTGGCCAGCAGTTCATGACGATCTACAAGGCGATCCCGCCGCAGGCTGAAATCGCCGCCGAATTCGCGATCGCCCTTGCCGCCGACGAAGAACTGCCAGCGGACAAAGTCACCGAAGAAGTCAACAACGGCAAGACCGACGTCCCCTCGGCGATCCTCGAACCGGTTGCGGTCACCAAGGACAACATCAAAGACACGGTCGTCAAAGACGGGTTCGTCAGCGCCTCGGAACTCTGCACCGGTCCCTACGCGGCCGCTTGCAAAGAAGCGGGAATCTCCGGCTGACATGGCGGCAGCTGGCACTCCACTCCTCGAGCTGGAGGGAGTAAGCGTGCGATTCGGCCCGGTCCAGGCTCTGGACCGGGTCGACTTCGCCGTCAGTGCCGGCGAGGTGATCGGGTTGGTCGGCGACAACGGCGCCGGCAAGTCGACGCTGGTCAAGGCGATTGCGGGGATCCACGCGCCGGACGAGGGGACGATCCGCTTCAACGGCGAGGAAGTGCGGATCAAAGGGCCGCAGGACGCGACCGAATTGGGGATCGCGACCGTCTACCAGGACCTCGCGCTCTGCGACAACCTCGACGTCGTCGCCAACCTCTTCCTCGGTCGCGAGCAGGTCGCGCCGGGTTCCGGCCGGGTCTCGCGCCAGCTCGACGAGGTGAAAATGGAGCACGAGACCGCCGACCTGCTCTCCAACCTGGCGGTGACGATCCCCAGCCTGCGCAGCGAGGTCGGGACCCTCTCCGGCGGTCAGCGCCAGCAGGTCGCGGTCGCCCGCTCACTCTTGGGCGAGCCGAAAGTCGTCCTGCTCGACGAGCCGACCGCGGCGCTTGGCGTGCCGCAGACCACACAGGTACTGGAGCTGATCCGGCGCCTGCGCGAGCGCAACCTCGGTGTGGTCGTCATCAGCCACAACTTGGTCGACGTCTTCGCGGTTGCCGACCGGGTCTTCGTCCTCCGCCTCGGCCGCGCCGCCGGCGAGTTCAAAGCCGAGGACACCACCGAGGAGCACGTGATCGGCGCGATCACCGGAGTCGGCGAGGGCGGCGAGAGGAACCAGCATTCGGGAGAGGAGGAGAAGGCATGAGCCCGGCCGAGGCGGCAACCGCTGACGGGGCGGCCGAGCGCCGCCCAAGCGCTGGGGAGACCCTGCGCCGCATCGTCCAGGGCGATCTCTCCGCGGTCCGGGTCGTCCTCGGCCTGGTCGTGATCGCGGTCATCTTCCAGGTCCAGGAACCCCGCTTCCTCTCGGCGGAGAACCTGACCAACCTGATGTTGCAGATCACGACGATCGGCCTGATCTCGGTCGGCGTCGTCTACGTCCTGCTGTTGGGCGAGATCGACCTTTCGGTCGGCGCGGTCAGCGGCCTCTCGGCCGCGGTGATGGCCGTGCTGAGCGTCAATCATGGCTGGAGTCCCTATTTGGCGATCGCCGCGGCGGTCGGGGTGGGAGCCGCGATCGGCTGCCTGCAGGGGTCGTTGTTCAGCCGCTTCGTGGTGCCCTCCTTCGTCGTCACCCTGGCCGGCTTATTGGCCTGGGAAGGGGCGCTCCTGCAAGTGCTGGGCCAGACCGGCTCACTCAATATCACCGACCCCAAGATCACCGGTCTCGCCAACATCTTCTACTCGGACACGGTCGGCTGGATCTTCGCGGCGGTGATCATCGCTGCCTTCGGCACCGTGGTGGCGGTCGGCTACCGGCGCCGCGTCGCCGCCGGCCTCGAGGACACCAACCCGCTGCCCGTGATCATCCGCTTCGTCTTCTTCGCCGCGATCGTGCTCGCCGCCGTCGCGATCCTCAACTCCGACCGCGGCGTGCCGCTGGCGGTGATGATCCTGCTCGGCTTCGTGGTCGGCATGGAGTACGTCGCCAAGCGGACCACCTTCGGCCGCCACGTCTTCGCGGTCGGCGGCAACGCGGAGGCGGCGCGGCGTGCCGGCATCCACGTCAACCGGGTCCGGATCGCGGTCTTCACGATCGCCGGCTCGATGGCCGCAGTCGGCGGCGTGATGGCCGCCTCGCGCCTCTTCGCGGTCAACCAGAACTCGGGTGGCAACGAACTCCTGCTGCTGGCGATCGCCGGACCGGTGATCGCCGGCACCAGTCTCTTCGGCGGTCGCGGCTCGGTCTGGACCGCCCTGCTCGGGGCTCTGGTGATCGGCTCCATCTCCAACGGGATGGACCTGCTCTCGCTCTCTTCCGCGGTGAAACTGATGGTTACCGGCGGTGTCCTCCTGCTTGCCGTCCTGGTCGACGCGGTTGCGCGCCAGCAGCGGCAGACCTCAGGACGCGTCTAGGACGGTCTTCAGGTTGGCGCGGTGGACGCGCTCGTAGGGCTCGAAGTAACGGATGTCACCGGCCCCGATCTGATCTGCCAGCAGCTCCCGCAACGGCAGCTCACGCAGCTCCGGCTCGGCCGGCATCCGCTGCAAGAGGCGGACGTAGTCCTGGGTGGCGCGGATTAGGCCCTGGCCATAACCGCCGCCGGCGATCGCCTCTGGGTCGCCGTGGTTGGGGAGGACCGCCGCTGGCTCCAGGGCGAGCAGCCAGCCGAGGTCGCGCAGGTGCGCTTCGAAGTTCTGCGGCTCATCGACGTAGGTAACCGTGTCCTCGACCGTGTCGCCGGCGAATAGGAGCCGCGCCTCCGGATCCCAGAGCACGGCGGCGTCGTCGCTGTGGATGTTGACGTGGAGCGCTTCCAGTCGGCGCTCGCCGACGACGAGCTCCGCGCCAGTCTCGAAGGTCTTGGTGGGGAGGATGAGGGGGCAGATTCCAGGCGGCCCCTCGTGCTTGCCGGCTTCGATTTCCTCCCGGTGCTCGCGCAGCAACTCCGCGGTGCGGGCCGTGGCGACGATCTCGCAGTCGCGAAAGGCGGTGTTGCCGGCGACGTGGTCGAGGTGCCAGTGGCTAAGCAGGACCGTGAAGCTGCGCACGCCTGCGGCTTCCAACGCGGCGCGGACGCGGCGGCCGTGTTCGGGCGTGGTGTGGGTGTCGTAGACGAGCGCCTCGGTGCCGGCGACCACCGCGTAGCTCGCGATCCCGAGGGCGAGAGCACCCTCGTCGATCCAGTTCGGCCGTGGGGCAAAGCGCCTGCCCGCGACCCGGCCGTCGTAGAAGGCGAAAACGCCCTCCGTCGGCTGCAGGACCCTCACCGCGAGACGAGAAGACTGGCGCCGATTGCGCCACCGAGGTCGCCCAGGGAGGCGACCCGGATTGCCGGCGGGCGCTCGTCGATGAAGAGGTGCTTGGACATCTCTTCCATCAGCGGATCCATCAGCCGCTCGCCGAAGCGGATGCCGAGGCCGCCGCCGATGATCACCGCTTCGGGGTCGAGCAGGTTGATCGACGAAGCGATGCCGGTCCCCAGCGCCTCGATTGCGCGCTCGATCAGCTTTTCGGTGAGGTGGTCGCCGTGGTCCAGCGCCCGCTCCCAGATGCCGCTGGTCAGCCGCGATTTGCCGTGCTTCTCCATCAAGTGGAAGAGGTCGGTCTTGTGGCCCTCTTCGTGCTGGCGTCGCGCCTCGGCTTCCATCGCCGAACGGCCGGCGTAGGCCTCGAGGCAACCCTTGCGCCCGCAGGGGCACTTGGCGCCGCCGCGCTTGACGACAACGTGGCCGATCTCGCCGGCGGCGCCGCGCCCCAGCCAGGGCTTGCCGTCGAGGACGAGGCCGCCGCCGACGCCGGTGCCCCAAAACACGCCGATCAGGCTCTGGAACTCTTGGCCGGCGCCAAGGTGGAACTCGGCTTCGGTCGCGACCTGGACGTCGTTGCCAACCTTGACCTCGGTTCCCAGGTCATTGCCGAGCACTTCCGCTAGCGGGAAACTGCCCTCCCAGCCGGGGAGGTTCTTGGCCGAAGAGACGACGCCGGTTTGCTCGTCGGCGTCCCCCGGACTGCCGACGCCGATGCCGGCGAGCGCCGCCGTCTCGACGTTCGCCGCCGCCGCCGATTCGCGCAGCGCCGCCGCCATCGCCTCGGCAACGTCCTCCGGTCCACCGCTGGTCGGCGTCGGCTGTCGCGCCTGTCCGACCACGTCGCCGCGCCCGTCGACGATTGCCGCCTGAATCTTGGTCCCACCAAGGTCAATGCCGCCGCGCAGCTCAGCCACGCGCGCAGTCTATGCACGGCGTTCGTCCTTTCCTAGGCATATGCCTA
>DATDLJ010000018.1:0-3874 GCA_036519395.1 Solirubrobacterales bacterium | reverse complement strand
TCGGAGGGGTGCCGGTGCAGCGGGTCGGGTTGGTGATCAGGGGGACGTCGTTGGCGGTCGGGTCGCTGGCTCGTTTGCAGCCGAGGAACTTGCCTTCTGGGTTGAGGTTGGCGCCGAAGCCGCAGAGGGTGGCGTAGTTGATACGGCGGATCGGGGGGCTCGCCGCACTCGCGGTCGCATCGAGGCTGATCGCGTAGCCGTCGTCCGCCCGCAGCCGCGGCGTCAGGGTGTAGGTGGTCTGGAGATTGGCAGTTTCGGAAAAACCGAACTGGACCGGGGTTCCGTATTCGGGCTCGATCGCATAGATCGTCATCACGAATTGATGGATTTCATTGTTCAGAGCTGCGTCGACGTTGATCTCCCCCACCGCGCTCCCCGGGGGACACGTCGGCGGGGCTGCGAGGACATCGGCCAGGGTCGGGCACAGGGTCGGCACCGACAGCGCGTTGCCGACGAAGCCGCGGGGAAGATCGGTGATGATGGTTTTCGGGGGCTCGATCGGTTCGAACAGAGCGGGTGAATCACGTCGTCCGGTGTTGAGCGAAAAGGAGGCCTCAGCCGCGTAGGGATGTCCGCCTGCTTGCGTGAATTCGGTCCCCTGCTGCCCCATCACTTCGGTGTCAAGCCATTCGAGACCAAACGGCTCAGCTGGCAAGAAGTCGAACACATCTTCGTCCGGCTGCGTTGCTGGGGCGCCGCCGCCGGAAACGGTCGCGGTCGCAAGCGCGTGGGCTGGGGCATCGACGCCAAACCCAGCACGGACTAGGAGTGGTTCATATGAAGCGCCTGGGTCGACTGCCTCGTCGCTGATGCAGGTCGCCTTAGCCGGCATGATCCCACTCGCCGAGACTATGGTGCAATTCCAATGTGAGGACACGCCGAGAGCGGGGTTGCCCGCCCGGAGCACCTCGGTCTCAAAGCCGCCGGGTAGGACGACCTCCGCACTAACGCCAGGACTCGTTTTCGTAGTGCCGGTGTTTTTCACTCGGAGGAGGTAGTCGAGAGCCTCATCGGAACGACTCACCCCCGCCTGGTAGGCGGTGAGGATCGAGACACGCTCGAGGCCGCCCGAGAGCGGAGTCGAGCCTTGTGACCACGTCACCTGCGGTACGTCGGTGTAGGCCAAGGGTCCACCGTCGAAGGTGATGACAAGGTAGGCATCGGGTTTGTTCACAGAGAGTGAACCGCCGCCGGAGTTGACGTTAGTCAACCCGTTTAACGCACCACTCACAGTTTCCGCTGGAGCATCGAAGGCAAGGTCGGCGGTGCACGCCGCTTCGAAACAGAGCCGATACTGCCCGCCGCTAGCCCTCACCTTTACTACCTGCACCTCACTCGCGTTATGCGTGAGCTGCGCTTCCAAAGAAGGAGCCGCAACTGCTGAAACCGCATTAGAGCCGAAGAGCGCACCAGTCAAGCTGAGGAAGACGGCCAAGTGGCTGACGAGCCGGCGAAGTTGCCTCATTTGTTGTCCCCCTGCTTTGCACCGGCTGACCGGCCGTTATGGCGGCGTCTTTTGCTGGCTTTTTTTGGCTTCTTTACGCACTTCCCTTGCCTGCGGACCTTGCCCTTGGCACAAGGTTTCTTAGAAGCAACCTTGCTAGGCGGATTAATGTCCCGTTCGCTGGAGATGGAACCCTCCACCAGCGATGGACACAGGTTGACGTCGCTAAAGCAGGTCGGAGGCGGCCGATCAGGCGAGGTGAGCGGATACCCGCCCCCCGCCCGCATCGCATAGACGTCGAGCGCCGTATCCCCGTCGGAGGGAAGGAGTTGTGCGGCAGTGTGGAAGGCAATGGTTGAGCCATCGGCTGAGACGAGGGGTTGATTAGCCTTTTTCAGGGTCTGGTCGCTTCCAGGCACCCGAAAGACCGAACCTTCCCTCCAGAGGTAGATGTCCTCAGCCGAGTTCGTGTCGGCGGGAACGAGGCCGCCGGTGGTGATGACCTCGATCGTCTGGCCGTCTTCGGAGATCGGTCGGCCGATCTGGGCGTAGTCGGTGCCGGGCTGAGCGTTGTTGCTGCCGAAAACAGCATTGATGCTCCCGCCGTCCGAACCCCCGGGCTCCGGCTTGGAGACGAGGATCAGCTGGTCCGTAGTTGCGTCGTAGCGATAGAGATCGCGCAAGGTGCCGTCGGTGTCCTCGGCCGTGAGAGCGGCGTTGGATTTGAACAGCAGGATGTGGCCGTCGCCGCCAACGGCCGGGTCGGGGCCTTCAATCGGGACCGGGTAGGCGCCGTTGTTCCAGGTGCCGTGCGAGCCCCAGAGTCCCGATTCGAAAAAGTCACCGCCGTCGTTGGCTGCCAGCGACCCGATGAAATGGGTCTCCTCGGTCTCAGCGTCCCAGGTGTAGAAGTTGGGCTGGCCCGCGGTCGCGGTGGCGCCCTCGGGGTTTTGGTCGATGGTCAGCTTGCCCTGGGCGACGAAGTAGACCCGGGAGCCATCGGCGGCGATCGCGGCGATCGAGTTGTAGAGGTTGGCGCCTGCGCCGGGGGTGGGGCTGGTGTTGTCACCGGCGGAGACCTGAACGAGGCGATTGCCCGAGGGGCGATCAGCGTCGTAGAGGTAGAGGTCGCAGCCTGCGATCGCCGCGGCGATGTCGCAGGAGGGGGCACCGGAGCCATCGAGGTCTGAGTCGGCGAGCTGGCGGGTGGTGGTGAAGTAGACCTTCGACTGGTCGATCGAGGCGCCCTGGTAGGCGTCGTCGCCGTCGGAGGTCGAGCAGGACGGTGAGACCCGGGTGCACTCGCTGCCAGTGAATAGCTCTTCGATCGCCGGGCCGCCGGGAGTTTCTTCGCGGACCATGATCCGCTTGCGGTTGGCTTCGGTGCAATCGCCGGTGGCAGGCTGGCCGGGGCGGGTGGAGATGTAAGTCCGGAAGCCGTCCGCGGAGATCGCGCCTTGGTTGCGTTCGCCGTTGGGCAGATTGACATTACTCCCCAGCCGTGACTCCATCCCCCCCAGCCGCGCCCCGCAGTTGCCGCCCCAGACTTTCCCATTCAGATCCTTGGCCGCCAATTCCAGGACCGGTTCGCCGTTCGAATCGAGGTGGGTAACGTAGAGGTTGGAGTCCTCACCGACTCCTTCGGGCTGAGGGTCGTCGGGGAGGAAGGTGCCGTTGCGAGGGTTGAAAGCCTCCGGAAGTAGGTAAACGTGCGTCTGACTAGTGGAAACCCCCTGAATCGCAGGCTCTCCGGTTTCGGTGAGGTTCTGCAAGGAAGGCGAAAGAACCGTATATGAGTGATCTGGGGTCTCGCGAAGAATCTTGAATGAACCGGTCGATAGCGTAATTTTTTGAAACCATCGCGACATATCAGAAGAGAAATTGCTCGGTAGGACACCAAAGGTGCTCCCTCCCGCTCCATACGGAATATTGGTACCCGAGGATCCCCAGATGTCATCGCCCCGCGAAGCCAGAAAGAGATCGCCCGTTATCCCTCCATAGTTCGGGACTTCCGGGTCGAGATTCGCAAAAGATTTGAACACGATCCGCGTCCCGTCAGCCGAAATGCGACTAGCGTTGAGCGCCAGCTGATTCCCCTTCTTCGACGGGCTCACCTGCTCCAGCGCCATGCAGCCGGGAAGGGCCAGCACCTCGGCCCCTTGGGCTTCGCGGATCGCTTCGTTCGGGCAGGCGGCGCGAGCGCCAGGAGCGAACGCAAGTAAGGTCAACGCGAGAACGGGAATCAACGCGAATCGCTTCATCGGTGAGCCCCCTTCTTCTTCATCTTTCTCCCACCCCCGCAGCCGTTCTTCAACACCGGCCTCGAGGTGACTTCCCGCCCGTTTTGCCCGCCGAAGCGCACCGTCGCCCGGTTGACCGTCTTGCAGAGGTTGCGGCTGTTGACCAGCAGGCCCTTGCGACCGCCCTGCA
>DATDLJ010000017.1:0-40386 GCA_036519395.1 Solirubrobacterales bacterium | reverse complement strand
CGCAGTTGCGGCCCGACCTCAGCCTTACGAGATGTAGAGAGGTTTGCTTGCGCTTTCGTCTTCGAGTGTCATCGAGTAGTCGAGCTGGGCTTCGTCGGGACAGCTGCTCGATCTCGGTTCCACCTCGAGGAATACGGCTTGTTTGAAACTCAGAACGGCATCTTCGGAATGTGTTGCGTAGGAGCCGGCAAGGGCCGCGGCCCTCTCGTATTTACATTCCACCGTGCTGACGCTGTACTTCTCGTAGGTGTAGCGGATCGGCCTGGCCGCTTCGCTACACCTGTTCCCCCTGATTTGGAATTCATCGGCAGCCATTTTTGAGGTCGCTTCCAGGCACCATGGAAGACCGTTGGTGCCGTTGAATGTCCAATTGAGACCCACGCCGCACCCTGGCAGGGTGACGCCTTCGATATCAGCCTGGATTTCGGTTCCGGTGTTTTTCCTCAGCGTCCCGGTCAGTTCGCCGCCGCTGCACGATGTGGTGAAGCTTCCTGTCAATGAAATGGTGCCGGTGGCCGTTCCTTTGAGGGCGTTACTGACGGCGAGAGTCGTCCCTGTCGGGAATGTGAGCCGCGGGCCGGCGGAGATGTAGATGGGTCCAGACCCTGCTCGTTCGAATGTGAACGCAGCATCGATAGAAAGTCCGCCCGAGCAGAAGACAAAGCTGCCGAGCACCCAGTTGAACGGCGCTTCAAAGAGGCTGAAGACTGCGTCATTGGGATGTGTCTGGTAGGTGCCGACGAGGGGTTCTTCCTGTTCATAGATACATTTTTCGGTGACGACTGTTTGTGTTGTGCTGATTACGAGCCCGATCGGCTGGACTGCTCCGCTGCATTTCCCGCCTCTGATCTGGAATTCTGTGTCCGCCAGTTCTGGAGTCGACCTCAAGCACCAGGGAGTTCCGTTTTTTTCCGGCGTCGTTTTGATCGACGCTCCGAGAGCTCCGGTGGTGCACTCGCCGCCGCTGTTGAAGGTGGCGCTTTCCACGTCGGCTTCGACTTCGGTGCCGGTGTTCTTCTTCAGTGTTCCTTTCCATTTCGAGCTGGTGCAGGTGATCGTGTTGCCACCCCATGTCACTTTGGGTTCACCAACATTCACCGCCTGGATGTTCTTGTTCGTTTCCAGTTTGGTTCCTGTCGGATATGTGACTTCGGGTTTGTTTACCGCCTGCGCTGCGGGGGGCAGGACGGCGCTTAGAGCGATGCAAGCCATCAGCAGGAGCTTCACATTCATGAGCGACCTCCTCGTCCGGATGATCCGAACGTCGCTTTGTCGGATTGGCAGCTACTTTCCGACGCAGGTGAGCACCTGTCAAGAACAGCTGAGTATCTGGACCAGTTGACTCAATCGACGGCGACATCCTCGCCCCGGTAGGGCCCCGGCTTCGGTCGGGGCTTGCCGCCGGGGAAGGCCAGTCGCAGGATCGTCCGCTGCACCATTCCCAGCTGCTGGCTGAACGGGCCGCTGTTGTAGGGGAGCCCGTAGCGCTCGCAGACGTCCTTGACCTGGGGGGCGATCTCGGCGTAGCGGGTGCTCGGCATGTCGGGGAAGAGGTGGTGCTCCACCTGGTAGCTGAGGTTGCCGCTGGCGACGTGGAACATCGGGCCACCCTCGATGTTGGCGGAGCCGGTGAGCTGGCGGATGTACCAGCCGCCACGACTCTCGTTCTCGACCTCCTTGGGGGAGAAGGTGTAGGTCTGGTCGGGGAAGTGGCCGCAGAAGATGATCGCGTAGGCCCAGACGTTGCGGACGATGTTCGCCGTCGCGTCCGCCTTGGCGGTCGCGCGGAAGGTCTTGCTACCGCTGTTCAGCGTGGCCTCCACTATCGGCGCCCAGCGGCTCTGCCGCTTGCGCTTCACTCGGCCGAGGATCCCGCGGGGCTGCTTGCGTTGCCGGCGCGTCTCCACCACGACGTCGACAGCCGTCGCGGCAAGGGCGCTGACCAGCGGCCAGGCGATGTAGTCCTTGACGATCTGGCTTTTCGCCTTGCCCGCGATCCCCTTCAGCTCCCGCTTCACCTGGTGCATCGGCTTGTGGCCCTTGCGGATCGCCTCAAAGTCGAGGTCGTGCAGGGCGACGCCCCACTCAAACAGCGCCGCCAGGATCAGGTTGTAGACCGGCTGCGCGAGGTAGACCGGGTGCCACTTCTGCTCCGGGTCGATCCGCATGATCTCGTAGCCAAGGTCCTTGTCCTTGCCGCGGATGTTGGTGTAGGTGTGGTGAACGTAGTTGTGGGAGTGCTTCCAGGCCTCGGCGGTGGAGGCGGTGTCCCAGTCCCAGGTCGAGGAGTGGATGCGCGGATCGTTCATCCAGTCCCACTGCCCGTGCATCACGTTGTGCCCGATCTCCATGTTCTCGAGGATCTTCGCGGCGGAGAGCGCGGTGGTCCCCGCTACCCAGGCGCCGCGGTTGCGGGAGGCGAGCAGCAGCACCCGTCCGAGGACCGCCAGCCGCCGCTGCATCTCGATCATGCTCTCGATGTAGCGCCGGTCGCGGTCGCCGAGCTCGGCCATGACCCGGTCGCGGATCGCATCGAACTCGCGCCCCAGCTCATCGAGCTGCTCCTCGGAGAGGTGCGCCAGGGGGCTCTCAATATGGGTGTCGATCGGGGCAGCTGCAGTCGGGCTCATCTCGTTTTCCTTTTCCTCATAGTGCGATTGCAACGTCGCCTTCCGGCGCGTTGACACAAGTTCGGACCATCTCTCCCTCTTGCCCGTGGATCTCCCCAGTCCGCAGGTCCCGCACCTCACCGGCGCAGAGGCGTCCGATGCAGGTGTGGCAGATACCCATCCGGCAGCCGAACGGCAGCTCGGCCCCAGCTTCCTCGCCGGCGACGAGGATCGGCGTGCCGCCGCCGCACTCGGTCTCGATCCCGCTGGAGAGGAAGCGGACGGCGCCGCCCTCACCGGCGACCGCGTTACCACCGATCACCGGCTGGAAACGCTCCATCTCCAGCAGCTCAGGATCTCCCTCCGCTTGCCAGTGCTCGACCAGGGCGTCGAGCATTTCGCCTGGGCCGGAGACGAAGGCGTGGCGCTCGCGCCAGTCGGGACAAAGCTCGTCGAGCTGGGTGGGGGCGACGCGCCCCGCCTCGCCGGTGATCTGCAGGTGCGGGCGATAGCCGGAACGGCGGGCGTCGAGGTCCCGGAGTTGCTCGCCGAAGATGACGCCGTCGGCGCTGCGGGCGGAGTGAACGTGGACCGCGTCGTCCAGCGCCCCGTCACGATCGAGGCTGCGCAACATGCTCATGATCGGCGTGATGCCGCTGCCGGCGCTGACGAAGAGGAGCTTGCGGGGAGGCGGGTCAGGCAACACGAAGGTCCCTTCGACGCCGCCGAGGCGGACGATGTCACCGGGTCGCGCCTGTCGCACGAGAAAGGGCGAGACCTTGCCCGCGTCGACGAGCTTCGGGGTGATCCCGATCAGGCCGTCGGGCCGGCCAGGGTCGGTGGTTAGGGAGTAGGCGCGCCAGTGATGGACGCCGTCCACCACCACCCCAATCCGCAGGTACTGGCCGGGCTGGTGCCCCGCCCACTCGTAGCCCGGCTTGATCAGCACGGTCACCGCGTCGGGGGTCTCGTGCACGATCCGCTCGATCCGCCCCCGCAGCTCCTGGGTCGACCAGAGCGGGTTGATCAGTTCGAGGTAGTCGTCTGGCAGCAGCGGCGAGAAGAGCGAGCGGACGGCGTCGAGCGCGCGGCGGCGCGCCTTCGGAACGTTGGGTACGGCGCCTCGTTCTGCCATTGTCGAATGCTACACGGATCGATGTAAAGATCCGAGAGCATTGTTCCTATACCCGTTGCGGCAGGACTCAGTCGACCAGCTTCACGTCGCTGATCTCGATCCGGTAGCGACCCTCCTGGTCGCGGGAGGGTGCGGCCTTGGTGAACCAGATCAAGAAGTACTTGGCCGGGGAGCCGAGATGGAGCTCGACCTCCTCGAGCTCGCCGGCGTCTTCCACCTCACCGACCGGTTCGCCCCATTCGGAGAGTTCTTCCGGCGGCCCGGCGGGAGCGGCGTAGATTTCGGCGTCCCAGCCGGGGGTGCCGCGGATGATCATCTCCGCCGGCGTCGTGGTCGCCTTCGTCACCACGTAGAGGCCGACACCGGGGTTGGGGCCGGTCTTCGTCCCCGCGAATTCGGTGTCGTCGTAGTGCTCGCTGCTCCAGGCGGTGCCAGTGGGGTTGCCGTCGATCGCGAGGCTGACCGCTTCGGGGTCCTCTTCGCCGTCCCCTTGCGGGTCGTAGTCAGACGCGCCTTCCAACGCGATCGGCGCTCCCTTGTCGTCGAGCGCGCCACCGCCACCGCCGGGCCCGTTGCCGCTGCTGATCAAGATCACCGCCGCCACGGCGCCGGCAAAGGCGAGTAGGAGCAGGGCAAGCCAAAGCCGGGACCAGCGGCCGCCGCCGGAGAGCTTGCGCTCGGTCGGCGGTACCGCTTCCAGCACGCTCGTCGCCTCGCCGGTCGTCGAACCGGCCCGAGCCGCCTCGACCTCGAGCGCGGTGGCAAGGTCGTCGATCATTTCGCCGACCTGCTGGTAGCGCTGCGCCGGGTCCTTGGCGGTCGCCCGCTCGACCACCATCGCCGCTGCGGCCGAGAGCTCGGGCCGACGCTGCTGGACGTCGGGCAGCTCCTCGTTGACGTGTTTCATCGCCACCCCGACCTGGCTGTCGGCCTGGAAGGGGACTCCCCCGACCAGCATCTCGTAAAGGAGGACACCGAGCGAGTAGATGTCGGAGCGCTGGTCGACCGAGTGCCCCATTGCCTGCTCCGGCGAGACGTAGTCGGTGGTGCCGAGGACGCGGCCGGTGGCGGTCATCCCGTCTTGTTCGAGCTGGCGGGAGATGCCGAAGTCGGTCAGCTTCGCCCGGCCCTCGGCGTCGATCAGGACGTTCTGCGGCTTGATGTCGCGGTGGACCAGGCTGCGGGCATGGGCGACGGTGAGGCCGCGGGCGACCTCGATCGCGTAGGCGAGCGCCTCCTGGGTGTCGAGCGCCCCGACCCGGTTGATCCGCTGCTTCAGCGTCTCCCCTTCGACGTACTCGAAGACGATGTAGGGGTGGCCGCCGTCCTCGCCGGCGTCGATCACGGCGACGACGTTGGGGTGGGAGAGCTTCGCCACCGCCCGCGCCTCCTGGCGGAAGCGCTCGAGCTGGTCGGCCTGCTCGGACATCTCTCGGTGCAGCACCTTTACCGCCACCGCCCGGTCGAGGGTCGTGTCGCGGGCGAGGTAGACGGTCGACATCCCACCGCTGCCGAGCTTCGCCTCCAGCTTGTAGCGGCCGGAGAGCACGGTGCCAATCATCTGGGAGCTGGTCGGGGGGCGGTCGCTCACTTGCGGGCCAACGTTACGACGCCTGGGGCCGGAAGGCGGCTTAATGGATCTCGCGTGGTCCTTCGGTTGCGCGGCCGACCCGCTTCGCCTCCGGGTAGTGGGGCTGAAGCAACTCGAGTGCGGCGGCTTCGTCGGCGGCCGGAACGACGACGCAGAAGCCGCAGCCCATGTTGAAGACCTCGCGCATCTCCTCGTCGGAGACGGAGCCCTGCTGCTGGATTAGGTCGAAGACTGGGAGTACCGAAAGCGGATCGTCGATCTCGTAGCCGACCTCGGCGGCGAGACGGAGCAGGTTCTTGGTCCCGCCGGAGGTGATGTGGGCGAGTCCGTGGACCTCTACCTCGGAGCGCAATAGCTCGACGATCGGCTTGACGTAGATCTCGGTCGGCTCGAGCAAGACATCGCCCAGGGGCCGGCCGAGCCGTTCGTCGTCGAGCGGGATCTCGGCCAGTGCCGAGCGGGCGAGGGTGTAGCCGTTGGAGTGCAGGCCGGTGGAGGGGAGGCCGATAACGACGTCGCCGGGCACGACCGCAGCGCCGTCGACGATCGCGTCGAGGGCGACGGTGCCGAAGCAGGCGCCGGAGACGTCGACTCCGCGGACCAGCTGGCCGAGCTGCGCGAGCTCGCCGCCGGGGATCTCGATCCCGGCCTTCTCCGCTCCCCGTGCGAGGCCAACGCCGATTTCCTCGCAGACCGCCGGGTCGGCCTTCTCGATCGCGATGTAGTCGAGCATCGCCAGCGGCTCGGCGCCGACGCAGATCACGTCGTTGACGTTCATCGCCACGCAATCGATCCCGATCGTGTCGAAGCGGCCGAGCTGTTCGGCCAAGACCAGCTTCGTCCCCACCCCGTCGGTGGAGAGCGCGATCCCGGTCCGCTCGTCGATCTTGATCACGGAGGCGTAATGACCCGGCAGCGGCACCTGGGCCGAGGGGCGATCGAGGCTGATCGCCCCCAGGGCACGGACCAACCCAGCAACGGCCGAATCCGCCGCCCCCTGGTCGACCCCGGCTTTGGCGTAAGCGTCACTTGCGGTCATTCGCCGGATTCTCTCAGTCGCTCCGGCAGGCCCAACTCCAAATGAAATCCAAATTTCTCCAAATTCTGGAAATGCCTGCAAATGAAAAGGTTCAAGCGAGATGGGGCTTCCGCAGCCGACATTTGCCCCACTCAGGTGTGGCCAAAATCGGATGCGCTGTTCATCTGGACAGGCGCTTGAGAACTACCGCCGCCAAGCCCATCCGGTAGGCGGCGTAGGGCCAGAGGGCTCGGTCGCGCTCGACCAGCTTGATCAGCCGCTGCGAGGCGAGGGTGGAGGCGAAGGAGGCGCCGACGCCGACCGCCAGGGAACGGCGCAGCTCTGGCGTGGTCCCGCGCCGCGCCAGTCGCCCGCCCTTCAGCGCCGTCGCGCCGACGATGATCGGCAGCGCGATCGTGCGCGAGAGCAGGTTCGCTTGGTCGCGGGAGAAGCTCCGCCAACGCGCCGCCGCCAGCGTCACGCCGTTGCGGGAGACGCCGGGCGCCAGCGCCGCCGCTTGGGCGACGCCCAGCGCCAGCCCGTCGATCGGCGTCGCTTCCCCGCGCCCCCGCCGCTGCGGCCGTCGATCGGCGACCAGCATCGCCGCCGCCCCGGCCAGCAGCCCATAGGCGGTCGCCCGCGGCCCGCCAAGCCGCCGCTCGATCGGCCGCTCCAGGGTGTAGCCGACAACCGCGGCCGGCACGAAGGAGAGCGCCAGCAAGAGCGCCCGGCGGCCATTGAAATGGCGCAGCTCCTCGGCGATCAGCCGCCGTTGGCCGATCAGGAGCGCCGCCGCGGCGCCGGTGTGGAGAGCCACCTCGAAGCTCTTGCGCAGCTCCGGGTCGATCCCGTCCCAGTCCCAGTCGGCGAGCCAGGGGATGAGGACGATGTGGGCAGAGCTGGAGACCGGCAGCAGCTCGGCCGGGCCCTGGACCAGCCCCAGCGCGACCGCGCGCCGAGCTGGAAGGCCGCTCAACTCTCGGTGGCGCTCGCCGGTTCGGCCGGCGGGCGTCGACGCCGCTTGATCAGCCAGTAGACGCCGCCGGCGATCACCGCGACGACGACCATGTAGTCGAGGTAGTGCAGGTGGTCGCGCCACTCTTCCCAGTTATCGCCGACGCTCTTGCCGATCAGCGCCAACATCAGCACCCAGGGGATGCAGCCGAGCGTGGTCAACACCGTGAACCGCCAGAACGGCATTTTCGCCACCCCGGCCGGCAGCGAGATGAAGGTGCGGATGATCGGCAGCATCCGCGAGAAGAAGACGATCGGGTCGCCGTGGCGCGCGAACAGGTCGTCGGCCCATTTCAGGTGCTTGGGGCTGATGTGGATCAGCTTGTTTTTTTCCAGCAGGTCGATGCGGCCGAAGTAGCCGATCGCGTAGGCGATCCAGGAGCCGACCAGGTTGCCGAGCACGCCCGCGGCGACGACCCCGAACAGGGTCAGGTCGCCGGCGGCCACGCTGGAGCCGGCGAAGAGCATGATTGCCTCGCTGGGGACCGGCAGGCAGGCGGACTCGAGCGTCATCAGCACGAACACGGCGGGTAAGCCGGTGCTGCTAATGAAGTCGGTTCCCCAGTTGACGATCGGGTCGAGGAAGAAGTCGGTGACGCTTGCGTATGGGGTGATCGGCATCAGTGAAGCGCGCATTCTAGGGACGAAGCTGAACAGCAACTAAACTCGACCCCTCATGCGCCGGTTGAACCACCCTGTCTACCGCAACCGGGTTTTGCAGATAGCGGCCGACGCCGTGCTCATCGCGCTGGCCTATTTCCTTGCCTTCCAGCTGCGCTTCCTTGATGACCCGCACGGTTGGCCGCAGCGCTACGAGACCCTCTTCGCCCAGTCGGTCGGCTTCGTCGTCGCCGGCAAGCTGATCGTCTTCTATGCCTTTGGGCTCTACCAGAAGTGGTGGCGCTACGTCAGCGGTCGCGACTTCCTCCTGATCCTGCGCGCGGTTGCTGTCGCCAGCGCCCTGTTGGTCGTCGTCTTCGCCGTCGCCAAGCCCTTCGAGCACACGCTGCCGCGCTCGGTCGAGGTGATGGACTTCCTGCTCACGGCCCTGCTGATCGCCGGCGCTCGGCTCGCCGTGCGGCTGGTCCTCGAGCGTCCCAACCGCGGCGCCCGGTTGCCGAAGCACGAGGTGCTGGTGGTTGGTGCCGGCTCGGGCGGCCAGATGGTGGTTCGCGAGCTGCAGCTCAATCCCAACCTGGGCGCCACCGCGATCGGCTTCGTCGACGACGACCCGCGCAAGCGGGGGATGCGAATGCTGGGTCTGAAGGTGCTCGGCTCGACCAAGCAGATCGACGCGATTCTCGACGAGACCGCGCCCGACGAGGTCGTGATCGCGATCCCCTCGGCGCCCGGCAACCTGCGCGCTCGGATCGTCGCCGCTTGCCGCGAGCGCGAGATTCGCGTCCGCACCTTGCCGACCGTCTTTGAGCTTTTGCGCGGCGGCGTTCAGCTCAATAAACAGCTGCGCGAGGTGCGGGTCGAGGACGTGCTCGGTCGCGAGCCGATCGTCCGCGAGCTGGACCGAGTCGGCGCCTACCTGCGCGACCGCATCGTCCTCGTCACCGGCGCCGGCGGCTCGATCGGCTCCGAGCTCTGCCGTCAGATTGCCCAGGTGAAGCCGCGCCTGCTGGTGATGCTCGACCACGCCGAGGACAACCTCTTCGAGATCGATCGCGAGATGGTCGAGGAGCGTCACTTCGCCAGCTGCGAGTCGGTGCTGGCCGACTGCAAGGAGCCGCACCGGATGCTGGAGGTGATGCAGCGCTTCAAACCCGACATCGTCTTCCACGCCGCGGCCTACAAGCACGTGCCGCTGATGGAGTCCAACCCGCTGGAGGCGGTGCGCAACAACGCGATCGCCACCCGGGTCACGGCCGAGACCGCCGCCGCTTCCAAAGTCGAGCGCTTTGTCCTGATCTCGACCGATAAGGCGGTCAACCCGAAGACGGTGATGGGTGCCTCGAAGGCGATGGCGGAGTGGATCGTCGAGGCGGCCGGCGACAAATTCCCCGAGACGCGTTTCGCCTCGGTCCGCTTCGGCAACGTCCTCGCCTCCTCCGGCAGCGTGGTGCCGATCTTCCGCAGCCAGATCGAGCGGGGGGGACCGGTGACCGTCACCCACCCGGAGATGACCCGTTACTTCATGACCATCCCGGAGGCGGTGCAGCTGGTGATCCGCGCCGGCGACATCGGCACCGGCAAGGGCGAGGTCTTTGTCCTCGACATGGGCGAACCGGTGAAAATCGTCGACCTCGCCCACAACATGATCCGGCTGGCCGGCTACGAGCCCGAGAAGGACATCGCGGTCGAGTTCACCAAGCCGCGGCCCGGCGAGAAGCTGCACGAGATCCTCTTCTCCACCAACGAGGAGGAGCAGCCGACGGCGGCCCGGCGGATCAACCGCGCGGTGCGCCAGACGCCCCTCGACCAGGAGTGGGTCGAGTCGACCCTGAACTCGCTGGAACACCTGGTTCTGGCCGGCGACGAGGCTAATTTGGCCGAGCGGGTGGTCGAGCTGATCGCCTCACCGGGCGGCGACGCCGCGACGGTCGTCCCCAACGAATAGCCTCTCGCAGCCACTTTGGTCCATGCGATCGAACAAATCGGCGCCTTCGCCGGCTTGGCCGCTTTCCTCGGCCTGGCCGTCCTCGCCCTCCTCTCGTTCACCCAGGGGCGGGACATCCGTCGTCTGCGCGAATGGGCCGGCTCGGCCCCCGAGCGCGACGCCGAGCGCAAGGAGCAGACCTCGACGATCGCTGCCCAGCGGGCGGAGGAGCTACGGGAACTGGAGGAAGCCCGGACCGCTGAACAGGAGGCCCTTTCCAATCGCGAGGAGCGCCGCCGGCGCCGCGAGGAAGGCCTGCCGGAGCAGACGACGGGCGAACGCTTGCGCGGGCGGTTTTCCAACTTTGGCGAGATGGCTTCCCATCCGGGGACGTTGATCGCCCTGTTCGTGGTGGTGATCGCGATCGTCGCCGGGGTCGGCTATTTACTCGTCAGCGGCGACGACGATGGCGCTCAGGGCGGCAATTCCAAACAGGCAGCGGCGCAGGTGAAGCCGGCCGAAATCGAAGTCAGCGTCCTCAACGGCACCTCGGTGCCGGGTCTCGCCGCCACCTACGGCGACAAGGTCGAGGGCAAGGGCTTCAGCCTCGGCGCCGTCACCAACAGCAGCTCGAGCTTCGCCGAAAGCGTGGTGATGTTCAAAACGGGCCACAAGCCGGAGGCACGCAAGGTGGCCAAGCAGCTGGGGGTCTCGAAGCTGCAGCCGATGAGCGGGGAAATCGAATCGGTCTCGGCAGGCGCCGACGTCGCGGTGGTCGTCGGCGAGGACAATGCCGAAACCACGGAATGACGATCGCCGACGCCTCTCTCCGGCCGCGATCGTCTTCGCGCTCCTCGTCCTCGCGACGCTAGCCGCCTTCGCCTACGCCCAGCTGGTCAAGCGCGACCCGCTGGTCCTCGACCGGGTCAGCTTCGTCGGCGCGCCGCATCAGAAGGGCACGGCGCGGGTCCACAGCTTCACCCCCAACGACGACTGCCGCCACGACCTGATGCGGATTCGCTTCCGCGTTACCCAGTCGAATGACGCCACCGTCCAGATCATCAAGCCGGGTGGGATGGTCGTCGTCACCCTCGCCCGCGACCGTTTCCTGAAGCGCTACCGCTACTTCACCTTCTACTGGGACGGCCGCCAGCGCGGCGGCGGCACCGCTCCTCCCGGCCGCTACAAGCTGCGGGTCAAACTGGGATCGGAGCGGACCCTAGTGACGCCGGGGACGATCCGCCTGCACCCGGCGCCAAAGCAAGAGAAGTCCAAGTGCGTGACCCGGGCGGACGGCGGCGGGCTCGGCGCGGAGGCCAAGCCTTGAGCGACTTCCTCGCTGGTGGCGGGCTGATGATCGCGGCGGCTGCCAGCGCTGCCGCGATCCTGCTGCCGCCCGGCCGCCCGCGCAGCGCGGCGATGGTGCTGGCGATGGCCCTTTTCCCGGTGCTGATCGCCGGCGATCAGTGGCACACCGCCCAGATCGTTGACCTCCGCCACGACGAGGGACGAATCGTGGTCCTACTGCTGATCGCCGCGGTCACTGTTGGGGCTCTGACCTACCTCTTCCGCCGCTGGCCGATCCTGATGCCGTTGGCGATCATCGTCGCCCTGCCGTTCCGGGTGCCGCTGGAAGCCGGCGGGGATACCGCGAACCTGCTGGTGCCGTTGTACTTGGTGATCGCCGCGGCAGTGGTGGCGACGCTGCTGCGTGACTGGTCTGACCCGCCTGCGGCCCACCCGCCGCGGGCGCTGGCCTGGCTGCTGGCCACGGCGGTTGTTCTCTACGCCCTGCAGACCCTCTACTCCGAGGACTTCTCCAAGGGCCTGCAAAACGTCTGTTTCTTCTTCATCCCCTTCACCGTCGCCTACCGGCTGCTGCGCGAGGTGGAGTGGGATCGGCGGCTGCTGCGTTGGGCGCTGATCGTGCTCGGTGTCGAGGCGACCCTGTTCGTCCTCATCGGCAGCATCGAGTTCGCGACCCGCAGCCTCTTCTGGAACGACCAGATCATCCGCTCGAACGAATTCCACACCTATTTCCGCGTCAACTCGGTCTTCTGGGACCCGAACGTCTACGGGCGCTACCTGGCTCTGATCACGGTGCTGGCAACGGCGGCGATGCTCTGGGCACGGACGCGGGACAGCTTCTGGTGGCTCACCGGCCTGATCGCGGTCCTCTGGATCGGGCTGGTCCCGACCTTCTCGCAGTCGAGCTTCCTCGCCCTGCTGGCGGGCCTGGCGATGCTGGCGGCGATCCGTTGGAGCTGGCGCTGGACCCTGGTCGCCGTCGCGGTTGGAACCGTCGGCGCCCTGTTGGTGATCCTCTTCGCGGGCGGCTCCGGAAAACTCACCTGGGACCGCCTCAATGTCGACTTCAGCGGCCGCGGCAGCTTGGTCTCGGGCGGGCTGGACCTCTTCGCGGACAAGCCGATCCAGGGATACGGCTCGGGTTCCTTCCAGGCCGCGTACCGGCAGAACCGGGAGAACAAAGACGCGCCAGTAATCGTCTCCCACACCGAGCCAGTCACCGTGGCGGCCGAGCAAGGCCTCATGGGACTGCTCGTCTACTTCGCCTTGGTCATCGTGGCGTTGTGGACGCTCGGCAAAGGGCTCTGGCGTAGTTGGCCGGCGGGTCCTGTCTCCGATCGGGGGCTCTCCCTATCGGGAGAGTCCTCCCGATCGTCGCCACCCGCCGGTCTAGTCGCCAGGGCAGCAGTCCTAGCGGCGTTTGTGGCGCTGCTTGTCCATACGTTGGCGTATGCGGGCTTCTTCGAGGACCCGATCACCTGGGTCTTATTAGCTGTTGGGGCCTCGTTGGCGGCGCCAGCAATCCGCGACCCTGCATAGGGTCTGACCATGTCGGGATACCTGCGCCGCCTGGCGACGACCGGCGCCGCCTACACGGCGGCCAGCATCCTCTCCAAGGTCATCGCGGTCGCCCTGCTGCCGCTCTACACGCGGTTCCTCACCCCCGAGGACTACGGCGCCGCCGAGATCCTCTTCGCCGCGGTCGTTCTCGCCAGCATCGTCATCCGCTTCGGCTTGATCGAGGCGATCCTGCGTTTCTACTACCAGGACGACGAGGACGCGCAGAAGGTCGTCAAGAGCACCTTCGCCGGCCTCTTCTGGCTCTCGACGCTGGGCGCCCTGATTGTGCTGCCGTTTGCCGGGCCGCTGTCCGAAGCCCTGCTCGACCCCTCGGAACTACCGGCCGGCGCCTCGGGAGCCGAGCTTGTCCGGATCGCCATCGGCGGCCTCTGGGTGCTGACGATGTGGGAGTTCATGCTCACCCTCTTCCGGCTCGAGGAGCGGGCGCGGGCTTTCTTCCTCACCACGATCCTCAACGTGGTTGCGGCGATCACCCTGACCGTGATCCTCGTCGTCGGCCTCGACGAGGGCGCCCGCGGGCTGCTGCTCGGCAGCTACGCGACCGGCGCTGTGTTCGTGGTCGTCCTGATCGCGATGCAGTGGCGGCGCCTCTCGCTGCGGCTCGACGTCCCGCTGCTGCGCCGCCTCTTCCGCTTCGGCCTGCCGACGATGCCGGCCGAGGTCTCGCTCTACCTGCTCAACTTCGTCGATCGCCTGATCATCGTTCGCACCCTCGGCCTCGCCGAGGCCGGGCTCTACTCGCTGGCGGTCAAGTTCGCGCAGGGGGTCAACGTCCTCGTCCGCGGCTTCCAGCTCGCCTGGCCGCCGCTCGCCTATTCGATCCGCGACGACGAGGAGGCCCGCAAGACCTACGCCACCGTCGTCACCCTCTTCGTCGCCGGCACCGCCTTCGTCGTCACCGGCATGTGGCTGTTCTCGCGCTGGATCGTCCGTGCCCTGGCGGCGCCCAAATTCTTCGACGCCTACGAAGCGATCGGGCTGGTTTCGACCGCGGTCACCCTCTACGCGCTCTATCTCGTGCTGGTGGTGATCCTCGGCCGCACGGGCCGGACCGAGTTCAACTTGCCGGCGGCGATCGGCGCCCTCGTCGCCAACGTCGCCCTCAACCTGGCGCTGGTGCCATCGCTGGGTATCGCCGGCGCCGGCCTCGCCCTGGTCGCTTCCTACGTGGTGGTGCTGGGGATGATGTACGTCTTCACCCAGCGCCTCTTCCCGGTGCCATACGAATGGGGTCGCCTGCTGAGGGTGGTCCTGACCGTCGCGGTTCTCGTCGGGGTGGCGGAATTGTTTGTTCCGACTTCAGGCGCCCTTGGCCTGGCACTGCGCGTCGTTCTCTTCGCTGCCTACCCGCTGGCCCTCCTCGCCAGCGGCTTCTTCACCCCAGAGGAGCGGGGCTGGCTGGCGAGGCTGCGTCACCCCGGCGCTCTGGCCGCCGACTTCCGCACCGCACTGCGAGCCGAGCCCGCGGTCGAAGGCCGCATCCCCGAGGTCTACGAGGTGGAGCGCATGGACGAAGACGCCCGCAACTGACGTCAGCCCTGAGCCCGGTCGCGGATCGACTCGCCGCGGTTTGGGAACAGCGCCTGCCGGGCGTGGGCCCAGAAGATCTTCGCCGGGCGATTGGGAAGGACCGCCGCGGCCAGTGCCCTCAACGCGTAGGACCAGGCGGTGAGAACGCGCACCGCGATAGCCGCCACTCGTCCGTGGTGCTTTCGCATGTAGAGCTCGCGGTTGCGGTGGAATTCGACGATCCGCGGCAGGCCTTTAGCGAGATCAGTCGAGAGCTGATCGTGGTGGACCGCCGCGGCGGCTGGGACGAAGAGCGAGTGCCAGCCCGCGTCCGCCAGGCGCTTGGCGAAGTCGCACTCGTCGTAGTAGACGAAGAAGTCCGGGTCCATGTAGCCGACCTCGGCGGCGGCCTCCCGTCGCACCATCAGCGCGCTCGACTGCGCCCAGTCGACCCGGCGGGTGGCGCTGCCCTTGCTTTGGACGGTCAACCAGCGGTGGAGAAAAAGCGCGCCGATCGCCGCCGTGCCGACGCCGGGGAAGCGCCAGGCGGAGGGGACGGGGTTGCCATCGGAGGCGAGCAGCTGCGGCGTCGCTGCGGCCGCTCGCGGGTCCGCGTCGAGGGCTCCGACCAACGCCGCCGCGGCGCCCGGGCGCAGCTCCGAGTCCTCGTTCAACAGCAGGCAGTACTTGCCGTTCGCCTCGCGCATCAGGGTCGAGTCGTTCTCCGCCTTGCCGGTGCGCTGCTCCAGCGCGATCAGCCGGATCTCGCCGCCCAGCTCCCGCACCGCCGCGGCCGAGCCGTCGTCGGAAGCGTTGTCGAGGACGAGGACCTCGCGCTCGACGCCGGCGGGGTGGGTGCGCTCGATCGCGGCCAGGCAGGCGAGCAGGTACTCGCGGCCGTTCGTGTCCACGACGCAGTAGGAGAGCGTGGGGGACAAGGGGGTCACGATAATCCGCCACACCGCTTGCATGCGGTGCATGCCACATGAAGGTTCAACTCGTCGACCCCTCGGCCTTCACGCCGCCCTACGACCGCGCCCTGGCGGCGGCCCTCGCGCGCGCCGGCGCCGAGGTCGAGCTGCTGACCACGCGCTTCCTCTATGGGCGGGTGCCCTCCGCTGAGGGCTACCGGGTTGCGGAGAACTTCTACCGGCGCTCTGCCAGCCGTGGGCTGGAGGCGCCGGCCCGCCTTCCCTTCAAGGCGCTGGAGCACATCCCCGACATGCTTCGCTTCCGCCGCGACGCCGACGCCGACGTCATCCACTACCAGTGGCTGACGGTCCCCCCGCTCGACGTCCGCTTGCTGCCGTCACGGCGACCGCGGGTGATGACCGCCCACTACATCCTGCCGCCGCAGCCGAGCCGCCGCCAGGTGCGCAGCGCCCGCCGCGTCTTCGGCGCGATGGACGCGGTCGTCGCCCACTCCGAGCACAGCGCCGCACGGCTGCGGGGAGAGGTTGGCCTCGATCCCGGCAAGGTCCGCGTCATCCCCCACGGCGCTTTCGACTACCTGACCGAACTGCCGGAGGAGAAGCCGCTGCCGGCCGAGCTGGAGGGAGCCGAAGGCCCGGTGATCCTCTCCTTCGGCCTCCTCCGCCCCTACAAGGGGATCGAGAACATGCTCGAGGCCTACGCTCGGATCGTCGCCGACTCTCCCGCCGCCGAGCTCTGGATCGTCGGCAACCCGCGGATGGACGTCGAGCCCCTGCGGCGGCAGGCTGAGGCGGCCGCTGGCCGGGTTCGCTTTGTCACTCGCTTCGTCGACGAGGCCGAGATCCCGGCGATCTTCCGCCGTGCCGATCTCGTCATCCTCCCCTACCTCGATGCCGAGCACTCCGGCGTCCTCTACACCGGCCTCGCCTTCGGCAAGCCGTTGGTCCTCAGCGCGGTCGGCGGCTTCCCCGAGGTGGCGGAGACCGGTGCAGCGCGACTGGTCCCGCCGGGGGACACCGAGGCCCTGGCGGCGACCCTGACCGAGCTGGTCGGGGACGAGAGCGCCCGCGCCGAACTCGCCGCCGCCGCGTCCCGCGCCGCCGCCGGCCCCTTCTCCTGGGACGAGGCCGCCCGCCTCACGCTCGACCTTTACCGCGAGCTGCTGGAGACGCGCCCGTGACCGCTGTCGCCGCGATCCTCTTCTGGCTCAGCGCCGGCCTGCTCGTCTACACCCACCTCGGCTACCCGCTGGTGCTGTGGGCGCTGACGCGCTTGCGACGGGTGTCGAACACGCGACCTCGAGCTTTGGAATTAGTTCCCACCGTTTCCCTGGTCATCCCCGCCTACGACGAGGAGGAGGTGATCGCCGCCAAGGTTGCCAACGCGCTCGCCCTCGACTACCCGCGCGATCACCTGCAGATCATCGTCGCCTCCGATGGGTCAACTGACGCGACCGCCGAGCGGGCCCGCGCCGCTGGGGCCGACCTCGTCCTTGAGCTGCCGCCGGGTGGCAAGGTCGCCGCCCTCAACGCCGGCGCCGAGCGCGCCACCGGCGAGGTCCTTGCTTTCTCCGACGCCAACAGCGTCTGGGCCGCCGATGCGTTGCGGCAACTCGTCGCCCCCTTCGCCGACCCCGAGGTCGGCTACGCCTGCGGCCAGGTCCGCTTCCTCGACGCCGGCGGCAACAACCTCGAGGGGGCCTATTGGCGCTACGAGATGGCGGTGCGGGAGATGGAGTCGGCGCTGGCCGGCATCACCGCCGGCAACGGCGCGATCTACGCCGTACGCCGCGACGCCTACATCCCGCTCGCTCCCTCCGGCAGCCACGATCTCAGCTTCCCCTTCGCCTTCGCCAAGCGCGGCTTGCGCTCCATCTACGCGCCTGCGGCCCGGGCCGAGGAGAAGATGGTGCCGACGCTGGAGGGCGAGTTCGCCCGCAAACGACGGATGATGGTCGGGCTGTGGGACATCGTCGTCGGCGAGGGGATGCTCTCCCCACGCGGGTACTCGCCCCTCTTCGCGTTCGAGATCATCTCCCACCGCGTGCTCCGCTACCTCAGCCCGTTCCTCCACCTCCTCGCCCTGGTTGCCAACGCCTTCCTGCTCGGCGACGGCTGGTTCTACGCGCTCGCCTTCGTCCTCCAACTGGGACTGCTCGCCGCCGCCCTGCTCGGCCGCGCCCTGCCGATCGCCCCGTTCCGGATCGCCCGCTATTACCTGATGACGACCGCCTCGATCGCCGCCGGCCTCTGGGACCGCCGGCGCCACGGTCCCGGCGGCCGCTGGGAGAAGGCAGCCGGTACCCGCTGATGCCGCGCGTCTTCGACATCCTGATCGCCGCCCTCGCCCTCGCGATCCTCTCGCCCCTGCTCCTGATCGCCGCGATTGCGGTCAAACTAACCAGCCCTGGCCCGGTGGTTTACCGCCAGCGCCGCGTCGGCTTGGACGGCCGCGAGTTTGAGATGTGGAAGCTGCGGACGATGGTCCAGGGGTCCGACCCGGTTGGGGTCGGCAAGGTTGTCTACCGCGATGACCCCCGCGTCACCGCCCCCGGGCGATTCCTGCGCCGCACCTCGCTCGACGAGATCCCCAACCTGGTCAACGTGCTGCGCGGCGAGATGGCGATCGTTGGCCCCCGCCCGACGATCCCGGCCCAGGTTGACGATTACACCCCGCAGCAGAAACGCCGCCACGAGGTCCTCCCCGGAATCACCGGTTGGGCCCAGGTCCAAGGTCGTGCCGGCATCCCCTGGGAGGAGCGGATCGAGCTCGACGTCTGGTACGTCGACCACCGCAGCGCCGCCCTGGACGTCCGCATCCTCCTCAAGACCGCCCGGCTGGTCCTTACCGGCCAGGGGTTGGCGCCAGACTGAGCGGGATAGGGTTTTCGCGATGAGCGCCGATCGCCCCGCCGTCAGCTTGCGTCGCTTCGAGCCCGACGACGCCCCCGCCGTGCACCGCTGGTTCAACAACCCCGAGGCGACGCAGACGCTGATGGAGCAACGCGACGAGTTCACCCTCGAGCAGGCGGAAGCCTGGGCCCGGCGGGCGATGGACGATTCCGGCGAGGACCGCAAGTTCGCGATCGTCGTCGAGGGCTATGAGGAGCCGGTCGGCTTCACCGCCCTCTACGGACTCTTCCGCCAGACCGCGCCCGAGCTTGGCGCCCTGATCGGCGACGACGTTCGCGGCAAGGGCGTTGGCCGCCGCGCCGAGGCGCTGACGATCGCCAAAGCCTTCGATGAGTACGGCGCCCACCGGGTCTACGGGCGCATCCCCGCCCGCAACGAGGTGGCGAAGAAGACCGTCGCCGGTCTCGGTTGGAAGTACGAGGGGACGATGCGCGCCCATTTGGCGCGCAGGGACGCCCCGGCCGACGACTGCGAGGTCTGGGGTGTGCTCCCCGACGAGTTCCGCGCCGCCGCGGCGGACTTGCTGGAGTGAGCACTCTCGCCGCCAAGGCCGAACTGCTCGAAGACCGAGGCGAAGCCGCAACCGACGACCAGTTCTTCCGCTCCCGTCCCTTCCTCGACGCCGAGGGCGTCACCCACACCCTGCGGATCGAGAGCGAGGCGGGAGAGTTATTCGCGCCCCTGATCATCCGCGAGATCGAGGGCACGGATCGGCGCGACGCGATCTCCCCCTACGGCTACCCGGGACTGGGTCGCGGCAGAGCTTTTGTACCTATAGGGGCAATAAGCTCTGCCGCGCTGGATCCCGCGGGGATCGAGTGGAGTGCGACGGGGCTGATCAGCGTCTTTCTCCGACACACCCTCGAGGAGCCGCCGCTCACCGCTGCGACGGAGCGCAACGTGGTCCAGATCGCCGATCCGCAACTGCCGCCGAAGAGCCGCCCCAGCGACCGCCGCCAGGTCCGCCGCAATTTCGAGGCGGGCTATGCGATGGAGCTGGTCTCGGGCTCGGACACCACCCCCGACCAGCGCGCCGGCTTCCTCGACGTCTACGAGCAGACGATGCGCCGCACCGACGCGGCGCCGCACTACTTCTTCGGTGCTCCCTACTTCGACCGCATCCTCGAAGCCGAGCGCACCTGGCTCGCCCTCGCCCTCGCCCCGGACGGCGCCCTCGCCGCCGCCTCTCTCGCCGTGGTCAGTGACGGCTACCTCCACTACTACCTCAGCGGTAGCGCTGATTCCCATCTCCGCGACTCGCCGATGAAGAACGTCGTCGCCCGCCTGGTCGAGCACTCAACCGAGCTCGGCTTACCCCTCAACCTCGGTGGCGGCATCGCCCCCGGGGACGCGCTCGAGGAGTTCAAGCGCGGCTTCGCCAACCGCCAGCAGGCGTGGCTCACCTCGGAGCTGATCTGCGACCCGTCTGCGTACGCGCGGCTCAGCGCCGGCGCCCAAACGACCGACTACTTCCCCGCCTACCGCGCTAAGAGCTAGTTGCTCGGTTCGTCAGGTTCCAGCGGCGTTGGGCCGGTGAATTTGAAGGCGAAGACGGGCTCGCCGCCGTATTTGCCCCAGGTCTCTTTGCCGAAGGCCCGGATCGCGTCGAGCGTGGCCGCGCCTTTGTAGGTCCGGCAGACGAGCAGGTTGGTCCAGGTTGCGGCTGCGACGTCGTAGACCATGTCCTCGTTGGGGAAGAGCAGCGATGCCCCGTACATCGTGTCGTACAGCCCCTTCAATTCCAGCTGGGCTTTTTCTGGCAGGTCGGACGAGTACTCGATCGCCATCCGACCGTGCTCGAGGGAGTGAACGACATCCATCTGCAGCGGTTCCTCAGAGTAGGCACCGTCTGCCTGCTGGTAGGGCGCCTCGACGTGATTGCCGGAGCTCGGCGGACTGGTTTTGTAGGTCGGAGGCGAGGAGCCCTGGGGAAGGTGGGTGTGGCCCTCGTCGGGCAGTTTCAGCCGCAGTTCGCAGCCGGCGTTGCTAGCCGCCGTTTTCAGATCGGTGACTTTGGCCGCCGCCGGCACGATCCCAGCCCGTTCGTCAGGCGAGACCCCATTGGTATTGCCGAATTCCTCATTGAGGTTGATGTGGGCGGTGCCATCGGCGCTACTGTCGTCGCCGCCACTGACCAAGACGAAGATCAGAACCGCGACCGCGATCACCACGGTCGAGGCGATCGCGTAGCCGATGATCAGCCGGTTGCCGCCGCTGCGTGATTCCTTTTCTTCGGCTGCGATCCGCTCTTCGCGGAGCCGTTCTCTTTCGCGCTCTCCCTTACCCATGGCCTAAAGGTTAATCCGCTCGCTCCATTTCGGCAGCGTCACCCCGAACGCGCTCCCACGGCCGCGACGCGCGCAACGCTCCCAGCACCGCCCGCGTCGCTGGCGCGCGGTTGAGGGCGTAGAAGTGAATTCCCGGTGCCCCGGCGATCAAAAGCTCCGCGCACTGCTGGGCGGCGTACGCGATTCCGAGCTCGAACTCCCGCTCGGCGTCCCCCCCGGCGGCCTCGAACGCGGCTTCCAGCCGCGGCGGAATCGTCGCGTCGCAGAGGTCGCAGATTCGCTTCGTCTGGGCGAAGCTGGCGACCGGGATCACCCCGGCCACGATCGGCACTTCAATGCCGCGTTCCCGCGCCGCCCGCACGAAGTCGAAGTAGACCTGGTTGTCGAAGAAGAGCTGGGTGATGAGGAAGCTGGCCCCGGAGTCGACCTTCGTCTTCAGGTAGCGGAGGTCGGTCTCGAGGTCCGGCGCCTCCGGATGCACCTCGGGGAAACAGGCCCCGCCGATGCCGAAGTCCCAGCCGGCGGAGATGAAAGCAGCCAACTCCGCTGCGCTCCCGAGCCCACCATCGGGTTGGACGAAGTCCTCCTGACCTCGCGGCGGGTCGCCGCGCAGGGCGAAGACGTTCTCAATCCCCGCCGCCTCGATTCGGTCGAGCGTCTCCGCCAGCCCCTCGGTGGTCTCGCCGACGCAGCTGAGATGGGCCATCGTCTCGAACCCGATCTCGTCCTTCAGTGCCTTGGTTATCTCGACCGTGCCGTCGCGGGTCGAGCCGCCGGCGCCGTAGGTGACGGAGACGAAGTCGGGCTCCAGCGCCCGCAGCTCGCGCGCCGTCTCGTAGAGCTGCTCGGTCGCCTCCGCCGTCTTCGGGGGGAAGAACTCGACCGAGAAGGCCGGCCGCCGCTCAGAGATGATTTCGTCAATCCGCACCCGAAGAGGGTAGCCGGACCGCTCAAGCCTGGGGCTTCACCCGCGCTTCGAACTCGGCCTGAATGTCCTCGAGGTGCTTGCCCTTCGTCTCCGGCACCAGCTTCCAGCAGAAGATCAGGGTGAGGATTCCGATCGCGCCGTAGAACCAGAACGCGCCCGAGCGTCCGAGGGCTTCGATCAGCAGCAGGAAGGTAAGCGAGACGATGAAGTTGAAGGTCCAGTTCGCCATCGTCCCGATCCCCGCCGCCTTGCTGCGGACGCTGAGTGGGTAGATCTCGGCGTTGAGGAGCCAGAAGATCGGCCCGAGGCTGATCGCAAAGGAGGCGACGTAGGTCATCAGGCTGATGATCGCCAGGGCCGAGTCGAAGGTGCTGCCGCCCCCTCCCTCGAAGGCGAGGCCGAGGGTGAAGAGCGAGATCACCATCCCCGAGACGCCGATCATCAGCAGTGTTCGCCGGCCTGCCCGGTCGAGCAGCCGCAGCGCCACCAGGGTCATCGCGACGTTGATTACCCCGACCCCGACCGCCGCCAGGATCGCCCCGGCCGAGGAGTCGACGCCGGTGAATTCGACGATCGTCGGCGCGTAGTAGATGACCGTGTTGATGCCGGTGACCTGCTGCAGGATCGCCAGGCCGACCCCGACAACAAGCGCCGCTTTCACCACCGGCTGCAGCAGCTCGCTCCACTGCCCCGGCTTCTCGTCGATGCTCTCCTTGATCTCCTCGATCTCGCGGTCGATCGTGTCCGGGTCGTCGACCCGGATCTTCGCCAGCGTCGCCCGTGCCGCAAAGTCGTCACCGCTCATCACCAGCCAGCGCGGGCTCTGCGGCATCCGGATCATCCCGAAGGCCAGGGCCAGCGCCGGCACGCAGCCGAGCCCCAACATCCAGCGCCAGCCTTCGACGTGGTCGAAGGCGAGGCCGACTAAGTAGGCGACCAGGATCCCGATCGTCACCGCCAGCTGGAAGAAGCTGACGAGGCGCCCACGACTCTCGGGCGGCGCGACCTCGGAGATGTAGACCGGCGCCGCGGCGGAGGCGAGGCCGATCGCGACCCCAATCACCACCCGGGCGATCACCAGCACCTCGACCCCGGGGGCGGCGGCGCTGGCCAGGGCGCCGACGATGAAGACCGCGGCGGCGACCAGGATCATCAACCGCCGGCCATAGGTGTCTGCTGCCGGGCCTGCGATCGCCGCTCCGACCACTGCTCCAATCGGCACCGCCGCGACCACCAGGCCCTGGGCGAAGCTGCCGAGATCGAAGTCGGTCTTGATGAACAACAGCGCCCCGGCGATGACACCGGTGTCGTAGCCGAAGAGCAGCCCACCAAGACCGGCGATTGCCGCCGTCAGGACCACGTTGCGCCGCGCCCGCCGCGCGGACGCCTCCGACCCCGTCATCGGCGGAGACCGTATCTCCCGACACGGCGGCCGCGCCACCCCACTTTTTGCCCGTTTTGCGAGAAGCCCCTTCGCACCCCCCTAGCGTCGCGCGAGCGGGGTGGCTAAGTTCAACTTGCGACTGGGAGAGACCGGTCCCCACGGAAGCCAAGTGGGAGCAGGTCTCGAAGGTGGCGTCACGAGCTTCTTGGCGCGAAGGCTACGCGCAAGGCAGGCAAACGAGCGCCATCCCCGGTCGTTTTTAGTTGTCCGCAGCTGGCCCTAACTTTGCGACTGACCGAGGAGTCCTGCCCTCCTGGTCGGCGACCGGGGCGCACACTCGGGAGCCGGGCGTCGCTGCGAACCCCGTGACCGCGCTGCGACTAGCCCGCCCGCTCCCTTCTTTGGATTCACAGCGGCTGGCCGCTGTGGAACGATCCCTAGATGACCGACGAGGTGCGCTACGAGCGGCGTGGGGCAGCCGCGGTCCTGACGATCGACCGGCCCGAGCGTCGCAACGCGGTAGACGGCAAGACCGCCTCCGCTCTGCGCAGCGGCCTCGAGCAGTTTGAGGCTGACGAGGGCGCGCGCGCCCTCGTCCTCACCGGGGCCGGCGGCGAGGCGTTCTGCGCCGGGGCAGACCTGAAGGCGATCGACCTCGATGTCGATGACCCGGCGGGACCGATGGGGTTCACCCGCCTCACCCCCGCGAAGCCGACGATCGCGGCAATCGACGGCTGGTGTTTGGCCGGCGGCCTCGAGCTAGCCCTCTGGTGCGATTTGCGGATCGCCACCCCCGCCTCCGTCTTCGGCTGCTTCGAGCGTCGTTGGGGGGTGCCGCTGATCGACGGCGGCACGCAGCGGCTGCCGCGGGTGATTGGGATGGGCCGAGCGCTGGATCTAATCCTCACCGGTCGCCCCGTGGAGGCGGAGGAGGCGGTGCGGATCGGCCTCGTCACCGAGCTCGCCGAGCCGGGACGGCACCTGGAGCAGGCGCTGGAGCTGACCGAGCGGCTCGCCGCTTTCCCGCAACGGACGATGCTGAGCGACCGCCGCGCCGCACTGGAGGGAGCCGGGATGTCGCTCGCGGCTGGCCTCGAGCTCGAGCACCGGCTCGGCCGCGAGGTGCTCGACGTCGCTGTCGAGGGCGCCTCCCGCTTTGCCGCTGGCGAAGGTCGCCACGGCAAGGGTGTCTAACGAACGACCGCCGCGTCAGACCGTGTCCGTGCGCATCTCGGCCGCCGCTGCCTCGGCGCCGAAATATGGGAGCACGGCGAGGTACATCAACTCCGGCAGCAGTTCGCCGAAACCACTGCTCTGCTTCCCCGATAGCCGGGAGTGGAGAACCGCAAGGATGCCCGCTACAACCGCTTCGGCGGAAATCGCTGGGGCGACATCGTCGCTTTCTGCGCGAGCAAGGTCGATCATCCGCGCTGCTCGCTCCATCGCCTCCGTTCGTTTCTGAACCGCCTGCGAACCGGCAGCGTGAACCTCGACAATGAGCGCCCGACCGACCGACGGGTCCTGATCGAGAAAGGCAAGCAGCCCTCTCAGGGCGCCACGCATCTGCCCGCGCCATGATGGTTCCTCCCGCACGGCGGCTTCCCGCATCGCTAGCTCAACCCAGGCAGACCCAGCCTCGAGAGCTTGCAGGTAGCAATCTTCCTTATCTCTAAAAGTGTCGTAGAAGGCCTGCCTATAGAGGCCGGCGTTCGAGATCGCGTCCTGAACCGTGGCCTGCTCGTACCCGCGCGATCCGACTGCTTCGAGCATCCCCTGAAGAATGCGCTGATTCTTTCCGGTCAAGATCCCCGTCCGGTTGGATTCGATTAATAAAACAGGTTGTCTACCTTTCGGTACCTAAACGGTATCCGGTCGCGAGACTCGGTAGCGCGGTGATTGCACTCCGGTACCCTCTCGTTCGTGGCTTCAGAATCAACAACGCGTCCACTTCCTGGGGGGCAGACGCTGTCGCGCGAGTTCATAAATCAGCATCAGCGAACGCGGATTGTCAATGCGTTAGCGCGGGAGACGGCGGAGAAGGGGTATCGAGCGGTAACCGTGGCCCACATCGTCAAGCGCGCGGGGATCGCCCGGAACACCTTCTACGCCAACTTCAGCTCGAAGGAGGATTGCTTTCTCGCAGCCCAGGAATTTGCGATGGCTACTGCCTTGGAGCGAGTTGTCACAGCTGCCGGCGAACTCAAGGGATGGCCTCAGCGAGTTCGCGCCGGACTAACCGCTTTCCTCGATTACGTGGCGGAAGAGCCCGCTCTCGCCCGCACCTGCATGGTCGAGGCTCTCTCGGCCGGGCCGGCCGCAGTGCAGCACTACGAGCAGTCGCAGCAAGCGTTTGTTTCGCTATTCCAACTTGGACGCGATGTCTCGCCCCACGGGGCGGATCTTCCCGCCACATTGGAGGAGGCGCTGATCGGCGGCGTCTTTTGGATCATCTATCAGCGCCTGACCGATCCCGAATCTGGGACCGTTCGAGAGCTGTTGCCGGAGCTGACCGAGTTCATCCTCACCCCCTACCTGGGGGCCAAAGAGGCCGGCGAGGTTGCCACTGGGGGAGACCGCGGCTCTGGGGCGGCGTAGGCGTGGTTCTCGCTAAGAACAAGAAACTGGTCCGTAACCAGACTGGATCGGGATCGTTTTGATCGGTATCGTCGGTTCTCTTGCGCGATCAAGCTAATCCAGTCGAGTCACCCGAGTTCCCGCCCGAGCTGGCGCGGCTCCCGCCTGGGCGCCATGGGCTGCCCCGCGAGTTCGTCGCCCACAACCAACGCGAGAGGCTGATCGCTGGCCTCGCCGAGGCGGTTGCCGAAAATGGATACGCGGGGACGACGATTGCTCACATCACCCGTCACGCCGCCGTTTCCCGCCGCACCTTCTACGAGCACTTCAACAGCAAGGACGAGTGCTTCGTAGCGGCTTACGACACCGTGATGACCGAGCTCCGTCAGCGGGTGGGAGATGCCTTTGAGCAGGAGGAAGAGTGGCCGCAGGCGGTGCGAGCTGGAATTGCGGCGATGCTCGAGTTCCTCGCGAATGAACCGCACCTCGCCCGACTCAGCATGGTCGAGGCGCTGGTTGCCGGGCCCGTTGTCGTCGAGCGCTACGACGCTGCGATCCAAAGCTTGGTGCCGTACTTCCAAGCCGGTCGGGAAGGCCGGTCGCAGGAGGTCCTGGCGGGGCTCTCGCCGACGACCGAGGAGGCTTTGGTCGGCGGCATGGTTTCGTTGATCTCCCGCCGCGTCTTCGCCGATCGCACCGAGGAGCTCGAGGCGCTGCTCCCGGATCTGGTCGAGTTCACGCTGACGCCTTACCTCGGCAGCGCCGAGGCCGCCAAGGCCGCCCGCCAGGGCTAGGCCGAAGCTTCTTCGCCGCCTCCCCTCTGAAGGTTAAGAAGCTTGCAGTTGGCCTCAAGTGGCCTTGAAATCGCTACGATAGATACCGAACATATGTTCGTATGGAGATCGCCTGCGTCATCGATGAGCGCCTGGCGACTCCGCCGCGCCCGGGCCGTGCTGGGGGGCTTCGGTCCGGGCGCGCCGATCTTCAAGACCCGGTGGCGGCGGCAGAGGCGACCGATGCGATGGTCCGCGCGCTGGAGGCGCTCGGCGCCGCCGTCGAGTCGGAGCAACCGGGCGAGGCCTTCTTCGCCGTCGATGGCCTGAGAGGCATCCACGGCGGCTCCGTGGCCGGAGTGGTTGCCGCCGCTCAGGGGGCGGTGGGAGAAGGGAACACGGTTGCCACGGGACGCACTCGCTTCGCCGCCTTTCTTGCCGCCAGCGGCTGGCCGCGACCGGTCCCGGTCGCGGCGCTGCAAACGCGACTGGGCGTTTCCAATCGCGAGGCCGGGCAGTTGATTGAGGCGCTTGAGCGCCTCGGGATCTCCACGCTGAAGGAGTTCGCGCGCCTCTCCGCCGATCAGGTCGCCGACCGCTTTGGCCAACTTGGCCAGCGGGCGCTGCGGCTATGTCACGGCGAAGAGGATCCCCTGCGGCCGCGCGCCCCATATGAGGACCTCGTCGAGGAGATCGAGTTGCCGGAGGGCACGGCGGGACGGCAGCTCGACCGCGCTCTGGAGCTCCTTGTCGACCGACTGCTGGCGGCGCCCCAACGAAAAGGACGAACCTTCCTCGGCCTCCGCTTTGGCGCGCGGCTCGCGAGCGGCGGCAGCTGGAGTGTCGAGCAGGGCCTGGGACGACCGAGTGCTTCTCCCCTCGCCCTTCGCAACGTCCTCGGCGCAAGGTTGGAGGAGCTGCCGGGACCGGCGACGGCGTTGCGGCTGCGGGCGGTCGGCTTGGGTCCGCCGGCCCGGGATCAACTCGAGCTCTCGGTCGGAGGCAGTGAGCCACGTCGGCGACGGCTCGGCGAGGCGGTGCGGGAGGTTCGCGCCACCCAGGGCGCCGAGGCGCTGCTGAGGATCCTCCCAGTCGACCGCTCCTCGCGGGTGCCCGAGCGCTGGGCAATGCTGACTCCCTTTCCGGAGTGCTGATGCCCGGCCTGCGCCGTCTCTATACCCCCCAGCGGGTGGTGATCCGCACCGATCCCCGCGGCGCCCCGCTGATGGTCGAGGGCGTCACAGTCGAGGCCGTTCGCGAGGAGTGGCTGGTCGAGGACCGCTGGTGGACGCCGAAGCCGCTGCGTCGCCATTACTTCGAGCTGGCCCTGTGCGATGGCCGCGCCCTCACCGTCTTCCGCACCGCCCGCGCCCAGCGCTGGTACCGGCAGCGGGCCTGAGGCTCAGGGGGTTGATGATCAATGTACGTCGAGCTGCACGCGCACTCCGCCTTCTCCTTCCTCGACGGTGCTTCGACCCCGATGGAGCTGGCCGCCGCCGCGGCCGCCCAGGGGTATCCCGCCTTCGCCCTCACTGACCACGACGGGGTTTGGGGGTCGATGGAGTTCGCCCATGCGTGTCGGGGGTTCGGTATACGGGGGATTACCGGGACGGAGTTGACGGTGGGGGTTGGGCCGGCGCCACCCCCCGGCAGAGAAGTCCATCTCACTCTGCTGGTTGAAAGCGAGGTCGGATACCGGAATCTGTGTCGTTTGCTGACCGCTGCTCATGCGCATACGCGGGACAACACGGGGCGGACCTTGACCCAGCCTTGGGCGACTCTCGAGCAGGTTGAGGAGCACGCTGAGGGGCTTGTCTGCCTTTCGGGATGTGCCCGGGATGGGGCTGTCGCCGGTGCCTTCGAGCGGGGCGATACCGCTGCTGGCGAGAAGCTCGCCCGTCGTCTCTTGGCCGCCTTCGGTCGTGATCACTTCCGAATCGAGCTGCAGCGGCCTTACTGGCGGCGGGACCGGGGTCGCAACCGTTGGCTCAGCCTGCTGGCCGAGCGGCTCGACGTGCCCTGCGTCGCCACCGGCAATGTCCACTGCCACGACCGCCGCCGGGCGCCGTTGCAGGACGCACTGGTGGCGATTGGCCGCTGCGAGACCTTGGAGGAGTCGGAGCCGGACCGCCGCGGCAACTCGACCTCTGCCCTTACCTCACCCGCCGCGATGGCGGCCCGCTTTGCGGAATATCCGGAGGCCGTCGCCGAGACGGAGCGCCTTGCCGAGCGCCTCCGCTTCGATCTCACCGAGCAGCTCGGCTATCGCTACCCCGGCAGCGAGGACACGGGTGCCGACGCCGAGCTGGCCCGGGTCTGCAACCACCATCTCGGCCAGCGCTACGCCGGCAGCGCTCGCCTGCTCGAGGCGCAGTGGCGGTTGGAGGAGGAGCTGGCGACGATCCGCAAGCTCGACCTCTCCGGCTTCTTCCTCCTCCACCGGGACCTGCTCGAGTTGGCGCGGGAGGTCGCCGCCGAGGTCCGCGGTCCCGAGTCAGCCCGCCAGGTCTTGCCCCCAGGGCGCGGCAGGGGCTCCAGCGTCAGCTCGATCGTCTGCTACCTGACCGGCCTCTCCCACGTCGACCCGGTCGAGGCCGACCTTTTCTCCGGCCGCTTCCTCAATGAGGAAACGACCTTGATGCCGGACATCGACCTGGACTTCCCCCGCGACATCCGCGCGGTTTTGATCCCGCGGATCCACGACCGCTATGGCGCCGACCACTCCGCGCTCGTCGCCGCCTTCCCCACCTACCGCCCGAAGGGGGCGGTCCGCGATCTCGGCAAGGCGCTTGGCCTGCCACCGGCGGAGATCGATCGGGTGGCGAAGACGGTCGGGTTTCACGAGACCGCGAAGGAGATCGAGCGCGATCTGGTCGCAGCGCTCGGGGCCGAGCGGGCGCAGGAGCCGCGCTGGCGGGTGGTGCTGGAGCTGGCTGGCGAGATCATCGGCCTGCCGCGCCACTCCTCCCAGCATCCGGGCGGGATGGTGATCTCGACCCGGCCGCTGATCGACGTCTGCCCGGTCGTGCCCGCGGCGATGACGGGGCGGCAGACGGTGCAGTGGGACAAGGACTCCTGCGCCGACGCCGGCTTCCTCAAGATCGACCTCCTGGGGCTGGGGATGCTCACGGCGGTGGAGCGCTGCGTCGAGGAGATCGGCCGCGCCCGCGGCGAGCGGCTCGATCTCTCGCGGATCCCACTCGATGACGAGGAGACCTTCGAGTCGATCCGCGCCGCTGACACCACCGGTGTCTTCCAGATCGAGAGCCGAGCGCAGATGCAGATGCTGCCGCGGACCCAACCGCGCGACCTCGACGACGTCATCGTCCAGGTGGCGCTGGTGCGGCCGGGGCCAATCCAGGGCGGCGCGATCCA
Source organism: Solirubrobacterales bacterium (assembly GCA_036519395.1). Classification (GTDB taxonomy): domain Bacteria; phylum Actinomycetota; class Thermoleophilia; order Solirubrobacterales; family 70-9; genus VAYN01. The sequence goes on along the minus strand of DATDLJ010000017.1, from coordinate 10,909 downwards.
TCCCTATATAGAGAGGCGCAAGCTGCGCCGCGAGAACCCCGGCTACGAGATTCCCTACGAGCACCCGCTGCTGGAGCCGGTGCTGGAGGAGACGTTGGGGACGATCGTCTTCCAGGAGCAGGTGATCGAGTCAGTGATGGCGTTGGCCGAGTTCAGCTCCTCGGAGGCGGAGGGCCTGCGACGGGCGATGAGCCGCAAGCGCTCCGAGGAGGCAATCCGCGAGCACCACCAGCGCTTCCTCGCTGGGGCGGCGGCGAACGGCGTCTCCGAGGAGATCGCCGAACGGGTCTGGAGCCAGATCAAGGGCTTCTCCGGCTACGGCTTCCCCAAGGCCCACTCGGCCGCCTTCGGCCTGCTCGCCTACCAGTCGGCTTGGCTGCGGATCCACTACGGGCCGGAGTTCCTCTGCTCGCTGCTGAACGAGCAGCCGATGGGCTTCTACCCGCCGGACTCGCTGGTCCACGAGGCCCAGCGCCGCGGCATCCGCGTGGCGTCCCCCGACGCCAATCGCAGCCGCGTCCTCTGTCACGTCGAGTCGCCCCGGGAGGAGGACGGCGCTCGCGGCGGGCTCGTGGTGCGGATCGGTCTCGGTTACGTGAAGGGGGTCAAGCAGGAGGAGATGGAGGCGTTAGTCACCGAGCGCGAGCGCGGCGGGCGATACGAGGGGATCGCCGAACTCGCCTCCCGTTCGGGGGCCGGCCTGCCGAGCCTCGAGCGCCTTGCCTGGGCTGGCGCCCTAGATGGCATCCCCACCGGGTCTGAGGACGACCGCCGCGAGGCGCTCTGGCGGGTCGGCGTTACCGGTGCCGGCCAGCGCCGTGGCGGCAGCACCCAGTTGGCGCTGCCGATGGAGCCGCCCGAGCCGCCCGAGCTCGAGCCGCTGGGGGAGTGGGGGAAGCTGATCGCTGACTACCGCTCGACCGGGATGACGGTCGCGAAGCACCCGATGAAGCTGCTGCGCCCGGGCCTCGACCCGAACCTCGTCCGCAGCTCCGACCTAGAGCGGATCGATCACGGCAGCAGCATCGAGATCGCCGGCATGATCACCGCTCGCCAGCGACCGGAGACCGCCAACGGGATCACCTTCATGCTGCTCGAGGACGAGCGCGGCTCGGTCAACCTGATCGTCCCGCCGCCGGTCTACGACCGCCACCGTCCTCTCGTCCGCACCGCACCGCTGCTCCGCGCCCGCGGCCGTCTCGAGCGCCGCGAGGGCACCGTCAACATCGTCGTCGCCGACCTGGCGCCGCTGGAGCGGGTTAAGCCCTCCTCCAATCCCAAGCCGCAGCGAGCCCGGGAACTCGCGATCGCCGAGCTTCGCGCCGTTACCCCCGCCGGTCACGCCTTCGGCCGGCGCGGGAGGTGAGGCGTTGCTAGCTTCGCGTTCGATGCAGCGGCTCAACATCGCCTCGCCTCAGTTCGAGTACGACGCCGAGGATCCCCAGGGCTTCCGCTCCGGCATGGCTCGCCTCGGCAAGCTGCTCGGCGGAGCCGAGGAATCGGGCGCCAGCGTCTACGAGCTGCCGCCGGGGCAGGCGGTATGCCCGTACCACTACGAGTGCGGGGAGGAGGAGTGGTTGCTGGTGCTGGAGGGCAACCCGACCCTGCGCCACCCCGAGGGCTCCGACCGGCTCGATCCCTGGGACGTCGTCTTCTTCCCCAAAGGACCGGCGGGCGCCCACGGCATCCGCAACGAGACCGAGGAGACCGCCCGCGTGCTGATGTTTTCGACGGTTGTCACCCCGACCGCCAGCGTCTACCCCGACAGCGACAAGGTCGGGATCTGGACCGGCGACCCCGAGACCGACGTCATGGTCCGCCGCGAGAGCAAGGTCGACTACTTCGATGGCGAGACCTGACGAAGCCGAGTTCGAGCGACTGGTAGGTCCCTACCGCGGCGAGCTGCACGCGCACTGCTACCGGATGCTCGGCTCCCTGCACGACACCGAGGACGCGATGCAGGAGGCGATGTTGCGGGCCTGGCGCGGCCTCGAGCGCTTCGAGGGCCGCAGCGCCCTCCGCTCCTGGCTCTACCGGATCGCCACCAACACCTGCCTCGACACGATCGCCCGTCGCAAGAGGCGGTTGCTGCCGGAGGAGTTCGGACCCAAGGCCGATCCCAACCTGCCACCGGGTGAGCCGGTCGCCGAGGGGGTCTGGATCGAGCCCTACCCGGACGAGATGCTCGAGGTCGCCGACGGCTACGCCTCTCCCGATGCCAGTTACGAGGAGCGCGAGGCGGTAGAGCTCGCCTTCGTCGCCGCGATGCAGCACCTGCCGCCGCGCCAGCGGGCGGTGCTAATCCTGCGCGAGGTACTCGGCTTCTCCGCCAAGGAGGTCGGGGAGACGCTCGAGACCTCGGTCCCCTCGGTCAACAGCGCTCTCCAGCGCGCCCGCAAGGTCGTCGACGAGCGCCTCCCCGATCGCAGCCAGCAGGTCACCCTGCGCTCGCTCGGCGATGCCCGAATGAAGGAGATCGTCGAGGAGTACATGGAGGCGATGCGCGGCGGCGACGTCCAGCGGGTCGTCTCGATGCTGACCCAGGACGTTGCTTGGTCGATGCCGCCGCTGGCCAGTTGGTACGGCGGGATCGACGAGGTCGAGGTCTTTCTCCGCACCAAGCCGCTCTCCGGCGAGTGGCGCTGGCGTCACCGCCCGACTATCGCCAACGGACAGTTAGCGGTCGGCACTTACACCTGGATGGAGCAACAAAAAACGCACGCTCCGTTCTCCCTCGATGTGATCACTATGGAGGGCGACCGGATCAAGGAAGTGACCGCTTTCGTCGTCCGACCGGCGGACACGCCGGATGGTTATTCTCGGTGGCCTGATCGCGCAGCCGACCCCCGGCGCGTGGAGTCCGTCTTCCGGCGCTTCGGCTTGCCGGACCATGTCGATTGACCAGGCGGCGATGAGTTCCCGCCAGTCCAGGAGTCTCTACCTGCATGAACGCAACTGAGCACGACCGCACCCGTTGGCTAGCCCTCTACGTCCTCTGCGCGGGGATGCTGATGATCGTCCTCGACGCGACGATCGTCAACGTCGCCCTGCCCTCGATCCAGGACGACCTCGGCTTCTCCCAGAGCAACCTCGCCTGGGTGATCAACGCCTACATGATCCCCTTTGGCGGGCTCTTGCTGCTGGCGGGAGGGATGGGCGATCTGCTTGGGCAGCGCCGGGTCTTCCTCGTCGGCCTGGCGATCTTCACCACTGCCTCGCTGCTCTGCGCGGCCTCGCAGAACGAGGAGATGCTGGTCGGCGCTCGCTTCATCCAGGGGATCGGCGGGGCGCTGGCCTCGGCGGTGATCCTGGGGATGATCGTGACGATGTTCCCAGAGCCGGCCGCGCAGGCGAAAGCGATCGGCGTTTACGGCTTCGTTGCCTCGGCGGGTGGGTCGATCGGCCTCCTCCTCGGCGGCATCCTCACCGACGCGATCAGCTGGCACTGGATCTTCTTCATCAACCTGCCGATCGGGATCGCGGTTGCCTACCTGGCCAAGCGCCTGGTCGCCAATCCGGATGGGATCGGCCTCAGCGCCGGTGCCGACTATCCCGGCGCGGCGCTGATCACCGGCTCGCTGATGCTCGGCGTCTTCACCATCCTGCGGATCGAGCCCTGGGGTTGGAGCGACACCCGGGTCTTCATTCTCGGCCTGGTTTCCCTGGCACTGCTGGCGCTCTTCATCCACCGCCAGGCGACGATCGCCAACCCCTTGATGCCGCTGCGGCTGTTCCGCTCGCGCAACGTCGCCGGCTCCAACGTCCTGCAGGCGCTGCTGGTGGCGGGGATGTTCGGGATGTTCTTCCTCGGCGCTCTCTATCTACAGCGCGTGCTTGGCTACAGCCCGCTCGAGGTCGGCCTCGCCTTCCTCCCCACCTCGTTGCTGATGGGGGTGCTCTCGCTCGGGCTCTCCGAAAAGCTGATCATGCGCTTCGGTCCCCGCAACACCCTGATCCCCGGGGTGAGCCTGGTCGTCGTCGCGCTGCTGCTCTTCGCCCGCACGCCGGTCGACGGCAACTACGTGACCGACCTGTTGCCGCCATTCCTGCTGATCGCGATCGGCGTCGGCACCTCGTTCCCGTCGATCATGACCCTGGCGATGTCGGGGGCGACCAAAGAGGACGCCGGCCTCGCCTCCGGCCTGGTCAACACCAGCATGCAGGTGGGCGGCGCGATCGGCTTGGCCGTCCTCGCGACCCTCTCCGCCGAGCGCACCCAGTCGCTGCTCGACGACGGTGAGAGCCTCGCCTCGGCCCTCAACTCCGGCTACCACGTCGCCTACCTGGTTGGCGCTGGCTTCGCCGCGATCGCGGTGGCGATCGCGGTCTTTGTCCTGCGAGCGCCTGCCCCGGGGACGATGCCGGCGCACGACGCGGCGGAGCCGGCTGGCGAGGGAGAGCCTAAGCCAGCCCTCTCAGAGGGCTGAGGGCGAGCAAAAGAAGCGGCCGCCCCCGAAGAGGCGGCCGCTTTCAAACTACTCGTGAAAACGAGTCACAGACCGATCAGTCGAGGCGCAGACCTGTCGGGCTGGTGACTTTGTAGTTCCCTGTCCATTCCGCGGAGGAGCCGCAGAGGAAGCTGCCCGATTTCACCGGGATCGGTGAGGAATCGATGTCCAGGGTGGCGTGGGTGCCGTTTTCGGTGGCAGCTGTAACGTTGCCGACCAGGGTGTTGCTGGTACCGAACACGCAGTGAACGTTGCCGAAAATGGTTGTAAATTCGACTGTCACTTCGGCACCAGATGATGTAAGCGTGCCGCCGCCTGCGCCACCGCTCGCGTGCGCTTCGAGCGAGCCCTCGGCGAGGACTTTCACGTGCTGGTTGCAGTTCGTGAAGGTCAGGTTGCCGGTGCCGATTTTGCCTTTAGCTGTAACGCTAGCGCCGTGCGATTCAATCGAACCGCTGACAGTGGAATTGTTGCAGGTGACGTCAGCGACACCGTGGAGGGTGAGCCCTCCGACGTTGGTGGCGGTGAGGGCACCTGTGTAGAGGGTGCCGGAGGGCGATGTGACCTGGGTCGCCGAAGCGGTCCCGGCAAACGCCATGAGGGCGGCGGCAGCAACGGCCAGCAGCCCCAGCATCTTTGCGTACTTCATGTGATTTCTCCTTGGTCTGGCGCAAAACGCGCCAGGTTGCGTTCTGAGCAGCAGGAATCCCCCTCTTAGTCCCTGAGGGCTGTGGCGCTTGCGCGCCCTATCTCCCCACTGCGTGTCAAGCGCTTGCTGCCTGACACAGGGGTACTTCTATCAGCGATCTATCTAACAGTCAAGTACTTTTTGGCTATTCAAACATCTGTTCGTGCCAAACTGCCGCCATGGGCACCGCACAGCGACCAGATCCAACCGAGTCGGTCCGCCACCAACTGCGGCCGCTGTTCGACCAGATCGTGATCAAGGAGCTCGATCAGGACCGGGTCCGCCGCTCGGGCCTGGTCGTCCCGCCAGGCACTCATGAGCCACCGCCGGAGCAGGGAATCGTCCTCGCGGTCGGTCCGGGCCTCGACTGGTGGGCGGGGGCGGGCGTAGAGATGCCGGTCCAGCCTGGGGATCACGTCGTCTTCCCTTCAAGTGCTGGCGTCTGGGTCGAAGTCGACGAGGAGCGGCTGCTCGTCTGTCGGGTAACGCAGATCCTCGGCGTGCTCGAGTCGGCCTCGCTCGAACGGGGCTAGAGCTCACTCGCTTCGCCAGTCCTCCAAACACTGGGGTTCCCTAAGAAGGCCGAGTGTGTAGTCTTGAAGGCGTCGCAGTTTGAAGAGTTCGGGAGGGGACCAGGGAGTATGAATAGCTCTATGTATCGGCGGGGATTGGCATTGGCGCTTGGGCTGTTGTGCATGGCCTTTGCTGTGGCACCGGCAAGCGCCGCTGAATTCCCCTACACGGTGGAACCGGAGTTGTCACTCACGGGCGATTGCAGCACTTCCGCCTTCGACCCGGTTCCCGACCCGGACTGCGAACCGACCTATCCGCCCCCCCCGGCGGGTCCGACCGGGCGCTTCTTCGAACCCTGGAGCGTTGCCATCGACGCATATGGGAACGAGTATGTCGCCAGTTGGGGCGGTAACGATGGTACGAAAGGGCGGATAGACGTCTTCGACGACGAGGGACGATTCATCACCGAGTTGGCTGACCCCCGCCGGCCGCAGAGCATTGCGGTCGACAGCAAAGGCAACCTCTACGCATTCGAGCAGTTACCGGGCGGCGAAGGTGAGATCGCTCGCTACACCCCGTCCGAATACAAACCCGAGGAAGGCAAAATTGCCTACGGCAATCCGCGGGTCGTCGTCGATTCAGAACCGACGGCTCTTCTCGGTGGGGTGGCGGTCGACCTGTCGAACGATCACCTCTACGCTTCGTGGTGGGGGACCTTCATCACCGAATACGAGTCGGCTGCGGACGGCAACGACCTACTGGAAACGATCACTCCCCCGGGACTGTTCGCGAACCAGCGGCTTGCGGTGGATGGGCAGAACCGGCGCGTGTACGCAAGCTCCTGCACGAACTCGATCTTCGATTGCGTCGTGCTCGTCTTCGAAGCCGATGCCCCGTATTCCCTGTTGGAAGAAGTAGATGGCTCGGAAACCCCCGTAGGAGAATTTCTCTCTGTAAACGGCAAACTTGCCGTCGCGGTAGACGAAGAAAGCGGCAACTTCTTCGTCGGGGACCTCTCGGCAACCAGCAACATCTACGAGTTCAACGAAGACTACGAATACCTCTCGACCTCCAAAGTGCCCGGTGCGCAGGCCAACACCATCCAAATTGCGGTCAGCAACAGCCCACTCAATCCCACCGCCAGGAACTTCCGCTATCTCTTCGCTCCACTAAGCGCCACTTCGGGCAGCGTTATCGCCTTCGAGCCCCCTGCCGTGCAGGCCCCAAGGGTCGATTCCCTGGTGGCCGTCAACATCGCGGAAACCGAAGCTGAGCTCCGAGGGATAGTCGATCCCGAAGGCGCAGAAACCGAATATGTCATCGAATACGTGAGCCAAGCCCAGTTCGAAGCAACCGGCTTTGACGACGCTGTGCTTGTAGGCGATGGGACGATCGTGGGATCGAGCACTCCGCAGCAGGTAACCGCCTTCATCGACGGGCTGACGCCCGAAACCGCCTATCGCTTCCGAATCGTCGCCGAGAACGAAGTGGGCGAGGATGAAGTGGAAGCTACCTTCACCACGTTTGCCGACGCTGATTCAGGCGGAGACGGTTGCAGCAACGCAGTGCCGCGCGCCGGGTTCTCCTTGGCGCTGCCGGACTGCCGCGCCTACGAGCTGGTCACCCCGCCCGACACCAATGGCAACCCGACCAAGGGCGGCGGATCGGAAGGCGACCGCTTCGGCTCGGTGCAGTCTGCACCGGCAGCCGGCTTGGTCTCCTTCGAGCTACTCGGCGGGGCTTTGCCGGGCACCGAAGCCACCGGCGGCATCTACGGCGATCCCTATCTGGCGACTCGCGGAGACGACGGCTGGAGTACGGAGCTGGTCGGCCCCAATGGGACCCAGACGAGCCAGCCGCGGCCGGGCAGCTTCTCGCCCGACCAGGGCTACAACTTCTGGCTCGCGGCCGGTGAGGGCTCGGCCCTGGTGGGCGGGCTTGAAACCCGCTACATCCGCTATCCCGACGGCCACTCGGAGCTGGTCGGCCGCGGCAGCCTGGGAACCGATCAGCGGGCGATTGGCAGGCTGATCACCGAAGGCGGAAGTCACATCGTCTTCGAAACGGAACTGACGCCCAAAAAACTAGAGCCCAACGCCCCCCCCGACGGCACCACCGCCGTCTATGACCGCACCGCCGACGAAGTCACCCACGTGGTTTCGCTGTTGCCAGGAAACGTCACGCCCGCAGCCGGCCAAAACGCCACCTACCTGAATGCCTCAGCCGACGGAGAGGGCATCGCCTTCTCGATCGGCAGCACCCTCTACCTGCGCGTCGGCAACACGACCACCTACAACATCGGCACCGGCGTGCAGTTCGCCGGCGTCTCCGAAGGCGGAGCCCGCATCTTCTACGTCCAGGGTGGTGACCTCAAAGCCTTCGACGTCGAAGACGAAGCCGTCGTCGACTTCACCCCGGTCACCGACGCAGTCCCGGTCAACGTCGCAAGCGACGGCACCCGCGCCTACTTCGTCTCCGAGCAGGAAATCGGCGGCTCTGGCCCCAACCCCAACGGCGCTAACCCGCAGCTAGGCGAGCAGAACCTCTATCTCTCCGAGGAAGGGACGATCAGCTTCGTCGGCACGGTGACCGAGCGTGACGTCGAGGGGGAACCCAGCGCCAGCGGCCAACTCGACGGCCTGGGAGGCTGGAGTGCCGAAGCCCAAAGCAAACGCAGGCTTGCCTTCGACCCCTCGCGCCTCACCCCCGACGGTTCAGTGATGTTGTTCCAGTCGCGCGCCAATCTCGACGACTACGACCCGGGCGACTTCCCCCAGATCTACCGCTTCGACAGCGCTGGCGATCGACTCGACTGCATCTCCTGCCCACCGACCAAAGCGGCGCCGGTTGAGGGCGCTGCACTGCAGTCCTTCCAGACCAATGACCATCTTGCTCCGTTTGGGGCCTACGGCTACGTCCCTAACCTCCGCGCTGACGGCAACCGCGCCTTCTTCGAGTCGACCGAAGCACTCGTCTCCGGTGACACCGATGGCGAGCGCGACGTCTATGAGTGGGAGGAAGAAGACGTCGGCAGCTGCACCAAGCCCGGCGGCTGCATTTACCTGATCTCCAACGGCCACTCCGAGTCCGGCGACTACCTCTTCGGCCACAGCGCCAGCGGCGACGACGCCTTCTTCACCACCAACGACATCCTCGTCGGTGGCGATGAATCCTCACTCTCGGTCTACGACGCGCGGGTGAACGGTGGCTTTGCCGAATCAACGCCTCCCATCTGCCAGGGGGAAGGGTGTCGCCCGAATCTGACCCCGCCGCCGGCGGTGCCTGCACCGCAGAGCGGAGCCCGTCCGCAATCCGGGAACGTCGTTCCAAAGCCGAAGCCCAAAACCTGCCCCAAAGGCAAGAAGAAGGTCAAAAAGAACGGCAAGGTCCGCTGCGTCAAGAAGAAGAAACCGGCCAAACACAAGAACAAACAGAAAGCCGGCAATAAGAGGAAGGGGGGGCAGCGCTAATGGGGTACCGCAAAGGGCACGAGAGTGAAGTTGAGCCGCTCCCGCTCCGCTGGCGGATTGCCGCCGTCGCGCTATCCGCAATCCTCTTGGGCGCGATCGTCTTTGTCGATCGCGCCTCGGCCGCCGATTACGAAGTCACCTCGCTCTCCTCCTCGCTCTCAAGCGCTCAGGCTGGAGCCCACGCCGACTTCTCCCTCGGCTTCGAACTTGCCTCCGAAGGCGGTAAACCAAACGGTTTGACCCGCGATCTGCTCTTCACTTTGCCGCCCGGCCTGATTGGCAATCCGCAGAAACTGCCGCGCTGCACCCTGGCCCAGTTCGGTGAAAACGTCGAAGAATCGAACTGTCCGCAGGACTCCCAGGTCGGGGTCTCGGTTATCACCCTTGCCGGCAAAGTCAACGGCACCTTCACCGAGCCGGTTTTCAATATGCCCTCACCCGGTGGCGAGATCGTCGCCCGCTTCGGCGTTTGGGCCGCGATCTACCCGACCCTGATCAACATCAGGGTCAACCCGATCGACTACTCGCTGGAAGCGGCGGTGGAAGGCGCGCCTTCGGCGGCCGAATTGATCGGCGCCGAGACCACCTTCTGGGGAGTGCCCGCGGCCGACTCTCACGACGACCTGCGCCTGACCGTGCAGGAAGCCCGCGAAGGCGAACTCCCCTCGGGCGGGCGCCCCTCGGGCCAGCCGGAGATCCCCTTCCTCGCCAACCCCACCGATTGCTCGCTGCAGCGCGAAGTCTCCCTCACCGCGATCAGCTACGGAGCCCCCGACAAACCCTCGTCCCTCTCCGCCCCCTTCCCGAAAATCGGCGGCTGCGAGAAACTCGACTTCGCCCCCGAGTTCTCCTTCACCCCGACCAACCCAGAAGCCTCAGCTCCCACCGGAGCTGAGGCGGTGCTCCGCATCCCCCAAAACGAAGCGCCCAACGACAACGCCTCCTCGGTCCTAAAGAGCGCCACCGTCACCCTCCCCGAGGGTCTGACGATCAACCCCTCCGCCGGCGATGGCCTGCAGGGCTGCTCCGCTGCCCAGGTCGGCTTTGAGACCACCAACAACTCCAACTGCCCCGATCAGGCCAAGATCGGCTCAGTTGAAATCGACGTCCCCGCCCTGGAAAAAACCCTCAACGGCTCCGTCTACCAGCGCACCCCAGAAGACGGCAAGCTCTTTCGCTTCTGGCTCGTCACCGACGAACAGGGCGTCCACCTAAAGCTGCCGGCAGAAATCACCACCAACCCCCTCACCGGCCAGCTAACCACCGTCTTTAACGGCATCCCCTCCCTCGGCGGCAACCCCCAAGTCCCCTTCGAAGAGCTACGCCTGCACGTCTTCGGAGGCCCCCGAGCCCCGCTTGCCACCCCAGCTAAGTGCGGCACCTACTCAACCCATTACGAGTTCAGCCCCTGGTCGGGCAAGCCCGCCTCGATCGGCGATGCGCCGATGCAGATCACCACGGGCTGCAACAAGGGCGGCTTCTCCCCGGGCTTTGAAGCCGGCACCACCGACCCCACCGCCGCCGGCTATAGCCCCTTCACGATGACCCTGACCCGCCAAGACGGCGAAGGCAACCCCGCCGGGCTCACCCTGCACCTGCCCAACGGCCTGCTCGCAAAGCTCGGCGGCGTCCCGCTTTGCTCTGACCAAGACGCCAACACCGGCAACTGCCCCGATGCCTCCCGCGTGGGCAAGATCGCCACCGCCGCCGGAGTCGGGGGAGCCCCGCTTTGGATCCCCCAGCCCGGCAAGTCACCGACCGCCGTCTACCTCTCCGGCCCCTACAAAGGT
>DATDLJ010000016.1:0-8221 GCA_036519395.1 Solirubrobacterales bacterium | reverse complement strand
CGGCTCGCACGGTGCGGGCGGCGACGGTGTCGTCGCGAGCCACCTCGGTCAGCCCCGCACTCAGATAAGAGAGCGCATCATCGTCGCCAGCTTCGGCGGCGATCACACTCTCCGGCTCGCAGGCGGAGCCGACCAGATCCTCGAGCGTCTGCCCGTAGCGGTCGCGGAAAGTTTCTCCCTGGGACTGGCCGTGGTCGGAGAGAACCACCAGCCGGTAGGGACGGGGCGCGGACTCGCAAGCGGCGGCGATTCGATTGATCTGGCGATCAAGGTCGTGCAGCACCGCCAGCGCGTCGGCGCGCTCGATGCCGGAATGATGGGCGACCTCGTCGTAGGCGAGGAAGGTCGTGTAGACGACCGGCCGACCGGCGAGGACGTCGCCGACCACGGTCGCCACCTGCAGATCCCGCTGCACGACCGTCCCCCAAGCCCGGACCAGGGCGTATGACCGACCCCGCGCGATTCGCGGCCGCACGTCATCGCGTACCTGGGAGCGCGCCGCTCGCCGCTCGCGGCCGATGTCAGCAAGGGCAAGGACGAAGGTCCGGGCCACTGCATAGGGGCGCGCGAAGTACGACGCGTAGTCCTTGCCGATCGGTCGCCGGCGCCGCAGCGCGGTGCTCATCGTCAGCATCGAGTGCGGCGCATCGCCGGAGAGGATGTTGGCGCGGCTGGCACCGTCGGCGTGCAGGAGGCCTTTGCCATCGGAGTGCCGGCGCTCCAGCTCTTCCGCGTCGCGGGGGTGGTTGGTGACGATCGCTGCCCCGCGGTCCTTCTCCCACCAGCGAAAGGCCGGCATGTCCTCGTTGGAGCCGTGCAGCAGGCCCGCCTGGCAAGCACCCGTCTGCGACGACCAATCGGTTTCCCACCGTTGCAACTGGTGCGACCCCGCGCGCAGCCAGCTGGCCAGGGTCGGCGCGTTGCCGTCACTGAGCGCTCGTCGCAGGACGTCGTAGGCGAGCCCGTCGATCTCGAGAAAGAGCAGACCGGGAACCTCGCTTTCTGTCACCTGCTTGCGTCGCCGCGCCTGGCGGAGCACGACGTTGCGGTGCCACGCTTCGTCTTCATCGATCGCGAAGACGGCGTAGATCACGGCGGTGACAGCGGCGATCACGATCGTCACCAGCGTCCCCTCAAAGATCCCGCCGATCTCGGCTCCGGGCAGCGCGTTGATCGCGACCGTGACCAGGAAGCCGTTCAAGACCAAGGCCCCCAGACCCAGCGTCAACACGGTCACCGGCAGGGCGAATCGGGCCAACACCGGCCAGACCAACGAGTTCAACAAGCCGATCAGGGCGGCGGCGCCGAGCGCGGTGGCGGGACCGTCGAGGACGAAGCCGTCAAGCAACTCGGAAAGCAGCAGCAAGATCACCGCATCGAGCAGCAAGACGAAGATGACGCGGCGAACGGCGATCACTTAGACCTCGGCCTCTACCTGGATCTCACCCCGGGCGGCAGCCGCCGCCACCCGCTCGAAATCGTCTTCGTTCTGATCTGCGTAGCTCTCCGCGAAGCGGGCTATCGCCGCATCGAAAACATCCCCACTGCCCAAGTAGCCGGCGATCGCTATCCGATCACCAGAGCGAGCGTGGGCACGGGCCAGCGCCTCCCCGCAGAGCGAGGCGTAGATCCCAAGCTCGCGCGCTGACATCCGATCGACGTCTGCTGATCCCTTGCCGTCCCAGAGCTGGCGTACGTAGAAGCAGCGGGGTTCTCCATCGATCCCTTCGACGGCAACCCAGCCGAGGAAGATGTCGCTCGCCGCCTGCATCAGCCGCTGGCCCTCGACAACCCGGCGGCCATGGTTCTCGTAATGGCTCTCGCCAAGATGGCGCTCAAGCACCGAGCTCTGCGCTTCCTTTGCCTGCAGGAAGAGGGGATCCGAGGAATCCCTGCCGAGCAGGAGCACGATCCAGGCTCGAGTACCGACGCTGCCAACGCCAACGACCTTGCGAGCCGCATGGACGTAGCGGTAAGACGTGGCCAAGTGACGGTGATCGGGGCTGAGCGACCCGGCGTAGGCGTCCAGCACCGACTGCAACTGCGCTTCAACGTCGCTGCCATCGCTGAGCTCCTCAATTGGCGTGATCAACGGCGGATCGCTGACGATTCGCAGCTCTCCCTCCTCCTCCCGGGTCAGCTTCCGCAGCGCGCGCAGGCTGTCCTTCGCGCGCGCCTTTGCCAGGTTGCGCTCGGCGGTGCGGAGGCGACGTTGGTCGAGGTGCGGGCGGATCTCCTCGAACCTGGACTCGATGTCAATCCGGGAGTACCAGACGTCGATGTCACGCATCGCCGCGTAAGCGCGCATCGCTCGGCGGTAGCCGGAGGCGGCGCTGAGCACTGCCCGGCGTCGTTCCCCCTTGCCAAAACCGCGATCGCGGCCGGCGATGGCAACGCTCGCCGCCAACCGCTTCACATCCCACTCGAAGGGGCCGCGGCAAGTCTCATCGAAGTCGTTGCAGTCGAACACCAGCCGCCGATCGGGGGCGGCGAAGACGCCGAAGTTGGACAGATGAGCGTCGCCGCATAGCTGCACGTCCAGCCCGGCCACTGGCGTCTGCGCCAAATCAGCCGCCATCACCGCCGCTCCGCCGCGATAGAAGGTGAAGGCGGAGACGAGCATGCGGCCGTAGCGGATCGGCACCAGCTCAGCGACCCGGGTCTCATCCTGCGCGGTCAGGATCGAAAGCGGATCGCGGCTGGCGAGCGCCCAATCGCCCTGGCTGGAGCGGGGCACCTTTCGGCGAGCTGCTTTGCCATCCGCCGTTCGCTCGGCTGGATCTGCGTTGAAATCTGCTCGGGACACGCCGGGCAGTCTCCCTTGACAGCGCCTCGGAAGCAACTCGGGCACGGTTTCCTACCGCATCCCGTGCCCATTTTTACTATCTGTCCAGTTGTCTAATCAGTTTTCATGATGAACCGCGCAATTCGATCTGGTACGAAGATACTGTCTATTCGGAACGAATCTCGTTCCGCCCGTCGCCTCTGGGAAAAGGCGCGGTGAAACCCAAATTGAAAGGACCAGTCAATGAGAAGGCTTCTTATTGCCGGCGCAGTGATTGCTGCACTGCTGGTGCCAAGCTCAGCGGCGCTCGCAGCTCCGCACAATCCGACGGGGGAATACGCCAAATTCGGATGGTGCCCGCTCAACAACCCGGAAGTGAACTTCTGCTTCCACTCCGAAACCAAATCCGGCTTTCTCACGATCGGCAAAAAAACGACCCCGATCGTCAACACCCAGGTTCTCCAGGGCGGCCTCAAAGTCACCCCGGCGTTTGAATCTACGTTCTACGCGGCCGAGGAAAACAACACCCTCGTCAAAACGCCGCAGCCGGTTCCGGGCGGGCTGCTGGGGATCACGGCGCCGAGTTGGTGGCCGAAATTCCTCCGCGACCTGTTCAACGACACGATCAACAACGGCTTCACCGGCGTCACCGCGACGGTGGAACTCGTGAAACCGGTCCAGTTCAGCCTGATCAACTCGATCCTCCGGACGGGGACCAGCACCGTCCTGCCGGTGAAAGTCAAGCTGAGCAACCCGTTCCTTGGCAACAGTTGCTACATCGGCTCCAGCTCGCAGCCGATTACGCTCAACCTGACCACCGGAACGACCGCCCCGCCAGCGCCGAATCAGCCGATCGAAGGCTCTTCCGGCGATCTCGGCGGCAACCCTCAGCTCACCATCCAGTCGCTGAAAAACACCAAACTCGTGGACAACTCGTTCGCGGTTCCGGGTGCCAACGGCTGCGGCGGGCTGTTCTCGTTCCTGATCGACCCGTTCGTCGAGTCGATCGTCGGCATCCCGTCGGCGGCAGGGACCAACACGGCCGTCCTCGAAGGGGACGTTCTGATCGCCAAAAAGCAGGCGGTTATCGAAAGCGAATAACGGCTAAGCCGTTCTCGCTGTACAGGGCGTCCGCCGTTTGGCGGGCGCCCTTTTTTGTGGCCACGTGAGCTGCGGATCCGCATCCCGCGGGCCCGCCTCGGCTGCGGACGCGCCTCGCGCCCCGACCTGAGAGGCGGGCGCGAGAGATCCGATTCCCCAAGCGGATCCACACATATAGAGCGCGTCTCCCCTCCCCTGGTGATTTCCCCAGAAGCGCTGGCTTCTTTGCCGAGCTTCTCCTCACCGGAGAGACTGGCGCAGGCTAATCGATTGCGCCAATTGAATCAATCGTCAAAATTGATTAGGTCAGCGCAGGCTGCGTGCTGGACACCGAGTTCAAGACGCGATCCGCAACCGACTCCCCGGTGAGGCCAACCTCGGCGCGCAGCAGAGCCGGCTTGCCGTGGGTGACGTAGGAGTCGGGGAGGCCGATTCGCAGCACTCGCGACCGCTCCCCCGGCGCTTCGGCGAAGGCGTCCTCGAGGTGCTCCAGCACCGCCGAACCGAAACCGCCCGGCAGCGCGTTCTCCTCGATCGTCACCAGCAGCTCGTGCTCGCGGGCGAGGCGCTCGGCCAACTCGCCATCGAGGGGCTTGGCGAAGCGGGTGTCGGCGACGGTCGCGTTCAGCCCGTGTTTGGCGAGAATCTCGGCCGCTTCCCGAGCGACGGTGACGCCGAAGCCGTAACCGAGCAACGCCACCCGCTCGCCCTCGGCCAGGACCTCGCCTTTGCCGATCGGAAGCAGCTTCGCCACTTCGGGCAGCGCGACTCCCTCGGCGGCGCCACGCGGATAACGCAGGGCCGCCGGGCCGTCGTGGGCGATCGCCGTGTGCAGCATGTGAACCAGCATCGCCTCGTCCCGTGGCGCCATCACCACCACGTTCGGAATCGGTCGGAAGTAGGAGATGTCGAAGGCACCGTGGTGGGTTGGACCGTCGTCGCCGACGAGGCCGGCGCGGTCCATCGCGAAGGTGACGTCGAGGTCCTGCAGGCAGACGTCGTGGACGATCTGGTCGAAGGCGCGCTGGAGGAAGGTCGAGTAGATCGCACAAACCGGCTTTGCCCCTTGCAAGGCAAGGCCGCTAGCAAGTAGGACCGCGTTCTGCTCGGCGATACCGACGTCGTAGTACTGCTCGGGGACCTCATCGGCCAGCTGCTGCAGGCCGGTCCCCCCCGCCATCGCCGCGGTGATCCCGATCACGCGCTCGTCCGCCCTGGCCTCGGCGGCCAGCGCCCCGGCGAAGACCTTCGTGTACTGGGGCGGCGAGCCGGCGGCCGGCGGCTTCTCCAGCACCTCGATCCCCTCGGGCGAGTCCGTTTCGGTCACCGGAATCGGCTTCGGCTCACTCGCCGGCTGACCGTTGACGATCGACTTCGGCTTCGCCGCGTGCCACTCCTCCATCGACTCCAAGCCGCCTTCTTCGGCAGGAGCAAAGCCCTTGCCCTTGACGGTGTGGATGTGGACGACGACTGGCCGGTCGGCATCAAAGGCCTCGCGCAGAGCCTCGCGCAGGGCGTGCACGTCGTGGCCGTCGATCACGCCCATGTAGGCAAGGTCGAGCTCCTCAAAGAAGAGGCCGGGCGCCCAGTAGGCCTTAATCGCCGACTTGATCTCGGGACCGAGGCGCTCGATCCGTTTGCCCAGGCCCAGCGGCAGCTTCGTCAGCCGGCCCTCGACCTCCTCGCGGGCATGCCAGAGGCGCGGGTTGAGGCGGATCCGGTTGAAGTAGCGGGAGAGGGCGCCGACGTTGGGGGAGATAGACATCCCGTTGTCGTTGAGGACGATCACGAGCGGCGTCTGCAGACCGCCCGCGGCGTGCAACGCCTCGTAAGCGACGCCGCCGGTGAGAGCGCCGTCGCCAATTACCGCCGCCACTTTGCCGTCGGGGCCGATCCCCTTGCGCATCGCCTCTTTCAGCCCAACCGCGTAGCCGATCGAGGTCGAGGCGTGACCGGCACCCATGATGTCGTGCTCGGACTCAAAGATCGAGCAGAACGGCGCCAAGCCGTCGTACTGGCGGATCGTCGCGAGGCGGTCGCGGCGACCGGTGAGGATCTTGTGCGGATAGGCCTGGTGACCGACGTCCCAGAGGACCTTGTCGCGCGGCGAGTCGAGCAGACTGTGGAGGGCGACCGCGAGCTCGCAGGTGCCGAGGTTGGCGCCAAAGTGGCCGCCGATCTCCCCGATCGTGTCGATGATGTAGGTGCGCATCTCCTGCGCGACCTCTTGCAGCTGCGCGTCGTCGAGATCGTGGAGATCGCCCGGTCCTTCGATGCCGGGAAGCAGCGCCTCTTTGGTCTCGTTCTCGTCGCCCTGGGTGGGGGGCTTTTCGCTCATTCGTTCCTCGTGAAGATGTAGTCGGCCACGCGCCTCAAATCGTCCGTCTTGCCCTTCGCCTCAGCCAGCGCTGCAGTCGCTTTGCCGTGTGATTCGGCCGCCAACTCGCGGGCTCGATCAAGCCCAAAAAGGCTGACGTAGGTGAGTTTGCCATGTCGTTCGTCGCTTCCATGTGGCTTGCCGAGTTGCTCGTCTGACTCGGTCACGTCGAGGATGTCGTCAACGATCTGGAACAGCACGCCCAACTCCTCGGCGAAACGGCGATACGGCATTGTCTCAGGTTCGGGCAGTCCCTCGAGCAGGAGGACGACGTTGACGCTGGCGGCGATCAGCCGGCCGGTCTTCAGTTGGTGCAGGGCGCGCAAGCCCTCGGCGTCGGACTCGGCCCCGACCACGTCGACGTATTGCCCGCCGACCATGCCGTCAACGCCCGTGGCGCCGGCCAGCTCCCGCAGCGCGACCAGGACCCGCGTCGGATCGCCGGGCTGCTCGCAAAACAGCCGCATCGCCTCGGCGAAGAGCCCATCGCCGGCGAGGATCGCCACGTCCTCGCCGAACTTGACGTGCGAGGTCGGCTGGCCCCGCCGCAGATCGTCGTCGTCCATCGCCGGCAGGTCATCGTGGATCAACGAGTAGGTGTGGATCAACTCGATCGCGGCAGCGACCTGAAGGAAGCGCTCGGGCTCGGCGCCAAGGGCGCGGGCGGTGGCGAGGGCAAGCACCGGCCGCACCCGCTTGCCGCCAGCGAGGAGCGAGTAACGCATCGCCTCCTCCAGGCCAGCGGTGGAGTCGGTCGCTGAAAAGCTCAGTTGCGCGAGGGCGTCGTCGACGAGCCCTCGCAGATCGTCGGGATAGCTCAAGCGACTACTCGGCGCTCGCCTGCTGCCGCGCCTCGCGGTTGGCCTCCTCGACCGCCTCGGCCGCGAGGTCGGCGGCCTCCGCCGCCAAGGTCGCCGCAACCTCGTCGCTGGCCTCACCGCTCTCCAGTTGCGAGGTGATCTCGCGTAGGCGCTGGCTGATCTCGCGCAGACGGGCGCTCACTTGGCCGGCTCCCGCTCCCGCACAACCGCCCCGAGGATGCCGTTGATGAACTTCGGCGCCTCCGCCCCGCAGTACTTCTTGGCGATTTCGACCGCCTCGTCGATCGCCACCTCGGCTGGCGTCTCCATGAACTCCATCTCGTAGAGGGCAACCCGCATCACGTTCATGTCAAGCGGCGCGATCCGATCGACGGTCCAGCCCTTCACATGGGCGGCAATGACGTCGTCGAGCTCTTCGCGATGGGTATCGACGCCCTCGGCAAGCTCCCGCGTCAACGGCCGCGACTCGCCCAACAGCTCCGCCAGCGGCCGCCCGGTCACGTCGCGCTGGTAGTTGGCGAAGACGGCATCCCGCCGCTGGTCAGATCTGCGCATGCAGACATTCTGTCAGCGCAGGATCTCGACTAGGGGGACCCGGTCGTTGGCAAACGCGAAGACCGTCAAATTCAGGCGCGGGCGATGTACTCGCCGCTGCGCGTGTCGACCCGGACCGTTTCGCCCTCTTCGATGAAGAGCGGCACCTGGACGACCACACCCGACTCCAGGGTGGCGGGCTTGTTGCCGCCGCCCGAGGCGGTGTCGCCCTTGAGGCCCGGATCGGTCTGGGTGACCTTCATCTCGATCGCGCTCGGCACCTGCACGTCGCTCGGCTGCTCGTCGACGAAGAGGATGTCGATCTCATCGTTGGCTAGGACCCACTTCATCGAGTCCCCCAGCGCGTCTTTCGGGATTTCGATCTGGTTGTAGTCCGTCGAGTCCATGAAGACCGCCGCCTCGCCCGAGTCATAGAGGTACTGCATCTTTTTCGATTCGGTCCGGACCGGGCGGAACTTCTCCCCCGCCCTGAAGGTTTTGTCGATGACCGAGCCGTCCTCGATCCGCCGCAGCTTCGTCCGCACGAAGGCACCGCCCTTGCCCGGCTTGACGTGCTGGAACTCGATGATCTTCCAGATCTTG
>DATDLJ010000015.1:0-48537 GCA_036519395.1 Solirubrobacterales bacterium | reverse complement strand
CGACGCGCCGGTCGGCTGACCCGATCCGGCTCCGCCGACCACCAGTGCACTGCATGGGTATCCAGCAGGACAGCGGACATCTAGGAGATGTCCCACATCTCTTCGGTGGAGAGGAGACACTCCTCGTCGACCGCCGTCCTTGCGTGCCCTTGGAACAAGCCCTTCAAGGAACGGGGTCCGGTCGGAGGCACGAGTCGTGCCACCGGGCGCCCGTGCCGCGTGATCTCGATTTCCTCTCCGGCGGCGGCCTCGTCGAGAAGGCGGAGGAAGCCGGCCTTGGCGGCGGTTGCGCTCATCGATTTAGCCATATGACCATAATAATGGCCATTCGGCGGGAAGACGAGAGACGGGAAGCTCGCTGGCATTTCTCCGATAAGTCCGGGCGGCATCAAGTTCTCCCCCCTGAAAGCCGAAAATAAGGAAACACTGCGATGGATGAGCTATTTGCCAATCAAGCGGAGCAACCGGGTGCCACCCCGGATCGACGGCGGGTCGAACGGGCTGCCTTTGAAACCGACCGGCAGCTGATCGAGGGCGATCTAACCCTGCCGCCGGCGGGCTACCAGAGCCGTTTCTCGGATTCCCTTAACCGCGGCGAATTCGAGTTCGTGCCGCTGACCAATGTGCAGGTGACTTCGCTCACTGACGGCAAGGTCGTCGACCTCCCGTTCATCGTTCTCTCCAAGGGCCAGATCCGGATCGCTTACCCGATCGAGCACTAACTCGTCAGTCCCGTCGTGCCCGACCGCGGTTCGCCCAGGAGCCGAGGTCGATGATGAAGGCGAGGATGACGATGAACCACTCGAAGCCGGTGACCGCGTTGGAGCTGGCCGCCCACATCACGGCGTAGGCCAGGGTCGTCCACGGCAGCAGGAAGAACCCGAGCAGCGGGACGAACCAGCTGTCGAAGGCGTCGCTGAGCAGATCCGAGAACAGGAAGATCGCGAACAGCGCCAGACGCGGCGAGATGAAGGCGAGGAGAACTACCAAGCAGGGCATAGGCAGACGCTACCTTGTTCCTAGGAGGCCAAAGACAAGGAACAGGGTTCAGATGAACAGACTCGGAAAGCTGATGACGATGATGCACCCGGACAAGGTCAAGATGGTCACTGCGGAGGATGCGCTGCCCGGGCGCAGCGAGCGCGCCTTCGAGGTTCCGGCTACGCACGCGGTGCTGGGTACCCCGCTCGAGCCGCCGTTCCCAGAGGGAATCGAGGTTGCCTACTTCGCGCTGGGTTGCTTCTGGGGGGCTGAGCAACTGTTTTGGGAGCTCGATGGCGTCTACACGACGGCGGTTGGGTACCAGAACGGCGTCACCCCGAATCCGACCTACGAGGAGGTCTGCACCGCAAAGACCGGCCACGCCGAGGCGGTGCTGGTCGCTTTCGACCCGCAGAAGATCTCCTACGCCGACCTGCTCAAGGTCTTCTTCGAGGAGCACGACCCGACCCAGGGGATGCGCCAGGGCAACGACATCGGCACCCAGTACCGCTCCGGCATCTACTTCACCAACGACGCCCAAAAGGCGACGGCGGAGATGGCGCGGGATGCCTACGACCAGGCGCTGCGGGCCGCCGGCAAGGAGCCGGTAACGACCGAGGTCCAGCCGGCGGGGCCGTTCTACTACGCCGAGGACTACCACCAGCAGTACCTGCACAAGGTCCCGAACGGCTACTGCGGCCTCAAAGGCACCGGCGTCGCCTGCACCATCCCCGCCGCTGTCTAGCCGCAGGGATGCCCGGGGGGCGCGCCGAATAGCATCCCGGCCTTCGTGGCCCCCTCCTTCGGCTCCTACATAGCCGGCTGCGCTGCCCTGATCGGGATCGTCGCGGCACTCGGCCTCGGCGGCTACTGGCTGCGGCGCTGGATCGTGCCGGAATTCACCGGCGCCCTGGCGCGGCTCGCCGACGCCACCTTGGCGATCGCGATGCTGGTCGTCTGCCTCGAGATCCTCGGCTCGCTCAGCCTCCTCCACTTCGGCTGGATCATCGTCCTCTGCATCGGCGTTGGCCTCGGTGCCGCCTGGCTCGGCCGCTCGAAAGCCGGGGGGCAGGGGCAGGAGGTGGCCGCGCCGCGGGTCGAGACGATCGCCCTGGTGATCGCGCTCGGCGTCGCCTCCTGGACCGTTGCCGAGTGGACCTTCCCGACCCAGTCGAGCCTCGACTTCGGGATGTTCGGCGGCGACACGACCTGGTACCACATGCCGTTCTCGGCGTTCATCGCCCAGGAACACTCGACCGTCCCGCTCCACTACACCGACCCGCTGCGACTGGCCGCCTGGTTCTACCCGGCCAGCACCGAGCTCGTCAACGCGGCGACGATCGTCCTCTTCAAGAGCGACTGGCTGGCGCCGCTGCAGAACCTGATCTGGCTGCCGATCGGGTTGCTCGCCGCCTGGTGTATCGGCCGCCCCTACAAGGTCGGTCCGGCGACCCTGGTCGCCGCCGCGATCATCCTCGATGCCGGGGTGATGATCGAAACCCAGCCGGGAGAGGCCCGCAACGACATCATGGGCCTCGCCTTCCTGCTCGCCTTCGCCGCCTTCCTGATCAACGGCCACCAGCGAAGAGCGCCGTCGTCGGGTGCGGTCGAAGACAAGCCCGAGGAGGACGCACCGCTGCTCGACAAGGGGCCGCTGGTGATGGCCGGGATCGCGGCTGGGCTCGCGGCCTCGGTGAAGACCACCTTCCTGGTTCCGGTCGTGGCGATCACGCTCGGGGTGATCATCTTCAGCGGCCGGGGCAGGCGCTGGACCACCACTTGGGTGATGGGCCTGCCGATGCTGATCGTCGGTGGCTACTGGTACTTGCGGGCGGCGGTGAAGACCGGGGGTAATCCGATCCCGATCACCAAGTTCGGGCCGCTCAACCTGCCCAAGCCAGACCAGATGCCACTCGACCCGCGGCCGCGCTTCGCCGTCATCGACTACATCACCGACCCGACCATCTACCGCCGCTGGTTCTTCCCCGAGCTCGACAACGCCTTCGGGCCGCTCTGGCCGCTGATCCTGATCATGGCCGTGTCGGCCGCCTGTTACATCGCCTTCCGCTCGCGCAACAAGATTCTGCGGGTGATCGCCGTCGCCTCGCTGCTGACCGCGGTCGTCTACGTCTTCACGCCGCTGACCGCGGCCGGCCAGGAAGGCTCGCCGACGGGGTTCTTCACCAACACCCGCTACCTGGCGCCGGGGCTGATACTGGCGATGGCGATGTTGCCCTTGGCGCGTCCGTTACGGGCGCCGGACCAGCGAGCCTGGCAGACGCTGCTCTTCTTGACCGGCGTCTTTGCGATCACGGCCCTGGCCACGCCGCGCTGGTTCACCACCTATCTCGTCGGCACGGTCTTCCTCACCCTCTGTCTCGTTTGGGCGCCGGCGGTCCTCTCGATGGCGCGCAGTCGGGGCAAGGCCAGCCGCGGTGCGATTGCGGCTGGCGCCGCCGTGGTCATCCTGCTGGCGGTGGTGCTCGGGCGAGCCCAGCAAGTCCAGTACGCCGAGCAGCACTACGTCAACCCGTTGCCATTCCTCGGCGAAGGCGGGCCGCGCGAAGCCTACGAATTCGCCCAGAAGCAGAAGGACAAGCGGATCGGGATCATCGGCTCCAGCGAGATCATCTTCGGCCAGTACGGGTTCTACGGCAACGACGCCAGCAACCACGTCGAATACATCGGCGTCAAGGGTCCGCACGGGGCGAACCGGCTGCCAACCAGCTGCGAGCAGCTGCGCCAACTGATCAACGAGGGCGACTTCGACTACCTGATCATGAGCCAGTACACGCAGGACACCGGCCCCTACAACACGGGCGTTGCCAACCCGTACCAGTTCCCCGTCTACGCCTGGGTCAAGAATGACCCGGCCCTGAAACTGCTCATCTCCGAGCCGGCAATCGTGCCCCAGCCCGACTACGTCTTCAAGGTCAACGGCAAGCTCGACCCCTCCGCCTGCGCGCCGGAAGAGCGGCCCAAAGTCCCGGGCGAAACCGCTCCGGAATAGCTCTCAGTCGACCCGCAGGCCTGTCGGCGAGGTGACTTTGTAGGTGCCTTCGATTTCGAAGGTCGTGCCGCAGACTTCGCTCCCGGCTATCACCGGAATCGACCCGTTGATGTCCAACACCGCGTGGCCACTGTTGCTCGGAGCGGCTGTGAGGGCGCCGATGTCGGTGTGATGGGTCCGGAGGATGCAGTAGATGCCGAAGAGTGTGAAGGTAATTTTCAGTTCGGCGCCCGAGGAGATCAATGTCCCGTTTCCTCCGCTGGTAGCCCGGTATTCCATTGCCCCGTCTTGGAGGACTTCCACATACTCGGTGCATTCCGAGAAGCTCAGAGCGCTGAGTGTGCCGATGGCAGGCACGGAACCCTGCTGTTCGACGCCGCCCGCAAGACTGGAGGAGCCGCACGTGACAAAGCCTTCGAAGAATGAGATTTCACCTTCGCTCTGGGCTTCAATCGATTTGGAATAGGCCGTTCCCGACGGGGCTGTGAGCGTGCTTGTCGGGTCGCTTCCGCTGTCGAATCGAAGACCTGTTGGGGTAGTGATGCGGTAGCTGCCTGTGATCTGGAAACTGCTGCCACAGAACCCGGAACCTTCTTTGACAGGTATCTGGCCTTCGAGCTTGATGACCGCATGCTCGGAGCTGCTGGATGGATTTGCGGTCGTTCCGATATCGGTGGAGCTGGTTGCGAGGACGCAGTGGTATTTGCTGAAGCCGTATTGAAGCTCGACTGTGAATTCTGCGCCGGACGATGTAACTGTTCCGTACCCGTCGACCGCGTGAATTTCAAGAGTGCCGGTTTTGATTACGGACAGCGAAGACGCATCGCATTCGTTGAAGGACAGGCTATTCAGAGGAACTTTTGCTGTGACTCCCGCGCCGTGGGATTCAATGGATCCATCGAATTTGGAGGAGACGCAGGTGAAGCCCCTTGTCTGGCCATGAAAGGTGATGCTGCTTTCGGCTTCAGTGGCGATTGTGCCTGTGTAGGCGGTTCCACCTGGGGCTGTAGCGGTCGTTGCCGATGCGGGCGCTGAAATCAACAGGAGCACCCCAACGACCAGCACCAGGCTGCTTGCTCTCACGGTTGCCATCGTTAGAGCGTTCTAGCAGCGTTGCCCTAAATGAGCAAGAATATTTGAGGATATGGCCTCAGGCGTTACTGGCGGCGAGCGCGTGCTCGCGGAACAGCTCGGCGGAGCGTTGTGGCTGCTCCCACCAGAACATGTGGCCGACGTCTTCGAGGATCTCGAAGCGCGCGGTTGGCATCAGTGAGGAGATCTGCTTGCCATTGGCGAAGGGGAGGACGCCGTCGACGGTGCCGTGGATGATCAGGGTCGGGAGGTCGATCTCACCGAGGCGGCCGCTGGCGTCGTGGCCGAGGATCGCCTGCAACTGGAGCTGGATGATCTCCCTTGCCGCCGGCACCGAGGTGGCCATCTCGTGGAAGGCTGCAAAGGCATCCTCGTCCGCGCGGAAGGCGGGGGAGAGGTTGACTTCATAGCCGGCGCGGATCGCCTGATCGCGGTCGCCTGAGCTGAGACCGACGAGCAGCTTTTCCGCGTTCTCTTGCGGCATCAGCTCTGAGCCGGACCCTCCGCAGTAAGTACAGCCGAGGGTCAGCGAGCGCAGCTTGTCCGGGTGACCGAGGGCGAGCTCCTGGGCGATCATCCCACCCATCGAGATCCCGAGCACATGGGCACTCTCGATCCCCAGCTCCTCGAGCAGCGCCGCGGTGTCTTCGGCCATCTCGGCGATCGTGAATGGATCCTCGATCCGCGCCGAGAGGCCGATGCCCCGGTTGTCGAAGCCGACGACGTCGAAGCTCTCCTCAAGGGCACCTTTGAACGGCTCGCCCCAAGAGACATGCGTGCCGCTCATCCCCTGGATCAGCAACAGCGGCTCGCCGGACCCGGCGCGCTCGAAGTGAAGCTCGGTCCCCCTGACAGTGACCTTGGCCATGTCCGCGATCCTACGCCAGCCGCCCGCCCAGCGCCTAACCTTGACCCTCTGCCCCCGTAGCTCAGCCCGGATAGAGCATCGGACTTCTAATCCGACGGTCGCTGGTTCGAATCCAGCCGGGGGCGTCAACTAGTTAGAAAAACTCTCTGACTACCCAAAATTCTCTTGACTTAAACTATTTGGGGTCATAGTCTGCGCCCAAGCTTTGCGGCGGGGCCGACGAGGCCCAATAACCAGTCCGGCGCAAGCCAAGTGGTGGCTTCCCGGATTGGAGTCAGTGTGTCTCGTGCATACAACGCAAGGCGGAAGGCAAAGCGAAGTCAGGCACGCACCGCGCGCGGAGACCCCAACCCTGAACCTCGTTGGCGTCCACCTCGTTCGATGGTCCTACCAGCGCTTGTCATCGTTGGAATCCTTGCCACCGTAGGGGTCCTGGGTTACGGCGGCACCAGCAGCGCTATCGACAAAGAGGAGATCCAGCAGAAGGTCTCCAAGCTTCTGACGGGTATCCCTCAGCAGGGCACCACTCTTGGATCGCCTGAGGCACCGGTAACCGTTTGGGTGTATGCCGATCTCGAGTGCGCAACGGTAAGACTTTTCGTCGAGTCGTATCTGCCGTCGATCATCGACACGTGGGTTCGCACCGGTGACGTGAAGCTGACTTACCGATCGATGCGAACGGACACGTACAACGAAGAAATCTTCTTCAGGCAAGAAATCGCTGCGCGAGCTGCCGGACGGCAGGACGGGATGTGGACCTATTTCCTGACCTTTGCTCATCAACAAGGAGAGCAGTTCACCGACTACGCAACCGATGCCTTCCTGACTGACATTGCATCTCAGGTTCCTGGTTTGGCGATGGCGCAATGGCATCGTGATCGCGAGGACACCTTGTTGTCCAAGCGGGTAGCGCACGACGTCTATTCCGCCCATGACTGGGAGCTAAGTTCCACTCCCTCGTTCTTGGTCGGTCTGAGTGTCAACGGCGGAGGTAAAGGTGAGAGTCAAGTCGGCATGGCCTCCCTCAGAAGAGAAGTGGAAGTCTCCTTGGGAAAGCACGTGGACGCTTTGGGTAGAGAAGCATTCAAAGATGCCCCAACTGTCGGACCTTTGGGTCTGTCTAAACAGGAAATCGGTAGTGACTGAGTAGAAAATGCAACCAGTGGGAGAATTATGGTGTTACGGTCATACAAGACATATATAACGTGCATAGTGGCGCTCTGTGCCACCACTAGCTCTACCGTACTCTTGCTTTTCGCGGGAGTCGCGGCAGCTTGTGAAGGGACGGGCGGCGGAGGCGGTTGTCCGGCGCCCTCGGTCTCAACTGGAGGAGTTGACTCGATCACCAGCAATAGCGCGACTCTGACAGGGTCGGTGAATCCACAGGGCTGCTACACCGAATATGCGTTTGAATACGGACGGAGTTCCGAAGGCTACCCCAACGAAATAGGAAGCTCCGCTGGGAGTGGAACGTCCCCTGTGTCTGTACAAACCTACTCAAGCCTGGGGTTACAGCCAAGCACTAGTTATCACTACCGCCTGACTGCCTGGAATTCAGAAGATGAAGTCACTGGGGGTAGCGGTTCCTTCACGACTAAAGCCGCATGCACGAAACCGACCGTAACCACGAATGTCGCCGGTTCGATTACCGACACCTCCGCCTTGCTGAGCGGATCGGTCAATCCCAATGGCTGCCAAACTACCTCTAAAATCGAATGGGGACCAAGTTCAAATCCCACCGCGTATCCTAATGTTGTCAACGGTCCCAGTGGGGCGACCAATTTCAATGTGTCGCACACTGCTTCTGGCCTTCAGCCAAACACGGGATATCACTATCGTATATCTGCAACCAATCAGACAGGTACGACCCCCGGACCGGATAAAGTCTTTACGACGCCGAAAACGAAGTACGTTGCGCTTGGCGACTCATATTCAGCCGGCGTCGGAACCGAATCCTATATAGACACTAACTGCTACCAGTCGACTTATGCGTACCCAGAGCTCATGCGCAGCGCTCATCCAGGTTGGACTGTCGTCAACAAAACGTGCGACAGTTATTGGACGAGCAATGTGATCAGTTCGGCATCAGCCTATGTCACTCCCGACACGAAGTGGGTGACTTACACGGTCGGTGGGAATGACGTCGAATTCGGGTGGACGATAGCCAAGTGCGCCTTGGCCGAGTCTATCTGCTGGCCCCAGCTCGACAAAGCGCAACAAAAGATCGTCAGCGAACTGCCAGGTAAGCTCGATGCGGTCAACAACATGATCAAGAGCAAGGCGCCCAACGCTAAAGTAATTGTTCTCGGCTATCCGAAGATCTTCAACGGTGTGAGCTGCACCAACCTTTACTCGGTGAACGAGCAAAGCAATCTGAATGTAACTGCGGAAATGTTGAGGAATGTCATGTCTACGGCGACGAAACGGGCAGGACCTAACTTCACCTTCGTTGACGTAATCCCGGTATTCGCCGGGCATGCGGTTTGCGATGGTGGTAGCGGTTCAGCCACGGAGTGGATTAATGGACCATCGTTCTCACCAGCGTGGTCAATAGATCCCGAAAAGCTTCTTAAAGATAGCTTCCACCCGAAGAAAGCGGGTCAGGCGGCCTACTACAGCCTCGTGAACTGGTATACGGGCTAGACCTCACTGGACGCCTGTTGCCGTGGACGAACGTCATCCCGCGGCGATAGGCGTCCCGCCCGAGGTCATCAACTGGGGCACGGCGGGGCCTTGCCTCCTGCGCCGAGTCACGCTTCGTTGCAAAGAGCCGACGGAGCGGGTTTGAGAGGACTGGAATACTTGGTCCCGAAATTGGTCCCCAACTCCAGCGAACTCAGCCGAACTCCCTGGACGGGATGAGCTCTATCAGGCCAGATTCGGCCTGCTGGACACCTTCCGGCTGAACTTCTAATCCGTGGGTCGCTGGTTCGAATCCAGCCGGGGGCGTTAGCCCGTTCGACGTGAGGCTTCGGAAACCCAGCCAGATAGAGGCTGAAGTCCGTCCGAGACCGCCCCTAGATGGATTACGGTCGGCGAGTCAGGTCAAGACCGGGAAGGGGGATTCGTGGCCGATACGCGGAAGCAAATTCGTGAGGAACTGAGCAGCTAGTGGAGGCGGTGAAGACTTGCGCCTTGGGCGGCATCTGCAGCGCATGTCAGACGACGAAGGGGAGGAGACTAGAAAGAAGCTCGAATCCGTATGGAAGAAATCAGCCAAAGGAAAGGCTGCAGCAACAGAGAAGGGCAGCGGCACGAGAAGCCCGGTGGTGAAGGCTTCCGAGGACGCTTTCGGTCCGAAGTATCAACGCTGGTACTCGGTCGCCCTTCGCGTTGTCGAGCAATTACTTCCCGATCGCTACGCGGAGTTTCGCGAGCTATATCGACTCGACAAAGAACCAAAGGAATTGACGTGGACGAGCTATCGGATCAGCAATTACGTTCACGGAACCGTGGTCAAGGACGGTCTTGAAAGAGAAGTGTTCGACGCGCATCAATCGGCGATGACCAAGTTTGGAGATCAGATTGCGATCCTAGCTTCTGCCCAATCCCGACTTGACACGTTGCTCGCTGATATCGAAGGCACCCTTGAGTCCACGCTGCTGGACGATGAGTTGGACCCGGGCAGGGAGCTATTGAAATCCAAACATCTGCGGTCAGCGGGAATCGTCGCCGGAGTTGTTCTGAACGGCACCTGAGAAGCGTTCTGACGACTCACCAACTATCGCTCGGGCGAAAGAAATCCCAGATTGGAAACCTGAACGACACCCTGAAGGAAGGCGCGTGATCGATGTGCCCCGTTGGCGCGAAATTCAGCGACTGGGGGATATCCGCAATCTCTGCGGGCATGCGGCCGAACGAGAGCCAACCGCTGAAGAGGTCGAGGAACTGATCGCGGGTACGGAGAAAGTCGTTACCAGCATTTTGTGAACAGCTTCCGCATCTCTGGACACCGCCGAACCTGGCTTCCGTTAGTGCCCAATCAACTCAAATTATCCGGGGGTGGCACGTCCAATTGCCGACAGATCGCGCGGACAAGTCCTGGTCCAACCTCCTTATGGCGGGGTAGCGCCGAAGCCTGGTCCTGCGGCCCGCGCCACTTCGCGTGCTTCGCCCCGCCGATCTCTCGGCAGCCGTGCGCTCGCAGATGACGTTCGAGGTCGCGGCGCTTCACGCCGCAGCGGTGAACCGCAGATGCTCTCGGTCTGAATCGCCCGCTTCCCCTGCCAGCTCCTCGTCGGGAGTGAGGACCGTGCGGAGGGCGTCGAGGACGTTCTCGCGCGCTTCCTCGCGGGTGCGGCCCTGGCTCAGGGCTCCCGGTACCTCGAGGACGCGCGCGACGATCCAGCCAGCCTCGTCCGGGCTGTCAAATGCAATCGTGAAGTCGACCGATGCCTCCATGGCTCTAAACGGTAGCGCGGGATGGGCGCGGATTGAACCCACTCCAAAACTTGGTCCCGAAATTGGTCCCCAACTCCAGCGAACTCAGCCGAACTGCTTGGACGTGATTGGCTCTATCAGGCCAGATTCGCCCCCTCAGACACCTTCCGGCTGAACTTCTAATCCGACGGTCGCTGGTTCGAATCCAGCCGGGGGCGTTGATGGATCAGGGCGACCGCTGTACGTCCTGTGCCATTCCGTGTAGTTTGTACTCATGGCTGAGGCGAACCGCCGAATCAACGTCACCCTTGAGCCGGATTATGCGCGCAAGCTGGCGAGCCTGGCAGAGCGCACGCATGTCCAAGAGGGGACTTTGGCTCGTTCGCTTCTTTCTAGCGCGCTCGATGAAGCTGATCCTGATGCTTCGCGGATCACTGAAATTCTCGACGGAATTCCCGGCGCTTGGGAGAGGACTCAGGAATCCATCGAGCAAGCTCGGCGCGGGGAAACGATTCCACTCTCCGAGCTCTAATCGGTGTCGACTATCGAGGTCACGCGCCCGGGGCGCGATGAGCTTCGGGCGCTGTTTGAGAGCCGCCAACTCCCGGCAGATACGAGGCAGCGCGTCGCGCGTTCGCTGCTCACGCTGGAGGAGTTCCCGCGTGCTGGCAAGCATCTCTCCGGCCTCTGGCGGGATTGCCGAGCGCTTATCGGTCCGTGGGGTTGGCTGATAATCGTCTACATGTTCATCGAGGCAGAGGGTCGAGTTGTCGTCATCGCCTTTCACGATGCCCGGACCTCAGATGCCGCGATCGCTCGCGCTTGAGGCGTTGTTTGGTCTCGAAAACTTGGTCCCGAAATTGGTCCCCAACTCCAGCGAACTCAGCTGAATTCCTTGGACGGAAGCGAACTCCCTGAAGCAGATTCGCCCCCCAGACATATTCCGGCTGAACTTCGAATCCGAGGGTCGTGGGTTCGAATCCAGCCGGGGGCGCTGGTTCTGGGGTTTCTTGGCGGTGACGAGTAGTAGCGCTGTATCCCGGGGCGGTCACGGCGGCCGAGTATCTTGAACGCGAATGGGACGAGCGCCGAGAACACTGCTGCTCGTCCTCTTCGTCGCATGTCTGCAGCCGGCGACGGCATTGGGAGTCGACGGGGACGGGGAAATTACGTTCGCTGCCCCTCTTCAGGCCAACCACGGTCTCTCGGCCAAGCTCGAAGCCGACGAGGACGAGATCGAGTTGACGGTGCGCAAGCGAGGACAGCAAGCCGTTTACTTCGCGCAGGGAGAAGTGAGCTCGGAGGGGATCACCGCTAGCTTCGGGCCCTTCGGCGAATTCGCCGTCGACTACCAGCCCTTTCGCACGCTGCAGACGCGGGAGCCGGGTCGCCGTTGCGAGGGGGAGCCGATAACGACGACGGAAGGCTTTTTTCGCGGCACGCTGCGCTTTCGCGGCGAGGGCGACTATGTCCGCATCGAGGCGGCCAGGGTCAAGGGGACGCTCGTCCTCAGTCCTCCATGGAGGTGCCAGTACGGGAGGGCCGGCGTGAGCCGGGTGGGCGAGCGCGCGGCGGATGACAAGGCGACGCTCGTCGCGTTCTCGCGCCGCAAACCGACGATCCGGTTCGCGGCATTCGGCTCGCGCGAGGAGGGTGAGAAGCCCTTCACCGCCTTCTTCGCAGTCAGCCAGGAGGTCCGGGAAGGAATCGGCATCTCCCGCTTTACCTCGACCGGCACCAGGTCCGCCGGCTTCGAGTTCGACAACCGCCGCGGGACCGCCCTCGTCGACCCGCCCGCCCCGTTCGCCGGTTCCGCCCGCTATCTGCGCCTGCCGCATGCCCGCGATAGCTGGAGGGGCACCCTTACCGCGCCGCTACTGGGACTCGGCCGCGTCCGCCTCGCCGGCCCGGGTTTCAACGCCCGGATGGTGCCGCGGTTGCCTTACTTTCGGTGATCAGGCCGCTCCGACTCCAGTGGACCTGGGGCGTAGGATTGCTCGAATGATCGAGCGAATCGAGGTGATGCCGGCAGGCGCGTTCGGGCTCAGGGCCTCGGGCGAGCTCACTCGCGAGGACTACACCGAGGTGCTGGAGCCGGCGCTGGCGGAGGCGGCGGCCTCGGGCGAGATAAGGTTCGTCTTCGTCCTCACCGATTTCGATGGCCTTGGGCACGGCGCCTGGGTCGAGGACATGAAGACCGGAATGAAGGCTTGGGTGCGGGAGCACTCGACCTGGAAACGGTTCGCGCTGGTCACCGATGTCGAGTGGGTGGCGAAAGCGATGCGCATGTTCGCCTGGATGGCGCCGGGTGAGGTGCGGACCTACGGCTTGGCGGAGCTCGAGGAGGCGAAGAAGTGGGTCGCGGGCTGAGTTTGCTTTGGGCTGAGATTCCTTTATAAACCGCGGCGTCAGACACCCGTCCAGAATCTGCTGGCGTTGCCCACCTGCAGGGGTTTTGCGCCGATAGATCTCCATCGGTAGGGGAGTCGACAGAAGGGTCAGGGTGGCGCTCTCGGTCCTGGTGATCGGGGTGCTCGGCGGCTTTGCGACGCTGGGCGTCTACGGGCTGTTCAGCTCGACGACGCAGAACTCGGGCAACGAGCTCACCAGCGGCACCGTCGAACTCTCTGACAACGACTCCGGAGCGGCGCTCTACAACTCGACCGGGGTGCGGCCGGGGGAATCGATTACCCGCTGCATCAAGGTCACCTACGCCGGCTCACTGCCGGCGCTCGTGCGCCTCTACTCGCCGAGCACGCCCGGGCCGCTGGCCCAGTACATCGACCTGACCGTCACCCAGGGGACCCAGGCCAGCTCGACCTTTCCCAGCTGCACGGGGTTCAGCCCCGACGCCACCGGGGTGATCTTCACCGGAACCCTGCAGGCATTCGAGCAGACGCGCAGCAGCTACGCGACCGGCGTCGCCACCGTGCCCGCCGGCAAATCGAGCTGGAGCAAAGGCGAAGCGCTCGTTTACCGCGTCCAGACGACCTTGCAGGCGAGCGCCCCCGACAGCAGCCAGGGCTGGAGCTCGGGGGTCCATTCCTTCGCCTGGGAAGCCCGCAACCAGTAGGGCAGATCTTCATCCATGCACCAGTGCAACAACGAACAAGGAGCCAAGCAATGAGCAAGTCACAACAGGTCCTCGCCTCCGCCCTCGTGGTCGGAGTGCTGGGGAGCGTCGTTGCGCTGGGCGTCTTCGGACTCTTCAGCGCCACCACCCAGAACTCCGGCAATGAGATCAGCGCCGGAACGATCGCAATCTCCGACAATGACGCCGGTTCGGCGATGTTCAACATCACCAACGCCAAACCCGGCGACACCTGGACCCGCTGCATCAAAGTCAGCTACAACGGCAGCCTCCCGGCCGACGTGAAACTGTACGAGCTCGGTGGCGGCGGCCCGCTCTCTCCCTACCTGACCCTGAAACTCGAGCAGGGCACCCAGGCGGAGTCCACCTTCCCCAGTTGCACCGGCTTCACGCCCGACGCGACGAACGGGACCGGGACGATCTACCAGGGCCCTGGTTTCGGCAGCATCGGCAGCACCTATGACACCGGTGCGCCGGTCGTGCCGTTCGGCAAAACGGTCTGGAATCCGGGTGAATCGCTGATCTTCCGGGCGACGCTGACGCTCGCGGCTGACGCGCCTGAACTCGCCCAGGGCAGCACCACCGGGGAGTTCACGATCGTGGCTGAGGCTCGCAACGACTCCTGAGGCTTGATCGAGCGGGCGGAGGGGTCATCTCTCCGCCCGGTGAGGGGGTGAGATGAACCCGAGTGCGCAGAGGAACCTTGCGAGGGCGGCTGGTGCCCTGCTCGGGCTCGCCCTTGCCGTGACGTTGTTGCTCATCTCCCGCCCCGGCGCCGCTGGCGCCGGGGCGCCGGCGGCGGTGAGCGTCGCGATCGCGCCGGCGGGCGAGCTTGAGGTCGTCCCGGCGCCGCCCCAGCCGGTGCTGGAGGTGCGGTCGCTGCGGCCTGGCGGCCCCCGCGCCAGCGGCGCCTTCACGGTCCGCAACCAGACCGGCGAGAGCCTCGGGGTGACGCTGCGAGCTGAGGTGGACTCGACCGCGCTCAACGGCCTGCTCGAGGTAAGGGTTGTGAGCGGCGGGCGCCTGCTCGCCGAATCGAGCCTCGAAAGCCTGCGGGTGCGCCCGCTCCGCCTGCAACTTGCTTCGGGGCAGCGCCGGGGCGTGAGGCTCGAAGCGTGGCTGCCCGCTCAGGTACTTGACGGCTACGAGGGGGCGCTGGTCGACGTCACCTTGACGCCGGAGCTGCGGACGCTGGACGGTGGCGGATGAGGCTGCGCGCCTTCCTCACCTGGGCAGTTGCCAGCTTCGTGCTGGTTGTGTTGCTCGCCGCTGCGCTACCGCCGGCACTGGGCGGCACCTCGATGGTCGTCCGCTCCGGCAGCATGACCCCGGTGATCCGCACCGGCGACGTCGTCGTCGTGCGCCCGATCGCGCCAACCGAGGCGGCGGTCGGCGACATCGTCACCTTTAAGGACCCCGCCGGTAGCGATCGCCTGCTGGTCCACCGGGTGCGGGCAATCTCGCGCCACGGCGACCAGGTTGAGGTGATCACCAAGGGCGACGCAAACACGACCCAGGAGCGCTGGAAAGTCGCCGCCGACGGGACGATCGGGACGGTCGCCTATCGCGTTCCGGCACTCGGCTTCGCGGTCGGCTGGATCGGCTCGCCGGCGGGACGGATCGGCCTCGTCATCGTCCCGGCGTTGGCGTTGATCGTGATGCTGCTGGTGGGGATTTGGCGCCCGCGGCCTGACCCTGAGGGGACCTGAGTGGAGTCGCCCCGCAACCGAACCCGCCGCCTGAGGCGGTTGGCGCTGGCGCTGCTGGCGGCCTTGCTGAGTTTCGCCACGACCGCCGGTGTGGTCTGGGCCCTTTACACGAGCAATGCCACCAGCAACGGCAACGAGCTGGTCGCCGCCGCCGATTGGGTCGCGCCGAGCGCCTCCGCCTCGGTGATCGGCAAGAGCCAGGGCGGCGTCCCCGGCTACATCAAACAGGGCGGCACCTACCTGGTCTACGCCAACGTCAGCGACAGCGGTGGGCCGGCGAGCGGCATCGCCAGCGTCAGCGCCAACGCCAGCACGGTCACGACCGGGCAGAGCGCCGCCGCCCTCAGCTCCGGCTCGTTCTCGATCGGCGGGGTCGCCTACAGCCACCGCAGCGGGACCCTGACCGCCAACGCGTCGCTTGCCGCCGGCACTTACTCCTACACGCTGACCTCGAAAGACCTGGCCAACAACAGCCGGACCCAGAGTGGCTACACGGTGATCGTTGACAACACCGCCCCCACCGCGGCCGATATCCAGACCACGGCCAAAAGCGGCGGCACCGCCGGCAGGCCCGAGCTCGGTGACACCATCACCTATACCTTCAGCGAGCCGATCGACCCGACCTCGATCCTCGCCAACTGGAACGGGGATGCGACGAGCGTTGTCGTCCGCATCACCAACACCACTGGCGACCCGCTCACCGTCTACAACGCCGCCAATACGACCCAGCTGCCGCTCGGCAGCGTCAATCTCGGCCGCAACGATTACGTCACCGCGAACGCGACGTTCGGCGCCAGCGGCACCGCCTCGACGATGGTGCTGAGCGGCAACGCGATCACGATCACCCTCGGCACGGTCTCCTCCGGTCCGACCACGGCTTCGACGACCGGCACGATGTCTTGGACCCCGTCGGCGAGCGCCTATGACCGCGCCGGCAACGCCGCGACGACGACGGCTCGCTCCGAGACCGGCACCGCCGATCGGGAGTTCTGAGCATGGCTTCGCGATCGAGCCGACAGGGGACGATGGCCACCGTCGCGGTGCTGGGACTGCTCCTCGTCGCGGCCGCGTCTCTCTATGCCGCGGCGGGTTGGCGGCCTGCGGCGGTGCCGCGGGTCCAGGCCTCGACCGTGGGCTCGATGGCGCTGATCGACTCCAACCAGGAAGGGGCGATCTTCGATCTCGACAACGTCGCCCCCGGGCAAACCGGATCGGGTGAGGTGACGATCGCCAATGACGGTGAGGGTCCCGGCGCGCTCTCACTCCTCTCGACCGGGTTGAGCAATGCGCCTGGGCGCTACGGAGGGCTGCTGTCGCAGCGGCTGATGCTGCGGATCGAGGATCTCAGGCCAGGCGCCGCCAAAGTGGTCTACGACGGCGGGCTCGCTTCGATGCCGCAGTTGCAACTGGGGACGCTCGCCGCCGGCGAGTCCCGCACTTATCGCTTCCAGGTCACCATGCTGGATGGCGGCGCCCCCGCCACGCCGTTTATCGACGACAACGTCTACCAGCGGGCAAGTACCGACATCGGCTACGAGTGGACGCTGACCGAAGTCGAAGGGGGAGACCCTGGCGCTGAACCGAAGCAGCCGACCCCGACGCCACCGTCTGGGGACCCCTCGCCGCCGGTGGTCCCGCCGACGTCTACGCCGCAGGGCACTCCGGGCGCCGACACCTTGATCGGCAGCAGCGAGGATGACCTGATCTTTGGCCGCGGCGGCGCCGACCGCATCTTTGGCAAGCAAGGCCGCGACAGGCTCTTCGGTGGTCCGGGGAATGACCGAATCTTTGGCGGGCCCGGTGCCGACCGCCTTCACGGCGGCGCTGGCCGCGATCGCCTCAATGGCGGGCCGGGACCGGACTTGATTCTGGCCCGCGGTGGCGGTGCGGACATCGTTGTCTGCGGCGCCGGTGCCGACGTCGCCCGCGTTGACCCGAGCGATCGGGTGAGGGGCTGCGAGCGGATCCTCGGCCGTTGAGCCGCCCGTTCGTTGCTATTCGAGAAATAATCCGGGGATGGGCATCCGGCAAGCCAACCGAGTCGGCCGCAGTTGAAGCTGGTGATGCCGGCGGAGCCGGCCTCAGTTCCGGTGCTGCGGCGCCAGGCTTCTAAGTTCGCCGCCGATCAGGGGCTCGCGAATGAGGACGTTGCCGACGTCGCTCTAGTGGTCTCCGAGGCCGTCACCAACGCGGTCAAGTACGCCGATGGGGCGGATGCCGCGGGCGTGGTTGAGCTCTCCGCTTCCAGGGAGGGATCCTGGCTCGAAGTGATCGTGCGCGACCACGGCGAAGCTTTCGGCAAAGGCTCCACCGATGGCCTCGGTCTGGGACTCGCGATCATCGCCCGGCTCTGCGCCGAGCTGAAGATCGTTCAGGAAGGGGACGGGACCGAGGTTCGGATGCGCTTCCCGCTGCCGGCGGAGTCCGCTTAGCGGCGTTTCGGGTTTGGCAGCTCGAAGCAGCCTTGGGAGGTCGAGACGTTGGCGCCCTTCTCACCGGACGCGAGCATCCGGGCGGCACTGCGGGTCTCGATTTCGACGATCTCGAGCCGCATTCTTTCGTGAGCCTCGAGCGCTTCTTTCATCCCCTCCTCGTCAAGCACGATGCGGGTGCGGGTGAGGTGAAAGTTCTCGTTTGAGCCAATAATTCCGGCCCGGGCCGAAGCGACGAAGTCATCGAGGATCAGTTGCATGAATTCGCAGACCAGGTCCTCGGCGATTACTGGGTCAAGCTCCTCCCAGTCCTCGGTGTCGACCAAATGGCGCTCGGTGGCTCGGTAGAAGTGCTCGAGGGCGCCGCGCACCGGCCGCGTGCTGACCAGCTCCGCGCACTCAAACTCGACCAACTGTTTGGTGTGGTAGCTGACGTTTGACAGCTCCTCGTCGAGCTCGCGAGCCATTTCCGCTGGACTGGCGGTGCGCTCGGTGAGGATGCGCAGGATCGAAGCCCGTAGGGGGTGGCTCATCGCCTTGATCCGGCTTTCGGTGGCTTTGCGGCGTTGCGTTTTGGTCGACATTCCCTCTTCCCTCTCCCATATCTCAGGCTGATTACTGGCGAGGGCTTGATCGTATACCGGCAACTGGACATCGTGTTCAAAAAACTTCGCGTCTTGCTGGAATCTGCCTCAATGGTGGAACCAGCTTCACCAATAATCCGGTCTCAAGCTCAGACAGTCAGAGCCGGGGAGGAGGTGAAGACGGATGGATCTCCGCACCGAGCGCGTGGTGCCCCTCGAGTCGATCGGGAAGGGCAACTAGCCACCACCATCTGTGGGCCGGTCCCGCCTGGGGGCCGGCCCTTTTTTGTCCTAAAGGCCCGGCGGGTGGCGGGCGACAAAGCCGTCGGTGGAGGCGGTGGCGAGGTGCCAGCGCGGGCCCGTCCCCTGTTCGGCTCCAACCGTGTCGAAGCGGAGACCGGCGATCTCGACGAAGGTGTGGGTGGGGTTGGCGTAGACGGTGATCCACTTGCCGGGTCCGGGGGAGCCCCAACGCATTAGGTCGCCGGAGGTGAGCGGGCGCGGGATCAGGCCGCCGCCGAAGAGGGCGAAGCTGACCGCGCCGGAGCAGTCGTAGGAGTTGTCGTAGAAGGAGGCGTGGCCGCCGCCCCATACGTAGGGACGGCCGACGATCGTGTTGGCGGCGTTGATCGCGCCCTGCACTGCTTCTGGGGCCATGGTTGGGGCGAGGGCGACGCCGGTGAGCAGGATCGCGGTCGATTTGGGGTCGCCGCTGCCGCGGCGGTGGGCGAAGATCTCCTCGCGGCCGACGCGGCCCCGCGAGGAGGTGTGGGGGACGTGGGTGCCGTTGCTGCCGGCCGAGGCAGGCGGCAGGAGCGTCGGGTCGGCGGCGATTTCCTCCGCGGTTGGCATCTCGGCCTGCTCGGGGGCCGGCTTGGGGCCGGCTTTTGGTTGCGCCTCGATCTGCTGGCGCGTCTGTACGAGCGCCAAGCCCTCGCCGACCGCGTTGACCGCGTGGTCGCCACCACTGGCGCCAACGAGCGCCACCATCACCTGCAGGACTACCGCCGTGCTTCCCATCGTCGTTGCAAGACTACGCAGGAGTGAAACTCCTCCTAGTCCCGTTGGCGATTCTCGCCTTCGTGCTCTTCCTCCTCGTGCTCGGCGCGATCGGGCTCGCGATCTCCTTCGCGGTCCTTTACGTGTTCGGTGGCATCTGGCGCCTGGTCTCGGGCGGCGTTCCGTGGCGGCGTCGTCAGCGCCGCGACGTTAGTCCCTGAAGGACGACCTCGATCGGCGAGCGATGCTTACCGTTCGCCTCCTCGCGGTTGCGCTGCAGCTCGTTCGCCAGCTCGCCCACGTGGGCGCTAAAGCTGCCGACCTCCTTCGCCGCCTTGGCGACGTCGCCGGAGTCGAGCTTGATCTTCGGCCGCCGCGTCATCGCCTTGGCGATACCGCTCTTGCGGGCCTGCTTCGAGCTAGCTAGGGCGAGCCCACCGGCGGCCCCGGCGAGCGCTGCGCCCCCGGCGACGAGTGGGATCTTTGCCTTGCTGGCTGCTTTGCCGACCGTCTTGCCGGCGCTCTTGGCTTTATCGCCGGCGTCCTCGACCGCGTGGCGAACGGTCTGGGCGTTCGAGCTTCTGCCCGTCCCGTTCGATTTCGCAGTTGATTTGGCCTGCGATTTCGGTTTGGCGGCTTTCGGTTTCGACGACGATTTCGTGCGTTTCGGCGCCGCCCTTTTTTTCGCTTGGGCTTTCGCTTTCGGTTTGGTTTTCGTCTGAGCCATGGTTTCTCTCTCCTCGCGGCTGTTTCCCTTGGATGAGTCCCTGACTGGCTATTGGCTCAACTACCCATTCCAATTTGCGGGAATCAGCAGCGATGGATGCGGGCGGCGCTTTTCACTACCTCGAAGGCGCTGCCGGGGATCCGCTTCAGCTGGTTGAGGTTCTCGTCATCCCAGCGGCGGTCGCTGGTGCCGGAGAAGAACCAGTTGGAGCCGTTGTCGGCGACGATCAACCCGTAGCGCTTCATCGCTGCAGCGATCGCGCGGGCGGTGCCGCTGAAGCGGCCGAGGCTGTAGCCAGCTTTAAGGCGGAGGCGAAGGCCCATCGGCGGGGCGCTGGGGTTGGAGGTGTCGCCGGCGCAGTGGGAGGCGGGGTGGACCCAGGCATCGGCGGTGCTCTCGAAGGTGACGCGGATCGCGTGGTCGATGCGGCCCGAGGCGGCCTCGTCGTAGCGAACCAAGCCGGGGAAGATCGGCAGCCCGGCGGCGTCGGCCGAGGTCCAGCCCTCGGGTCGGCGCGCGGCCGAGCGCAGGTCCCACTCGGTGCCCGAGTCGGCGTTCCAGTGGGGGCGGGGCCGGGGAACGTAGAAAGCGCGGTAGAGCTCGTAGAGCTTGCAGGCGGAACGGTCGACGACAAGGACGTGGCGGTCGCCGTCGCTGCGGCTGCCGCCCTCAACCGGGGCGCTGGTTGGGACCGGGAACGGTCCCGGGTCGCTCTCGTCGCCGTAGGCGGTGTAGTTGACCGGCAGCTGGCGCTGACCGGCGTCGACGACGGCGTAGGGGAAGCCGTAGGCGCGGGGCGAGCCGAAATCGGGGTGGAGGAAGTTGCCGCCCTGGGAGTTGATGTAGGCGATGTAGGCGCTGGAGCGTGGGTCCCGCGGCGCCTTCGAGATGTCCTGGTTCCACGCGGCCTCGGTGGGCAGCGAGGGGGCGCGGGGTGAGAGCGACGCCGGCGGGTCAGGGAAGACCTGGCAGGGACCGAGGGCAGGGTAGGGGCCGACGGCCCGAGCGGAGGAAGCGATCAGGACCACCGTGACGGCCACGCACATGAGGCCGAGACCGACCGCGGCAGAGCTTTTGGCCCCTATACGGCACATAACCTCTGCCGCGGTTGATCGGCGATGGGTCATCCCGTGCCTTCGGCGGTGGCGCTCTTCCTCATGCCGCTGAGGCTAGCCTGACCCCCGATGACCCTGGACGAGCGTCCGACCCTGCTGGAGATTCAGCACGTGCCCTGGGAGGGGCCGCACAGGATCCTCGATGCCTGCGGGGCTCTGCGAGTGAAGACGGCGAAACCGCTTGCTGGGCAGCCGTTGCCCGCCCACGAGGAAGTTGCCGGCGCCGTCGTCATGGGCGGGCCGATGAACGTCGACGAGGTGGAGCGCTTTCCGGCGCTGGCCGTCGAGCGCGAGTGGTTGGCCGAGGCGGTCGCGGGGGGGATGCCGGTGCTCGGCATCTGTCTCGGTGCGCAGCTGCTGGCGCGAGCGCTGGGGGCCGAGGTGAGAGCCGGGGAGGCGCCGGAGCTCGGCTTCGCCCCGGTTGAGATCCACGACCCAAGTGACCCCGTGCTTGGCGGGCTTGCCCCCGGGGCCGAGGTTCTCCACTGGCACGGCGACGTTTTCGACCTTCCCGCTGGCGCCGAGCACCTCGCCTCCTCCGAGCGCACCGCGTGCCAGGCCTTCCGCGCCGGCAACGCCTGGGGCGTCCTCTTCCATCCCGAGGCCGACTACGCCCTAGTTGAGTCCTGGTTGGCGGTGCCAGAGATGATGTCCGAGGCCCTGGCGGCGCTCGGCGACGCGGGCGTGCACGACCTGCCGCAGCGCGCGAGCGAGCTGGAGGCAGAGCTGATCAAGCGCACCGCGCCGGGCTTCGAGGCCTTCGCTGAAATCGTTGCCAACGGGTAGGGGAGGCGCGATGGAGGTCTGCCTGATGATCGAGGGCCAGGAGGACGTGACCTGGGAGGACTGGCTCGCCCTCGCCGCGGCTTGCGAAGCGCACGGGGTCGGGACGATGTTCCGCTCCGACCACTACCTCTCGGTCGACGACCGCCGCGAGCGCGGCTCGCTCGACGCCTGGGGGACGATCGTCGCCCTCGCCGCCGTCACCGAGAAGCTGCGGCTGGGGACGATGGTCTCGCCGGCGACCTTCCGCCACCCGTCGGTGCTGGCAAAGCTGGCGGTTACCGCCGACCACGTCTCCGGCGGCCGAGTCGAAGTCGGGATCGGCGCCGGCTGGTGGGACCGCGAGCACGAGCTCTACGGGTTCGAGTTGCCGCCGGTGGGGCCGCGGATGGAGGCGCTCGAGGAGCAGATGCAGATCGTCCGCGGCCACTGGGCCGATGGTCCCTT
Organism: Solirubrobacterales bacterium; assembly: GCA_036519395.1. Lineage (GTDB taxonomy): Bacteria > Actinomycetota > Thermoleophilia > Solirubrobacterales > 70-9 > VAYN01. Next base: position 26,319 of record DATDLJ010000015.1, on the reverse strand, counting down.
CGACTTCTCCGGCAAGCACTACTCAGTGCGGGAGCTCGATGCCCAGCCAAAGCCGGTGCAGCGGCCGTTGCCGCTGATCCTCGGCGCCAAAGGCGGGCCGCGCAGCCTTCGCTTCGGCGCTCGCTACGCCGACGAGTACAACACGGTGATGGCGACGGCAGAGGAGATCGCCGACCTGCGCGAGCGCCTCAACGAGGCCTGCGAGAAAGAGGGCCGCGATCCGGCGACGCTGCCGCTCTCGATGATGACCGGGTGGCTGGTCGGCGCCGACCGGGCCGAACTGCTCGACCGCGCTTCGCGGCTCTCGGAATGGAAAGGCGGGGACGGCGACGGCGAGGCGTTGATCGCCGATCTGCGCGAGAGCACGATCCTCGGCACGGCCGAGGAGGCGATCGCCCAGCTGCGCGAGTTGGAGGAGGCGGGGTTGACCCGGATCATGGGCCAGCACCTGCTGCACCGCGACCTCGATGCGGTGGCGCTGATGGGGCGGGAGATCACTCCGGCGCTCGCCGGCTGACCAGCGACGCCGGCGGTCTAGCCGGGCTCGGCGGTGCCGTAGATCGCCCGCAGCCAGATCTCGATCAGGACGTCGAGGACACGGTCGCCCTCGAGCGATGGCTCCTCGCCGAGCAGGGTCGCGTACTGGGCCCGCTCGTTCATCTGGACCAGGGCGATCGCCATCTCGCGGGCAGGCTGGCCGGGAGGAGCGGTGCCACGTGAGCGCTCGAACTCGATTACGGCGGTGACGTCAGCGACCCAGCCCTCCATCACCTGCGCCCAGAGGTCGCGGGCCTCCTGATTGGTGGTGCGCAGGTCCGACCCGGCCCGGACCACGCCGGGGCGGGAGCGGAAGGCGGCGTAGAGGTTCTCGAGGCTGGCGCGGAGGCCAGCTTGCGGCCCGGCATCGGCCAGCCTGGCGAGGATCTCCTCGCGACCGCCGCCGGCGTCGGCGACGAGGCGGTCGATGATCGTCAGCACCACCGCATCCTTGGAGGGGAAGTAGAAGTAGAAGGTGGGACGGGAGATGCCGGCGCCTTTGGCGAGGTCGTCGACCGAGATCTCGCTCAGCGGGCGCTCTTCCAGCAGCCGCTCCGCCGTCTCCAGGATCGCTCGCTCGCGGTCGTCGCCGCTGGCACGGGTGGTGCGGCGTCCCCGGCCTTTCGCTGCGGGTGCAGGGGAACTCTTCGCTTGGGGGAGGGTGGCCATCTGCGCTTACGATACACCGCGTCGAGAAAATCGACAAGTTGTTGACCTACTCAACACACTGTTGATACAGTCCCCCCATGAGCGAGTCCGAGTCCGAGTCCGAGTCCAAGCGCGTGATCATCACCGGCGCCGCCAGCGGCATCGGTGCGGCGACCGCCGAATCGCTGCGCAAGCGTGGGGCGCAGGTCGTCGGCCTCGACCTCAACGCCGGCGAGGAAGTGATCGCCTGCGACGTCACCGACCAGAAATCGGTCGAATGCGCCGTCGCCGAGGCGACCAAGCAGCTTGGCGGCGTCGATGCGCTCGTCAACTGCGCCGGTATCGGGCTTCCCCAGAGCGCCGCCCAGCCGCCCGGGCCCGACGCACTCCGCGTCATCGACGTCAACTTGCTCGGCACCTGGCGGACGACCGCCACGGCGATGCCCGCCCTGCGCGCTTCCCACGGTCGCGTCATCAACCTCGCTTCCGGGCTCGCCCATATCGCCGTCCCCTTCGCCACCGCCTACGGCGCCAGCAAGCGCGGCGTCGTCGGCTACTCCGAGCAGTTGCGCTCCGAGGTCGGCGACGAGGTGACAGTCACCACCGTCTACCCCGGCTACATCCGCACCCCGATCCACGAGGCCAGCCAAAGCGCTGGCGCCAGCCTCGAGGGGATGGTCCCGCCGGAGCCGCTCAGCGCCGCGGTCGGCACGATCGTCCGCGCGATCTACGGGCGGCCCGCCCGCGACCTCGCAACTACCAGGCGCGGCGCCGTCTCTTACAGGGTGCTCGGCCTGCTTCCCAAACGCGTCGTCGAGCGCGGCATCCGTCGCCAGATGCGTGCCGGCGCCAAGCGCGGCGCCTTCAAGTCAACTTCGATGACGAGCGACCTGCTCGCTCGCCTCAACCGCTAGCCAGGAGATCCCGCATGTCGAACGAGCGTGAGCACGTCAATGTCCTGATCATCGGCGCCGGGCTCTCCGGCGTCGGCGCCGCCGTCCACCTGCAGAAGAACTGCCCGCAGAAGAGCTACGCGGTCCTCGAGTCCCGCGAGGCGATCGGCGGCACCTGGGACCTCTTCCGCTACCCCGGCATCCGCTCGGACTCGGACATGTTCACCCTCGGTTACTCGTTCAAACCGTGGACCGACGAAGACTCGATCGCCGCCGGCGAGAAGATCCGCAACTACATCCGCGAGACCGCTCGCGAGTACCGGGTCGAGGACAAGATCCGTTTCGGCCACAAGGTCGTCGCCGCGGAGTGGTCCAGCGAGGATGCTCTATGGACGGTTCGCGTCGAGCACGAGGGCAAGGTCGTCGAGCTGACCTGCGACTTCTTCTATGGCTGCACCGGCTACTACCGCTACGACGAGGGCTACACGCCGGAGTTCGAGGGCCGCGAGCGGTTCCCGGGCGAGATCGTCCACCCGCAGCACTGGCCGGAGGACCTCGACTACCGCGGCAAGCGGGTGGTGGTGATCGGCAGCGGTGCGACCGCGGTGACGCTGATCCCGGCGATGGCTCCCGAGACCGAGCACATAACGATGCTGCAGCGCTCGCCGGGGTACGTCGTCACCCTGCCCGGTCAGGACCCGATCGCCAAGGCGCTGCGCCGGGTGCTGCCGGAAAAGGCCGTCTACGGGATTGTTCGCTGGAAGAACGTCCTCACCCAGATGGCCTTCTACCAGCTCTCGCGCCGGGCGCCGCGCTTCACTCGCAAGCTGATCCGGCGTGGGGTAGAGCGCCAGCTGCCGGCTGGTTACGACGTCGACCGCGACTTCGAACCGAAGTACAACCCCTGGGACGAGCGGGTTTGCCTCGTCCCCGGCGGCGATCTCTTCCAGGCGCTGCGCTCCGGCAAGGCCGACGTGGTCACCGACCAGATCGAGACCTTTACCGAGAAGGGGCTGAAGCTGACCTCGGGGCGTGAGCTCGAGGCCGACATCATCGTCACCGCGACCGGGCTCAACTTGCTGGTGTTCGGCGGGATCGAGATCAGCGTTGACGGCGAGCGCAAGGAGTTCAAGAACCTCGTCGGCCACAAAGGGGCGATGTTCGGCGGGGTCCCCAACCTGGCGATCGCGCTCGGCTACACCAACGCCTCCTTCACTCTTAAGTGCGACTTGGTCTCCCAATACATGTGTCGCCTGCTCAACTACATGGACGCCAACGGCTACCGGGTGGCGACGCCCCGCGATCCGGGGCCGGCCCTCTCCCGCGAAACCTTCATCGACCTCAAATCCGGCTACGTCCTCCGCGCCATCGATCAGCTTCCCCAGCAGGGTGATCGGCACCCCTGGCGCCTGCATCAGAACTACGCTCGCGACATCCGCCTCTTCAACCACGGCCCGATCGACGAGGAGATGGAGTTCTCGCGGGGGCCGGCTGCGAAGGCCTCCACGGATGAGCAAAGTGGCGGCGTAGCGGCCGTCGCTTAGGGGCGACCTGATGGGAGTCCTCGAGACCGAGACGCTCCGCAGCGGTCCCCTCGACGCTGAGGACGCGGCCGCGCTGCCGGCGCCGCCGCTCGTCCAGCTGGCGCCGCTGCCCCAGTTGCTGCGCTTTAACCAGCGCCAGATCGAGTTCGTCTTCGGGGCCCGGCGGCGGCTGGGGGACGTCTTCGCGATTCGCACGCCCGAGCCGGTGCCGCTGGTGATCACCAACCTTCCCGAGGACGTGCGCTCGCTCTTCACCGCCAAGCCCGAGCAGGCGCCGTCGATGGCCGCCGAGTCGCCGCTGCGGCCGATCGTCGGGCCGGACTCGGTCCTGACCTCGCTCGGCGAGCGCCACATGCGCCAGCGCAAGCTGCTGCTGCCGCCGTTCCACGGCGAGGCGATCGAGCACTACACGGCCGCGATTGCTGACGCGGCCGAGCGGGAGATCGACAGCTGGCCGCTGGGGCGGCCCTTTGCGCTGGCCCCGCGGATGCAGGCGATCACCCTCGACGTGATCATGTCCGGCATCTTCGGGATCGACGGCCAGCCGGCGCCGCGCAGCAACGAGGGACGGCTGAGGGCGACGATCAAGTACCTGGTCAATCTCTCGACCAAGCCGATCGCCCAGGTCGCCGAGCTGATGAACGTTCGCCGCGAGGAGCCGGTCGGCATCACCCGCCTCGGGCGGGCGCTGATTGATCGCCGCATGGACGCGGTGATCGCGACGCGGCGCGGGGAGGACCTGGGCGAGCGCCACGACATCCTCTCGCTGCTGCTGCAGGCGCGGGGGGAGGACGGCGAGGCGCTGACCGATGGCGAAATCCGCGACGAGTTGATCACCCTGGTGCTGGCCGGCCACGAGACGACCGCCAACTCGCTGGCCTGGGCCTGGGAGCGCTTGGTCCGCACCCCGGACGCCCACGAGTGGCTGGTCGAGGCGGTCCGCTCCGGCGATGGGGCGGAGGAGGCGATCGAGGCGACGATCACCGAGACGATGCGCTCGCGTCCGGTGGTGCCGATCGTCGGCCGCCGCGTGAAGCTGCCCTGGCGGCTGGGCGACTATGCGGTGCCGGCGGAGACCCCGGTCCTGATCAGCATCCTTCTGCTTCACCATCGCGAGGAGCTCTACCCGGAGCCCTTTGCGTTTCGGCCCGAGCGCTGGCTCGATCGCAAGCCCGGCACCTACGAGTGGCTCCCCTTCGGCGGCGGCATCCGCCGCTGCCTCGGCGCGGCCCTCGCGATGGCCGAGCAGCGCGTAGTCCTCGAGGCAATGGCCCGCCGCCTAGACCTCACCGCCGCTGACCCGGAGCCCGAGCGCGCCCTCCACCGCAACGTGACGATGATCCCCCGCCACGGCGCCCGCGTAGTCATCTCCCGCCGCACTTGAGCCCACCGCCGATCCAGCCGGCGGCCCGGTACATTGAGGGCCAGCGAGGTGGCAGTAGCTCAGTTGGTAGAGCTCCGGCTTGTGGTGCCGGCGGTCGCGGGTTCGAATCCCGTCTGCCACCCCTTTTGAATCCCCTGCAAATCGGCATGTGGGGCCGACGGAGGCGGGTTGAACCGGACCCAATTTCCGCTTCCCATCAGGCAGAAACTGCCTGATGGGGGTGGATAGGTGGGGATATGCGGCGATGGGCGCCGCTTTCGGTCCGCGTGGCGCTTGTATTACGCTGTATTACAAATGGCAGCGCGCGACACGCAAGCCTTCTCGGCCCGATGGGGCACCGATGTGCTCGATCGCTTGAAGCAACGCAGCGAGGCGGCGGGCACCAACAAGTCGCGTCTCGCTGAGCGCTACGTGGACGAGGGAACCCGGATGGATGAGCATCCCGGCATCGTCTTCCGTGGCGGCCCCACCGGCCGCCGCGCGGCTTTGGCTGGCGGCCCAGACATCTGGGAGCTCATGTTCACGCTCAAGAGCGGTAAGGCGCGTGGGGAGGAGGCGATCGCCTCCACCGCTGAGCTTCTCAATCTCACCGACTCCCAAGTGCGGACCGCGGTCCGTTACTACGGCGCTTTCCCCGACGAGATCGACCGACGCATCACCCTCAACACCGCAGACGCTGATGAAGCCGAAGCGGCCTGGAAGCGCGAACAGGCCGCCTTGGCGTGAAGCTCCTCCTCGACGAGCAGATCAGCGGCAAGGTCGCGGAGCGGCTCCGAGACCGCGGCCATGACGTCACCGCCGCCACCGACGATCCAAGCCTCCGAGGTCTGAGTGACCCCGACCTCTTCGAGGTGGCCCAGGAGCAAGGCCGAGCCCTAGTCACCTACAACCGCGTCGACTTCGAACCGATCATCCGCGAATACGCGCAGATGGACCGCAAGCATCACGGTCTCGTCATCGTCCACCCGACGCGTTTTCCAAGTTGGAAGTTCGCTCGGGTGGTCGCTGCGCTGGAGGGTCTTCTGGGAGGGCCTGATATGGGGATGAGCTTCCTCATTTGGCTGAAAGATGCAGCTGAATGACTGCTGCTGGAGGGAGGTTCGGTAGCTAGCCGTAGCTCGGGCTACGCTGCTCAGATGCGTGGTGATCACCTCATTCCTCGGTTTCGTTTAGCCCGGTGGGCTTCCAAGGACGGACGGATCGCCGTGATGGAGCGCCCCGGCCCCGAGGTCAAGCTCGTCAACCCGGAAGAGTTCAATCGCATTACCGATTTCAACACCATGACAACGCCGGGGGGGTCCAAAGATCGCTGGCTCGAGCAGGAATTTCTCGCGGCCTTAGATGGCGACGTTGCCCGGTACCTTCGGCAGCTTGAGCAGGTTCAGCCGCCGCGCAGCCACGTTCGCCGCGTTCGCAAGGAGGATTGGCATATAGGGCATCTGTTGGCACCTCGCCACAGCGTTAGGCTGCGATGTATCTCGGTGCTGAGATGACCCGGCATCCTGGCTGGCGCCAGGCGGTCAAACTCGACACCGCAGCCGACATGAAGCGCACGGTAGAGGAGCGCGTTAGAAAGGATCTAGCTAAGGCCACCGATCCCGAGGAGATCGAGCGCCTGGAGAAATTGCTGGGGCTTCGATATCTCGTGGCCGAAACGCCAACGAATCTTCTTCCGCACCTCTCCGGCCATCTGGCCTACCACATCGGGCAGACCCTCTACGAGAGGTACTCGTGGGCGATCTATCGCTTTTCAGAGCCAGTATTGGTCCTCGGCAAAGACCCGATCATTCTCATAAACGATAAAAAGCGTCAGGTCGGGTCGTTCTCGCAGATGTCCCAGCGCGAGAACGCATTGTCGATCTATCGCGCAATCCCCGAGTTGGTCAAAAAGGCAGTGGCCGTCGTCCAAGCCTCCAATCGGATCATCGTGCCGATCGGTCCGCAGCATGCTTTGGTACTGACGCAGATTGAGTATCTGTGGCCGCCAGGCCGTTATGACCAGCCAGTCGCGCTGGGCGAGGTCTTCAACCGCCTGACGTTGGCCAGTTCCCGCAAGTGGATCGCCTGGCACCCTGAGTCTGAGCTTCGAGTCGCTTGCGAGCGTCCGCCGCCGTCGGGGGCGTCAGCGGCTCGGGAGCCGAGTCCGGAAGCTGCATCTACGAAGGGTGCCTAATGCTCGAGGTGCATCAGTTCAAGGGGGTCTGGTCGCTTCCGAGTTCCGAGGCTGAGGGCCTGCCTGGGACTTTGACGGTCGAACGAGGGAAGGCCGACTTGGAGTTAATTGGCGATTTCGGTCACCAGATGCTCTCGGAATCGCCTCGCGAGAAAAGCTATTCGCTCGACCCTGCAGACCAACCTCGAGTGCTCGGCTCCAGCACCGACGGTAAGGACATCACGCTCGAGAAGGTCAGCTCGCGGAACTACCAAGTCAGCATTCCTGGACTTCCAGTCGCTCACTACACCGCACAGGCGATCTTGGTCGGCAAGCACTTTGCCGAAGGAGACCCGATCCTCTTCGATGAGATCGCGATCCGCGCAAGTGACCTAAATGCGTGGACGAGGGTGTCCGGATTCGAGGTCCATCACGAATTCGAAAAGCTCGATGGAACCGAGGCTTTGGCTTTTACCGGTTTCGCGGTCGACTACAAAGCACCCGAAGACATTGAGATTGAGCTGGCCCGCGGAGAGCGGGCCTTCATACGCTACGGCGCGAAATCTGAGGGGCTCATAGGAAGAACCGATCACGTTGCGGTCACCCAGGAGGCTGCGATCCATTTTCGGTTCGCAAAGAAGGCCGGTCTCGATCAGGTGTTCAGGCGGGTCTCAGAGGTCCGCAACTTCTTGAGCCTCGCGGTTGGTCGCCCCGTTTCCGTCTTGGCCGTCACCGGCTACCTCGATGACTACGCCGAATCCAACGGATCGCGGCGCCCGATCGATTTGATGTGGCAGGTTCCGCACAACCCGAATCCCCCCGAGCGCGGTCGGCGCTTCCACGAAATGTTGTTCAGTCTTCCGGAGGCGAGTCCGGATATCTCCAGCGTGATGAAGAGGTGGTTGGCAAGGCAGGCGCGGTTGAAGCCTGTGTTCAATCTCTTCTTCGGAGTCCTCTACCACCCCGACCTCTACCTCGAAGTCCGGTTCCTCACGTTCGCGCAGGCAATCGAGACCTACGACTACCGTCGCCGCCGTAAGCCTGGCCAAAAGACCCTTGCGGAGCGAATGAGGGAGGTCCTGCATTTGTGCCGGACCGTTACGAAGCGAATCATCGGACCGGAGGAAAAAGAGGTCGAGGCCTTCATTAAGTTGTTCAAGGATTCCAGGAACTACTACACGCATTACAACCCCAAGCTAGAGGCAAAGGCCGCTGGAGGAGTGCGGCTTTATCTCCTTACGATTCAGTTGCGCGCGATCATCGAAATGTCCCTTCTCCGAGAGCTTGGATTTCCGGCGCGATCGATCGACGCAATCCTCGAACGCGGTCGTCGCTATGAGGAAATTGAGCACTTCAAAGCAATGGCTGCGGAGGAGGTCAACGCGGATTCATAGGCCTCGATCGGCCGAACGGCCGGCACCCGGGGCGATTCCGAGGGGGCGGGTGGGAGGCTATCCTCGACTTGTGGCCGGACCGGTGAACGAACTCGAGCCGATCTTCACTGAACGCATCGATTTCGCGTTCGCAGACCTCTTCCAAGCGGATGACCCGCTTACCCCGTGGCTGATCAACCTCGCTCGAGCTACGGACGACGTGTTGCTCGCCAATCGCCGTCTTGCACGCAACCTGGCGGGTTCCGACTCGGAGGTACCGTCGCCACGGAATCACGAAGTCATCTATGACATCAAGGCAGTGGCGTCGCACGCTTGGGAGCTGGCAAAGTTCATCCGGTTGAAGAGCAGTGGGGCGCCGGCGATCGCAGAATTCGTCGAAAAACGAATGCCGGCGAAGTCTCGTGAAGATCTGGACGAGGCTTTGCTCGCCTTTGAGTCTGCCGATGGCGATTCGCAAAACGAGAAGGCGTTCAAGGGGCTATTGGCATCGGCGCGAAACCAGGCCAGCCACTATTCGAAGGTCGATCACAGCTTGATGAGTCCAGCGGTACAGAGGCTGGAGACTGACCTTGAAGGGAGGACTAACGAGACTTCCCTCCTTCTAGGCCGAACCTTCAAAGATTTTTACGCGCCTTTCGCAACCGAAATGGACTGGCAGCTCTTCCACGCCCTCGACGGCGGCAGCCTTAAAGCATTCAAGGGGTTCAATACGAAGCTCAACGAAGTAGTCGGACGATTGATTCGCTTCTCGACGACCGCGATCCACTGCTACTTTCGCGACCGCGAAGCGGAAACTCGGACCGTCGAACTGGAGCCGGTGAAGAATCGACGGCAGCCAGGCGAGGGAGCAAAATAGGCGACCGCTAAGCCGGCTCGGGTGGTGGGACGATCTGAGCTTGCATGCGGCCGTTCTCGTCAACGGCATCGTGGATGTCCTGTCCGATCTTTTGCTCGAGCAGGTGCCCGGCGGTGTGTCGGATTCTGGACGCTTCAACCTCTGGCCGGCCGAAGCTGGGAACAAGTCCAACGCTGATCGGATCAAGGTATCCCTCGGCGATTGGGACCTTCCCGCCAGGAAGGTGCATCCATTGTCGTTCGGCGTTGGCGATCGTGAATGCGTTGGCATTAGCCGCGATATCTTCCGAACCAGCCAGGATCTCGCTGGCGTCCGGCAGGTCCTGCCACAGCATCAGCAGGAGGAGACTCGAGGAGATTGGGGCCCGCACCTCGAGGAAATTCAACACCCCAAGTCCGGCCGGGGTGGGCTCAGGGCGACGGTAGTCAGCCGCTAACGGCCAAGCGACGACTGGGTGATCGGAGATCGCTAGTAGCGGCTCGTCGAACTCGATGAGATGCCAGCGCATTGAGCCGAAAGCCGTGATCAACCTGTTCGCGATCACCATCATCCGCGTGAGCCACTCAGACTCGCTCAGAAGCCGATCCTCTTCTTGATTGATCTGCTTCTGCGTTTGGGCGATCCAAATTCCTTTGTGCAGAACTGGCTCCGGATTTCTGCGGTGCTTGGCAATCTCCTCGCGGGCCATCTCCTCACGCCAAGCTTTCCAACGTGGTCCGCGCACGAACTGGTAGGCGAAATACTCGGCCAGCGCGTGCTTTTCCTCCGAGGGAAGTGGCCAGTTTGTCGCGACGGTCCCCAGCATCGGCGCGACCACGTTCTCCAGCTGAGAGAGGGACCACTCGATGTCGTATATCGGCTCCCCGTTGGGGCGGAAGCGCCGGTAGAACCGCTTCCTAATTGCTGCGTTGTCTATGGAGATCGGCCCGCCGAGGGCCTTCCCGTCGGCGATGAGCATGATCTTCTCTTCGACCGCGAAGTTCTTCAGGTAGGAGCGGGGAACGATGTGCGCGTTCTTGACCTCGGTGTACTCCACCCGTCGAGAGTAAGACGAGCTACAGCTGTCATTGGGCGATCTCTCAGATGGCCTCTTCCAACCCCTGGTCCGTCGCATTGCGATCCCGGGGTCCGGTAGCCCCTTAAACCGAGGGTAGGCCCGATCAGGCAGAAATCTGCATTTCTGCCAGTAACCCCCGACAATCGCCGAATATCCCCGCGTATCGGGGTTCGACGGCGAAAATCGAGGGCGGGCGCAAAGCCGCTTGCCATGCCGGATTCCCTGCCCGCGCCGCCGGGGGGCAGCCGAATTGTGGTCCCGGCGGTCGTCGGTTCGAGTTGAGGGCGGGTCTGGTTGGCAGCGCGGGCAGTGAACATTCTGGTTCTTATTAGTCAGTAGGTTTGCGCCTTGGTTGGCCTGGACGGGCTCTAGGCAACGAGGGAGATATGCGATGGGAGGGTGGCGGATGAGTGCGGAAGATGTGCTGGTGAATGCGGCTGAGCGGGGTTGGGTGGCTGTGGATTCCGAGATGGAGAAGAGCGCGATCATGGACATGGTCAAGGTCTTCAAGGGCGCGTTGCTGAAGGAGATTCGTGATGACGATGTGGCGGGGGCTTTGGCGGCTGTCCTTGTGATCCGGGATGGCGACGTGCTGGGCACTGGGGTGGTTGTGGTCTTGGCGGACCGGGCGCTGATTGGGTGGATGAAGGGCTTGCTGAAGAAACCGGTCGTCGAGGCTGTCCCGCTGGCGACGATCACTGAGGTCACCCGGGGCGTGAAGGAACCAACCCGGCGCATCTGCAACCCGAACCGGGCAATTTTCGTGCGGGCCGCTCAGGACTGGGAGCTGCTCTGCGCGCGTACCGATATCCCGGACCAGCCGGTCTACGACTTGGTCGCGGGATTGCTCGGCGGGACGATCAAAATCAGCGACCTGCAACCCGTCGGCGACCATGCCTAGTAACGGGGTTTCGGGTCGGGTCAGCGTGTGTTTCTCAGGACGGAGGAGGTGGGCGTGAGCCAGGCGCATCTGTCGAAACTGTGGTCGTCGGTAGACCAAGTCATGCGCGACGACGAGCGCAAGGGGGCACTCGGGCCGACCATTGTCGGCTTGCAGTGCGGCGGCAGGGAGCTCGCCGATTTCGTTCGCGATCAGCAAGCGGGCGTTCGGGATGGGGTCGCCCTTTTCGCCGACTACGTATTGATCGTGCGCACCCCGCCGAACCCCGGGGTTCGAACCATTTTCAAGGCGATGCGGAAGGGTGGCGCTTCCGTCGTCCCGCACTCGCGCCTGCCCCGCTCGGCGGTGAAAGCGGTCGAAGTGACTTCATCCCCGCCGCCCGGCTGGCGGTTGACCGGCGAAATCAAGTTCCTCCGCATCACCACCTCCGAAGGCGACGTTTGGCATTGGCTTGACGAGGCCAGCATGTCCGGCAAGGAGGAGCGCCTCGCCGAAATGTTGTCCACCTATTCCCCGCCGCGAGCAGGCTGAGCGAGGGCCCTTGGCCCGGCTCAGCGCAGCTCGTCGAGCGATTTGACCTCTAGGTCGAAGGGCTCGTCAGCGGCGCGGCGGCGGCGGTAGGGGGAGACGGTGACGCGGTGGGTCTCGCCGCAGGGGCAGGGGACCTCGATCGGGCTGGTGTCGGAGGAGGGGTCGGTGTCGACTTTGAGGCGGCGGAGGGTGCCGGTCGTTTTGCAGCCGAAGGAGATCACCCAGCCGAAATCTCTGGGTTCCTGGCGTTTTTTCGGTCGGCGAGATGGAGGTGGCATGCCGACATCCTTTCCAAAAGGCGCCCGCGGTGCTGTCGTCGCCGGCGTTGCCGCCCTCAAGGTTGCTGAATTTGCCGCTGCGCTCCGGGATTCACCAGGTCGGGCCAGGTCTGTGACGCGTAGTCGATTCCAAAGAAGAACATCGCAACCAGCGTCACCACTTCTCGCTGGTGCTGAGGCAGGCTCGCTCCCTTGCCCTGCCACAGGCGCACGGTCGCGAGCGAGACGATGCTGTGGGCGAGGAACTCCTCGGCCAGAGGCACTGGCTCACTGAAGTCGGGCCCGAGATCCAAGCGCGCCGCGTCTCGCCCTTCGCTGAGCAGGCGTTCCCAGATCTTCACGCCGCGTCGAACGATCTGCCCGTCGGTACTGAGCGTGTGAATAAGACAGAACTCCGCCACGGCGGGATCTTTAGAGATCGCGCCGTAGAAGCCCTCTACTGCCCTGTCCAACCGCTCGAGCCACGGTCCCGAGTCATCCCGCGCCTGGCTGGCGGGAGCGAAGATCAGATGGGAGGCCTCGGAGGATGCGTACTCCAAAAACGCTTGCTTGGTGGGGAACAGATCGTAGAAAGTGTTGCGGGCGATTCCCGCCTTCGCGATCACCCTCGTCGTCGTAACTCCCGTGGCGCCATGTTCAGCCGCTGCTTCAACGGCAGCATCGACCAAGGCTTGTCGTCGATCGAGTTGGGTGTCCGCCGCGGGTGGGCCCCTCATAGTTAAGAGATATACACATCCACTTCGCTTAGATTTTTTGACTTTTCGACCTGCAGACATGAGTTAGAAATACGTTCGTGGAGACATTTGAGAACGTGACGGTCTTGGCTCGAGCGCTACAACCAAGGGATGACCAACTCGAATCCACCTTCCCTTCAGCCCTTGGTCGACGCGATGAAGCACCCGGTGCGCGGCAAAATGCTTCTGTATCTCCTGCAGGAGCCGGCGGGTGTCGAGGAGATCGCCGCCAGGCTGGATGAGTCAGCCGGCAAGATCCGCTACCACCTGCGGGCCCTGATCGAGGAGGATCTCGTCTCGGTTGTGGACGAGGAGCCTCGCCGCGGCGTTGTCAAGCGCTACTACGCGGGAATGCGCTGGAAAACGTTTGTCGGGGACGAGGAGTACGCGAAGCTGAGCCAGGCTGAGAAGGTGAGGCTCGATTCGCTGACCCTGAAAGAAATGCTCGCCGATATTTCCGCGTCGATGAGGTCGGGAGTCTGCTTCGAGAGACCAGATAGCCACCTGACTTTTGTACGAGGCGAGGTGGATGAGAAAGGCTGGAAGGACCTCGCGGCAATTCATCTCCGCGCCTTTTTCGAAGTCGAAAATGTCAGAGTCGAAAGCAAAGATCGCCTGAATGGAGAAAAAGCGGAATTAATTCCCTTTTCCGCGTTTTCGCTGATGTTCGAGCGGGATACAGTCGACTGACAGGTAGTCACGCTTCTCGCTACTCAGCTTTCACTGATTTTTGTTCACGAGTTGACATGACCTTCCACCGTTGCTCTACTAGCGCGGCAATCGAGCAACAGTAGGTTTCTCGAAAAAGAGGGTTACAGGGAAACGCCTGTCAGGAACACCGTATGAAAGCGGTCCGCCAGGCCACACAGGGGAGAGCTGCGCCTATCTCGATGCAGGCTGCCAGCTCTTAGGGACAAGGAGAGGAATAGATGCTTACTCGTGTACGTGCTCAGTTTGGCAACGCCGGCTTGGTGGTTGCAATCGTTGCCCTTCTCGCTGCGCTTGGCGGGGGTGCTTACGCTGCCAGTAGCGGAAGCTCCGATGGTAAGGCGACGGCCTCGGCGAAGGGCAAGCAGGGCCCCCGCGGGCCAAAGGGCCCCAAGGGCCCAATGGGTCCGATGGGTCCCGCTGGACCCGCAGGACCGGCAGGTCCCAAGGGGGATACCGGTTCCAAGGGTGAGACCGGCGCCAGCGGCGCTGCTGGCACGAGCGTCACCAGCACCACGCTTCCCAAAGGGAATCCCAAATGCGCGGAAGGCGGCTCGGAATTCACTGCCGCCAACGGCGCGACGGTCGCCTGTAACGGTGCCAAAGGCGCGGCGGGCCCGGCTGGCCCTCCCGGCCCAAGCTGCAACGAAGAGGGCGAATGCCTGCTGCCCGTCGGTGCCACCCAGACCGGGATCTGGGCGGTCAAGGACAAAGGGACTCCCGGTATTTACCTGACGATCTCGTTCCCACTGCGTCTCCCGGGCGGGGCGCCGGGCGCCCCGGAAGTGCATTACGTGACGGCGGAACAGATCACGAATGAAACGGCACCCGACGAATGCCCGGGCAGCGTTGAAGACCCGAAAGCCGTCAGTCCGGCCGGCGACGAACTCGGTCAGCTCTGCCTGTACGAATCGTTCCGGGCAAATCTGAACGCCCCCGGGTTCTTCTTCAACCCTGACCCGCGCGGCGGGGCCGTGACCGAATTCGCCTTGGTGGACGAATCGGAAGTCGGCGAAGCCGTCGGCAGCTGGGCCGTCACTCCGCCCAGCGGTTCCTGATCGCCGCCAGGCAAAGACGCTGAGTCAAAGGAGGGGAGAGGACATGCCAGGGAGACAGCAGGGGTCCACGCGGGTCATGCGCGGGGCCGCAGGGCATAGCGGCTCGCGGCTGCTGCTGTTTCTAGCGCTGTGCGTGGCAGCCTTGGCGGTCTTCTCCCCACCCTCCTTCGCGGCCAGCACCCACCGCCTGAAAGCCACCTTCGGCGCGTTCGCCTGGCCTTCGGGCATCGCCGTCGACGGCTCAAACGGGAACGTCTTCGTCGCCGACGGCAACGACCAGAAAGGCAACGTTCACAACTGGGTCGAAATCTTCGGCCCTGAAGGCGGGCCGCCGGCAGGGGTCACGGACACCAGGATCGAGGGCTTCGTCTTCGGGCCCGGCGATCCTCTTGCGCTGGCCATCGATGAAGCTGCTTCCAGTCCGTCCCTGGGCGCTCTCTACGTCACCGATGTGCGGGCGCCGCGGCCCTCGCCGCCAGGTGCAAAAGGCGAGGTGCGGAAGTTCGAGCTTGAAGGCGGCGAATACGTGGAAACGGGAACCCTGGACGAGTCGCCGGAGTTTGGCGAACCACTGGGTGTGGCGGTTGATTCCGAGGGCAACGTCTTCGTCAGCGTCCGCGGGGCGACCACGGAGGACGACACCATCTTCAAGTTTGATCCCGCCGGGAACGAGCTTGGAACCCTGGACATCTCGGCGGTGAAAGGCACCAGCGCGCTCGCCTTCGACTCCCTCGGAAACCTCTATGTCCAGAGCCGATTTGGGCTCGGAGTCTGGCGGTTCGATGCCGACTCCTCCGGCGAGATCCAGCTGGACGCGGTCGCGACCCAGATCGCCACCGGCAGCCCGACCGGGGTGGCGGTCGACCAGGCCACGGACACCCTCTACGTCGGCATGCGCGATCACATCGACCAGTACGACGCCCTCTGCACCCCGGTCGACGGACAGTGCCCGCGCGAGCTCGAATTCGGAATCGGCGTCCTGGGCTCGACCCAGAGGATCGCGATCGGGCCCAGCGGCGACATCTACGCCGCCGACCTGGGCAAAAAGCGAGTCGCCGTCTTCGACGTCGGGCTCTCGACGCTGCCCAACCCGGTCACCGAACCGGCCACTCAGGTGACCCTGACGTCGGCCGTCCTCGCGGGCTCGATCACCGCCGACGGCGGTCCGGATGCCAGCTGCGAATTCCAGTACGTCACCGAAGAGGACTTCAAACAGACGGGCTTCGAAACCGCCGATGCCGCACCCTGCGTCCCCGCCGGCCCGTTCACCGGGTCTGCCGTTAGCTCGGTCACAGCGACGGCTGCCGGCCTCGAACCCGGAACCCCCTACGTGTTCCGACTCCTCGCCTCGAACGAAAACGGGATCAACCCCGGCGCGGCGGTTCGATTTTCCACCGTCGGTCTGCCGACGATCACGGCGGCCGCGACCTCGGACGTCACTTTCGACAGCGCCGTCGCCGAAGGGCTGGTCAACCCCAACGGGGGGCCCAACGCGGTCGAGGAAACGATCTACGCGATCGAATACGTCAGCCAGGCGCAGTTCGAAGCCAGTGGCTACGCATCGGCCATCAGCCTGCCCGCCCCTATTTCGAGCGGGGGCGAAGCGATTGGCTCGGGCGTCGACGAGATCCGCGTCGCCCAGAAAATCGCGGGGCTGACTCCCCTCACCACCTATCGCTTCCGCATCGTCGCCGAAAACGAAGCGGGCCAGGAGATCGGCCCGGAAGTGGTGTTCACCCCGTTCCCGCAGTTCCTGCCGGGCTCGTTGGACGGACGTGCCTACGAGCAGGTGACGCCGGTCGACAAGAACGGCGCCGCTGCCGCCGGGACGGCGAGCACGGTGCAGGCTGCGATCGACGGCAGCGCGATCACCTTCAACTCCGGCGGCGGCATCCCCGGGGGCGAAGGCGCTCAGCAGTATCCGAATTACCGCTCCAGCCGCGGCTCTAACTGGTCCACCCAGGGCATCTTGCCTCCGGCCACGTCCGGTCCCAGCGCCGCCGTTCTCGGCTGGAGCGAAGATCTCTCGCAGGTCTATGTGACCCTGGCGAAACAGCTGCGCGCGCCCGCCAGCTTCCTGGCACGCGACAGCCTCACCCGTGAACTGCGCACCATTGCCAGCGACGGTGGCACCGACATCACCGGCAAAGCCTTCTTCTACGTCGGCGCCACTCCCAACGGCTCGGCGGTGGCGCTCGAAAGCAACACGCCACTGTCCCCGGGCGGAGCGCCGAAACCGGCTTTCAACACGTACGCCTGGGATCGGGAAAGCGGAGAACTGGTTCTCGCCGGCGTCCTCAACAACGGCCAGCCGCCGAGCAAAGGCAGCTTTGCCGGCTCCAATGACGCTACGACGGGACAGCACCATTACAACCAGGCTCAGCACGCGATCTCGAACGACGGCTCCCGAGTCTTCTTCAGTGACGGTGCCAGTCACCAGCTCTACGTTCGCCAGAACCCCTTCCGACCGCAGAGCGAAATGGCGGGAAGCGCCTGCACCGAACCCAGCATGGCCTGCACGATCCAGGTGTCTGCCTCGCAGCGGGCGGTGCCGGATCCCAAAGGCAAAAAGCCGGCGATCTTCCAGACGGCCACTCCGAACGGCGCCAAGGTCTTCTTCACCAGCTCCGGCAAGCTCACTGACGACGCCGCGACCGGACCAAACGACGAAGGCAGCGACCTCTACCGCTACGACGTCGAAAGCGGTGAGCTGCTCGACCTGGCCCCCGAAACGGCGAGTCCGGGTGGGGCCGAAGTGCAGGGAGTGCTCGGCGTGTCGGACGACGGGGACTACGTTTACTTCGCTGCCAACGGCGTGTTCGACGGTGCCCCGTCGCGAGGTAAATGCACGGACAGCAGCGGTACCTGCAACCTCTACCTCTGGCACCAGGGCAGCATCGCGTTCATCGCCCAGCTCAAATGGTCGGGCGCGGAACATCCCGACAGCGACAACTGGCGTTCTCGTCCCAACGAGGGGGAGACCACGGAACACGCGGCCCGCGTCACTCCCGACGGAACGACGCTCGTCTTCCGCTCGCAGAGTCAGCTCGGCCCGTACGACAACCGGGGGCTGGCCCAGTTCTATCGCTACCAAGTCGGCGAGCCGGAGCTGGCCTGCCTCTCGTGCAACCCCGCTGGACTGGGCCCGGTCGGGAGCGCGACCCTGCGGAGCAGCACCAGTCTGCCCACGAATCCCCTGCCCGCCGCGGTCCTGACCCGCAACCTCTCGGCCGACGGGAATCGGTTCTTCTTCGAGACTCCCGACAAGCTGGCCGCGGCCGATGTGAACGGCGACGCCGGATGTGGATTCGTCGACGAATCAAGCCACAAAGGTCCCCGCGTCTGCCAGGACGTCTATGAGTGGGAGGCCGAGGGCACCGGTTCCTGTGACACCGCGGCGCAAAACGGCGGCTGCCTGTCTCTGATCTCGAGCGGCAGCAGCTCCGGTCCGTCCTACTTCGCCGACGCCAGCGCCAGCGGCGACGACGCCTTCTTCTTCACCGAGGCCTCGCTGGTCGGCCAGGACAAGGACCGGATCGTCGACATCTACGACGCCAGGGTTGGCGGCGGCATCGCCGCCCAACACCCGGTGCCCCCGCCCGCGCCCTGCGCGAATCCCGAGGAATGCCGGGGCGAGGTCGCCGCGCCCCCCGCTTCTCAGTCGCCGGGCAGTTCCAGCTTTGCCGGCCCCGGCAATCCCACCTCCCATCACAAGAAGAAGAAAAAGAAGAGCAGGCGGCACAAGAAAAAGCAGAAGCAGAAGCAAGGCAAGAAACAGAAGCAAGGCAAGCAGCGCGCCTCAAACGGAAAACACCGGCAGGCGGTCCGATGAGTCTCGAGGAGATGACGAAGATGATCTTTCGCCCACTCACGGCCGCGCTGGTCGCCGGTGCCCTGCTGCTGATTCCAGCGTCGGCATCCGCGGCTCCAGCCCCGGCGTTCAAGCTGACCGCGACCGCGCAGCCGACCAACTTCGCTGCGGGCTCTGAGCCCGACGAAGACCAAAAAGCCTTCGGCAGACCCCAGTACAGCTTCGTCGTCACCAACGTCGGATCGGCGACGACCAGCGGCCCGATCGTCTTCACCGACACCCTGCCGGACGGTTTGACGCCGGTCTCCCCGGGGGCGAGGGACTTCAACTTCATCAAACTGGGAAGCCCGCTGGAGAACAAAGACATCTCCTGCGACCTGGCGGGCCAGGTGGTTACCTGCACCGACCCCGAACCGCTGAAGCCCGGGCAGTGGGCGCAGTTCTTTGTGCCGGTCAAAGTCGCGGAGGATGCCGGTCCGCTCCTCTTCAACGAAGGGCGGGTCGCCGGTGGCGGGGCGCAGGAAGCGAGGACCGCGATCACGACCGCCGTGACCGACTCGCTGCCGCCGTTCGATTTCAGCCCGGGTGCCGCCGGTCTCAGCGCCGCGGCCACCAATGCCGACGGAACCGCGGCCTCCCAGGCCGGCAGCCATCCGTTCCAGGTGACGATCGAGACCGGCTTGACCAGCGCGGATCTGGATTTCGGTGGCGGCCTGGGGGGCTCCCTCTACAGCTCCGGAGGCCACCTGAAAGACCTCAAGGTCCGCCTGCCGAGGGGGATGGCGGTCAATCCCACGGCTACTCCGGTCCTCTGCACGGAGGACCAGCTCGCCAGTCCCGCCGGCTGCCCGCTCGATTCCCAGGTGGGTGTGGTGACGGTGCTGACCGATCTGGGCAGCGGCCCGGTTCCCACCCCCGGCCCCGTTTACAACATGGTGCCGCCGCCGGGGAAGGCGGCCGAGCTCGCTTTCAACGCCCTCAACGTCGGCATCTACGTGCATCTGATGGGGAAGGTCAATTCGGCGGGCGATTACGAACTCGTGTCCGATACCAGCAACGTCCTCGCGCGTGAACTGAATCCGATCCTCGGTGTCCAGGTGCAGCTCTGGGGCCTGCCTTCCGATCCCAGCCACGATTCGATGCGGGGTGGGTGCACGGTCTCGAGCGGGGCCGCCCTCTCGACCTGCGAAGAGACGGTGGCGCGGACGGGCGTACCGCTGCTGACGATGCCGGGCCTTTGCCGTCCCTCGTTGGATCTGGCCGCGGCGGCATCGTCCTGGGAGGAGCCTCAGACGCAGATCGGGAGGGACGTCCTCCTCGAAGACCCCGTTGGCTCCGCGACGGGCACGACGGGTTGCGATCAGCTTCCCTTCGAGCCGACGATCGTTGCCCAGCCGACGACCGATCGGGCGGATTCGCCGACCGGCCTCTCATTTAATCTCCACGTCCCCCAGACGAGCGGCTTCGAAGAGCTCGCCGCCGCCAACTTCAAAGATGTGAGCGTCACCTTCCCCGAGGGAGTGGCAGTCAATCCCGCTGGCGCCAACGGGCTGTTGGCCTGCAGCCCGGAGCAGGTGGGACTGGTGACGGGTACGGGTGAGCAGCCAGTCCGCTTCGACGAAGTTCCGGCCGCTTGCCCGGATAGGTCAAAGATCGGTAGCTTGGAGATCAAGACGCCGTTGCTTGACCACCCGCTCCCCGGTGCTCTGTATGTCGCCGAGCCGTACGAGAACCCATTCGGGTCACTGCTGGCGATTTACCTCACGGTCCATGACGAAGCGACGGGAGTGGTGGCGAAGCTGGCGGGAAGGGTGCAAGCCGACCCGCGCACGGGTCAAATCACCACGGTCTTCGAGGAAAACCCAGCTCTACCGATCGAAGATGTGGACCTGTCGGTCTTCGGGGGCCCCCGCGCGGCGCTGAAGAGCCCGTTTTCCTGCGGCACCTACGAAGTCACTTCCGACATCACCCCTTGGACCTTCCCCGAAGGTGCCGTTGCTCACCCCGGTGACTCCTTCGCGACCTCGGCCGCAGCTGCCGACGGAGGCCCCTGTCCAACCTCCGAAGCGAGCGCCCCCCAAGCGCAGTCCTTCGACGCGGGCACCGTTTCGCCGCGAGCGGGTGCTTACTCCCCCTTCTTGTTCAAGCTCTCACGAGCCGACGGCACCCAGCAGCTGAGTGGAATCGAGGCCACCCTGCCGAAGGGCCTGGTTGCCAAGCTGGCCGGCGTTCCGTACTGCTCGGAGGCCCAGATCGCCCAAGCGATCGGTCGCGAAGCGCCAAACCTCGGAGATTTGGAGCAGCAAAATCCGAGCTGCCCCGCGGCCTCCGCGATCGGCACGGTTGTCGTCGGCGCCGGTGCGGGCCCCGCTCCTTATTACGTCACCGGCCACGCCTATCTCGCCGGGCCCTACAAAGGCGCCCCGCTGAGCCTGGTGATCGTCACCCCCGCCGTGGCGGGGCCTTTTGATCTCGGCGCCGTCGTCAACAGGACCGCCTTGAACGTCGATCCCGAAACCGCACAGGTGCGTGCCGTCTCCGATCCACTGCCGCAGATCATCGAAGGCATCCCGCTCGATATCAGGAGCATCGCCTTGAAGCTCGACCGGCCGAGCTTCATCTTGAACCCGACCTCCTGCAACCCGATGGCGATCCTCGGGCGGGCTCAGTCGGTGGTCGCGCAAACGGCCCCGTTCTCTGCTCCGTTCCAGGTAGGGGGCTGTGGGGCCCTTGGCTTCAAGCCGAAGCTGTCCCTGCGACTCAAGGGTGAGACCAGGCGCTCCGGTCATCCTGCGCTCACCGCGACCCTGACGTATCCGAAGGGGAGCTACGCCAACATCGCAGAGGCCCAAGTTCGGCTGCCGCACTCCGCCTTCCTCGACCAGTCCCGGATCAAGACGATCTGCACGCGGGTGCAGTTCGCGGCCAACAGCTGCCCCAAGGGAGCGATCTACGGGTCCGCCGAAGCACGGACGCCATTACTGGATCAACCCCTCAAAGGCCCGGTCTACCTGCGCTCCTCATCGCACGCTCTACCCGACCTCGTTGCCGATCTGAGGGGCCAGCTCCAGGTCGTCCTGGTCGGCCGCATCGACTCCAAGCAGGGTGGAATCCGAACGACGTTTGAAGGGGTGCCCGACGCGCCCGTCTCCTCCTTCGTCCTGAGGATGCGGGGGGCAAAAAAAGGCCTACTCGTCAACAGCACCGATATCTGCCGCCGGCCGCATCGGGCCGTCGCTGCCTTCACGGGCCAGAACGGCCTCACGTATAGGGCTCGGCCGGTGCTCACCAGCAGCTGCAAGAAGAAAAGCCGCCAGAACAAGCGATCCAAGGCACGGCACTAGCCCTCCCTGCGGTGGCGAGCCATGTCCTCTCAGTCTCCTAACCGAGCCAGCTCGCCTTCCCCGGCCAGCTGCCTCCTGAACAGGGAGATCACGACTCCAGCCCCCTCCCAGATGCACCTGGGAGGGGCGACTGGGGCCGTGTAACTAACGAAACCAACCCCCGGGGTGTCTCCGGGAGAGGAGTTCGCACAAGATGATTAGCAAAATTAGATCGATAAAGAGGGGCTTGCGCATGCTCGGCCTGTCCCTCATTGCGGTTGGCGCAGTCGGCGCGCTCGGCGCCTCGGCTGCCGCAGCGTCCAGCCCGCCGCAGTGGATGGTGGACGGAGCCTATTTGGGGGCTGGCCAAACCAAGGCCTTTACGGCCACGAACACGTCTCCGCTCGTGCTCAAAACGGCCTCGATCACCTTCACGGCGCCGACCAGCTCATGCACGCAGACCGGCGAAATCGAAGGCAGCAGCTTCGCGGGGCCGGGCACGAAAAAGAACGTAGTGCTCTCCTGTCAGAACTTTGCCGTCGAAGGGGCGAAAGCCTGCGTCGTCAATACGGCGGGTGCTGAAGGCGGCACGGTGACTACCAACAGCCTCAAGAGCACGCTGGTATGGCTGAATCAAACCGGTGAAGCAGCCGGTGATCTGCTCGAACCCACTTCAGGGACGAGTTGGGCGACGCTGGTGGTGAGCGGTTGTGCCCTGGCCAATAAATACCCGCTCGAAAACGCGGTGCTGGACGAACTGTCAACCGGGGAATCGACCACGGGTCAGATCGACCTTCCATCAACCCCGATCCTCAGCTACTACGACAACGAAAGCACGCGAGCCAAACAGTCCGTAACCCAGCTGAAACTGAAAGCGGCCAAAGCCACGCTTTCGGGGAAATTCGCTTACTCCCTGGCCGGCGGGGAAGCGGTTGCAGTCGCGTCTCCACCCCCGCCAGCGTTGCCCCCGCTCGGCATTTCGCCGCGCTGGAATGTCGCGGGTAAATTCCTCGCCAGCACCGAAACGAGGACGTTCACGGCGACCAACGCTAAATCGCTGTTGCTCGGAATCGGCGCTTACACCTTCGAAATGCCGACCTGCACCCAGAGCGGCAAGATCGTCGGCAGCGACCCCGAACGGCCGGGCGCTGAGAAGGAAGTGACGTTGAGCTGCACCGGCGTCACCGCGGCCAGCGTGCCCACCTGCCAGATTCGCAGCACCGGGCAGCCGTGGGGGACGATCGTGACCGAGCCATTGAGCAGCAAGCTCGTCTGGCTGAGCTCCAACTCGACGGCTCGAGCAGGCGAGGTCCTCAGCTCGAAATCTGTCCTGACGACCGTCGAAACCACGGGTTGCTCCGGTATCAGCGGCCCCATCAATGGCGATCTGATCGTCGAGATGACCCCAGTCGAAATATCCGAAACGACGGCCACCCTGTCTCTCCCCAGCCCAATGCTGACCAAGTATTGGGAGTACCCCGAAAGCAAAAGCAGTTGTGAAGCGGCCAAAGGCGTTTTCCTCGCCAACGGGCGTTGTGAACTGACGGGCCAATCCCTGAAACTCGGCTCGACCTTGCTCTCGGTGACGCTGTCCGGCTCGATGAGTTCATCGCTTAACAGCGGTGCGCTCTTCGGCGTTTTCGCCGGATAGCACGAGCGCTAGTTCCCCAAATAAGAACGCCGGCCGGGATCTCCCGGCCGGCGTTCGTTTTTCCGGCAAGATCGCGGCCGGTGCCCCTGCTCGGCGTCCGCCCTGCGGCATAGGTTGCCGGCCATGAGCTCAGCCGCCGCGCGCGTGTCCGTCACTTCGGCTGTGCTCCTTATGGCGCTGGTGGTCGTCGGCGCCGCCGTTGCAGCTCCGAAGCAGCCGTCCGAGCCCGGGACGCTGACCCAGCTCGCCGGCAAGCGCGGCTGCCTGGTCGATCGCGCCTCGAAAGCCGGCAGCTGCGGTGTGGCGCGGGCGCTGAACGGGCCGGGGCCTTTCATGGGCTCGCGGGCGATCGCCGTCAGCCCCGACGGCAAGCACGTCTACGTCGCCTCCTCGAAGAGCGACGCGATCGCGATCTTCACCCGCAACCGCCAGTCCGGCGCCCTCGCGCAGGCGAAGAAAGCGGCGGGATGCATCGCCGCCCAAGGCGCCAGCGGCTGTGCAACGGCGATCGGGCTCGACGAACCGAACTCGGTCGCGATCAGCCCCAACGGTCGCACCGTCTACGCAACCTCGCGCCTCGGCAACTCGATCACGACCTTCGCCCGCAATCCGAAAACGGGAGCGCTGCGCCAGTTGCCGCCGCCGCTCGCCGGCTGCATCTCCGGCCTGCCGCTGCCCGGCTGCGCCGAGGGCCTGGCTCTCGTCGCGCCCGACGTGGTGGTCGTCAGCCCCGACGGCAATAACGTCTACGTCGGCTCCTTCTTCGGCAATGCCGTCGCTGCTTTCGCCCGCAACCCCGCGACCGGGGCGCTGACGCAGCTCTCCGGCAGCGCCGCCTGTATCGCCGAGGCAACCGCGGGCTGCACGACCGGGATCGCCCTGCAGGCGGTCGAGGGGCTGGCGATCAGCAACGACGGGGAGGACGTCTATGCCGCAACTGCGCTCTCGAACGCGGTGGTGACGCTCTCGCGCAACCCGACGACCGGCGCCCTCGCCCAGGCGAGCGACGGCAGCGGCTGCATCACCGAGAGCGTTCTCACCGGTTGCACCCAGGGTCGCGAGCTGAGCGGCGCCAACGCGGTCGCGGTCAGCCCCAACGACACCGGCGTCTACGTGACCTCGCTGTTCAGCAACAGCGTCACCTCCTTCAGCCGCAACGCCTCGAGCGGGGCGTTGACCCAGAAGGAAGGCACCGGCGGCTGCCTGATCTACCTGCGGTCCGCCGGTTGCTCTTTCGGTCGCGCCCTCATTGCGCCCGAGGGCCTGGCGCTCTCGCCCGACGGGGCGAACGTCTACGTCGCCGCCTTCAAGACTGGGGCGATCGCCGTCCTCAACCGCGGTTCGGCAGGCTCGGTTGCCCAGAAGCCAGGCGCCGCTGGCTGTCTCGCGGCACGCTCGCCGGACTGCACGCCAGCGCGGGCGCTGAAGGGCGTCAGCTCGATCGCGCTCAGCCCCGACGGCCGCCATCTCTACTCGACCGCGTTTGAAAGTGATGCGGTCGACGTCTTCAGGAGGAACAGATGAGCAAATCGGACGAGCGCCAGGACGGGCTGACCCGCAAACAGCTGCTCGGCAGCGGCGCCAGCGCTGCCGCCGCGGCGCTGCTTGCGCAGGGCGCCGGGGTCGAGCGCGCGCTCGGCGCCCAGAAAGGCGGACGGCGCAACGTCGCCGGGATGAACGTCGTCCTCATCCTCACCGACCAGGAGCGGGCGATCCAGCACTTCCCGCCCAACTGGCTGCGGCAGAACCTGCCGGGGATGCGGCGGCTGCGCCAGCACGGGGTCAGCTTCGAACGCGCCTTCACCAACGCCTGTATGTGCTCGCCGGCGCGCTCGACCCTGATGTCCGGGTACTTCCCCGCCCAGCACGGGGTCAAGTACACGCTCGAGGAAGACATGCCGTTCCCGGAATACCCGCACCAGGTGGAACTGCCGCGGCCGCCGGTCCTGCCGAACCTGGCCACGGTGATGCGGGCGGCCGGCTACAACGTCGTCTACAAGGGCAAGTGGCACTGCTCGAAGCCGGCGGAGAAAGAAAACGCGCAGCCGTCCGACCTCGAGCGCTACGGCTGGACCCGCTGGAACCCGCCCGACGCCGGCGCCAACCAGAGCGTCCCCGAGGCCGGCGGCGGCTTCATCGACAACGACGGTCGCTTCATGGAATCGACCGGCTCACCGGAGGCGGGGTCCGAGGGAGTGATGCAGTACCTGAGTTCGGCGGCGGCCAAACAGCAGCCCTTCTTCCTGGTGATCTCGCTGGTCAACCCGCACGACGTCCTCTTCTACCCGAGCAAGACCTTCGAAGAAGCTGGCTACGACGACTCCTGGATCCAGGGCGACATCGACGTTCCGGAGACCAACGGCGAAGACCTCTCGACCAAGCCCTCGGTACAGGAACAGTTCCTGCGGATCTTCAACCTCACCGGCAAGCCGAAAACCAAACAGGAAAAGCGCGCCTACCTGAACTACTACGGCAACCTGATGCGCTCCTCCGATAACTACATAGTCAACGTGCTGAACAAACTCGAAGAGGCCGGCCTCTACGACGACACCCTGATCGTTCGCACCGCCGACCACGGCGAGATGGGCCTCACCCACGGCGGCATGCGGCAGAAGAACTTCAACTTCTACGAGGAGGCGACGCGGGTGCCGCTCGTCTACTCCAACCCGAAGCTGTTCCCGAAGCCGGTGAGCACCGACGCGATGGTCTCCCACGTCGACTTCCTGCCGACCCTCGCCAGCCTCGCGAAAGCGCCGAAATCGGCGCGGGCGAACTGGCAGGGGGTGGACTACTCGAGCTTGGTCCTGCAGCCGAAGACCGCGAAGCCGGTCCAGGACTACGTCGTCTTCACCTACGACG
>DATDLJ010000014.1:0-33573 GCA_036519395.1 Solirubrobacterales bacterium | reverse complement strand
CAGCGACCGAAAGGAACCACGCGATGGCTCGGACTCTGATTCCGGGGCGATCTGGCGCTTGCGCGGGGCGCTCTCGGGACGGCTGCGCTCTTCCGTCGCCGCGGCGATGCCTGACCGCCTGGCGCTGGAGCTGACCGCGCGGCTGGAGCTGCGCGGGGTCGACTGGTCCTCTACCCGGGCCTTCTCCCACCCCGCCGACAACCAGGGCTACATTCACCTCAATCGCGCCGGCCGCGAGCGCGACGGAATCGTCACCGACGGCGAGGCGGCAGAGCTGGTGGCGCAGATCCGCGAGGGCCTGCTCGACTTCCGCGACCCCGACGGCGAGCCAACCGCAATTGCCGTCGAGGAGGTCGCCGAGCGCTGGCAGGGAGCTGCTGCCGACCGCTTGCCCGATCTGGTGGTGCGCTGGCGCCCCACCTCCTCGGTCGCGCTCGACGCCGTCCACTCCCCCCGCTTCGGCACCGTCAAGCGCCAGGGCTACGGCAGCGGTCGCACCGGTAACCACACCGACGGCGACGCCTGGGCGATCGTCGCCCCCGCCGCCGGCCGCACCCGCGAGCTCGGCCGCCCAGCGCGGATTACCGACATCCCCGCCACGGTCGCCGCCCTCAACGGCATCCCGCTCGATGGCCTCAGCGGCGAGCCGCTAATCGAGCGCTGACCGACGCCCCAAAAGACCGGAAAGTTTGATCCGTGCCGTACCTGGGGATGAACGGCGGAACCACGTTCCCTACTGGAGGAGAGCAATGAGCATCGTCACGATTCTGATCATCGTCATCCTCATCCTGCTTGCGATCTACCTGTTCCAGCGCGTGCGTTAAGGCCTGGCAACGGGTAGCAAGCCGTTCAGCGCGCGGTGAGGGCCCCGGAGAGCGTCGCCGCCTGCGCGACGCAGACCAGGAGGCCCGGCGCGAGCCCGGCGGCAAAGCCCTGGCGCAGTAGCCCGGCATAGAAGGCGGCCGAACCCAAACGGCGGTTATCGCCCGCCCTGCGGTAGAGGGCCGCGCCGCGCCCGTAGCGATACTGCTGCCGCATGAAGTCACGGGCTCGCAAGCCCGGCTGGTGGAGGACCAGCGCTCCCGGCACCAAGGCCGGGGGCGCGCCAAGCCGTGATGCCCGCTCCGCCCAGTCCCGGTCCTCCCCGGCGGCCATCAAAAAGGACTCGTCGAACGGCAGCCGCGCGAGCAGCTGCCGTGAGCAGGCGAGATTGGCGGTGGCGGCAAAACCTGGCGAGGAGCTGCCGGGCTTCGCCGCCTGATCCTGGAGGTAGCCGACGATCGCCTCCCAGGCGCGATCGGCCGCGGTCGCCCCCTCTCCCATCAGCGTCCGCCCGGCCGTGGCCTCTTCCTGCCCGGCGAGGATCGGCCTGGCCAGCGCCTCCGCCCAGCCTGGCGCGGGCGCGCAGTCGTCGTCGGTAAAGCAGATGACCTCTCCCCCGGCCCGCCGCACCCCCTCGTTACGCGCCCAGGCTGGTCCCCGTCCCTCGCCGTCCTCGACGATCACGATCTCCACCGACAAGGACTGCGCTTCCAGCGCCGCTAGACAACGCCGCAGCGCTTCGGGGCGGTCGCGGGTCGGGACCACGACCGAGACCCGCGGGCGCTCCTCCGTCAACCTTCCACCGCGTCGAGGACCGCCTGGCGCGGATCGGACTGGCCGCCTTCTTCGCTGACGGCGAGGATCGTCGCGATCGCCTGGCGGCGTCCGAGCCCGCCCAGCTCGGCGATGCCCGCGGCTTCGACGATCGGACGCGACTGGCGCCGGGCCGCCGCCGGCTCACCGATGAAGGCAATGGCGGCCGAGTCCTCGGTCGCGCGCCTGGCATTGGCACCGACCTGCGCGAGCGTCCAGCCGCCCTCACCGTCACCGGCATCGAGACAGGTGACCTCCACCCGCAGATCCCCCTCCTCGAACCCATCGCCAACCGCCTCACGCACCTGCCTGCATAAGGCTTTGCCGCCGCCGACATCGGCCCCTCCCAAAGGCGCGCTGACGTAAGCGGTCACCTGCGCGCCGCTAGCCGCTCCCCCCTCACCACAACCCGCGGCGAGAAAAGCAAGCGCCACCATCGAAAGCAGGACCCCCAGGGCCCGCCAGCTCCATCTAGCCAAAGAAGACCTCGGCCTCCTCGTAGAGCGACCGCGGCACCGTCTTCAACTCGGCGGTCGCCTCGGTCAGGGAAACGAGCTCGATGCCGGTGCCTCGCAGCGCCGCCATCTTCCCCCAGTCGCGGCCGTGAGCGGCATCGATCGCGTGCAGGCCAAAACGCGTCGCCAGTACCCGGTCGAAGGCGGTTGGCGTCCCCCCGCGCTGGACGTGGCCGAGGACCGTGGCCCGGGCCTCCTTGCCAGTGCGGCTCTCGATCTCACCCTCCAGCCAGTGGGCAACCCCGCCGAGCCGTACGTGCCCGAAGGCATCGGTATCGCTCTCGTCGCGGCTGGGCATACCGCCGACCGGCTCGGCCCCCTCGGCGACGACGATGATCGGCGCGAAGTGACTCTCAAACCGGCGTCCGACCAACTCACAGACCCGCTCCAGGTCGAACTGCTGCTCAGGGATGAGGATCACGTTGGCGCCCCCAGCCAGCCCGGCGTGGAAAGCGATCCAGCCAGCGTGCCGCCCCATTACCTCGACGATCAGCACCCGATGATGGCTGTCGGCGGTGGTGTGGAGGCGGTCGATCGCCTCCATCGCGATGTTGACCGCGGTGTCGAAGCCGAAGGTGTAGTCGGTCGCGCCGAGGTCGTTGTCGATCGTCTTCGGAACCCCGATGATCGGGATTCCAGCCTCGGCGTGCAGGCGCGACGCCGCCCCCAGGGTGTCCTCGCCGCCAATCGCGATTAGGCCGTCGACGCCGGCCCCGGCAAGGTTCTCGGCGATCCGCTCCGGACCCCCATCGACCGCAAATGGGTTGGTCCGCGAGGAGCCGAGGATCGTCCCTCCACGGGGCAGGATCCCCCGCACCTCCGGCACTCCAAGCGGACGGCTGTCGCCCTCCAGGGGACCCCGCCATCCGTCGCGATAGCCGACGAACTCATGGCCGTAGAACCCCACGCCCTTGCGCACCACAGCGCGAATGACCGCGTTGAGGCCGGGACAGTCGCCGCCGCCAGTGAGGACTCCGATCCGCATCGCCTTAGCTTAGGTCTCCCGAAGAATTTAACTCCGGACGGACCCCCAGGAGGTAGGTTCACCAGACCCGAGCGAGGAGGAGAGATGAACGACGCCCCTGATTTCCAGGCAGCGACCGAGGCCCAGCAGGCGATCTGGTCGGAGGGGGATTTCGCGATGGTCGCGAACCTCGTCGTCAAAGTCTCCGAGGACCTGGCCGAGGCGCTGCTGATCGTCCCCGGCGAGCGCGTTCTCGACGTCGCCTGCGGCAGCGGCAACGGCGCCCTCGCCGGAGCCCGGCGCGCCTGGGGGAATACGGTCGGCGCCGACTTTGTGCCGGCGCTGCTGGAGCGCGGCCGCGAACGAGCGGCGGCGGAGCGCCTCGACGTCGAGTTCGTCGAGGCCGACGCCCAGGACCTGCCCTTCGACGACGCCAGCTTCGACGTGACGACCTCGATCTTCGGCGTGATGTTCGCCCCCGACCAGGAGAAGGCCGCGGCCGAGCTGCTACGGGTGACCAAACCGGGCGGGCGCATCGGGCTTTCGAGCTGGTGCCC
Source organism: Solirubrobacterales bacterium (assembly GCA_036519395.1). Classification (GTDB taxonomy): domain Bacteria; phylum Actinomycetota; class Thermoleophilia; order Solirubrobacterales; family 70-9; genus VAYN01. Next base: position 29,902 of record DATDLJ010000014.1, on the reverse strand, counting down.
GGACGGGGGCCTGCAGGACTTCTTCGCGACGATCGTCAAGCACACGGGCGGGCCACCGCCCGGCTTTTCCCCGCCCGTGCTCTGGGGGTCGGAGGACCATGTGCGCGGACTGCTCGGCGACTCCGTCTCCGACCTGCGGGCCGAACGCCGCAAGGCCCGCCAGGCCTTCCGCTCGGCGGATCACTACCTCGATTTCTTCCGCAGCTACTTCGGGCCGATCAAATCCGCCTACGACAAAGTCGGGCCGGAGGGCGAAGGGGCGCTGACCGACGACCTCAAGGCGGTTCTCGACGATCTCAGCGTCGGCGGTGACCGGGCGCTCGTTGTGGAGCCCGAATACCTACAGGTAATCGCGACCCGGCGCTAGCGACTAGGCGTCGGACTTCTGCGGCTGCAGAACGCGAATCGCAGCTCCGATGAGGAGCACACCGAAGAAGACCATGCCGGCGACGCCGCCGCCCTGGCCGAACACGGCGTAGCCGATCACCATCAAGGCAATCGCGAGGAAGAGGCTGACGACCATTCCCATATCGCGCGGCATCCTATCCAGCGAGGGCGACGCGCGTCTCGCTGAGGAAGGAGGCAACGGCGTCTGCGGCGCCCTGGGGTGAACCGCCCTCCCCCGCCGCCCGCACCAAGCGGCTGCCGATGATCACCCCGTCGGCGATCTCACCCACCTGGGCCGCCTGCTCCGGGGTGCCGATCCCAAAGCCAACCGCAACCGGCGTGGCAGCGTCGGCCTTGGTCGCCGCGACCAGCTCGCTCACCGCCGGCGGAATCTCGTCCCGCTCGCCGGTGGTACCAACCGTGGAGACGACGTAGACGAAGCCGTGGGCGGCATCGCAGATGCGCTTGCGGCGCTCGGCTGGCGTGGTCGGCGCGAGCAGCGGCACCAACGCCAAGCCCGCGGCGGCAAAGTCCTCACGCACCTCGCCGGCCTCCTCCAGCGGCAGGTCGGGGACGATCGTCCCCGCCGCCCCCGCGGCGAGCACCAGCTTGGCGAACTCCCCGGCCCCGCCATGCGCCAGCACCATGTTCGCGTAGGCCATGAAGATCACCGGGACGCGGTCGGACACCGATCGACAAACCTCCAGGGCGGTTGCCAGCGTCGCCCCGGCCTCCAGAGCCGTGGTCGCCGCCGCGTGGATCGTCGGTCCGTCGGCAAGTGGATCGGAGAAGGGAACGCCAAGCTCGATCAGGTCAGCGCCGGCGTCGGCATACGCGGCCGCCACCGCCAGCCCCGTCTCCCGGTCGGGATACCCGGCCATCATGTAGGGCATCAGCGCGGCCCTGCCTTCGTCGCCGGCAGCTTTGAAGGCCGCCGCGATGCGCTCGTCCCCGGTGCTCACCCCCCGGCCCCTTTAGCCACAACCTCAGCCATGTCCTTGTCACCCCGACCGGAGAGACAAAGGACATCGAATCCGTCCCCACCGGGGTTCTCCATCAACCAGGCGATCGCGTGCGAGGACTCCAGCGCCGGGATGATCCCCTCCAGCCGCGCCAGCTCGCCAAACGCCGCCAGCGCCTGCTGATCGGTCACCGCAACGTAGGTCGCCCGCCCGCTGTCCCGCAGTTGCGCGTGCTCGGGGCCGACACCCGGGTAATCGAGCCCAGCGGAGATCGAGTGCGCCTCGAGGATCTGCCCCTCCTCGTCGGCGATCACCGAGGAGAGCGAGCCGTGGAGGACGCCCTTGGCCCCGCCCTGCAGGGAGGCACCGTGGCGCCGCGTATCGAGGCCCTCACCGGCCGCCTCGACCCCGACCAGGGCCACCTCGGCGTCGTCGACGAAGGGGGTGAAGATGCCGATCGCGTTGGAGCCGCCGCCGACGCAGGCGATCACCCGCGCGGGCAGCCCCTCCTCGGCCGCCAGCGCCTGCTCGCGCGCCTCTTCGCCGATCACCCGCTGCAGGTCGCGGACGAGGGCCGGGTACGGGGCGGGACCGACCGCGGAGCCAATCACATAGTGGGTGGTGGCGACGTTGGCGACCCAGTCGCGGATCGCGGCGCTGACCGCCTCCTTCAGGGTCCGGGCACCGGCCTCAACCGGCGCCACCTCGGCCCCGAGCAGCTTCATCCGCTCGACGTTGGGCGCCTGGCGGCGGATGTCCTCGCTGCCCATGTAGACGACGCATTCGAGCCCGAGCAGGGCGCAGGCGGTAGCGGTCGCCACCCCGTGCTGGCCGGCTCCGGTCTCGGCGATCACCCGCGGCTTGCCCATCCGCGCCGCCAGCAGCGCCTGCCCAACCGCATTGTTGATCTTGTGGGCGCCGGTGTGGGCGAGGTCCTCACGCTTCAGGTACACCCGCGAGCCAACCCGCTCGGATAGACGTTCCGCCAGGTAGAGCGGCGTCGGCCGGCCGATGAAGTCGCGCCGCAGATGCTCGAGCCGCTCCATGAACCCAGCGTCCTCGCACGCCTCCGTCCAGGCCGCGGTCAGCTCATCCAGCGCCGGGATCAGGGTCTCCGGCACGTAGCGCCCCCCGTAGGGGCCAAACCTCTCCTCGATCGAGCTCATGCCGCCTTGGCGCCAACCGAATTCGCGGCTTCGAAAAAGGCCGTCATCGCAGCGTGGTCCTTGCGGCCTGGCTCCGCCTCGACGCCGCTAGCCACGTCCACCGCGTAGGGACGGGCGACTGCGATCGCCGCGGCGACGTTGTCGGGCCGCAGCCCGCCGGCGAGGATCGCCGGCACCTCGGAGCGATGGTTGCGCAGCAACTCCCAGTCAAAGCTCTTGCCCGTGCCCCCCCACATGCCCTTGCTGCGCCTGTCGAAGAGGTGGAAGTCGGTGCGGAAGGCCTCGGCGGCGTGGATGTCGGCGGCGCTGGCGACGTGAACCGCCTTCACCACTTTCAGCCCGGTCCGCCGCTTCACCTCGGCGCAGAACGACGCGCCCTCGGCGCCGTTCAGCTGCACCATCGTCAGCGGAGCGTTCTCAACCGCCTGCGTTACCTCGTCGAGGGTGGGGTTGACAAAGACGCCCACCACCTCGCACTTGCGCCGAAACGCCGCCCCGATCTCGGCTGCGGCAGAGGGGTCGATATTGCGCGGGCTGTCGTGGAAGTGGATCAGCCCAACCGCCCAAGCGCCGAGTTGCACGGCCTCGGCCGCGTCGTCCAAGTTGGTGATCCCACAGAACTTCACACGCATAACCGCAGCGTACGTGAAGAAGGGGCTGGACCAGGAGAGGAGCCCAGCCCCTTGCTGCACCTCTTGCCTATTCGGAACTCTTGGGCTGCGTCCCGAGGGTGACGTCAGCGGTCTTTTCCTGGCCGCTGCGGAGGATGGTCAGTTTCAAGGTGTCGCCCGGCTTCGATTCCTGGACGATTTCGATCATCTCGTCCATGCTCTTCACCTTCTTGCCGTTTACCTCGGTGATGATGTCGCCGCCGAGCTGCACTTCTTCGCCGTCGATCGTCGCCGAGGTGTTGCCGGCCTCGAGCCCAGCCTTGTCAGCGGGGCCGTCTTTGACCACCGTCTGAACGATCACTCCTTCTTCGACCGGCAAGTTCAGCGCCCTCGCCAGGTCTGGAGTGATGGTGCCGCCGGCAATCCCGATGTAAGCGTGCTCGACTTCGCCGGTCTTTTTCAGTTGTTCGAGGTTGTCGCGGACGGTGTCAATCGGGATCGCGAAGCCGATGCCCACGTTGCCATTGCTCCCGCCACCGGTGGCAATTTGGGCGTTGATCCCAATCACCTCGCCAGCGGCATTAATCAGTGGACCGCCCGAGTTGCCGGGGTTGATCGCCGCGTCGGTCTGGATCACGTGCGAGATCGAGAAGCCATTCGGCGCCTGGATGTTGCGCTGCAGAGCGGAGACGATGCCGCTGGTAACGGTGCGGTCGAGGCCAAAGGGGTTGCCGATCGCGACCACTGGGTCACCAACTTCAAGTTTGGAGGAGCTCCCCAGTTGCAGCGGGTGGAATTCCTGCTCCGGAGCGTCGACCTTGAGCAGGGCGATGTCGGTGCCGGGATCGGTGCCGACCACCTCAGCGTCGAAGCTCTCTTCGGAGTCGCCGAGTTTGACCGAGACGCTGTTGGCCCCTTCGATCACGTGGTTGTTAGTGATCACGTGGCCTTCGTTGTCGATCACGAAGCCGGAGCCGGTGGCGGTGCCGCCTTCTTCGGGTTCAGGTTCACCGAAGGGATTGAAGGGGTTCGCTTCTGCGGATCCCTGCGGCTCGATCTGGGCTTCGATGAAGGCGACCCCGTCGCCATCGGCCTTGTAGATCTGGTTGACAACGTTGCCGCTGCTGGCCTCGGACTTCGCCTCGATCGGCGCGGTCAGCGGTGCCGCGACCGTCGTCGTCGAGTCGCCATCGGACTGGATCAGACCGGCAGCGATCGCGATCCAGCCGAAGACGGCGACGACAAGTCCACCAAGGAGAGCGGAGCCGAACGGACTGCGGAAGTTTTGTTTGAGCTTGGACATGAGCACCAGGATCGCGCAGGGCCGTGACCTATCCCTAAACGCTCTTCAAATTTTTTCTAAATTCGCCGGCGAGCGGCGGGCGGCTAGACGAGATGTTCGCGGGTGCCTTCGTCGTACCCGGTCAGCTCCCGAACCTTCGCCTCGGGATCGGGAGAGGTCATCAGGGCGCCGCCGATGAGGACGGCATCCACCCCGACCCGCTCGAGCTCAGCAAGCTCCTCGCGGGAGGAGATTCCGCTCTCGGCGACCACGGTCTTGCCGGCGGGAACGTCGGGCATCAGCTCGTAGGTGGTGGCCACGTCGACGCTCATGTCATTGAGGTTGCGGTTGTTGATCCCGATCACCTCGGCCCCAGCCTCCAAGGCGCGGTCGAGCTCGTCCTCGTCGTGAACCTCGACCAGGCAATCGAGATCGATCGAGCGGGCCTCCTGGTGCAGGGCGCGCAGGGCGTCGTCGCTGAGCGCGGCGACGATCAGCAGCACGGCGTCGGCCCCATTCACCGCCGCCTCATAGAGCTGGTAGGGATCGACGATGAAGTCCTTGCGGATGATCGGCAGCTCGCAGGCGGCGCGGGCGGCGCGCAGGTCGGCGAGCGAACCGCCGAAGTGCGGCTCGTCGGTGAGGACCGAGAGTGCGGCTGCCCCCCCGCGCTCGTAGGCGGCGACCTGGGAGGCAACCTCGAGCCCCTCGGGAGCTATTGCTCCGGCGCTCGGCGAGCGGCGCTTGAACTCGGCGATCAGCGAGAGGCCGGGCCGGGCCAGGGCCTCGTTGAAGGGGCGATCTTCCCGCCTGGCGGCGAGGCGCGCCTCGAGGTCCGCCAGGGGCAGTTCGCGGCGTCGGGCATCGACCCCCTCCCGGGCCCCTGCGATGAGCTGGTCCATCATTCCCACTTGAGCTAATAGAGCCTAGACGGCGGGGACGACCGTTGCCGCGATCAGGCGCTCCAGCACCTGCGCAGCCGCCCCGGAGTCGATCGCCTCGGCGGCCTTGGCCACGCCCTGCTCGAGGTCGGCGGCAAGACCTCCGACGTAGATCGCCGCGGCGGCGTTGAGCACCACCAGGTCGCGGTGCGGCCCCGCCTCGCCGGCGAGCACCCGCTGCGTCACCGCAGCGTTCTCCTCCGGCGTGCCGCCGGCAACCCGCTCCAGCTCGGCCGGCGCCAGCCCGAACTGCCCCGGCTCGACAAACCACTCCGCGGTGCGACCGTCGGCGACCTCGATCACCCGGGTGCGGGCGGCAAGCGAGAGCTCGTCGAGCCCATCCTCGGCTGAGACAACCAGCGCTCGCTCGCTGCCGAGGCCGACCAGCGCCTCCGCGATCGTCTCCTGGTAGTGGCGGTCGGCGACGCCAAGCAGCTGCCGGTTTGCCCCGGCCGGGTTGGTCAGCGGCCCGAGGAAGTTGAAGATCGTCCGCACCCCGAGCGCTTTGCGGGCCGGGATCACGTGCGCCATCGCCGCGTGGTGCTTGGGCGCGAACATGAAGCCGAAGCCGACCTCGTCGATGCAGGTGCCGACCCGCTCGGCATCGATCTCGACATTGACCCCCAGCGCCTCGAGCAGATCGGCCGATCCGCTCTTGCTCGTGTTTGAGCGATTGCCGTGCTTGGCGATCGCGCAACCAGCCCCGGCGGCAACAAAAGCCGCCGTGGTCGAGACGTTGAAGGTCGAGGGACCGCCACCGGTACCGCAGGTGTCGACCAGGTCCTCGCGCGCAGTCGGCACGGGCGTTGCCAGACCGCGCATAGTCCGCGCCAACCCAACCAACTCCGGCACCGTCTCCCCCTTTGCCCGCAGCGCGATCAGGAAGGCACCCGTCTGGACCGGCTCGGCCCGCCCCTCCATGATCTCGCTGAGCACGGCTGAAGCGTGGTCGGCGGTGAGGTGATCGCCAGCACAAACCGCGTCGATCGCGCGGCTGACGACGTCGTTAGGCACCGTTCTCACCTTTCCCGATGAAGTTGGCGAGGAGGTGTTTCCCCTGCGGGGTCAGCACCGACTCGGGGTGGAACTGGACGCCCTCGACCGGCAGCTCGCGGTGGCGAGCCCCCATCACCAGGGAGCCCAGGCGCGCGCTCTGTTCCAGCACCTCTGGCAGATCAGGATCGGCGATCAGCGAGTGGTAGCGGCCGGCGACCATCGGGCTCGGCAGGCCGGCGTAGATCGATTTGCCGTCGTGCTCGACCTCCGCGTCCTTGCCGTGGATCGGGTCACCCTGGACGACGCGGCCACCGAAGACCTCAACCATCGCCTGGTGGCCGAGGCAGACCCCCAGCACCGGCGTCCCCGCCTCGCCAAAGGCCTTGATCGCCTCGCCGGAGATCCCGGCCTCGGCCGGGGTGCACGGCCCCGGCGAGACGACGAGCCGGTCGGGCTTGCGCTCCAACAGCTCAGCGACGGTCGCCTTGTCGTTGCGGACCACTTCGACCTCGGCCCCGAGCTCGCCTAGGTACTGGACGAGGTTGTAGGTGAAGGAGTCGTAGTTGTCGATCACGAGCACGCGCATGTTCAGGTCCATTCCGGCTGTTCGCAGGCGACCTCGACGGCGCGGAAGACGGCGCGCGCCTTGTTCACCGACTCGGTCCACTCGTAGCTCGGTTTGGCATCGGCGACGGTGCCGCCGCCAGCCTGCACGTGCAGCTTCCCGTCCTTGACGACGACGGTGCGGATGTGGATCGCGGTATCGAGGTCACCGTCCCAGGAGAGGTAGCCGACAGCGCCGCCATAGCCACAGCGCTTAACCGGCTCGAGCTCGTCGATGATCTGCATCGCCCGCACCTTCGGCGCCCCGGAGAGGGTGCCGGCGGGGAGCGCCGAGCGCAGCACGTCCATCGCGCTGACTCCCTCTTTCAGCTTGCCGGAGACCTGGCTGACGATGTGGAGGACGTGCGAGTAGGTCTCAACCACCATCAGCTCGTCGACCGTGACGCTGCCGTACTCGCAGACCCGGCCGAGGTCGTTGCGGCCGAGGTCAACCAGCATCACGTGCTCGGCCCGCTCCTTCGGATCGTTGACGAGGCGCTCGGCGAGGCGGCGGTCCTCGTCCTCGCTCTTTCCACGCGGGTAGGTACCGGCAATTGGACGCGTCTCGACCCGGTCCCCGGTCACCTTGACCAGGGGCTCGGGCGAGGCGCCGGCAAACTGGAAGTCGCCGAACTCGAGGAAGTACATGTACGGGGACGGGTTGACCGCCCGCAAGCCGCGGTAGACGGAGAAGGCCTCAACTGGGGCCGGCGCCGAGAAGCGCTGCGAGGGAACGACCTGGAAGGCGTCGCCGGCGTGGACGTACTCGACGATCCGCGCGACTGCGGCTTCGAACTCCTCGCGACTCATGTTCGACTCGAATCGCGGCGGCTCGGCCAACGCCGGGTGGGTCGGAGCCGGGACCGCACCGCGCAAGCGATCGCGCATTTCGGTGATTGTCGCGGCAGCGCGCTCGTAAGCGGCATCGACGCTGCCGTCCTCCTCGATGAAGGCGCAAGCGAGGATCGTCAGCTCATGGCGCAGGTGGTCGAAGATCAGCATCGCGTCGGTCACCATCAGCGCCATGTCGGGCAACCCGAGCGGGTCGGGGTTCGGCTCGCCCAGCGGCTCGACCGTCCGCACCAGGTCGTAGCCGAAGAACCCAACCGCGCCGCCGACGAAGGGCGGCAGGCCCTCGACCGGAGCGGGCCGGTACTGGCTCAGGCGCGCGGCGACGGCGGCGTAGGGATCGGGTGCGTCCTCGGTTCGGGTTGGGTCGCCCGCGGCCGCAGCGGCCGGCGCGTCCCACTCGGAAAGCACGCCGTCGCTCCAGCGCAGCAGCGCCCGCGGTCGCAGCCCGACGAACGAGTAGCGCCCAACCTGGCCCTGCTCCGCCGACTCCAGCAGGAAGCACGGCGCCCCCTCCGGCTCTCCTGCGCGCAGCTTGAGGAAGGCCGAGACCGGCGTCTCGCAGTCGTCGACGAGACGCGCCCGCACCGGCACCACGTTGCCGACCCGGGCGAGATCGCGGGCCTCCTCGAGGCCAGGTTCGAGCTGGATGTCGGAATCAGCCGCTACGCGCATTCAGCACTTCCATCACCCGCGCCTGCGAGACCCCGCGCGAAGCCAGCAGGACGCTGAGGTGGTAGAGCAGGTCGGCCGCCTCTTCGGCCACCCGCTCGTCGGTCTCTTCGCGGGCCGCGCGGACTACCTCCTCGGCCTCCTCCTCGACCTTTTCCCCGATCAAAGTGCGGTCGTCGAGCAGCTTCACGGTGTAGCTGCCGTCCGGGCGTTGCAGGGCACGGTGGCGGATCGTCCGCTCCAAGGCCGGCAGCGCTTCATAGGTCACCGGGTTCGGCTCACCGGGCGCCGGCGGCGCGTCTTTGCGCGGCGAGGCCGATCCCAGAACCTCGCGGTAGAAGCAGCTGCGCTCCCCCGTGTGGCAGGCGGGGCCGGCCGGATCGACCAGCGCCACCAGCGCGTCTCCGTCGCAGTCATAGCGCAGCTGGCGCAGGTGCATGATGTTGCCCGAGGTTTCGCCTTTCTTCCAAAGTTCATCCCGCGAGCGGCTGTAGAAATGGAGGTCTCCGGTCTCCAACGTCATTTCCAACGATTTCGAGCTCATGTAGGCGAACATCAGCACCTCGCCCGAGGCGAAGTCCTGGACCACGCATGGCACCAGCCCCTGTTGGTCGAATTCAATTTCGGCGAACATCCGGTGAATCGTAAACGCCGCGTGACTACTCGATGCCGAGGCGGTCGAGCAGGTCCTCGTCGCGGCGCCAGTGGCGGCGCACCCGAACGGCGAGATCGAGGTGCACCCGAGTGCCCAGCTCGCCCTCCAGGGAGCGGCGGGCGCCGGTCCCGATCTCGCCGATCTTCGTCCCGCCCTTGCCGATCAGGATCCCCTTCTGCGACTCGGTCTCGGCCCAGATCTCGGCCCGGACGGTGACCAAGCCGTCCTCCCGCGGCTCGACCTCCAGCACCGAGACCTCGACCGAGTGGGGGATCTCCTGGCGGGTCCGATTCAGCACCTGCTCGCGGATCAGCTCCGCCAGCAGCAGCTCGCTGGACTGATCGCTGCTGTCCTCCGGGGGGTAGAGGTAGGGACCTGCGGGGACCAGCCCACCGAGGCACTCAAGCAGCGGCGGCAGGCCCTCGCCGGTACGGGCGCTGATCGGGAAAACCTCGTCGACGCCGTCCAACCCGGCCGCTGCGGAGAGCACCGGCACCAGCTCGTTTGGCCCGAGGCGGTCGGCCTTGTTGACCGCGCAGATCACCGGCAGCTCGGCGCCGGCGCCGAGCAGTGCCCTGACGATGAAGCGGTCGCCTGGCCCCACCCCCTCCTCGCCGTTGATCACGAAGAGGACGACGTCGGAGTCGGCGAGCTCGCGCTCGACCCGCCCCTGCATCCGCTCGGTAAGGACGTCGCGCGGACGCTGAACCCCCGGCAGGTCGACGAGAATCAGCTGGCGCTCAGCCTCAAGGTCGGTAGCGACGCCGCGGATCGCCCGCCGGGTGGTTTGCGGTCGGTTGGAGACGATCGCGACGTGGGAGCCGACGAGGGCGTTGACCAGGGTCGACTTGCCGACGTTGGGGCGGCCGGCGAGGCCGACGAAGCCGGAGCGGGTCATCGCAGCCCCGCCAGCACCGTGGCCTGCAGCTCCAGCATCTCGCCGTCATCGGTCTCGTGGTCGTGCCCACATAGGTGGAGGACGCCGTGGACGGCCGCCTCGGTCACATCGGTGCAGTGCTCCGGGCAGATCGCGACGTCGCCGAGCTCGCGCGGGCCCAGCGCCGGCTCGAGTTCATCGATCGGGAAAGCGAGAACATCGGTTGGTGCGTCCTTGCCACGGTGGTCCCGGTTCAACCCCCGGATCCGCTCGGCAGAGACGAGCTCCACGGCGAGGTGACCGTCGTCGACCCCGACTGCTGCGAGCGCCGCAGCAACGGCGGCGCGAAGGTCGGAGGGAACGTCAGCGAGGTCGAGGCTCACGAACGCGGCGTCGGCCCGTGTTCGGCGCGGGCCTCGCGCTCACGACTCCCGTGCGCGTCGTAGGCGGCAACGATCCGCTGCACCAGTTTGTGGCGCACGACGTCCTCACCCCCGAAACGGACGAAGGAGATGTCCTGAACGTCCTCGAGGATGTCGCTGACCGCGATCAGCCCCGAGCGCTGGTCGGTCGGCAGGTCAATCTGGGTGACGTCGCCGGTCACCACCATCCGCGAGTTGAATCCAAGTCGGGTGAGGAACATCTTCATCTGCTCGGGGCTGGTGTTTTGCGCCTCATCGAGGATCACGAAGGAGTCGTTGAGGGTGCGGCCGCGCATGAAAGCGAGTGGCGCCACCTCGATCACATTGCGCTCGAAGTAGCCGTTGACGCGGTCGGGGTCGAGCATGTCGAAGAGGGCGTCGAAGAGCGGTCGCAAGTAGGGGTCGACCTTGGCCTGAATATCGCCGGGCAGGAACCCGAGACGCTCGCCCGCCTCGACCGCGGGCCGGGTGAGGATGATCCGCTGCACCTTGCGTTCGGTCAGGGCAGCCGCCGCCATCGCCACGGCGAGAAAGGTCTTGCCGGTACCCGCGGGGCCGATGCCAAAGGTGATCGTGTGGCGACGGATCGAGTCGACGTAGCGTTTCTGGTTGACCGTCTTCGGCGCCACTTTGGTGTTGCGGTGGCGCCAGACGACGTCGTCGAGGATCTCCGCCGGACTCTGATCCGCATCGAGGGCGTCGGTAACGGCCTCGATCGTGCCGGGGGCGACATCGTGACCCTGCTCGATCAGCTCGACCATCTCATCGACGACGGTCGCCGCGGCGGCAACATCGTCTGGGTCTCCCTCCAAGGTGAGGACGTTGCCGCGCAGGTGCAAATCGGCCTCGAGCCGCCCTCGCAGCTCGCGCAGCACCGTGTCTTCGGAACCGGCCAACTCGGCCGCGACGGTGTTGTCCAAGGTCAGCTGCCGGCGGGCCAAAGCTCAGGCACCCAACTTCTGCCGCACCGCGGCGCTCACCCGCTTGCCGTCGGCCCGACCCCCGACCTTTGGCATCAAGGCCGACATCACCTGGCCCATTTGCCGCTGCTCACTCGCCCCGGTCTCCTCAATCGCCGCCTCGACCAAGGCGGCAAGCTCCTCGTCCGACAGCTGCTGGGGCAAATAGGCCTCGATCAGCCCAGCCTCGAAGCGCTCGGCGGCAGCCTGCTCCGCACGACCAGCCTGCTCGTAGGCCTCCGCCGCCTCGACCCGCTTCTTACGCTCGCGCTGGAGGACGGCAACCTCGTCGCCCTTGCCGAACTTGGCCTCCTGCTGGAGCACGTCGACGATCAGCCGCAGGGCGCCGGCGCGATCGCGATCACGCGCTTTCATCGCCGTCCTGACGTCGTCCTGGACCCGCTCGAGAACAGCCATGCCCTTAAGGGTAGAGCGCGGCGCCCGGGGTGACGGCGAGACCCTTGGAGACGAGGTCGCGAAGGTCGAGGCTGACCAGCTGCCAATCATTGCGATGCGCGACGGCAACGTAGGCGGCGTCATAGGCCGTCAGTTCGTGCCGAGCCGCGACCTCGACCGCGGCGGTTACAAGCTGGGAGTCGACCCGAACGAGGCGTTCACCGCATCGCGCTGCAACCAGCTCGAACAGTCGCTGAGCACGCTCAGGCCGCCCCATCTTCACCCCAACCGCATTTGCTAACTCAAAGAGAGTCAGGTCTAGCGCGCCCAGTACTTCCGCGGAATCAACCAGCAGATCTTTCGCCTCCCGATGAGCGCTCTCGCCGGGGCTGGCGAGGCTCGCCCAGACGCTCGCATCGACCAGGAGAGTCAACGTGAGTCCCGATCCTCGCGGATCAGCTGCGCGACATCGAACTGGGGTTCATCGGCGGTGAAGGTGTCTTCGATCTCGCCCATGAGGCGCTTTACCTCGCTCTGTCGGCGCCGCTCCTGTTCGTCCAGCTCCCGCTCCGCCAGCCGCTGCAAGAGACCACTGCGAGTCTCGCCCGCGGCGGTCGCGCGAGCGTCGAGTCGCTTCAGCAGCTTGTCGGGAATGGAGATCATGACCTTGGCCACAGGGCGAGTATATACGGTATTGCTGGACGCCAGAGTGGGCATGGGGCGGAGCTTGACTGGCCACAGCGCACGCGTGGCGCGCAGATTGGTTCAACTCGGCGCCAACTTCGAGGCAAGACTCAGACTTCGATCCGCTCGACCTCTCCCAGCGGCATCTGCAGGAAGCGGGTGCCGATCGCGTGAAAGGCCTCCGGGTCACCCGTGCAGAGGAAGTCGTAGCTGCCCTCGCTGCGCTCCTCACGGGCAAGACCGGAACTCTCAAGCGTGCGCTGAACGGCCGCCGCCACCGCGTGACCGCCACTGACTAGGCGAACATCGCGGCCAAGAATTCGCTGCAGCATTGGCGCCACCAGCGGATAGTGGGTGCAGCCAAGGATCAAGGTGTCGACGTCGGCCTCCTTTAGCGGGGCGCAGTAGGAGCGGGCCATCGCCATCGTCTCCTCGTCGAAGGCCGAGCCGTTCTGGATAAACGGCGCCAAATCGGGCGCGGCGACCTCGATCACGTCGAGGCCACGGCCCGCCTCTTCCAGGGCGCGCCGGTAAGCGCCACTTTCAACGGTGTTCGGCGTCGCCAGCACCCCGACCCGGGCGTTGGCGGTAATTGCGGAGGCGATCTCGGCCTGGGGCTCAACCACCGGCACCACCTCTACCCCGCGGGCTGCCGCTGCTTCCTGCGCCACTTGCGCGCCGACCGAGGTAGCGGTGTTACAAGCGATTACCAGCAACTTGGCGCCACGGTCGAGCAGGAGCTCGGCGATGCGGCGGATTCGCTCCCGCAACTCATCGGGATCCTTGTCGCCGTAGGGAAACATCGCCGTGTCGCCGAGGTAGAGAAAGTCCTCCTGTGGCAGCGAGACCAGGCACTCGTGCAGGACCGTGAGGCCGCCGACGCCCGAATCGAACATCGCGACCGGAAGTTGGCTCACATGAACGGCTTGTACGACATGAAGAAGATCGTCACGACAACGATCAGGCCGGCGATTTTCCCGACCTGGCTGATCCGTTCCGAGACTTCTTCGAACTCGGGGCTAATTTCGTCGCCTGCCTTCAGGTCCCGCTCGGCGATCTCCTTCGCCCTCGCGGTCTGCGGCTGGAAGAAGGCGTGCTGGAGGCCGAAGAGGATGATGATCGCGAGGAAGCCAACGGTGATGAAGGCGTCGCCACCGCTCCAAACGCTGTCGCTGGCGATCAGTAGGTAGATGCCGGCAATGAGCAGAACGATCATCCCCGGATTGACGAGGTAGCGATCGCAACGCTGGACCCCGGTGAGGATCGCCGGCACGGCCCGCGGGTACTGCGGCGCGACGGAGAAGAACAGCGCGTAGCCGAAGGTCGGGCCGAAGGCGAGCACAACAGCGAGGATGTGCAGGAACAGCGCGATCTTGTAATCGGCGCTGAGGATGGACGCTAGGAGCATCGGCGGAAACATACCCGTCAGCGGCGACGGAGCAGCAACGCAGCCCAATCGCCGTCCCGGCGACGCTCAACCTCATTCAGACCCAGGGCGGAAAACGCCGGGGCCACCTCATCCTGCTCGCTCGGCAGTAGCCCCGAGCAGACCAACACCCGCGGCGCGGACTCGATCAGCGCCGCCACCGCCTGCAGGATCGGGGCGGTCATGTTCGCGACCACCGTGGGGGCGAGAGCGGGCAGGCGTTCCCGCAGGTTCATCCGCTCCAGCTGCAACTGGACACCGTTGGCTTCAGCATTGGCCGCGGCTGCCTCCAGCGCCGCGGGCTCGTGGTCATAAGCGCGGACCGGAGACCAGCCCAGCTTGGCGGCGGCGATCGCCAGCACCCCGGAACCGGTCCCTAGGTCAACCAGTTCCCCACCAGCTTCGCTCCCTGCCTCAAGCTCGCAGAGGAACCCCAGGCAGAGCCGGGTCGTCGGGTGGGCACCGGTGCCGAAGGCCTGCCCGGGATCGACGAGGACGTCAATCGCCCCCTCGCGCGGCGGCTCCCAGGACGGCCGCAGCCAAAGGCGATCGGCAACTAAGAGTGGCTTGTGGAAGTCGCGCCAGCGGTCGGCCCAGTCATCGGGAATCTCGGTGGCGCTGACCTCAACCCGGCCGCCGGCGATCACCGCTTCGAGGTCGCCCAGCTCCGGCACCTCCCCCTCGCCGCCGTAGATCGCGTACTCGACATAGCCCGGGCCGCGTTCCTCCTCGACCCCGTTTGGCGCCAACACGGTCAGCTCGGCCAGAACCAGGTCGGCCTGCTCGGGGGTGCAGCGGACCGCGAGCCGGATCAACCGAAGGCCCGCCGCACGCGACCGAACAGACCGTCGCCGTGCGGGCGAGCGAGGTTGTCGTCCTCAAGACTCTGATCGAGCTGCTCCGCGATCTCCCGCTGGCCGTCGCTGAGGTTGGTCGGAACGAAGACGTTGATGATCACCCGCTGGTTGCCGCGACGGCGACTGTTGAGACGCGGCAGGCCGACGCCGCGCAACACTTTTTCCTTGCCTGGCTGGGTCCCGGGCTCGACCTCGATCTCCTCCTCGCCGTCGAGGGTCGGAACCGTCACCGTCGTCCCCAGCATCGCCTCGGTGGCCGGGATCGAGACCATGCTGATCAGGTCACTGCCGTCACGCTCAAAGCGCTCGTCCTCGGCCACCCGCACCTCGACGTAGAGGTCACCGGCCGGGGCCCCGGCTTCGCCGGCGTGGCCGGCGCCGGTAATTCGCATCCGTTGACCGTCTTCGATTCCGGCCGGGACGTCGACTGCGCTGGTCCGGCTCTGCCGGGTGCGGCCGCTGCCGCTGCAGACCTCACAGGGCTGCTCGGGGATTTTTCCGGCGCCGCCGCAGACATCGCAGGCGGCGCTGCGCACCATCTGGCCAAAGGGGGTCCGGGTCACCTGGCGCAGCTCGCCGGCACCGCCGCAGCGCTCGCAGGTCCGAATCGGCGTCCCCGGCTCGGCGCCGTTGCCGTGGCAGTGCTCACAGCTGGCGACCAGGTCGTAGGTGATCTCGCGACGAACGCCGGTGGCGACGTCTGCCAGCTCGACCTCCACCGCGACCGCGATGTCGCCCCCTGCCGCCGACGAACGACCGCCCCCAAAACCAAAGCCGCTGCCGAAAATGTTCTGGAAGAGATCGTCGATCGAGCCGAAGCCGGCGCCGGGGTCGAAGCCGCCCGAGCGCAAGCCCTCGTGCCCGTACGCGTCGTAGGTACGGCGGCGCTCGGCGTCGGAGAGGACCTCGTAGGCCTCGGCCGCCTCCTTGAAGCGCTCCTCGGCATCCG
This sequence comes from Solirubrobacterales bacterium, assembly GCA_036519395.1. Classification (GTDB taxonomy): domain Bacteria; phylum Actinomycetota; class Thermoleophilia; order Solirubrobacterales; family 70-9; genus VAYN01. Next base: position 14,208 of record DATDLJ010000014.1, on the reverse strand, counting down.
GCTCCTGATTGACGTCCGGGTGGAGTTCCCGCGCTAAGCGGCGGAACGATTTCTTGATCTCGGTCTCGTTCGCCTCCCGGGTGACCCCGAGGACCTCGTAGTAATCGCGGGCCATCTTTGCCTAGCTGTCGTAGACGGTCTCGAAGTAGCGGGAGAGCTCGCGGGCCGCATGGCGGACCGAGGTGATCGCCAGCGCGTAGTCCATCCGCAGCGGACCGACGACCCCGACCGTGCCGAGGTTGCGGTGGCCGAGCCCGTAGTTGGCGCCGATCACGCTGACCGAGCGCAGCTCCGGCTGCGGGTTCTCGCCCCCGATCCAGAAGAAGACCGAACGCTCGTCGAGCGAGGAGCGCAGCATCCGCAGTACGTCGGCCCGCCGCTCCAGCGCCGTCATCAACTTGTCGGCTTGCGGCAGGTCCGGCAGATGGGCGTCGGAGAGCAGCCGCGAGGTGCCGTCCATGTAGAGCTCGCCCGTTTCCTCGGCGACCAACTCGGTGAAGGTGGAGCTCAGGGTGGCGATGAACTCGGCCTCGGCGCCGCTCAACTCGGCGCTGGCCAGGCGGTTGGCGATCATCCGCGCCCCAATTCCCAAGCCCGAGAGCGACTCGTTGAGGTAGCTCGAGGCCCACTCGACCAGGCCGGGATCAACGGGTCGGTCGAATGCGAAGACCCGGCGGGTGACGTCGCCGGTTGAGGCGATCGCGATCACCACGACCTTGTTCGGCTGCAGCGGCAGCACCTCGACCCGATGGATCGTCGCCGCCAGGCTCGGCTGCGGCGCCGTCGCCATCGCGACCAGATCGGTCACCTGGGCGAGCGCCGCGGTGGTCTCCCGCATCGCCTCGTCAACCTCGCGCCGCAGTCGCGAAAGCTCCAGCTCGACCCCGGGCTGGGCCGGAACCCTGCCGGACTGGAGCATGGAGTCGACGTAGAGGCGGTAGCCGGCGTCGGTGGGAACGCGGCCGGCGGAGGTGTGCGGGTGGGTCAGATAGCCGGCCGCCTCCAACGCCGCCAGCTCGGCGCGCACAGTCGAAGACCCCCACTCGACGTCGGGCCGCTCGGCGACTTCCTTCGAGGGCACCGGCCGTCCCGACCCCTGATGGGCCTCGACGACCAGGCGAAGAATCAACTCCTGGCGCTCGGAAAGCATGCTCAGCAGTCTAAGGAGGAGCATCGGGTGACCCCTCCCAAAACACTCAAGCGAGGCTCCCGCCGAGCGTTTTGGGAGGGGTTGCCCGATGCTCCCTACAGCTGAAGCTCGGCCTCGGCGTTCTTGATCAGCGCGTTGTCGCCCTGGGCGGCGACGGTGTCGATCACGACCCGGTTGCCGTCGGCGGACTTGACCGTGCCGGTAACGACGATCTCCTGCTCGGGGACTCCCATGCCGCGCATCTGCACCGAGAGGCGCTTCAGCGCCCGCGGGTCGCCGTCGGCGAGCGCCGCATTGGCCCGCGCGACCAGGCCCATTGAGTAGAGGCCGTGGAGGATGTTGCGCGGCAGCCCGACGGCTTTCGCCAGCTCGTCGTCGATGTGGATCGGGTTGAAGTCACCCGAGGCGCCGGCGTAGCGGTGCGGCAGATATTTGTCCGGGGTGACCCGCAGCTCCGGTACCTGATCGCCTGCGTTCAGATCAGCCATCTCAGACTCCTCTCACGATCAGCGTCCAGGTACCGCGCACGACCTGGGCGCCGTCTTGGTTGACGGAGTTGGTCTCGAACACGTAGAAGCCCTTGCCGTCCTTCTCCTCGATCGAGAGGCACTTGGCGGTGGTGGTGATCTCGTCACCCGAGCACGCCGGCTCGTCCCAGACGAACTCCTGGCCGCCGTGGACCATCGCCGCGAAGTTCAGCTCCACCTCGGGGTCGAGGATCGCCGGCGCCATCGCCGGGCTGCTGTAGACGACAGCGAACATCGGCGGGGCGGGCACGTCGCGGAAACCGGCCGCGCGAGCCGCCTCGACGTCGTGGTGGACCGGGTTATCGATCCCGACCGCGTTCGCGTACTCCTTGATCTTCTCCCGTCCCACTTGGTACGTGGTCCCGGGCCATTCCTTGCCTACTGCATCAGTCTTAAGTGCCATGGGCGGGGACAATACTGGCCACCTGGCCAGGAAGGGCGCGTGGGCTACTCGTCGATCTGCAGTACCGCCAGGAACGCCTCCTGCGGCACTTCGACCCGGCCCACGGACTTCATCCGCTTCTTGCCCGCTTTCTGCTTCTTCAGCAGCTTCTGCTTGCGGGTGACGTCGCCGCCGTAGAGCTTCGCGGTGACGTCCTTGCGCACCGCCTTCACCGTCTCGCGAGCGAGGATGTTGGAGCCGATCGCGGCCTGCACCGGAACGTCGAACTGCTGGCGCGGGATCGTCTTCTTCAGCCGCTCGACGAGGCGCTTGCCCTGTTCGTAGGAGAAGTCGCGGTGGACGATGATCGAGAGCGCGTCAACCTTCTCGCCGGCGAGCAGGATGTCGACTTTGACCAGGTCGGAGGGGCGGTTGCCGATCGGCTCGTAGTCGAGCGAGGCGTAGCCGCGGGTCGAGGACTTGAGCAGGTCGAAGAAGTCGAGGACGATCTCGGCCAGCGGCATGTCGTAGCGGATCTGCACCCGCGCTGGGCTCAGGTAGTTCATGTCGACGTGGGTGCCGCGGCGGCCCTGGCAGAGCTCCATCACCGCCCCCACCTGCTCCGAGGGGCAGATGATCGTGGCGCGGATGTAGGGCTCTTCCACCGACTCGATCGAGCCGGGGTCGGGGAGGTCGGTGGGACTGCGGACCTCCGCCGTTTCGCCGTTGGTCTTGTGGACCACGTAGCGCACGTTGGGCGTCGTCGAGAGCAGATCGAGGCCGTACTCACGCTCCAGCCGCTCGCGCACGATCTCCATGTGGAGGAGGCCGAGGAAGCCGCAGCGGAAGCCGAACCCGAGCGCCTCCGAGGTCTCCGGTTCCCAGGACAGCGCGGCGTCGTTCAGGGCCAGCTTCTCGAGCGCGTCGCGGAGGTCTTCATAGCGGTCGGTGTCGATCGGGAAGAGCCCACAGAAGACCATCGGCCGCACCTCGCGGTAGCCCTCCAGCGGCTCAGCGGCAGGCTGCTCCTTGGCGGTCAGCGTGTCCCCCACCCGCAGCTTGGCGACGTCCTTGATGCCGGTGATCAGGTAGCCGACGTCGCCGGCTTCCATCCCCTGCACCGCGGTCATCGCCGGCCGGAAGAAGCCGATGTCGTCGATCTCGGCCTCGGTCCCGTTCTGCATCGCCAAGATCGAGCCGTGCTTGCGGAAGGACCCGTCGACCACCCGCACATAGGCGATCACGCCCCGGTACTGGTCGAACTCGGAGTCGAAGATCAGCGCCCGCGGCGGCGCCTCGGGCTTGCCCTTGGGAGCCGGGATCCGCTCGACAATCGCCTCCAGCACCTCGGGGACCCCGATCCCGGTCTTGGCCGAGATCTGCAGCGCTTCGCCGGGGTCGCCACCGGTCAGGTCGGCGATTTCCTGGGCGACCCGCTCCGGTTCGGCCCCGGGCAGATCGACCTTGTTGATCACCGGGATCAGCTCCAGCCCGGCCTCGATCGCCAGGTACGTGTTGGCGACGGTCTGCGCCTCGACCCCCTGGGCGGCATCGACAACCAGTAGCGCCCCCTCGCAGGCGGCGAGGCTGCGCGAGACCTCGTAGGAGAAGTCGACATGTCCGGGGGTGTCGATCAGATGCAGGTGGTAGGTCTGGCCGTCGGCGGCCTCGTACTCGACCCGCACCGCCTGGGCCTTAATCGTGATCCCACGCTCGCGCTCGAGGTCCATCGAATCGAGCATTTGCGCCTGCATTTTCTTCGGGTCGACGGCGCCGGTGAGCTCGAGGATGCGGTCGGCCAGGGTCGACTTGCCGTGGTCGATGTGGGCGATGATGCTGAAGTTGCGGATCTGGTCCATGGCGGTTGAGGAGTATGGCGACTAAGGTTGTTGGCGCGCGGGTCCTGTCGCCGCAGGGGACCCACCGAGAGAGGCCGGGTTACTTACACGCCAAGGGACGAAGCTGTTCGGGCAGCTCGAATACGACCGTTGGGGGCTCCTTCAGGATCGTTTTTCCTCCGGCTGCTTCGGTCCACTCGGCTGAAGGGGGGTACGGGGGCTTGCCTGGTTCTTCGCGGTCGCGGGTGGCTATTACGTAGTCGTAGTTGCCGTCGGCGAGGAGTTGGAGGTAGGTGCGGCAGTTGGTGGCTGCCTCGAAACCGCCGTGGGGCTGCTCGGTGCCGAGGAAATCGACGCGGTTGCTGAGGTCGGTGCCAAAGAGCGGGTACTGGCGAGTGCTGGTGGTGGCGATGCGGGAGTCGCTGACATCACGAGACCAGGCAAAAGCGGCGTTGAGGCCCGGGGCGGTGAAGGTTGGGTCCTTGTAGCGGGACTCCAGGTAATGGCGCTGGACGGGATAGCCGACGGCGACCGCAAACAGGACGAACGCCCCGAGCAGCACGAAAGCCAGCCTCCCGCCCTCCCACCACTGGGTCCGCCGGACCTTTGTGCCGCTATCCGGAGCAAAAGACCGGCGGACCTCGAGGCGGGGCAGGATTTTGGTGAGCATGGGCGCCGTGGGCAGCAACGCGAGGCCGAGGACCAGGGCTGGGGCCAGGTAGCGGAGGCCGGACTCGAACCCACGCGGCATCCCCTCAGGGCCCGAAGCCGAGGTCGGGGCGACGAACCAGGCCAGCGCCGCCGCAAGCCCGACGAGCCCCGCCAGGGCCAGCACCCAATCGCGTGGTTCCTTTCGGTCGCTATCCGTCCCAAAGGAACCACGCGATTGGGTTAGCGCCAGGAGTAGACCGGCGAGAGCCATCCCCGCCAGAAGCGGCCAGAGGAGCCAGAGGCCGTCGTGGAGTCCGGGAAATAGCCAGTCGGACCAGACGGTGCCATCGGTCAGGTAGCCCAAGACGGAGTGGGCTTCGCGGCCGCCGAGGGCCTGCTCGGGGGCGGGAAGGTCGATCGGCCCGAGGTGCTGGATCCAGGGCAGCGGGTTGCCGCTGTGGACGAGGTTGCGCAGGTACCAGTAGCCGCCGCCGGCGAGGGCGGCGAGAGACGCCGCCGCGAAGCTGTGCCGCCTGGTCCCCTTGGGAGCAATGACTGCGAGGCCGATGATCAGCACCGCGGCCGGCAGGAGGAAGTTGAGCTTCGTCCCTGCTGCCAAACCGGCCGCGAGCCCCACAACTAGGTCATTGCGCCAATCGCGCTCTCCGTTGAGCGCGATCGCCACCGCGGCGAGCAGGAAGAAGATCCCGACGATGTCGTTCCTCGCCTCGCCGGCCTGGTCGGCCAGCGCCGGCACGCTCAAAGCGATGGCACCAAAGGCCAACGACCATGCCGCAACCCGGTACGGCCGCCCGATGCACCAGCAAGCTGCCAGGCAGCCAACGAACCAGCCAAGGTTGAGTAGCGGCGAGAGCAGGTCGCGACCGAAAGCCAGCATTCCGGCCGAGTGGAAGAGCTCGGAGTTCGCCGGGTAGAACCAGGCCAGGAACTGCGGGGCGATGAAGTGCAAATCCCAGGTATCGCCGCCCTGAAAGAACCCCGCCGCGAACGGCCCGTGGTACCAGGTGCTGTCGAACCCGGTCATGCCCGTCGAGAGCTTGGTCTTCACTCCCCCGGCGAAGTGAATGACTGCGATGGCGGCGATTAGAAGCGCGATCCCCGTAAGGAGGGGGGTCATCCGCACCCTTACCTGCTGAGTAGGGTGCGGATGACCCCTCTCCCCCTCGGGCCGCGGAAGGAACTTCCACAGAGCGAGCCCCGCCACCGCGACGAGGACTAGATAGGGGGCGGGGTCGAGAGCACCGAAGGTCCCCAGTAACTCCGTGCACCAAATCAACACCGCCAGCGCAATCACCGCGCTCGACAAATGCGCCGGAGCCCCCTCGAACCGCGGCAGCAGCCAGCGGCGAACCGAGGCCCCGCCCAGCCAGGCGAATCCCCCGAGCAGGAGGATCTCGAGGACCCCCAGCAGGTACCGCCCGGGACCGAGCATCGGGCGCTAGCGGCCTCGCCGCAGCAGCAAGCGGCTCATCTGCTCAAGCTCGGCGACCTGGAGCAGTTTGGCGATCGCCACGTAGACGACTCCGCCCGCGGCAAGCCCCACGCCGAGGGAGGCGATCTGCCCAAGCAGGCCGCGGCCCAATGCCTGATCGAGGACGTCCCAGACGACCCAGCTGATCGCCGCCAGCCCCGCCGCCGCAACCGTGATCCGCACCGAGGCCGAGATCAGCCGCCCGAGCTCCAGACCGTGTAGGAGGCGCCTCAGGATCACTCCCTGAGCGACGACGCTGGCCCCGGTCGCGATCGCCGTCGAGGCGACGATCCCGCCGACGCCGAGGTGGTACAGCGCCAGCGCTGCTCCCGCCGTCACCACCAGGTTGCCGAGGGCGATCCCGGTCGGCACCCAGGGCCGCTGCAAACTGAAGAAGGTCCGGGTCAGGAGCAGGAAAAGGCCGTTGGTCGGCAGCGAGAAAGCGAACCAGAAGAGTGCGGTGGCGACGACTTCGGTTTCGTGCGCATCGAACGCTCCGCGCTCATAGATCAGCCGGATCATCGGATCGGCGAGGACCAGCATCGCCGCCGCCGCCGGGACCAGAACGAAGAGGATCTGCCGCATCCCGTTGGCCATCGTCGAACGCAGGCTGTCGATCTCCCCGGCGTTGGCGAACCGCGCCAAGGTCGGGAAGAGGACCGTGGCGATCGCGACCGAGAAGATCCCCTGCGGCAGCTGGTAGATGCGGAAGGCTTTGTCGATCGCCGCCGGCGCCTCTTCGGAGACGAAGCTGCCGAAGAAGCTGTTGATCAGCAGGTTGAAGTTGATCAGGCCGAGGCTGATCGTCACCGGCAGCATCAGGACCAGGACCCGCCGCACCTTCGGATTGCGCCAGTCGAAACTGAAACTGAAGCGAAAGGGCGTGTTGCGTAGGTCCCAGGCCGGGATTAACAGCTGGACCAGGGTCCCGACCAGAATCCCGATCGCGTAGGCGTAGATCCGGTCCTGCCCCTCAAACATCGGCTCCAGCACAACCAGGACGAGGATGATCGTCAGGTTCCAGAACAGCGGCGAGATCGCGAAGGCGCCGAAGCGGTCGTAGCTGTTCAGGATCCCGACGACGATGCCGCTGATCCCGAGCAGGACCAGGATCGGGAAGAGGACCTGGGAGAGGGCGACGGTGAGGTCGAGCAGCTGGGGGTTGTCTTTGAAGCCGGGCGCGAAGAGCGGAATGACCACCGGCGCCAAGAGGACAAAGAGGGCGGTGACGACCCCCAGCACCATCGTCACCAGCAGCAGCATCGTCGAGGCCAAACGGAACGCCTCTTTGTAGTCCTTCTTGCCGAGCAGTTCGGTGAAGACCGGGACGAAGGCCGGCTGCAGGGCCGCGTCGGCGAACAGCGCCCGGATCAGGTTGGGGACCTGGAAGGCGATCGTGAAGGCCGACATCGGTCCACTGATCCCGTAGTAGCCGGCGGCGACGACTTCGCGGGCGAGGCCGGCCACACGCGAGGCTGCGGTGGCGATCGAGAAGAAGGCGGTCGAGCGGGCGATCCGCCCCGCCTGCTTGCCGGGCGCCGGCTCGCGGGTGATTTCCTCGCCCGGTTCGAACGCCTCCGCCTCCCAGGCGGCGACGTCCTCATTGATTGCCCGCTGGTCGGGATCGGGGGTGTCAGGTGCCCTGGGGGTCTCCAAGCTTCGTCTCAGTCGCTATAGTCGGCGGCCGCCCGGAGCCGGCAAGGCGCCCGCTCGGGTACTTGACATGGCCAACATAGCCTCACAGAAGAAGCGGATCCTACGCAGCGAGCGCGAGCAGACCGAGAACCGGCTGCTCACCAGCACTGTGAAGACGCACTTCCGCCGCCTCGAAAGCGCGGTGGAGGCTGGCGATGCCGAGACGGTTGCCGCCGAGCAGCGGGACCTGGTCTCGAAGATCGACAAGGCCGTGCAGAAGGGCGCCCTCCACAAGAACACCGGTGCTCGCAAGAAGTCCAAGGCCGCGCGGATAGCCGCCGGCAGCGGCGCCGCCTAACCGGCGCATCTCGGCGTCCTCGGTCGCTCGCGTGCAGAGCACGCCACGCTCCCTGCGTCCTTGATCTGCTTGGTTACGCGGCCCCGGATGCTGCTCTTCTTAGCGCGATCGTTAGCGCCAGCTCGTCACCATAGTCGGCGCCACCTCGGCACCAGAGCTCGAGGTCGGCGAGGGCCTCGGTTGCCTCGCGGAGGCTGGCGAGGTCGGTGTCCCGCAGACGCTTGACCAACTGCTTGGCAGCGTAGGGGTGCATTTTCAGCGAGGACTCGACCTGCTGCGGCGGAATCCCCTCCTCCAGCTGCGCCGCCGCCGCACAGGCGCTGCGCAGGCGGGAAGCGAGGCCGTAGATCAACCCGGTCACGTTCTCCCCTTGGCCGATCAAACGCTCGCCGATCCGCAGCGCCGCCGCAGGGTTGCCTTCGATCAGAGCGTCGGAGAGGGACCAGACCGCCGCTTCGGAGGTGTCCGTGACCATCGCTTCAAGGTCCTCAAGACCGACCTCACCGCTCTCGCCCGCCCACAGGGCCAGGCGCTCAAGCTCATTGCGCAGCCGCACCGGGTTGGCGCCCATCCGCTCGACCAGCATCCGCGCCGCCGCCGGATCGAGCCGGAAGCCCAAACCCTGTGCTTCGCCGACCAGGACCCGCGGCATCTCCCGCGCCTTCGGCGCCTCGAACTCGTGCACCTCCCCCGCGGCTTTCTTCACCGCTTTGACCAGTTTTGCCGGCGCCTTGTCGCGACAGATCAAGACCAGGGTCAGGTCCGGTGGCAGTTCGCCCAAGGCAGCGATCACGGGCTCGAGCTGGCGATCGCGCCAGCGCTCGATCCCATCGGCGAGCAGGTAGCGGCGAGAGTCCATCAACGACATCGCCGGGATCGCCGCCAGCAGGGCCTCGTGGTCTGGCATCCCCTTACCCTCGCTCGGCTCGAAGACCTCCAGCGAGGCGGTACCGCCCTCGCGCTCGGCCCGGGCCCGCAAGCGGGTCCGGGTGGCGTCGATTTTTGCTTCGTCGCTGCCCGCGATTAGGTACAGCGGCTTCATCTCGGCGGCCATCGGGCGAGTCTAGAACCCGCTCCGGCCTCGCCGCGACGCTACTTGCCCTTCTTGTCCTTGTCCTTGCCCTTGTCGGCGGTGGTGGGCGGAGGCGGCGGCACGGGGTCGTAAGAGACTTCGGGCGGCTTCGCCTCTGACTTGGGCGCCTGCGGTTCCGGCGTCGGCTTGGACTTATCCGGCTTCGCTTCTGGCTTCGCCGGCTTCGACTTGGCGGGCTTTGATTCTGGCCGGGGCGGCTTCGACTTGGCGGGCCTGGACTTCCCTGGCTTCGCCTCTGCCTTTGCCGGCTTGACGCTGGCGGGCGCCGCGTCAGGCTCGGAGACGGCTACGACCTCCGACGCCGGGGCTGGGTCGGCGGGAGCAGTCGAGGTATCGGTCGGGCTCGGCGCTGGACTGGGGGTCGCTTGCGGAGACGAACCGATTGGCTCCGCCTCCCCGGTGTCACCACTTACGCCGGACCCGGAGACCGGCTCCGGCGAATCCCCCACTCCGGCCTTTCCGTCCCGACTCTCGGCCGAAGTCGAGCGATCCGGTTTGCCGGCCGGCGTGACCGCGGCATCGTGCCCCGGTGCCACCGCGATCGCCTTCGGACCCGAACCAAGGGTCACGGCCTCGGCAACGGCATTCCGATCAGGCGGAGAAGGCAGCGGCGCCGGCGAGAGCAGCGGGAAGCCAAGCTGAGCGAAGAAGGCGACTAGAGCGAGTCCAGCGGCAGCCGTCAGACCGAGGAAGGCGAAGGCGGTGCTGCGCAACCGTTCCGGCAGGCCCTTACCGGCAAGGCTCGGCCGCGGAACCGAACGGATCAGCTTCTGTAGTCCCCGATCACGCATCCCTTTTGGCATCGGCACCCCGATCCCCCCGCCGCAGCGATTGGATCGAGTTACTCAACTATCGATTCGATCAACCGTCCAGCCTGAATGAGCGGCCCACGACCTCGATCGCAACCGTGCCGCTCTCATCGGTCCGCAGAGTCGGGACCCGATGCCGCGCCAAGGTGGAGAGAGTCAGCGGCGTCGGGTGCCCATAGGGGTTGTCCTCCCCCACCGAGATCACCGCCAGGCGCGGCTGGATGCGACCGAGCAAGGGACCGAGACCGGCGTCGTCGCTGCCGTGATGGGCGACCTTGAGGACGTCGACGGGACCAGCCGTCTCGAGCGGGACCGACTCGGCCTCGGCATCGGCGGTCAGCAGCATCGTGAACTCACGCCAGTGCGCCTCAATTACGAGACCAAGCCGGTTGGGGTCATCGACCGAGTCCGCCCCCGTAACCAGCTCGCGAGGCGGCCACAGCACCCGCAGGCGCAGTTGTCCGGAACGCAGCTCCTGCCCCGCCGTGATCCGGACTGGCGCCGCCCCCGCCGCGGCTGCCCGGGCGATCAGTTCCCGGTGCAGGCGGGCAAAAACCAGCCTTTCGATCGGGACCATTCCGAGCAACTCTTCCAAGCCTCCGACGTGATCCGCCTGGTCGTGGGTGGCGACGGCGGCGCCGAGCCTGGTGACTCCAGCCTGGTCGAGCTTCCGCGCCAACCCCTCCCCCGCCGGTCCGCCATCGATGAGAACCGCGGCGGCGCCGACTGGGCGGAGGAGGATCGCGTCCCCCTGGCCGACGTCCAAAACTTCAACCCGCAATCCCCGCGCTGGCGTCGCGCCCGCGTCTCCCCCGCCCGGCTGCGGAACGAGGAGGGAGAGGCCAACGACCACAACAGCGAGGGACGGCAGCGGCCATCGGTGCCAGATCAAGATCGCGATCCCAAGCCCAGCGTAGGCGCCGAGCAGTCCAGCGCCACTCAGGTGAACCTCGAGCTCGGCCCACTCCGGCGCCGCGCACCAGCGGGCCACCTGGGCGATGTAGGCGAGCAGGAGCGCGTTGAGCCCGTTCAGCGGCTCCAGCGGCAGGCCCGGCAGTTGCGCCAGGCCAGCGCTGAGCATCCCCAGCCACATCGCCGGGGCAACCGCGGGCATCGCCAGGAGGTTCGCGACCAGGGTCGTCGTCGAGAGCGTTTCGAAGTGGAATGCGATCAGCGGCGCGGTCGCCAGCGTCGCGGAGATCGTCACCGCCAGGCCCTCGGCCAGAGCCCGGCGCCAGGCCCCCTCGCCCAAGCGGTCGACGAGCGCCTCTCGCACGGAGGAGCCGACCAGGAGGATGCCGAGCACCGCGGCAAAGCTCAGCTGCCAGCCGACGTCGGCGGCGATCGCGGGATCGATGGCCAGCGTCACCAGCGCCGCCAGCGCCAGCGCGTAGAGGCGCGAGCTGCGGCGCCCGCCGAGCGTCGCCAAGACCCCGAGTGCGCCCATCACCGCGGCCCGCTGGATCGACGGCCCGGCGCCGGCGACCGGCACGTAGACGGCGATTAGGGCGAGGATCCACAGCAGCCGCTCGCGCAGCGGAATCCCGAATGCCGCCAGCAGTGGCATCGCCAGCAAAGCCAGCAGGGTCACGTTTTGACCGGAGACGGCCAGCAAGTGACCGAGACCGGAACGACGGAAGTCTTCCCGCGTCCGCTCGTCGATCTCATCGTCTTCCCCGAGCACGAAACCGCGCGCCAGCGCGCCCTCCCGCACGGGCATCCCCCGGCCGAGGCCGTCCGCGGCCCGGGCGCTGATCTCACCGCTGTTGGCCAGCGCCAGGGCCGCCGCCAGGACGATCCCAACCAGAACCGGCAACGTCGGCTGCGGCGACGCCATCGCCGGTCGCTACGGCTGCAGCCGCTCGCGCAGCGAGTCCATCGTCGCCGGCCCGATTCCAGAAACCTGGTCAAGCTGCTCGACCGAGGAGAGGCCGCCATGTTCGTCGCGAAACTCGACGATCGCCCCCGCGGTCACCGGCCCGATTCCCTCGATCTCTTCCAGCTGTTCGACGGTGGCGGTGCCGAGGCTAATCGGCCCTTCGGCCGCGCCCGCCTCGAGCGCGGCCGCGCCCCCTGGAAGCCGTGCGGGGACAACGACCTGCTGCCCGTCGGCGAGCCTCGCCGCAAGGTTGATCGCTTCCAGTTGCGCCCCCGGCGCGGCGCCACCCGCCCGCGCGACGGCATCGTTGACGCGGCTGCCGGCCGGCATCCGGTAGACGCCGGGATCGCGCACCGCGCCGGTCACGTCGACGACCAGATCGCCGCCCTGGTCGCCGATCGAGAAGCTGGTCGCACCCGCTTCCCCGCCCGAGCCGGTCGCAAACGAGACCTCGCTGCCTCCCTCCCCGCGAATCGCCCGCGCCCCAACCAGCAGCAGCGCAATTGCCACTGCCGCATAGACGACCACCTGGGTTCGACTCAGGTCCGGCATGGCGCCGATCCTGAACCGGCCGGACGCACGCGTGGCGCGCTAAATCAAAAAGTTGTGAGGCGGAACTGCCTCAGTACTCGTCATCGTCGTCGTAGCCGGCTACCTCGGCCAGCTGATCGCTGTAGAGCTCAGCGGCGGAGACCGGCGGTGACTGAATCGAGATGCAGACCAACTCGGCCTCGCCATCGTTGCCGATCGCGTGCTCGGTCGCCGGCGGGACCAGAATCAGATCCCCCTCGCCGACCTCCTGGGTGTCACCGGCGACGGACATCGTGCCGCGACCGCGGACAACGACGTAAGCCTGCTCGGCCTCGCCGGAGGAGTGCAGCGTCTGCTTTGCACCCCCGGGAACGCAGACCCAGGTGACGGAGAGATTCCGTGATCCCAGTTCTCCCGCGTCCATGAGAACGTGGGCCCGGATCCGGTGCCACTCCTCGACCGCCGTGTCTTGAAGGCGCCTGACCAGCATTCGGCGGCTTTCTAGCAGAACCGAACGCCCCGACGGAGGGCGCTACCGGACCACCAGGTTGACCAGCTTGCCGGGAACTACAATTTCCTTGACTATTTTTTGGCCGTCGAGATGGCGGGCGACCTTCTCGCTCTCCCGCGCCAGCCGCAGCAGCTCCTCCTTCTCTGCGTCGGCGGGCGCCTCGATTCGGTCGCGCAGCTTGCCGTTGACCTGGACGACCAGGGTGACGGTGTCGCTGACCAACAAATTCGGGTCCGCCTCGGGCCACGGCTGCTCCCAGACGCGGCCGCCGGCGAGCCGCTCGTAAATCTCGGCGCCGAGGTGGGGCGCGAAGGGAAAGATCAGGGAGGCCGCGGTGGCGGTGGCAAAACGAACCGCCGCCCCACCCTCGGGGCTCGAGTAGAGACCGTCCTTGAGACGATAGGCGTCGTTGACCAGCTCCATCACCGCCGAGATCACGGTGTTGAACTGGAAGCCGCGCTGGAAGTCGCGGGTCACCTTGTCGATCGCCCAGTGGGTCTTGGCCAACAGCTCGCGCGCCTCGCCCTCCACCTCCGCACTCGGCTCCCCGACCTCGGTCCGCTCTTCGACCTCCTCACAGAGCCGCCAGAGGCGGGAGAGAAAGCGGTTGACCCCCTCCACTCCCTCGTCGGTCCAATCGCCGCCGCGCTCGGGCGGGCCCATGAAACAGACGTAGGTGCGAGCGGTATCGGCGCCGTAGCGTTCGACGTAGTCGCCCGGACTGACCGTGTTGCCCTTCGACTTCGACATCTTCGCCCCGTCGCGGGTGATCATCCCTTGGGTAAAGAGGTTGGCGAACGGCTCCTGCACGCCCAAGTGGCCGAGGTCGGCCAGCGCCTTGGTGAAGAAGCGCGCGTACATCAGGTGCAAGATCGCGTGCTCGACGCCGCCGATGTACTGGTCGACCGGCATCCAGTGGTCGGCGGCCTCGCGGTCCCAGGGCGCCTCCTCGTTTTTGGCATCGAGGTAGCGGAGGAAGTACCAGGAGGAGTCGACGAAGGTGTCCATCGTGTCGGTCTCGCGGCGGGCGGCGGCACCGCAGCGCGGGCATTCGGTCGCGACCCAGTCCTCGGCCGCCGCCAGCGGGCTCTTGCCCTGCGGCGCGTAGTCATCGATCTCGGGCAGCTCGACCGGCAGCTGCTCGTCGGGGACCGGGACGATCGCGGGCGCGCCGTCCTCACCGCAGGCCTCGCAGTAGACGACCGGGATCGGCGCCCCCCAGGAACGCTGGCGCGAGACCAGCCAGTCGCGCAGGCGGTAGTTGACGGCGGAGTCCCCGCGGCCCTCCGACTTCAACCAGTCGACGATCTCCCCGTAGGCCTCGCGGTTGTTCTTCCCGTCGAAGCGGCCGG
>DATDLJ010000013.1:0-20296 GCA_036519395.1 Solirubrobacterales bacterium | reverse complement strand
CGGTGATCCTCGCCGGCTTCGCCTGGTACGAGCGCTCGCGCCCGCCGGCGCAGGTGGTGGCCCTCGTCGCGGCGCTGGCGGCGCTGGCGATCGTCGGCCGGATCGCCTTCGCCGCCTTTCCCAACATGAAGCCGACCACCGACATCGTCATCTTCGCCGGCTACGCGCTGGGCGGCGCCCCCGGTTTTGCGGTCGGCGCCCTCACCGCCTTGGTCTCCAACTTCTGGTTCGGACAGGGACCGTGGACGCCTTGGCAGATGGCAGGCTGGGGTCTTTGCGGCGTTCTCGGGGCCTTGCTGGCGCTGGGAACCCGCAACGCTGGCCGCCTCACCCTGGCCGCGATTTGCGGTCTCGCTGGCATTTTGTACGGCGCTCTGTTGAACTTCTCCCTAATGGCGACCTACGGTGGGGACCTCTCGCTGCGGCACTTCCTCGTGCTCGAGGCGCGGGCGATCCCGTTTGAAATTGCGCACGTGCTTGGCAACGTGGTGCTGGCGTTGGTCGCCGGTCCCGCCCTGGTGCGGATGCTGATCCGCTTTCGCGAGCGCTTCGAATGGGAGCGGCGGGAAGGACCGGAGCCCGCCTCCGGCCGCCGATTCGGCGGCGCCCTGCGCAGCGGCGGCGTCGCTGCGGTGATTCTCTTCGCGGCCTGTTTCTTCCTCGCCCCGGCCCCGGCCCAGGCCAACCCGGTCATTCGCGCCGCCGATTGGCTGGAAGCCCAGCAGCGCCCCAGCGGCGGCTTCGCGGCGGCGGCGGACCGCCAGGCCGGCGCGGAAATGACCGCCTGGTCGATGCTGGCGCTTGCCGCCGCCGCCCGCAACCCGCTCGACGTCGTCAAGGGCGGCAAATCCCCGGTCGACTTCCTGCGCTCGCACCGCGACGAAATCCGCGATCCCGGCGACGTCGCCCGCACGATCCTCGCCCTCGTGGCGTGCGGCTCGGACCCCCGCAGCTTCGCCGGAGAAGACCTGGTCTCGCGGCTGCTGGTCGAACGCCGCGACAACGGCTCCTACCAGGGGTGGCCGGGGACCAGCGCCTACGCGGTCCTCGCCCTGCGGGCGGCTGGCGCGAACGGCTCCGCCCAGCCGACCGTCGAGTGGCTGCGCAAAGTGCAGGGGAAGGAAGGCGGCTGGGGCAACGAACCGCAGAGCCCGAGCACGGCCGAGGTCACCGGCGCGGTCCTGCAGGTCCTGACCCCCGGTTCAGAGGCGTCCGACCGTGCGCTCTCCTACCTGCGCGACTCGAAGCGCCCCAACGGCGGCTTCGCCCCCGGCAACAACCTCTCGGCCAACGCCCAGGCGACCGCCTGGGCCTCGCAGGGCCTGCTCGCCTCCGGCAAAAACCCAGCCGACTTCGGCTCCGGCAAGAGCTCTTTCGCCTACCTGATCAGCCTCCAGGCAAGCGACGGCCACTTTCTCCAGGCGCCCGGCACGGAAGTCTCGCCGGTCTGGGTTACCGCTGACGCCCTGGTCCCGTTGGCCGGCCACTTCCTTCCGATCGCCGCGCCGCCCCGGAAGCCGCAGCCGAAACCGAAGGATCCGAAACCCGCCGCCCCGCCGCGTTCGACCCCGACCACGGCCGCTCCGGCCACCCCAGTGACGCCGGCGCCAGTCAACCCAGAGACCGAAAAGGCGCTGAAGAAATTCTTCGAAAAAAATGGCACCAGCGGCGGATCGGCGCCCCCCGCCTCACCCGGAGGCAAGGGCGGCGCCGGAGCGATCCCGATCCTGCCTCCCGCTTCCGGTCAGACGCCAGGAGGAGGCCTGGGTGCCACCACTGACCCACCCGAAGCCTCTGAAGTCCAGTACGGCGAGCAGGCCTCCGAGCCGGTCGACGACGACTCCGGCAGTAGCACCGCTGGCGCGATCCTGCTCGGCCTTCTCGCTGGCTGCGTCCTCTTCGGCCTCGGTCTCGCCGGGCGCCGCGGCTGGATGCGCTGGCGCTACGGCCTCTAAGTCCAAGAACCGGCACCAAGTTGGCGCAGAGTCGACTTCTTTACGTCTTGTTTTGTTGCAGACAAAACCCTACGCTAGGATCATGGCCGTGATGATGCCAAGGGAGAGCTGGACCGACCAGCGACTCGATGACTTCAAGGGTTACGTGTCCGAGCGCTTCGATCGGGTCGAAGAGGATCTGCATGATGGCTTTGCCCGGACCGATGCCGATATCCGTGAACTGCGACAGGCCATCCAGCAGCTGCACTCGACGATGGTCATCGGCTTCATCGGCTTGGCGGGCCTGATCGCCTCGAGCGCGATCTTCTTCTAGTGACGCCCTAGCTATACCCTCGACCGATGGACGTCGAGACCGCGATCCGCAGCCGCCGCACGCATAAGGCCTTTGGCTCGGAGCCGCTGCCGCGCGAGCAGATCGACGAGCTCCTCGAGCTGGCGAGCTGGGCTCCCAACCATCATCTGACGGTGCCCTGGCGCTTCCGGGTGATCGGCCCGGAGACCCTGCGGCGACTGAAGGAATTGGCGGGCGCCGAGGGCGCCGCCAAGCTCGATCGGGCCCCGACCCTGATCGTCACCTCCTGCGTTCTCAGCGGCAATCCCGTCGAAGAGGAGGAAGACCTGCACGCGACGGCGGTGGCCTCTTACATCGTCCTCCTCGCCGCCCACGCCCGTGGCTACGCCGGCTACTGGCGCACGCCGGAGCTGCTGCGCAGCGACGCGGGGCGGGCCGCCGTCGGCCTGCCTGCGGAGGAGCGCTTCGTCGGCCTTCTCCACCTCGGCCCTCCCCGCCAGGAGAAGCCAGCGCCCGCGCGTCCCGGCAGCGACCGCACCACTACCTACCTCAACTGATGCTGAGCCGCGCCCGCGCCATCGAGGAGATCTCCGGTCAGCACTTCGAGGTCGTCGTCATCGGCGGCGGCGTCACCGGCGCCGGGGTCGCCCTTGACGCCGCCTCGCGCGGTTACTCGGTCGCCCTGCTCGAGCGCGGCGACTACGCGGCCGGCACCTCCAGCCGCTCCTCGAAGATGGTCCACGGCGGCCTCCGCTACCTGCAGAACTTCGACCTCGGCTTGGTTCGTGAGGCGTTGCTGGAGCGGCAGCTGATGGTGCGCCTGGCGCCGCACCTGGTTTACCCGACCCCGTTCCTGGTCGCCTCCCTCGGCGAGGAGCGCCGCGATCGCAAACTCGGCCTCGGCCTGAACATGTACGACGTGATGGCGACCACCCGCAGCGGCCGCAGCCGCCGTCAGCGCAACACTCGCGAGGAGGAAGAGGGCTACTACTGGTCGCCGGATCGCCACCGCACGATCGACCGCGATGAGCTGCTGGACCTGGTCCCGGCCCTCGCCCCCCGCGACCCACACGACGCCTACCTCTTCTACGACTGCCAGACCGACGACGTCCGCCTCGTCCTCACCATCCTCGGCGAGGCCGAACGCTTTGGCGCGGTGATGCTGAACGGGGCCGAGGTGACCGAGGTCCTCTCCGCCAACGGCAAAGCCACCGGCGTCGCCTTTCGCGAGGAGGAGTCGGGCGAGCGGATTGAGGTCGGTGCCGACCACCTCGTCAACGCGACCGGCGTCTTCGCCGACCAGATCCGCCCCGAGGAGCTGCTCGGCGAGGAGGACGTGCCGCGGATCGCGCCCAGCCGCGGCACCCACCTGCTGCTCGACCAAAAGGACCTGCCGATGGGCAAGGCCGCCTGCATCGTCCCCGCTGGCGAAGGGCGGATGATCTTCTCCCTGCCCTGGTACGGGCGCACCCTGGTGGGCACCACCGACAACGACTTCGACGGCGACATCACACACCCGCAGCCGGCCGAGGCCGACCTCGAGTACCTGCTCAACGCCGTCAACGAGTTCTTCGGCACCTCGCTCGGCGAGTCCGACCTGGTCGGTGCTTATGCCGGGGTGCGACCGCTGATCTCCACCGGCGACCCGCGGAAGTCGGTCGACATCTCCCGCAAAGCCGAGCTGTATGAGACCTCCTCGGGGATGCTGACGATCACCGGCGGCAAGCTCACCACCTGGCGGCGGATGGCGAAGCAGACGGTCGACCGGTTGGTTGAGCGCGAGGGACGCGAGGCGCCCTGCCACACCGACGAGATCCCGCTGGGGATGGAGGCGCGGCCGGAGGACCTGGAGGCGCCCTCCGGGGTAGAGGAGGCGGCCACCGAGCAGCTCGCCTTCCGCTACGGGCACGCCGCCCGCAAAGTGCTGGCGATCGCGCGGGAGGATCCGAAGCTGGCCCGCCCGATCGTCCCCGGTCGCCCCGACCTCCTCGCCGAGGTGACCCTCGCCGCCCGGCTCGAGCAGGCGCGGAGCGTCGCCGACGTCCTCCTGCGCCGTACCCGGCTCGGGATCCTCGCGGCGCCAGGGCTGCGCACCGCCAAGGCGGTGCGGCCGGTTGCCGATGCCCTCGGGGCTGAGCTGGACTGGTCGCGACGCCGGCGCTCACAGGAGGCTGAGGCCTGGCTCGCGGTCGCCGCCGAGGAGGGCATCGACCCCGCGGCCGCACCCCGGGTAGCGGGTTGAATAACCTGCCGGCTCGATGACTAAGGCTGAGCTGGAGAAAAAGCACCTGTCCGACCTGCACCTGCTTGCCGCCGAAGCTGGCGTGCCCAAGTACCGGATGCTGAGCAAGCGCGAGCTGGTTGAGCAGCTCGCCGGGGAGGGCGGAGGTTCCGGATCTGCTGGGGCCAGTAAGCCCGAGCGTGGTGGAGATCGTGAGGAGCGAGGCGAGCGCCCGCGCCGCCGCCGCGAGCGGCCCGCCAAAGAGCGCCAGCCAGCGAAGGATCGTGAGCCAGCGAAAGAGCGCGAGTCGGCGCCGGCTGCGCCGGCCGCTGCGCCCGCCAGCGAGCCCGCTGCTGCCGACGCCCCGCGCCCGCGCCGCCGTCGGCGCCGCCGCTTCGGCCGCCGCGGCAAGCAGGGAGTCACCCTGCAGGGCCTGCTGCTGCCGCCCGAGGCCGGCCGCCAGGCGGTCCTCTGCGCTGAGAGCCGCGAGGCCTGCACCGCCCTGCTGCGCGAGGTCGCCGCCGATCTCGCCGGTGACTCCAAAGGGCCCGATCCGGTCGCGCTGCTGATCGACCCCAGTCCCGAGGAGCTTGCCGACTGGAAGCGCGACGCTCCGCAAGCGGAGATCGTCGCCGCCGGCCAGCCGCGCCACGCCAGTGACGCCCTCGCTCAGGCCGCAGCCCGCGCCGGCAAGGGCGAAGACGTGATCCTCCTCGTCGACTCCCTCACCCGCCTCGGCGAGGCCCACGGCGACCCCGAGGCGGCCAAGGAGTTCTTTGATGCCGGCCGTGCCCAAGCGGGTGCCGGCGGCTCGCTGACGGTAGTTGCTGCTCTAGAGCGCCCGGCCGCCGATTAACGGCGGTAGGCGATGCGACGCCAGCTCGGCTCTTTGCTGAGCTCGATCAATTCGTCGCTGCGATCCGGCTGCACGTAGCCGAAGGTCTGGGTGCGCTCGTCGAAGACGACGTCGAGCTCGCCCTCCTTGACCCGCTGGTCAAGCCAGGCGCCGCGGAAGACGAGGCGCCGGATCCAGTGGACAAGGCTGCGGTTGGAAGGACCTACGAGGTCCTCCCAGTTCTCATTGATGTGCTCGCCGAGGCGTGAGCTGGGCTCGGCGATCTCGCCGCTGACGGCAAGATCAAGAAGATCGTCCAGCTCGCCGGCGCTGAGGCCCTGGTCGACGAAACGGAGCTTGACAGCGGCTTGCTCGACCCGCTGCGCGAAGTCCTCCTCGTTGAAGGCGAAGCGGAGCTCGCCGTACTCCAGCACGTAATCAGAGCCGGACTCGTAATTCCCTCTGCGGGTCGTCTTCTTATCCATGAGTTGAAGCCAGTCCGCTCGCGCAAGCCCGGCGCGAGCAGGTGCATGATCTTGCCGATCATCGTAAAGACGTGCCCGCTCAGGCAGGTACCTGAACGCACGGTTGCACCTTGGAGGACCGCTTGCACTGCTTCAGTCGGCAAACGGGTAGGCGTTAGGTCGAGACGCCGTGATCGACCTCCACTGCCACATCCTCGACGCGATCGACGACGGGGCGCGCGATGCCGACGACAGCGTCGCGATGGCGCGACAGGCCGAGGCGGACGGGATCGAAGCGGTCTGCGCCACCCCGCACATCCGCCACGATCACGACGTGCGGATCGCCGAGCTGGCGGCGCGGGTGCGGGGACTGAACGAGCGCTTGGAGCGGGAACTGGTGGCGGTCCGGATCCTCCAGGGCGGGGAGGTGGCCGAGACCGCGGTTGAGGAACTTAGCGGCGAGGAATTGCGCCAGGTTGCGCTCGGAGGTGGCAACTGGATCCTGATGGAGCCGGCGCCCGGGCCGCTCGGCGAGAGCCTGTTGCGGCGGGTCAGCTACCTCGCCGACCGCGGCCACCGGGCGATCATCGCCCACCCCGAGCGCCACCTCTCGGCCGACATGTTCGAGCGGATGGCGGCGCTGGTTGCGGAGGGGGCGCTGATCCAGGCGACGGCCGACTTCTTCCTTCGCGAGCAGATGGCGGCGGGGATGCTGGCGATGGCGGAGCGGGGCCTCGTCCATGTCCTCAGCAGCGACGCCCACACCGTCCATGGCGGCCGCCCGGTGCGGATCTCGCCGGCCCTGGAGCGGTTGGGTGGGGTCGAGATCCTCGCCCCGCATATCGAGTGGATTGCCGAGACCGCGCCTCGCGCGATCGTCAACGGCGAACCACTCGAGGTTCCGTTCGCGCCGGCGGTCTAATCCAGCCCGCGCAGCTGAACCCGTCCCGCCAGTTCCTCGACCACCGTCCGCGAGCCGGTGCCGAGGCCGCTGCGGAGGAAGTTGGTGGCGCCGGCGGCGGCGCTGAGGCGCAGCACGTCCTCCCACTCGCGGCCAGAGGCGATCGTCGCCGCCAGCGCCCCCATCATCGAGTCGCCGCAGCCCTCGCGGGCGCCGCGCTCGAACTTCGGCGGGCGCAGCTCGAGGAAGCTGCCGTCGCGCAGCGCCAGGGCGGGGTCGCCGGCGCGGGTGACGATCACGCTCTCGGCCCCCTGCTCTGCCACTTGTTCCATCGCCGCTCGCATCCGCTCCTCGCTGTCGACCGGACCGGAGATGAAGCTGGCGATCTGCCAGTCGTTGATCTTGACCAGGTCCGGCTTGCCTTCTAGGGCGCTGTCGAGGCGCGGCGAAGAGAGATCGACGATCACTGGGACCCCGTTGGCCTTCACATCGGCGACGAGGCCGCTGTAGATCTCCAGCGGCACGGTGTTGTCGGGGTAGGGCCCGCAGACGGCAAGCAGGTCGCAATCGAGCGCCGCCGCCACGGTCACCGAGAAGAGCTCGTCGACCTCATGGCGGGAGGCGGGGAACGCCGCGCTCTGCGCAACCGGC
Source organism: Solirubrobacterales bacterium (assembly GCA_036519395.1). Lineage (GTDB taxonomy): Bacteria > Actinomycetota > Thermoleophilia > Solirubrobacterales > 70-9 > VAYN01. The sequence goes on along the minus strand of DATDLJ010000013.1, from coordinate 12,977 downwards.
TCGCGCTCGCCGCTGCGGCGGTCGTGAATGTAAGTGCCGCTCGGCTCCGCCGTCTCCACCAGCCGCAGCTCGATTGGCATCTCCTCCAGCAGCGGGCGCAGGACGCTGCCCACCTCGCCGCCGATGAACCCGCAGAGGACCGGGTCTGCCCCAAGCTCAGCCGCCATCCGCGCCACCCAGACCCCCTGGCCCGCCGGGTGGATGTGGATGTCATCGCCGCCCTCGGCGCTGAAAGACTCGATCGCGATCGAGACCATCGGGTTGGGGCTGAAGATCGCGACTTTGGGTTTTTTGGACATGGGAGAGGGGAGAGGCCGCCGACGTCTCCACTTAGGGGTTCGGTGGAAGCTCCCATTCCCGTTGCGAAGGATTTCCGAACCAGGTGGCGGGGCCTGAGCCGGCGCGAGCGCGCCGATGCCGGTCCCGGCCTCCTGATCCCGCGCTGCGCCAGCGTCCACACCTTTGGCATGCGGTTTGAGCTTGACCTCTACTTCCTCGACCGCGAGGGGGAGGTAGTCGCCGCTCACCTGCGGGTGCCGCCGCGCCGCGTCGTTTGGCAGCGCGGGGCCCGCGCCGTGCTGGAGATTCCCTCGCCGCAGGGGGGAGAGTCCGTCGCTCCCAGGGCTTAGGCCTCCATGCTCCCCCAACGAGAAGAGATCGCCAGCCTGGTCGTCTGCGAGGACGACGACGTAACCCTCGACATGCTCTGCGAGCACTTAGCCGCCGACCGCTTCGGCGTCATGCCGGCACCCAGTGCCTCCGATGCACTGCGCCTCTGCCGCTTTAACCATCCGGATTTGCTGCTGCTCGACCTCTCCCTCCCGGATGCTTCGGGCCTCGATGTCCTGCGCGAAATACGCGAGGCCGATGGGGTCGACTCCCGCTTTGATCCGCGCCTGCCGGTGATCATCCTCACCGGTCGCAGCGGCGACACCGACAGGGTCCGCGGTCTCGATTCGGGAGCCGATGATTATGTGGTGAAGCCGTTCAGGTACGGGGAGCTGCGCGCCCGTATCAGCGCCGTGCTGCGGCGCCGCACTCATCCAGCCGACGGACCCAGCCGGGTCGGCGACCTTGTCATCGACCCCCTGCGTCGCAAGGTGTTGGTCGGTCACCGAGAGATCCCGCTCTCGAAGAAGGAGTTCGCCCTGCTGCGCGTGTTGGCCACCAACCCGACCCGTGTTTTCACCAAGCAGGAGTTGCTCGATGCGGTCTGGGCCTACAAGGGCAACTCGAAGACCCGAACCCTGGACTCCCACGCAAGCCGGCTCCGGCGCAAACTCGATCCCGAACAGGGAAGGTTCGTAATTAACTGCTGGGGAGTCGGTTACAGGTTGACCGACGGATAAGGGAAAGGCCCCTGGTCGAGTCGTTCGACCAGGGGCCTTTTAAGTACGTCTACTTCTTGCCTCTACTTCTTCGCCTTCGCTTTTTTCTTCGGCTTCTCGGCGGCCGGCACCTCAAAGTGCATGATCGCCAGCTTGGTGGAGAAACCGTCCCCGTCCTTGCCCAGGCGCTTGGCGGCTTCCTTTTTGATCTCGCCGGCTTTGGTGACCGCTTCGGCGAGAACCTTGTTCAGGTCCTTCCAGCCCTTCTCGTCGAGCACCAGGGGGGTGTCGGAGAGGTGGGAGTCCTTGCGGCTCTCGATCGTTCCCTCCGCCATCGCGTCGGTTGCGCTCTGGCCGATTGACTCGAGGATCGAGCCGGAGATCCCTTTGCGGGCGGAGGCCGGAATCTTGGCCCAGTCAGAGTCGCTGAGGAAGGCCCGGTCGGTGGCACGGTAGAAGTGCTCGACCGCTCCACGCCGGGGCTCCGTTTTCACCAGTTCGACGCAGTCGTACTCGAGCAGCGTTTTGACGTGGTAGCTGACGTTGCCAAGTGGCTCACCCAGCTCTTGTGCCAACTGGTTCGGGCTCGAGATCCCGTTATGCAGGGAGCTGAGAATGCGAACGCGCAGGGGGTGAGCAAGGGCCTTCGCCAGTTGCTGGGTAATGCCCTCTGGGGAAGTGCGGGTCTGTGGCAAGGGGAACCTCCGTTTCTCGCTCGGGTGGGGGAGACAGTTGGTGGCAGGAACACCCGAGTTACTAGACAAGTATTCCAAAACGCTCGGCGTCCACTGGTGTTCATAGGAAAATATGCTTTAAAAGGAACTTACTGCTGCAATCGACTAAACCCATCAAAATTGACAGTTTGGGAACCGTTGTGTTCCGCCTTAGGGTCTACCTCGGCGCGCTCGCCTTCTCGTAGCGCCTGGCCGAGACCGCCTCGAGGGGCGGGCGCGTTTCGATCTCAGTTGTAGCCCGCAGTTTGCGGAGCACCTTGCTCATCGAGGGGGCGAGTCAGGTCCCTGTTTCCCCTTGTCCCTTTGTGACTATTGAGCACGGGAGGCCAAGGTGAGTGTGGAGTTCGCCGAGCTTGCGGCAGGACTGCCGGTTGCCCTCTCTTTGGCAATGGCAAGCGGAATTTCCGTTCTCCGTGAAGGGCGGAGGCGGGCTTCGCTGAATCAGGCGATGCATGAGGTGCGGCGCCCGCTGCAGGCCCTGGCGCTCTCGCTTCCACCGGGTGCGGAGGTCTCCGAGGCCTCGTTTCAGATGGCGGTTACGGCGATCGAGCGGCTCGATCACGAGATCAACGGGAAGCCACCCGCGCGGGTCGTCACCATGGTCCCGGGTCGTGTCCTAGTCGAGGAGGCGGCGCGGCGATGGCAGCGGCAGACCTCCCTGCTTGCAGGTGAGGTGAATTTGCGTTGGCAGGCCGGCGATGTGTTCGTCAGTGGTGACGAAGTGGAACTGCGTCAGGCGCTGGACAACATGATCAACAACGCGCTCGAGCACGGTGAGGGTGAGGTAGTGATCGTGGCGCAGCGGGTCCCCGGAATGCTGCGAGTCACTGTTTCCAACGCTGATGCAAATCGGTCCCTACGGCAGCACCACGCGGGCCTTCGGGCGCGACTAAGCGGTCGCCGTCGCCACGGTTACGGGATCAAGATCGTGGGGCGGATTGCCGCACGGCATGGAGGCAGCTTCCAGTTTCGCCGCTTCCCTGGCGGCTGCGAAGCCTGCCTCGAGCTGCCGCTCTCTGGAGTCGGTCAATGAGTCGACGCGGTCGGGCGATTGGGTTTCTCGCTGGTGCCTTGATTGCCGCGGTTGCTGCGGCGGCGGTGGCGGACGGATACGGCCGCAGCGTGGTTCGCGGGTACGGGGAATTGCGTCCGGTGTTGGTCGCCACCGCGAACCTTGCTGCCGGCAAGGAAATCAACCCGGCGATCGCGACCGAGCGGCTCGAGGTGAGAAGGGTGCCGGTGCGGTTCACCCCGGAGGGAGCGCTGGCGGCCCCGCAGGAAGCTTTGGGGCTGGCGCCCGTCGCCATCATCCCCGCCGGCTCATACCTGTTGGCAGCACAACTGCGCTCGCCCCGGTCGGTTGGGACCGGACCCACCCTCGGCCGAGGCCGCCAGCCGGTTGAGATCGTCGCCAGCGGGGCTGGTGCCCTTGCCACCTACGGGGCGCAACCGGTTGGCTCCAGGGTGGACGTGGTTGTCACCACCGAACCGTCCGGGTCCGGTCACGGTCGCACCTATGTTGCGGCAGCGGCAGTCCCCCTGCTGGCGCTGGCGCCTGGCGGCGAAGGGGGAGCGGGAGAAGCAACCGTCACCCTCGGCTTGACCCGTTCGCAGGCGCTACGCCTGATCGCGGCCGAGAGCTTCGCCCGCCGGGTGACCGTGATCCCGGGGTCCTAATGACGGCGAGGGAACGTGACATCGCCGAGCTGGCGGTAACCCTGCGGGAGCGTTTGGTTGAGCGCCGCCGTGAGCAGGCAGCGGCGGGGCGTCGCAGCGACGAGGACTTCGCCGAGTCGGTGCAGGCGTTGGTCGACGAGCAGGCGGCGATCCTCACTGCCGTCGATCGCGAGCAGGTCTGCGACCGGATCGTTCGTGACAGCGTCGGCCTCGGGCCCTTGGAGGTTTTGTTGGCGGACCCCGCGGTGGAGGAGGTGATGGTCAACGGCCACGATCGCGTCTACATCGAGCGCCGAGGCCTGCTCGAGTCGACCGAGGTCGCCTTCGAGAGCGAGGAGGAGTTGCGCAACGCGATCGAGCGAATCTTGGCGCCCCTGGGCCGCCGCGTCGACGAGCTGAGCCCGATGGTCGACGCCCGTCTCGGCGACGGCTCGCGGGTCAACGTCGTCATCCCGCCGCTGGCGATCGACGGTCCAGCGCTCTCGATCCGCCGCTTCGGCGCTACCCGTCCGGGCCCGGAGGACTTGGTCTCGCTGGGGACCCTGACGAAGGCGCAGCGAGGCCGGCTGGAGGAAGCGGTTGCCGCCCGCCGCAGCGTCCTGGTCAGCGGCGGCACCGGTTCCGGCAAGACGACGATGTTGAACGCTCTCTCGAGTTTCGTCTCCCCGCAGGAGCGGGTGGTGACGATCGAGGATGCGGCGGAGCTGCGTTTGCAGCAGCCGCACGTGGTGCGACTCGAGAGCCGGCCCGCCGGGATCGAGGGCAGGGGTGAGGTGACGATTCGAGACCTGCTCCGCAACGCCTTGCGGATGCGGCCGGACCGGATCGTGATCGGCGAGGTCAGGGGCATCGAGGCTTTGGACCTGTTGACCGCCCTGAACACGGGCCACGACGGCGCCCTTTCCACCGTCCACGCCAACTCACCGGCGGATGCCTTGGGCCGGCTCGAGACGTTGGCGCTGATGGCAGGGGTGGGCCTCCCGCACTCGGCCGTGGCGGAGCAGGTGCGGCGGGGGATCGACCTCGTCGTCCACTTAGAGCGTCGCCGCGACGGCGCCCGGCGGGTGACCGAGATCGCGGAGGTTTCGTGACGCTGTCGGCCTTGATCGCCGCCGCTGCCGGTGGTTTGGCGGCTTTGGCGGTGCGGGAGGCGCTGCTCGGGAGCCCGGCCGCGATTCGGTGGCTGCGCTTGACCTTGGAGCCCCTGAGGCGGGCGGGGGAGGAGGGCTACGTTCCCTCGACCCTGGAGCGGCGGCGGCTCGCCCTGCTCGGTGCCGGTGCAGCCGTCGCCGGCGGTTGGTTCCTCGCTGGTTTCACCTTGGCGCTGCCGCTGGCGGTCGCGGGCCCCGCGCTCGCCGGGTCGGCGATTGCCAGTCGCCGCCGTCGCTACCGCCGGGCGGTGGAGCGCTCGCTGCCGGAAGTGGCGACTTCGATCGCCGACTCCCTCAGTGCCGGGCGCTCGCTGCGGGGGTCGCTGGCCGGTTCGGTTACCTCGCTCGACGGACCACCGGCGACCGAGCTCTCTCGCCTTGCCGCCGAGCTGGACCTGGGCGCCCCGACGACGGCGGTGATCGAAGGCTGGCGGCGGCGGATGGGCTCGCCGCGGGTTGACGCCTTCGCCGCCGCCTTGCTCAGTCAGCGCTTGGCTGGGGGAGACCTGGCCGGACTGCTGCGCCGCTTTGCGGTTGGGGCGGCCGAGCGCGAGCGGGTTGCCGAGGACGCGCGTTCGGCAACCGCCCAGGCCCGCTTTACGGGCCTGCTGGTGGTGGCAATGCCGAGCGGCGGGGCGCTCCTGGCGGAGCTGCTGCAGCCCGGGTTCATCGCTGGGCTGATTGGCACGCCCGCGGCGGCCATGCTCCTGATCCCGGCTCTGCTCCTGCAACTGGTGGGCTTTGCCGCCATCCATCGCTTCGCCCGGGTGGTTGAGTGAGTGCAGCGGGGCTGCTGGCGGCTGTTGCCGTGCTCATGGGCACGGTCGGTGCGCGCGATCTGCTGGCTGGCTGGGCGCGCCGTCTGCGTCCGCCGCGGGCACCACTCGCCAAGCTGCTTGGTGCCGCCGCTGGCCTCCTGTTGGGCCTGGTGGCCGCCCCCGTCACCCCGGGCCGACTCTCTCTTCTCGTGCTTATCGGCTTGCCGGTGGCCGGATTCCTGCTGCCGCAGGCGATGCGGGAGCGGCGCGCCCGGCAACGCCACCGGCGCTTGGTCGCAGCGCTGCCCGACGCCCTCGACCTGCTCGCTGTCAGCGCCGGCTCTGGACGCGGTCCCGCGGCCGGGATCGAGCAGCTCGCCCGCGCCGGCGAAGGACCGCTGGCGGAGGAGTTGCGGCTGACCGTCGCCGAGCTCTCCTGTGGCCTGCCCCTCGGGGACGCGCTCCGGTCCCTGCGGCAACGGGTTCCCGGCAGTGAGATCGCAACCTTGGTGGCGGCGATCGAACGCTCGCGCCGCTACGGCTCACCCCTGGCCGATCAGCTCCGCCGTCAGGCGACCGGGCTCCGTCGCGACAGCCGCCGCGCGGTTGAGGAGCGCGCCGCCCGGGCGGCGCCGAAGATCCAGCTCGTCGTCGCCCTTGTCCTCGTGCCCTCGGTCCTGCTGATGATCGCGGCCGGGTTGATCGCCAACGCCGGCGCCTTGCTGGCCGGGTTCTAAGCGCTACTCGAGCGCCTCGTCGCGCAGCCGTTGCGCCACTGCCCCGGTGGCGGCGGCGATCGTGTCGAGCTCAGCGGCGCTTTCCTTGTGGCCACTGACGTAACAGCAGAGGGTGCCGTCGACGAGCTCGAAGGCGAACTTCTCCGGCGCCGAATCGGTCATCCAGACGATGAAGGTGGGAGAGAACAGCTGCCGCAGCCAGTTGGCGTCCTGCTCCTTGGTGGCAAAGATCTCGTACTTGTCGAGCAGCGCTTCGCTCTCCAGCTTCACCCGCTCTTTGTTGCCGCGGAAGGCGTCCTCGAACTTCTCCAGTGCTCGCAGGCCGAACTTGCGCTGGCAGTAGAGCTCGGGGACGAAGCCAGCGCACTCCGGCACCGGGACCAGGCCGACGGTGTAGCGGTAGTAGTTGGTTTGCTTGTCGCCGTCTGAGTCGCGCGTCTCTTCCTCATAGGTGAAGAGCGCGAGGGTGCCGTCGAAGCCCTCGGCGATCGTGCCGGTCAAGGTGCGCTCGCTGTAGCGGTCGTCGCCTTTGCGCAGTAGCGGCGTTGCTTGCGGGAGGCGCCCGCGGCCGTCGATCAGGGTCAGGCCACGGTTGGCGGCGTAGACCGTGAAGAAGTCGTCGGCCGCCCGCTGGTCGGCGATCACGAAGACGATCACGATCCCGAGCAGCAGAGCGACCAGCGCCCCGCCCGCGCCGATCGCCGCGCCGATGAAAACGAGGCAGGCGATGAAGACGATCGCCGTCAGCGCCGCGATCAGGATCAGCGTCAACGGCAACCGCATCAGCCGCTTGAAGTGATGGCCGCGGAGATCGTTGGCGTCGTTGGGGATGCCGGTGGCGGCTGCTTCGGTGACCACCGGTTGCGACGGCTCAGGACTGCCCATGGGCGCAACCTAGCGAGCGCGGAGGCGGATGCAAATCGGGTTGCAGAGGGAGGTCGTGTTGCAAAGTGGGGGAGAGTGGGTTATTGTGGCGATCGAGTTGAAGCCCAGGACCGGGGTGGTGAGGCTCCTCCCACCTCATCACTCCGGTCCAACTCTTTTCCGGCCCTCCCGCTCAGAAAGGACACCGCCGCAGTGGCGTTCAGGGGTCTCTACGAGCACAGCCTCGATTCCAAGGACCGACTTACGGTTCCCTCTCGCTTTCGGGCCTCACTTGCCGATGGAGTTGTTCTCTCCAAGGGCTTTGACCCCTGCGTCTGGGTGCACACGACCGAGGAGTTCGAGCAGCTCTCCGACCGCTTCCTCTCGCCGCACAGCCCCTTCGGGCGCGACGCGCGCCAGCTCCGTCGTCGCTTCCACGGCGGCTCCTTCGACGAAACGCTCGACTCGGCCGGCCGCATCCGCATCCCCAAGCCGCTGGTCGAGCACGCCGGACTCGACGGCAACTGCGTCGTGATCGGGGCCGGGGAGTACCTGGAGATCTGGAACGCCGACGCCTGGGCCAAGCAGGAGGAAGAGCTCGACGCCGCCGCCCCTGAAATCGCCGAGGGCCTAGCCGCCGCCGGCAGCGCGTGATCATGAGACTGAATGCCGCAGCCGCCCAAAACCTCCCATCCCATCCGCCGATGGGCCTCAAACCTCTATATGCCTCGGGAAATCGGCCCGTCGACCGCAAGGGGCTTCGTCCCGTGGAGGTCGTTATGAGTGAGCACGAGCCCGTTCTCGCACCGGAGCTGATCTCTCTGCTGGCGCCCGAGCCCGGCCAGACCGCCGTCGATTGCACCTTTGGCGGTGGCGGCCATGCGCGCCAGGTCGCCGAGCTGATTGGGCCGGAGGGGACGCTGATCGGGATTGACCGCGATCCCGCCGCCCAGGAGCGTTTCAACCGCTTTGCCGCCGAGGTGCCGTGCCGCACCCTCTTCATCAGCAGCGACTTCGCGGCAGGACTTCGCGCCTTGCAGGGCGAAGGAATCCGCCCAGACATGGTTTATGTAGATCTGGGGATGTCCTCGATGCAGGTTGATGCGCGCGAGCGGGGCTTCTCCTATTCCTACGACGCGCCGCTCGATATGAGGATGGACACGCGGCAGGAGTTCACCGCCGCCAACCTCGTCAACGAGTGGCCGGAGGCACGGATCGCCCAGGTCCTGCGCCGTTTTGGCGAGGAGCGCTATGCCGGCGGCATCGCCCGCGAGATCGTCGCCCGTCGCCCCCTTTCCACCACCAGCGAGTTGGTTGCCGCGGTCAAGGCCGGGATGCCGGCCTCGGCCCGTTTCGGCGGGGGCCACCCGGCCAAGCGCAGCTTCCAGGCGATCCGGATCGCCGTTAACGGCGAGCTCGAGGCGCTGGACGAAGCGCTGCCGCTCGCCTGGTCCCAGCTCAAGGTCGGGGGTCGCTTCGCTGCGATCTCCTTCCACTCGCTTGAGGATCGGCCGGTGAAGCAGTTCCTCGCCGCCAAGGCCCGCGGCTGCATCTGCCCGCCCGAGCTTCCCGTCTGTGTCTGTGGCCACGAGCCGGAGGCCGAGATCTTGACCCGCCGCGCGGTCTCGCCCGGCCCCGAGGAGGCGGAGTCGAACCCGCGCTCGCGCTCGGCGCATCTGCGAGCGGCGCTGAAGATCGCCGAGGCGCAACCCGCGGGGGAGACCGGCTGATGGCCGTCGCCGCTCCCGCCCGCAGAAGCACCGCCGCTCCAGCCCCGGCGCCATCGCGGACGACGCCGCCGAAACGCAAAACGCCCGCCCGTAAAGCTCCGGCGCGGAAACCGACGCGCTCCCGTGCGGTCCCCGCCCCGACCAGGGCTCCGGCCCGCCGTGCCCCGGTCCGCAAGCCGGCGCCGCGCCGCGCTCCCGCCTCCACCCGTCCCAAACTCGCGGTCGTCGCCGGTCGCACCGCCGTCGCAGTCCGCCAGCTGCCGGACTCGAGCCTGGTCATGCGGATGACCCGCGGCCGCGCCTGGATCGGGGTCCTTGGCCTGCTCCTAGTCGGGATCGTCGCCCTCAACGTCGCCACGCTTAGCTTCGCCGCCTCGGCCGGCCAGATCGATGAGCAGATCATGGCCCTGGAAAAGGAGAACTCGATGCTGGAGAGCCGTGAAGCCCAGCACTACAGCACCGCCCGCGTCCGCAACCAGGGCTCGGCCCTGGGCCTGGCGATGCCGAACACCGAAGAGCCAACGGTGATTGAGTTCAGTTCCGACGATGTCGCCACTGCGGCCAGCCGCCTCGCGGCCGCTGGGGGCTGAGAGCCGCCGCCAATGCGCCTGATCGAGCGCAGGATCGGGCTTCTCTTCGGCGTTTTCCTCCTTTGCTTCCTCGTCGTCGTCGGCCGCGCCTTCTGGCTGCAAGGGGTGCAGGGTTCGAGCCTGGCCTCGCAGGCGAGCTACCAGCAGACCGAGGTCGTCACGGTTCCCGGCTTGCGCGGGGATCTGCTCGACCGCCGCGGTAACAAGCTCGCCGCCTCCGAGGATGCGGCGACGATCTACGCCACTCCCTACCAGGTGAAAAATCCGCCCCAGGCGGCGGCGCAGCTGGCGCCGATCCTCAAACAGCCGAAGGGCGAGGTGTTGGAAGCGCTGAGCGCCGAAGGCGGCTTCTCCTACGTCGCCCAGAAAGTCGACCTGGCCACCGCCGCGAAGGTGGAAGCGCTGGACATCGAAGGGATCGGACAGTTGCCCGAGAGCCGGCGCAGCTACCCGCAGGGGGAGATGGCGGGGCAGGTAATCGGCGCCGTCGGCTCCGAAAACCAGGGCCTGACCGGGCTCGAGGAAGGTGAGGACGACGTGCTCGCCGGCTCGGACGGCGAACGCCGAATCATCAACGACGCCCTCGGCGAGCCGATCCGGTTGGAAACGGTGGACGAAGCCGAGGACGGCGAAGACATCCAGCTCACCCTCGACCCGGTGATCCAGCGGGAAACCGAACGGGCGCTGAACGGCGTCGGCGAAACGTACTCGCCGAAGGGCGCGACGGCGATCGTCGTCGACCCCCGCAACTCGGAGATCCTGGCGATGGCGAACTGGCCGCCGGTCGACCCGGCCAACCTCGAAGAAGCCAGTAACGACGATCTGCTGAACAAGGCGACCGGCTTCACCTACGAGCCGGGCTCGACTTTCAAGGCGTTCACGGTGGCGGCGGCGTTGGAGGAGAAAACCGTCACGCCGACGAGCGAATTCACCCTGCCGCCGGTGCTCCAGGTCGCCGACCGCACGATCGAAGACTCGCACCCACGCGGGACCGAAACGATGAGCGTGGCGACGATCCTCGCCCACTCCTCCAACGTGGGGGCGGCGACGATCGGGCTCGGGGTCGGCGCCAAGAAATTCGACCGCTGGATCCGCCGCTTCGGCTTCGGTCGACCGACCGGAATCCAGTACCCGGCCGAGGAGCAGGGCCTGCTGCTCGACCTCGATGAATATTCGGGCTCGACCCTGGGCAACGAGGCGATGGGTCAGGGCCTGTCGGTGACCCCGATCCAGATGGTCGCCGGCTACACCGCGATCGCCAACGGCGGCATGCTGCGGCCGCCACAGCTGATCAAGAAGATCGGCGACGAGCCGGTCGAGGAGCCGCAGGGCAGGCGGGTGGTCTCGCCGCAGGTCTCGAGCGAGATCCGCGAAATGCTGGAGGGGGTGCTGGCGGCTGGCGGAACCGCCTCGGAGGTCAGCGTCCCCGGCTACTCCCTGGCCGGCAAGACCGGTACCGCCGAGATTGCCGAAGACGGCGAATACTCGGACACCAACTACATCGCCTCCTTCATCGGTTTCGCCCCGGCCCAGAACCCGCAGCTGCTGGCGGCGGTGATCGTCGACCGGCCCCAGGGGGAAATCTACGGTGGGTCGGTGGCGGCGCCGGCGTTTGGCCAGATCGCGGAATTCGCTCTGCCTTACCTCGGTGTTCCGCAGGAATGATCCTCGGAGGGGGAGGGGCACCCGACCTCCTTCCTAGAATCGGGCCCGGATGATGAGACTGGCGGAGCTGGTTGCCGAGTTGCCGGGTGCGCGCGTCGTGGGCGACGGCTCCGTTGGAATCGCTGAGCTGGCCTACGACAGCCGCAAGGTCGAGCCCGGCACCCTCTTCTTCTGTGTGGTGGGGGAGAAGGTGGACGGGCATGAGTTTGGGGCGCGGGCCGTGGAGGAAGGGGCGGCGGCGCTGGTGGTCGAGCGCGAGCTGACCGAACTGGCGGTGCCGCAGGTCGTCGTGCCGGACTCGCGGGCGGCGATGGCGCCGCTGGCGGCGCGGTTCTGGGGCGATCCGACGGCGCGGTTGCCGGTTGTCGGGGTGACCGGCACCAACGGCAAGACTACGACCGCCTTCCTCGTCCGCGAGATCATGCAGGCGGCCGACGTCTACTGCGGGCTGCTGGGCACGGTCAAGCAGGTGGTCGGTGGGGTGGAGAAGGAGGTGGTGCGGACGACGCCGGAGGCGATTGAGCTGCAGAAGACCTTCCGCCAGATGCTCGACGAGGGCGATGAAACCTGCGCGATGGAGGTCTCCTCCCACGCGCTGGCCCTGTACCGGGCCGACGCGATCCACTTTGAGGTCGCGATCTTCACCAACCTCACCCAGGACCATCTCGATTTCCACGCCGACATGGAGGACTACTTCCTCGCCAAGCGCAAGCTGTTCGAGAAGAAGCCGAAGGTGGCGATCGTCAACGTCGACGACCCCTACGGTCGTCGCCTCGCCGAGGAATTCGAGTGCATCACCTTCTCGGCCGAGGGGGCCGAGGCCGATTACAGCGCCAGCCAGATCGAGTTCGACGCCTCCGGGGCGACCTTCAGCGTCGGCGGGATGCGGATGCGGACCGGGTTGCCGGGTCACTTCAACGTCTCCAACGCGCTCGGCGCCTTCGCCGCGGCGGAGGCGATGGGGGTGGGGTCGGAAATCGCCGCGGCCGGCCTGGCGCGGGCGCGAGTGCCGGGGCGCTTCGAGCCGATCGACGAGGGTCAGGGGTTCTCGGTCCTGGTCGACTACGCGCATACCCCCGACTCGTTGGAGAACGTGCTGCGCGCCGCCCGGCGCCTCACCGCCGGCAAGCTGATCTCGGTCTTCGGCGCCGGCGGCGACCGCGACCGCGACAAGCGCCCGAAGATGGGACGGGCCGGGGCCGAGCTCTCCGACCTGACCGTGATCACCTCCGACAACCCGCGCTCGGAGGACCCGGAGGCGATCGTCGCCGAAGTTGCGGCTGGAGCGGAGGGCGCGAGCGAGCTGGAGGTCGTCATCGACCGCCGCGAGGCGATCGCCCTGGCGCTGCGCCGCGCGGTGCCGGGCGACACGGTGGTGATCGCCGGCAAGGGGCACGAGCAGGGGCAGGAGTTCGAGGACGGCCGCAAGATCCCCTTCGACGACCGCGAGGTCGCCCGGGAGGAGATCCGCAAGCTGGGCAGCCCGGCGTGAAGCTGAGCCCGGAGAAGATCGCGGCGGCGCTGGGGGCCGAGGTCGTCGCCGAAGGCGAGCCGGGCTCGCCGCGACGTGCGGTCATCGACTCGGGCGAGGCCGGCCCCGGCGATCTCTTCTTCGGTCTGCGGGGCGCTAACCGCGATGGCGGCGAGTTCGCCCCGGCGGCGCTCGATGCCGGCGCCTGGGGCGCAGTCATCAGACCGGAAGTCCGCCGGACCTTTTTGCCGGATAGCGAACAAAAGGTCCGG
>DATDLJ010000012.1:0-4803 GCA_036519395.1 Solirubrobacterales bacterium | reverse complement strand
AACCCGGGACGACCTCACCGCACAGGAGACGCAGATCGCACAGTTTGCCCGCGACGGGCTCTCCAACGCCGATATCGGCGCGCGTCTCTTCATCAGCCCCCGCACCGTCGAGTACCACCTGCACAAGGTGTTCATCAAGCTGGACATCACCAGCCGCGAGCACCTGGATCGCGTGCTACCGGGCGACTGATCGCTGGAACGCACCCACGAGCACTCACGCGCCTGGCACGGTAACGACTAGGGGTTGCCTGATGCGAATCACACCCTAGCCCGGGGACAGTGTGCGCACCGATCAGCGGCCAGCCGCCTCGACCGCGGCTCTGCCGAGATAACCCGAAAGGAGCATGAGGACATGGCAACCGATCAACAGGCGGCGACTCGCACCAACGGGGAGCCGACGACCGAGGAGCAGATCGCGCACCTGCGAGAGCTGTTCGAGGACGCGCCGGAGGTTGGCAAGCAGGCACTGGAGACTGTGCTCAACGATCTGATGAACCAGGCGGAGCAAGAGCCCCCGCCGCCAGTGGAAAGCGCCGGCCGAGTCGGCATCCGTCTCGGCAAGGTCTCGGAGCTCACCATCCTCGTCCCCCTCGCGCCCGGAGGAGCCGAGCGAACCCGCGCGTTCCTGAAGTTGCTGGGCGGCAACCTCGCCGGCGCGGACAAGGTCGGATCGGTCCACGACATGCGCTTCGTGTTCCTCGACAACGACACGAGGATGCTGTTCGCGACGGCATACGACGGGGAGTGGGACTCCTACATCGATGACTTCGTGACGAAGATCCCCGACTACCTGGACATCATCGACTCCGCCTGGGAAGGCTGGCCGGGCATCCGCAGCCCCCGCGCGAAGGACTACCTCGCCGAGCACCAAGTCACGGCAGAGGGTTGGTACGTCGGCAATCCGGATCTGACTGTCGCGGAGACTCGACGGCTGCAGCGCGTCGGCGAGGCGGTCGACGAGTTCCTGGACAAGGTCGGCGAATAACGGCAAGCGCCGGGGCAGGCCGTCTCCCCCAGTCTGTCCCGGCACGCCGGCCATCTGACCCTGGTGAGGAAAGTGAAATGAGCCTCAGCGACCGGCTCGACGGCAACGTTCCCCGCGGGCCCGTCACGGTTGAGCTCGAGGACGTTCAGGCGACAGTGCTGCGCTACCGGCCCGAGCCGTATTACGGCTCGCACGTGATGCTCCATGTGGAGGATGCGCGGGCCGGTCGCGAGCTCCTGCGGAGGCTCGCTCCCCATATCGATTCCGCCGCCGACTGGTGGCAGGCCGGCGAGCCCTGGATTGCTGTGGCCATCACCTACTCGGGGCTGGTGGCGCTGGGCTTGCCGGCGGACTCACTGCAGAGCTTCCCGGAGGCGTTCAGGGTGGGGATGGCCGCCCGCGCCGACGAGCTCCTCGATCACGGCGAGAACGACCCGAAGCACTGGGAAGCGCCGTTCGGCAGCGAGCTCGTCCATATCGGCGTGAGCGTCTTCAGCGACTCGGAGGAGACGTGGCGCCGCACCGTCGACCTGGCAAGGCAGCACTACGAGGGATTCTCCGGGCTGAGGGTGCTTGTGACGCAGGACTTCGGGGCCCAGCCCGGCGACCTCAACCCTCTGGGCTACAAGGACTCGATCGGTCAGCCCGCGATCGAGGGGTGTGGCGTCGAGCCGTTACCCGGTCAGGGGCCACCGATCAAGGCCGGCGAGTTCATCCTCGGCTACCCGGGCGAGTCCGGAGCGCCGCTCCCGGCGCCACAGCCCGACGTACTCGGTCGCAATGGCACATTCGCCGGGCTGCGCAAGTATCAGTCGCGAGTCGGGGCGTTCAATCGCTTCCTGCAAGCACAGGCTGAGACCGAGGAGGAGCGGGAGCTGCTCGCGGCAAAGCTGGTGGGACGCTGGCGCAGCGGCGCGCCGCTCACGCTCGCGCCAACGCAGGATGACCCAGCGCTCGGAGCGGACCCGCGGCGAAACAACGACTTCAACTACGCTGCCGACCAGGACGGCCGGCAGGTCCCGCTCGGTTCACACATGCGCCGGATGAACCCGCGCGACACCGAGATGGAAGTTCTGGCGGATGTGAACCTCCACCGCGTCATCCGGCGCAGCACAACCTACGGAGCGCCTTATGACCCGAACGGGCTCTCCGAGCAGGACGACAAGACCGCCCACGGACTCTTCTTCATCTTCATCAGTGCCAAGGCGATGGCCACGCTTGAGTTCTTGCAGCAGGAGTGGATCAACAACGGCAACTTCATGAGCCTGGGCGACGAGCGCGATCCCATCGCCGGTCTGCAGAAGAACGGGGAGACGTACACCATCCCGCAGCACCCGGTCCGCCGCCGCATCCACGGCGTCGAGACGTTCAACGTGCTGCGCGGTGGCGAGTACTTCTTTTTGCCGTCTCTGTCGGCTTTGAAATGGATCGGCGACCTCGACATGGAGGAGGACTGACAGATGTCATCCGAATTCGCCCGCTATAGCGATGAGATTGAGGTCATCGATCCGGACATCGACGAGCTGACGGACCAGATCATCGGCTTCTGGGAGCAAAAGGTCGGCGACTCGCCCAAAACCGAGGGCACCGGGAAGGCTCTTCGCGGCGCACATTCGAAGTCGTTTGGCTTCGTCAAGGCAGAGGTCGAGTTCCTCAGCGACGTGCCCGCGCCGTACGCACAGGGCATATATGCCAAGCCGGGCCGGCACGGCGCCCTGATGAGGTTCTCCAGCTCCGCCGGCCATTTGGGCGCGGACGGGCAACTCGGCCCCGGTCAGGGGCTGGCGATCAAAATCTTCGACGTCGACGGGCCTAAGCTCGTCGACGACGAGCCCGACTCGGCGACGTTCGACCTCGTGCTAAAGAACAACCCGATCTTCATCGCCAATACGGCTCGGCACTATCTATTGATCGAGGGGATCGTCGATGACGTCGCCAAGTACCTCGCGCGCGGCAAGGCCGGCTTCCACGAGCTCTTGACGGATTTCCTGACCGGAAAGGGCACCTACGAGCGGTCGGACTGGGCGTGGGACGAGTTGTTCGCGTTCGTGAGAGTGGCAACGCAGACGCCGGTTACCAATCCAGTGCTGACGACGTTCACCACGATGGCCTCGGTGCGTCACGGCGACTACGTCGCCAAGGTGCGGCTCGCTCCGGCCGCGGATAGCGCCGAGCACGCCATCCACCGCGAGCTCGACCTCAACAGCGGATCGGACGTGTTCCGGTCGACGCTCGTGGACGAATTGCAGGTGCGTGCATTCGATTTCGATCTTCAGGTCCAATTGTCCACGGACCTCGAGAAGATGCCGGTCAATGACGTGACCGTGGAATGGCCCGAGAAGCTGTCGCCGTACGTGACCGTCGGACGAGTGCACATCCCGCGCCAGGACATCTCAGGGGCCGAGAATTTCGAGAAGGGTGACGCGCTCGCGTTCAATCAGTGGCGGGTCACCTCCGATCACAAGCCGTTGGGCGAGATCATGTTGGTGCGACGCATCTACAGTGCATCGGCCAGGGTCCGTCGGACGGTCAATCACCAGCCGCAGATCGAGCCCACCAGCGCGGATCAGTTGTTTCCCTAGGACTTGCCGCTGGGCACCGGAGCGACTTGACGGTCGCCCGGAGCTCCTCCGAGAGCGTGCCCCGCTGCTCCCATGCAGCGAAGTGGCCGCCTTCGTGGGGCCACAAGGACGCCGGGCCGTTGTCGATGAAGCTCTATGCGAAGGCGAGCGAAGCAGCGTCAGCCGCTCTCTGGGGTGGCTACGTCGCGGAGTACGAGGAAGGCCTCGAATGGGCACCGCCGCAAACGGTTTCTTCAAACGATGGGCCGGGATGGAGTCGAACCATCGTCCTGACGATTATGAGTCGCCTGCTCTAACCAGCTGAGCTACCGGCCCTTATGGGTGGTTACGGATGTATGCGGTTGTTGGCGGCCGGCTGCGGGTGTTCGAGTTATGAGTCCGCTGCTCTACCCGCCCTGGGAGCGGAATCTCGCCCGTCCGTACGCCGGCGATGGTCTACGAGGTCCCCCCTCGCCCTCGTCCTAGTCCGCGAGCGTGCCACTTGAGGCGCCGGAGTTGTCCGCGCAGCCCATCTCGACCAGGTTCCAGATGATGCTATTGGCCGTCCTAATGTCTCCCCTGTCGTAGTAGCCGTTCGCGAGGGAGATACCCATCTGGCACACGCCGGGGTCTACTGCGGCCTGGGCGTCGGCCGGTGCGGCGGCCGTGGCCCCACCGGCCAGCAGCGCGCCGGCGAACAAGGCCGCCACCGCCTTGCGCACTCGCTGTCGTGTAACGGTCATTGTGGAACCCCCACGGTTTGGGTGAAGCGAAGAGACATGGGGCCTCCTAGGTGGGTGGATTGGCACCCTCCTATGCGGCGGATGTCTGTGGGCCGATCACTCGCTGAGCGCCAGTAATGCTCCTGTAAGGACCCGTGCCTGCGCGGCGCGCGACTTGGGGGAAGCCGAACCTCGATCCGACGCACGTGGCACTGCTCCGTCGAGGCAGAAGCGGCTGCGCCGTGAAAAACGGACGGCGTTGTCGCTAGGGACGACCAGCAGCAGCCCGCGCTGGCAGTGCTCCTTCTCGACGAATCCGGGAGCGACGGCACGGTGCGGCTCCTCCACAAACGCAGGACTGCGCCACGAGCTGCTAGATGGTCGGGTGGGGTGCGAGAGGTCTCGCCTCGGCCGACATGACGGTCGGGTGAAGCTGAGAGGAGCCTGATGCCGGACGTGCGCTGGAGGGTGGGAGCGGACCCTGACGATGGAGCGACGGTCCGCCGCGAGCTGCTGGGCGCGCCTGCTGGAACGG
>DATDLJ010000011.1:0-47419 GCA_036519395.1 Solirubrobacterales bacterium | reverse complement strand
GCGTATGAAAAGCGCTACGCGGTCCGCCTCGCCTCCGAAAGGTCTAGGGCCGGCGCCTCATCCCCCGGCAGCAGATGCGTATAACGAGTCAGCGTGAAGGCGGGCGAGTGGTGGCCGAGGGCGCGGCTGAGCTGGAGGAGGTTGGTGCCGCGCCTGAGATGGAGCGAAGCGAAGGTATGGCGGAACGTGTGGAAGCCAGCCCGGGGCGCTCCTGCTTGCCTCACGAGCGGCTTGAGGACGCGGGGCCGCAGGTTGCTCGGGTCAAGCGGGCTGCCTGATTCGTTCGGGAAGAGGATCGCCGTCGAGTCCCGGTTGGCTGGGCGGCGAGACGAGCGCAGACCTCGGGCTCGCCGTCACCGGACCTCACATTGCCCCAGCGCCCCTTTTCGGCTACCCGGCCTACCAGCGAAACCCCGCAAACCCGCTTCCCCAGCGGGAGCACGTCAACGCGCCTGACAGGATTCGAACCTGTGACCTTCGGTTTCGTAGACCGACGCTCTATCCAACTGAGCTACAGGCGCAAGGGGCCGGGATTCTAGTCCACTGGGTCCGGGCTCTCGAACTGGACGATGTGGACCTTGACTAGGAGGGTCTCATCGTCTCGGCGCATTCGGGCAGCGGAGCGTTCTTGGACGTTGACGACGCGCTCGGTGGTCTCGTTGAGGAGCTCGACGAGTTCGTCGTAGCCCTTGCGATCGACGGCTAGGGGAATGCGGGCGATGACGTTGTCTTCTCCGTGGATCGTTCCCGCAGTGACGGCGGCTCGAAGATCGGCGTTACACGTGGCCAGGACCGTCGCCGTGACCGCGTGCTGGTTTTCCAGCGGCACTTTCTTCCAGTTCTCCGCGTCGATCCAACTACGCGCGGTGGCGCGGTAGTAGCGGCCCGTGATGCGACCGCCCGGCGTTCGCTCGACCCTCGCCAACTCGATCAGCCCGAGCTCTTTGAGCCTGCGGATGTGGTACGCAAGGTAGTTGGTGTCGCAGCTCAATTCCCTGGCAATTTCAGCGGGACTGGCGACCCGATGACTCAATACGCCCATGATGTGAGCCCGAGCGGGATGGTCCATGGCCGCAACCAGGTTTTCGTCGGCGAGAACCGGCGGCGCCATTGGCCCTGGCTCTCGCTGTTTGCTCGGGATTGACATATCCACACAAAAGGTCTGACTAAGAGAGCATTGAGTAAATCATGGATTTGCCTCTGCTCTGAATGAATTCCAGCCGCCGTCCCCCGCTAGCTGGGGACAAATTGCTCCACCGATGGAACGGATTCAAGTAATCCTGTCTTGAGGCCACGGGCAAATGGCCGCGGGTCTGCGGCCTCCGCTACTTCGGCGCGGCCGAAGGAGGTCAGCGGAATGAAAATCGCAGCAGTCAGCGAGACCTACCCGCTTATCTCAACCCGCAAGTTGACCTGATTAGGTGAAACAGCAGGTCCGGCTGGATTTCGGGCCGGGCCTGCTGAATCGCTTGCGAAGTGAGGCATCTGGCTCAAACGATTTATGGCTAAGCGCCTCTTCACTGCTGAAAGACTCCCTTTGTGTTTGGAAACAAGAAAGGCGGGGGCGAGAATCCGGGGAAGAGACGCCGCCCAAGCGTCGTCCACAAGGCGCTCACCCACCCGATTCGGCTGGACATCCTATTGCGGCTGCATGAGGGGGGGCCGCTGAGCCCGGCTAAGTACTGCGAGGGCGAGCAGGTGAAGCTGAGCGTTGCCGCTTACCACTTCAAGGTGCTCTTGCAGCACGAGGCGATCGTTCCCGCCGAGACCATCGCCCAGGGAAGCGGGGTCGCTGAATATCTCTACTCGATCGACCGCGATTCGCTGATCGGGGGGTTCCTGACCTCGCCGGGCGCGTCTAGCGAGTGCCCGGGGGACGAGGAACGCCCTAACGCTTCAAACTGAACGCGGTGGAGCGCTCGGGATCAGGGGACGGGGCGCGGGAGACCTACGACTCTTTCGCTGCCTCCTACGACGACTTCAACCACCGCTACATGTACGAGCGGTGGACCGGCCGCCTGCTGGAAAAGGCCGAGGAGGCAGGGTTGCAAGGCAACCGGCTGCTGGACATCGGCTGCGGCACCGGGCTCAGCTTCCTCGCCCTGCTCGAGCGCGGCTGGCAGGTGACCGCATGCGACATCTCACCGGAGATGGTCGAGCGGGCGCGGGAGAAGGTCGGCGACAGGGCGGAGCTGCTGACCGCCGACATGCGCGACCTCCCCGACCTCGGCCAGTTCGACCTGGTCTGGGCGGTGAACGACGCGATCAACTATCTGCTCAGCGGCGAGGACCTGGTCGCTTCCCTCACCGGCATGCGGCGCAGTCTCGCCCCGGGCGGCGTCGTCCTCTTCGACGTCAACACGCTGATCAGCTACCGGACCTTCTTCAGCGAAGAGATCGTCGTCGAGCGGGAGGGCCGGACTTTGATCTGGCAGGGACAGGGATCGGGGGACGAGGTCGCCCCCGGCTCGATCAGCGAAGCGCGATTTGAAGCCGCGGAAGAGGCCGGCACCGAGCACGTCCACCAGCAGCGCCACTTCCCCGAGGCCCAGGTCCGCGCCGCGCTCGCCGCGGCCGGCCTCGAATGCGCCGCCCTCTACGGCGAGCTCGAAGGGAACCTCGATCCGGAGCTAGACGAAGACCGCCACAGCAAGGCCGTCTACGTCGCCCGCGCCGCTTAGCTCGCCCGCTTCTCTTTCAGCCGCACGTGCCAGTGGACGGTGGCGGTGGCGACCAGCTCGCCGTCCTTGTTCGTCAGCTCGACTTCGCAGGGGAACTCGACCTTGCCCTCGTCATCGAGGGTGGCAAGCGCCGCCGCCGCGTCGATGCCCAACGTTGCGGTCGCCGTGATCGCGCCGTTGGCGATCTTCACGTAGTCGATCTCGGCCGACCGGGCGAGCGGCGTTACGTCGCCCATGCGGACCGCGAAGGCGCCGACGAAGGCCGCCCCGGATGCCGTCTCGGCGGCGGTGAAGAGCGCCCCGGCATGCTGAGAACCGACGTGGTTGTTGAGCTCGGGCCGGCGCGGCAGCACCACAGTCGCCTCGCCCGCCCCCACCTCGGTTATCTCCAGACCGAGGAACCCGGCGAAGGGCACGGCGATCGACATTCCTTTGGCGATGGCGTCGAAATCGACGTTCGGCATTCCTGGAACTCCCGGCATCGGCTCAGCCTACAAAGCTCGCTTAAGGCGGAGCTGAGTCAGCGGCCCTCGAAGGTCGCGTGGCCGGGACCGCCGTGCTCGAGGAAGGTGCGGACGGCGTTCTGCAGATCCTCACTGGCGAACAGCTCGGCGGCTTCGGTCCGCACCGCCTCGTCCGCGGCGGGAATCCCGCCTTCGCGGAAGCGACGGAGGATGTGCTTGGTCATCGCGTGGGCCTTGGTCGGACCGGCAGCCAGCTCGGCGGCGAGCTCGCGGGCGGCAGCGTCGAACTCCTCGTCCTCGAAGATCAGGTTGACCACGCCCCAACGCTCCATCTCCTCGGCGCCGAAAAGGTCGCCGGACATGACGAAGTGGCGGGCGCGGCCGCTGCCGGCCCGCTCGGCCAGCCGCTGGGTGCCGCCCATCGAGGGAGTCAGCCCGACCACTTTCTCGACCAGGCCGAACTTCGCCTGCGGCGAGGCGACGATCAGATCGCAGGCGAGCGCCAACTCGAAGGCGGCGGTCAGGGTCAGCGCGTGGGCGGCGAAGACGACCGGGGCGGGCAGCGTTTCGATCTGGTCGATCATCCCCAGCAGCTCGGTCCAGAGCTCGTTTCCCTGCTCCGGCGTCAGCCCGGCAAAGACGTGGACGTCGACGCCGCCGGAAACGGCGCGCCCCTCAGCCCGGATCAGGAGTGCCCGCGGCGGCTCGGCGGCGACCGCGTCGATCGCCGCCCGCAGGTCGTCCATCATCCGCTGGTCGAAGAGGTTGAGTGGCGGGCTGTCGAGGGTGATCACGGCGAGGCCGCTCCCCTCGCGCTCCAGTCTTGCTGCGGCGCTCATAGCTCCGGAACCCTATGGACCTCGAACAGGTTGGTGCCCAGTTCCTGGCCGTCGAGCCCGGCGGTGATCGCGACCAGCTCGCCCGGCGCGGCGATGCCGTGCTTGGCAGCCTCGCCAGCGCAGTGCCCCAGCAGGCTGCGCAGCTCGGTCCCGAAGTCGCTCTGCACGGCGGTGATGCCGAACAAGAGGCCGACCCGGCGCACCGTCTCTATATAGGGAGAGACCGCGAGCACCGGCACGTTGGGCCGGTGGGCGGAGACGAGGCGGGCGGTGCGGCCGGTGTTGGTCGGCACCACCAGCGCTTTGAGGCCGAGCCGGTAGACCGCGCCGACGGCGCTCTGGGCGACCGAGTCGGCGACGTCCTGGGTCGCCTGGTCGGTGCGGGTAAAGAGCCACTCGCCGTAGGGCAGGTCGGGCTCGGTCGCGCGCGCGATCCGATCCATCACTTCCACCGCCTCGACCGGATGCTGGCCGACCGCGGTCTCCTCGGAGAGCATTACCGCGTCGGTGCCGTCCCAGATCGCGTTGGCGACGTCGGTCACCTCGGCCCGGGTCGGGCGCCGGGCGGTCACCATCGAGGCCAGCATCTGGGTCGCCGTGATCGACGGCTTCGAGGCCTTGCCGGCGGCGCGGATCAGCCGCTTCTGCTCGATCGGCACCTGCTCCAGCGGCACTTCGATCCCGAGGTCGCCGCGGGCGACCATGATTCCGCCGGTGGCGACGCGAACGATCTCCTCGACGTTCTCGGCCGCCTCCTGGCGCTCGATCTTGGCGATCACGGGGATGCGGGAGCCGAGCTCTTTGAGACGGGTCTCTACTGGCTCCAGGTCGGCGGCGGTGGAGACGAAGGAGACCGCCAGCAAGTCGACGCCGTTCTCGACCGCAAACTCGACCCAGTCGAGGTCGACGCCGGTGGTCGCCGGCAGGTCGACGCCGCCGGGAATGTTCATCCCCTTATGGGAAGAGAGGGTCCCGCCGACCTCAACCTCGGCGCCAACGCCGTCGCTCTCTTTGTCGCTGACCCGCAACCGGATCGCGCCATCGGCGAGGTAGACGAGTTGGTCCTCGCGCAAGTTGGAGACGCCCGCCCACTGGACCGGGATCGTCTCGCTGGTTCCCTCGACCTCATCCGGGGTCAGGGTCACGTGCATCCCCGTCTCCAACTCGGCGAAGTCGTCGCGCAGCGAGCCGATCCGCAGCTTCGGACCCGGCAAGTCGCCAAGCACCGCCACCTCACGCCCGACCCGCTCGGCCGCGGCCCGGATCGTCGCGATCGTTTCCGCCTGCCGCTCAGGCCCGGCGTGGGAGAAGTTCAGCCGAAAGACGTCGGCCCCCGCCGCAACCAGCCGCTCCAGCACCGCCGGATCCCAACTGGCCGGCCCAACGGTGGCGATGATCTTGGTCCGGCGCCCAAGAGGAGCGGCGGGGCTGGATGTGGGGCTCGTGGTCATCTCTGCTGAGACTAGACGGGAGCTGTCCCGATCGGCCTCCAATACCTACAATCGGTCGAGCGCGCAGCGCGCACGTGGAGAGGTGGCCGAGTGGCTGAAGGCACTCGCCTGCTAAGCGAGTAGGGGGCGCAAGCTCTCTCGAGGGTTCGAATCCCTCCCTCTCCGCTAGAAGGGTCTTATTGGAACCCGCCCCTGAAGAAACGACGGCTCGCGCCTCCTCGCGCAGCCGTTTCGGGGTATCGGCCGCCGTCAGCATCCGAATTTCCTCCCGAAGCTCGCCGGTCACCTCTCCGTTCAGGCTGATGCGAAAGCAGGCGAAGAACGCCTGATTGAGGAAGCGACGATGGAGACCGTTGGCTTCCCGGTAGCTGGCATCGAGATCAAGCAACGCATCGAGGACCTTCCCCGAGGTCTCGATCACCCTTTCAACGTCTGCCTCCGCCCCTCTGAGCCCCTGTTCGGCTGCGATCTGCTCGCTGCTGATCCTTTCCTGCTCGCGCTTGAGCTTGTCCGCCGGAAGCGCGTCGTCATAGAAAAGTTCCATCAGCTTTTCGTCTTTGCGGTTCAAAGCCCGGATCGCTTCGCGGTAGCGCCGGACCTCGGCCTCGTTGACCTTGCGCATCCCCGCCATCGCGATCTGCACGGCCTCCCGCACGTCTGCCAGGTGGAGCCCCCAGACGCGTTCGGCTGTGCCTTCGCCGAGCTGCTGTGCCGCGATCCGCTCGTATGCGTCTACGACTTTCTGCTCGACCTCATGGGCGGGCAGGTACGGCAGCTTGCAGCCGGTCCCCTTGAGACGACCGAGACAGGCGAAGTAGTCGTAGACCCGCCCGGTCTTGCTCTTTCCTTTGACGAAGGTGACGCGTTCGCCGCACTCACAGCGCAGGCTTCCCTTGAGGTAATGGCGGTGCTTACGGTCCCGCTCAGCCGCGTTGTTGTGAGCATCAAGAACCTGCTGGACCTGGGCGAAGGTCTCGGAATCGGTCAGCGGATCGTGCCGTCCTGGGAACTCAAAGCCGCCGTATTCCACGATCCCCATGTAGTACTTGGATCGCAGTATCCGATGGAGCTGGGTTCGGGAGAGCGGCTTCGCCGGGTGTTTGCGCGTCGGCCGCGTCCGCAGGCCGCGCTTCTCTAGGGCGCTTTCCAACGTGTCCAGCGTGTAGCCGCCGCTCTTGTAGGCGGCGAAGGCCCAGCTGATGTGCGGGGCGCGCTCGGGGTCTACGGCAATCGTCCGAATCTCGCGCCCGTCGACCAGTTCGCCGACGTTGAGGTAGCCGATTTTCGCGTAGCCCGGCGTGCCGCCAAGTTTGGCCTTGCCGTACAGCCCCTTCTTCGCTTCAAGCGAGAGGTTGAGGGAGTAGTACTCGGCTATTGCGGCGAGGATGCCATGCGTGAGCCGGCCCGAGGGCGTCCCGTCGATGCTCTCCGTCGCGGAGATCAACTGCGCGCCGGATTCCATGATCTCGAACAGCAGGTTCGCGTCGTCGCGGCGGTTGCGGGCGAAACGATCGACTTTGTGAATTATCACGTAGGTCGGGGCATCGCCGGAGCGGATGCGCCTCAGCAGGCGTTCCATTCCGGGGCGATGGGCGTTGGTCGCCGTCTCGGCCGGATCGGTGAACTCAGCGGTTACCTCCGCTTCAAGCTGCGCGGCTTTTCGCTGGCAGTCGGCCCGCTGCGCCTCGATTGAATAACCCTCCTCGGAGAAGGCGCGGCCAACCTGGCGCTCGCTTGAGACGCGGAGGTAGAGCCAGGCGGTCGCCCCGCTCATCGCCGCGCCTCCGTCTTCGGGGTAATCCCCAAGACCTCGAGTCGGACCCGCATCGCCACAGCGGAGACCCGGAAGCGCCGCGCCAACCGGACCGGATCGCGGATGCCCTCGTTGAAGTAGACGCGCCGGACCCAAGACTTCGGCATCAACAGGCAAGCGGCGAAGTGGTTGGCCGCCCACTCGCGCTGATCGTGCGCGCTGATGTTCCGACGCGCGGGGAAGATGGTCGCGGCCATCGGCGCGGTGATCGCGTGATGGAGTTCGTGCGCCATCGTGAAGCGCTGGCGCACCCAGGCTTCGCTGCTGGACACGGCGATCATCCAGCGCCCGCCGTTCCATTCGACGTGGCCGGAGATCGGGGCATCATCGCGCCAGACCACTTCGACGCGCGGCAGGTACTCGATGATCTGTTCGGGCACCGGCTCGCAATCGACGCGTTGCAGCGCCAGGAGCCGGTTTGCTTGAAGCTCGGCCACCCGTCGCGCTTCGTAGGGAGCGAGCGGGCGCTGCGGGCAGACCGTCCGAAGCTCAGCGAGTGGACCCACGCCGCCTCCGTCCGCTGTCGTCGTGTTTACGCAGTTCCTCGAAAAAGCGTTCCAACTTCTTGCGGTCGGCGGAGGAAAGCTCGCCCTCATATTTCTTGCGGAGGTACGGGCCGAGCGAAGGCAGGCCATCCTGCGGCGTGTAGCCAGCGAGCGTGAAGAAGTCCTCGACCTCAAGCTCAAGCGCCTGAGCGACGCGCTGGAGTTTGTCGGGATCGGGGCGGTTGAAGTCGCCGCGCTCCAAGTGAAGGATGGTGGACGCCGTAACGCCTGCCGCAGCCGCAAGATCGCGCTGCGTCATTTCGCGGCTGGCGCGTGCTTTGGAGATGAGCGAGCCCAGGGCTTTCAGATCGGCTTTCGACATGCACCCATTGTCTCGCTGTTGTTTCGCATGTGCAACAAGCCAACCATTGCCTTGCAGGGAACGAGAAGCGGGGCGACCTGAACGTTTGGAAGGTGTCCAGGTCGCCCGCATGACTACGCCTTGAGCGCTTCGATCTTGGCTTCGATGTCGGCTTTGCGGTCGGGAGCGCTGGCCTTCAATGCGTCGTACTCGGCATTGGCCTCGTCGGCCCGCTCTTTCGCCGCGTCTACCTCGTCGTCGATGGCATCGCGAGCTTTCTCCAGCGTGGCGATGGCTTGATCCACCGCTCCGTCGGGGGTCGTCTCCTGAACGCGGGTCCGGGTGATCCCAAGCTCTTTTCGGGCCTGGTATTCCGCTCCGCGGATCGAGCTCGGCTTCATGTCGAACTCTTTGCCGACGACCTCCTGCGCTTTTTTCTTCGTGATGCCTTTCTCGGCAACGACTGCCTCGACGCGCTCGTAGATTTCCTGGTTCTTGCTCTTGTCGCTCACCAGAAACCTCCTTTGATAGTGGATGGCTGTGGCGGCGGGCAGAAAGGCGTGCACTCCCTTCCGCCCGCCGTGGAGCCCTCCACTGCCGACTGCTTTTCAAGGTCCGCATCCCGACCTCCGCAGTCGCCGCCTGGCGAGTCGAGAGAAGGTGGGATTCAGTTCGATGCCGAGGAAGTCGCGGCCGAGCCGGTTGGCGACGACGCCGACGGTGCCGGTGCCGAAGAAGGGATCGAGGACGACGCCGGGGCGACTCGGCGCGAAGCAGTCGCAGCGGCGAAGCTCGCCAACGGATCGGACCTGCAGGAGCCCTTCCTTCGTCGGTATCCGCTTGATCCGCGTCGGCCGCTTCCAGGCGCGGTCGCATTGCACGCAGATCCGCTCCGGGCAGGCCGCAAGCGTCGGCCGCTCGATCAGCGCTTCGGGGAACGTAGCTTGGTGGCCGAGTCGGTCAACCGCCGTCGGCATCGTCCACACGTCGCCGGGGTTCTTGCCGCGAGGGTGGCCGACAAGGCCCGCCGCCTTGAGTCGGCCGAGGCCGGTGTTGTTGCCCTGGTAGCGACGCCCCTGCTCTCGTCCCTGACGCTTGGCGCGGCTGGCCGAGCGATGCGGAATGCGGATGCTGTCGGCGTCGAAAAAGTAGCGCGGTCCCTTCGTCGCGAAAATGATCGTCTCGTAAGTCGGGCTGAGCCGATCTGTTGCGCTCTGCGGGAGCGGGTTTGGCTTCGACCAGCAAATGACATTGCGGATCAGCCAGCCATCGGAGGCAAGCGCGAGAGCAACACGCTGCGGGGCGAGCAGCAAGCCCTTGGCGGGTGCTCCTTGGCGAAGACTGCGGGAGTAGGCATCGCCGATGTTCAAGAACAGCGAGCCGGACGGCTTCAAGACGCGCCGGACCTCTCGCAGAACTCCGCGCAGGTTGTCGACGTAGTCGGTGACGGTCTGTTCCTGGCCGAGTTCGGACTTTGAATCCGAGTAGCGGCGAAGGCCATTGGCGTACGGCGGGCTGGTGATGCAGCAGTCCACCGACTCGGCCAGCAGCTTCGGCAGGACGCGCCGAGCGTCGCCGGTCAAGACCCGGTTGCGCGGGAGCGTCTTCACGACCCCTCCCCGGCCAGGGCGGCGATGGCCTGCTCGTAGAGATCGGCGCGGTAGAGATGCTGGGCTTCGGGCGGCTGCCGCCGGATCGCTTCGGCCAGGACCGCACGCCGCGCAGCGTGCGGCGCCAGAAGCAAGACGCGGGGGAAGACGCCGAAGCGGTCTTGATCGCGGCCGGTCTGCCAGAAGCGGCGGTAGACGTCGAGCTTCCGCGAGATCGTCGGGGCCGAGGCGGTGGCGCGATCGACCTCCACGAAGGTGACGTGTTCGTACTCGCCGACAGCGAAGCGGACGAACGCGTCGGGCTTGAGCCAGGCAGTCGCCCCACCCGCTCCGGTGAAGCGCCGCCAGCATTGCGGCTCGGCGTCGAACGCCAGCAGATCACCGTCGCCGCTTCGCTCGCGCTCGCGAAGCAGGACATATAGCTCGCTCACCGCGAGGCTGTGGGCGAGGAACCGGCTTCCCGGAGTCCAGGGCCGACGAAGACGCCGACCGCCGGCAGGACCGCACGCGGAGGCGAGCCGCTGTCCGGCCGTGTCCAGGGCGTAGACCGCCTGGGACGAGCCGCCCCGGCCGCCGCCGATCCGCTGCTCGAGGACCGTGATGACCCGGAGCTCGGTGAGTGCCCGGAGCCTGCGCCAGACCTGGCGAGAGTTGGCAGCCACCGTGCCCCCCGTGAAGTGGAGACGACGCAGCTGCTCAGCCGTGGCGACCCGGAGTCGGTCCAGGGACTCGACCAGGGCGAGGTCACGTTCGGGAAGCTCGGCGGCCAGCCGTTCGACGTAGGCATGGGTAACGCGGTGCCGACTCATATGAACCTCCGCAGCGGGGGGTTATTCGTTGGCGCTCGGTGGCCCAAAGGCTGCTGCGTGCAGGTGCTTTGCCTGCGGCTCGCTGGAGCGAAGCGAACAGCGATCATCCCCGCCTCCGCGAGCCAACGGGAATCTCGGCAGCAGGAGCGCCGAGGCGCGCCTGAATCTCGGCGTCAACGCTCCGGGGATCGCGGCCGTAGCGCTTGCGCGAGGCGGCGCGAACCTGATCGCCGCAACCGAGCGGCGACAGCGGCGGGCGGGTGCGGATCGAGGCCGGGGGCGCGACAGCGCTTCCGGTTGAGACGGCCGCGAAGGCTTCAAACGGCGCGAGCCCTTGAAAGTCAGCCTCGTCCAGATGCGGCCGAAACTCCCGCGCGAAGGTGTCCGCGTCGTCGGCGGTCGTCTGCATGACGAGCTTGGAGCGAAGGTTTGCCAGTACCGCCGCGCGAAGCTCTGGCCGGAGCTGTCCGAGGTTCTGATGGCTGATCGTCCAGCCCACCCCGAGCCCCCGAGACTGCGCGACCGCATCGCCCAGGGAGACCGGCAAGCGGAGGAAGTCCTGAGCCTCGTCGACGACCACCGAGACGAACGGCCGCCGTGCGGGCGGCAGGGCCGCGCGGCGCTGAACCGCCGCCCACAACTCAGCCAGAAGGCAGGAGCCGAGCAGCCGCGCGGCGTCTTCGCCGATCAAGCCCTTTGCCAACGAGACCAACACGATCCCGCCTTCGGCCAACGCCGCGTCGAAGTCGAGGGCGCTGTCGGCCTGGCCGACGACCGCGCGGAGCTTCCGGCGCAGGGTGAACGCGGCCAACTTGTTCGCGAGGGGCCCGACCATCTCGGCCTGTGCCGGGGGGCTTTGCGAGTCGAACCACGCCCAGATCGAAGCGAGCTGGTGATCGGTGATCGCGCCCATCAGACGACGGCGGAACCCGGCATCCGAGAGCAGCGGCATGACCTCGCAAATCGTCCAGGCTCCCTTGGCCTGCGAAAGGGTCAACAACGCCGCCCTCAGCAGCATCTCCGAGCGCGGGCCGAGGTATCCCGCATAGAGCGCGCGGAACTGGCCGACAACGTGATCGGTGATGAGGTCGGCGGTCGCATCGCCTCCGGCCAGGAGATTGAACCCGGCGGGCTCCGTGTCGGCCGGATCGAAGATCACCGCGTCCCTGCGGCGCTCGGCCGGGATCAGGTCGGCCAGGGCGCGGCAGAGGTCGCCCTTGCTCTCGACCACCACAACGCCACGTCCATCGCGGAAGTCGCCAGCGCACAGATGCTCAAGCACCGTGGACTTGCCGCCGCCGGTCGGAGCGGTGACGAGCAGCCCCCGCGCCGAGTCGGCTTCTGAAACCGCGACAGGATTTCCGCCCGCGACGGCATCACCGAGGACCCGGCCGCGCTTCGGCACCTGCGGGGCGGGCGGCAAGGTCCGGCTCTCGGCAAAGGCGAGACCCGGAAGCTGAGGCCCGCCGATGGGGACGCCGATCACCGCCGCCAGTTCGTCGGCCGCGAGCGTCGAGCCAGACAGCACCGGCCACGATGCTCGCCGCAGTCGAGCGGCTGCCCACAGGTTCGGGAGGGAGCGGCGGATCAAACGCCGCTCGGTCGAGTCGGCGCGATGGATCGCCCCGAAAACGCGGGAGAGTCGGGCACCCCGCTGGCCCGCTACGCCGATCCGGCAACGGGCGCGAAGCTCCGGCTCGGTGGAGGCTTCGCCGGACGGCTCGACGGAACCGAGGCTGCGCAGCCGAAGGAGCCAAGCGGGCACCGGCTCGGACGGCGCAATCGTCCATTGGAGGATCACCGCCTCATCCGGGCCAAGCGGCTGGAGCGTCGCCAGCAAGGCAGCGTTGCTCTCGGCGGTGATCTCGGTCCGCAGCGACCCGATGCCGACGGCCGACAACTCCCGCGCCTGAGTGACTTCGCAATCTCCGCGCCCGTCGAGCGGGACCACGCGAAGACCGGGCAGGGCGGCGCGCAGCTGCCCGACCACCTGCTCGGCCCGTCCAGCCGGAACCCGTAGCCGATGCGTGATCCCGGCCTCCGTCGCGACCGCTTCGATCGCCACGGCTCGCGTGACGATCAGGCGAGCCGGGAAACGCGGCAGGAGGCCCTGGATGCTTCGCAGGGCGGCGACCACCTGGTCCGCCTCCACCCGGCGGGGAAAGATCAGGCGAAGACTCTCCATGCGCCGCGCATCTTGCGCCGCAAAGGTGACGCGGCCGAGTACAGCAGTGCCAGCTAGGAGCCCCGCCCCGGCCAGAGTGACGGTGAGGAGGTCAATCATCGTCACCGTCCTCGGGCTGCTTCTCGGCCGCAGCTTCTTCGGCTTCCATCTGAGCCATGACGAACGCCAGGAGCGCGGCCACGACTCGCTGCACATCGGGCGATTCGTGACGTTCGGGAGTGAGGTTGAAGGAAGGAGTCATGGGAGTTGTTTCGTTTACGCAACATCTCCATTGTGTTTCGCATGTGAAACAAGGAGCAAGCGAGGAAGCAGGGTTTTGGCGTTAGCCCCGCCTTCCGCGACGGGTTGGCCACAGGAGCCGGGCGATCCCGAGCAGAAAGAGGAGCGCCAGTAGAGACGGCACCGCCCCCTGCGCGGCGGCGGCCATCGCCGGGAGGGCGACGACCGCTACCAGCAGGAGAACGACGACCGCGATTGCGCGATCCACTAGGACTGCTCTTTCCCGTCTTCGCCGGGCAGCGGCGGGGCGAGAACGGCGATTTTGTACGGCTCGACTTTGAGCGTCAGCGCCACCATCAGCACCGCGGCCTCATGCGTCATGCCGACTTCCTCGAACTGGCTGACCTGACGTCGGACGATGGCGATGACTTCTCGGGGCGTGAGCGGGTGCGGCCGCATCAGGAACGCTCCTCACGGTCGAGAGCCCTCAGTTCGGCCACCGCTCGCTCGGCCTCGAGGTCGAGACGTTCGACCGACGGGCGAGCCATGTCGAGGGGGTCGGCCTCCGGCCCAGCCTCCTCCAGCGCGTGGGCGACGGCGAGGATCAGCGCGATGATGATTGCGATCTCCAGCATCACGACTCACCTCGCAGGGCCAGGCCGTTCACCTCGGAGACGACCAGGGCGCAATAACTGTCCACGATCATCTGCGCCCGGAGGTCGGCCGTCGCCCCCTGTCGGTTGCAGATGGCCACTTCCGCGGCCGTCAGCATCTCGACGTGGGCCAGGCCGACACGGGTAACGATTGCGGCGGCGTCAAGCCGAGCGGCGGACCGCCTAGCTGGGCGCTTTGCCTCGCGAACTTCTGAGACCGCCCGCCGCTCGCGGAGTGCGAGCGAGCTTCGGTATGGGATCAGATCGTTTGGCACTTCTGCTCCTTTCGTAGTGCCTCCGGAAATCGGTGGCGTTGAGGAGCTGAATTACCGGGGCCATCTGGCGCGTCAAGCGGACTTCAAAAATCCATATGGGCAGCGGTCTGTCCATATGGATTAGCCAGAATCAAAGAGCTATGCCAGCTGATCCTTCTGTGCAAGAGGCCCAGATAGCAGGGAACCTAAAGGCGCTGCTGCCGAAGGCAGGTGTTGATCTGGCCTTCGTCCAGCAAAGAATCCCGGCGCTCATCGCGCTCAAGATCAGCGGGGGCCCAAACCCGCCGAAAACCAACAAAGAGGCGGAGGAGCGCGTGGACCGCCTTTGGTCGGAGTTGGGACGCCTCATGGACGAGGAGCTACTGGACGAGATCGCGGTGGACGAGATCGTCGAGGGCGAAACGACGGCGGAGGCATGTGTTGGCGCCGCGAAACACATCTTCCGAGCAAAGCAGCGTGACCAGACCTGGCGGTATTCGACGTTGGATGACAAACGGTCCATTACCACCCTTCGTGCTGAGGCATATAAGAAACTTCGCCCCGAAGCTGGGCGCAAAAGCCGCGAGCTATTTGAAGACAACTACGAATGGCCAATTCTGCTCGCGCTCGCCCGACTGTTGCTGCGAGTAGAGGGACAGGGCAGCGAAAGTTCGCCCGCCTCCTGGCGCAAGGCCGCCTTGCTTATAGCTGCTGCCGTAACGACTGCTGCCGCTGTCGCCATACTCGTCGTGGTGTTCGCGACCAGGAGCCCCCGCGAGGTCTATGCAACCAACCCAGGTGGAGAGATCGAGAGAACGGTTGGTCTCCCATCCGGAATTGAGGATCTTTCCGTAGCCGCAGAATTCACTTGGGTCGCGAGTTCACAAAGTGAAACCGCTCTGCGGGTGGATCAAGGAAACGAAATCCAGGAGACGTTCGACATCGGCCTGCCCTCCCCGCCGATCCAGCTTCCAGAAGACCTACCCAATGGATCACAGTGGGGCGGCTACCAAATCGCCGGCGGGGACTTTCGTGCCTGGGTAGTGACTACGACTGGCACCGTTGCCGTCCTCCTGCCGAGCTTTCTCGGAGAAGGCACGTCAATGAGACGCGTAGCCAGGCTTGCCGCCAACGCGGGACCTGCCGAGTATGCCTTGGGTCACTTGTGGGTCGGCGGCCTAACCGGAGAGCTTGTCAGCCTCGATGCTTCTACGGGCAGAATCCAGAAGCGCTACCGACTCCCTGGGTCCCTCGGGACCATTGATGTAGCCATTGGCCTTGGTGCTGCGTGGGCACTCGACTTCAGCGGATCGAAGGTCTACGGAATCGAATACGGATCGTTTCCCGACGACCTCGAGTATGCAAGCTTCAAAACCCTTCGCCTCGCTCGCCCCGCGCGCGACCTTGCTG
The DNA here is from genome assembly GCA_036519395.1 of Solirubrobacterales bacterium. Lineage (GTDB taxonomy): Bacteria > Actinomycetota > Thermoleophilia > Solirubrobacterales > 70-9 > VAYN01. The sequence continues at coordinate 32,185 of DATDLJ010000011.1, read as the reverse complement.
CAGGGTATGGGGGGCTATGGGTGGTAAATCAAGACGGGACGCTGGCGCGGTACGACATCGAGACGGGGGAGCCCGAATTCGTTTCAGTTCCTGGAAAGGCCGTGGCGGTTGCAGTCAGCGTTGGCTCCGCGTGGGTTGCACTGGAGGACAAGGCCGTAGTTCGCATCAGCGTGAGCGACCTGACCGTGGCCGGTCAACCAATCAAATTGCCCGAAGCTCCAGTGGCGATCGATGCGCGACATGATCCCTGGGTGGCTACGAGGAAGATGGCCTTTGAGATTGATGCCGACCCCGCTGAAAAGCCGCCGTGAGTTAGTCGACGATGTCGTACGGGTCGAATGGCTCGATCTGGCGGGCGAGGTCGTCAGGGTGCATCCCAACACGGAGTCCGTTGCGGCCAAAGTTGTCGATTTCGATGAGGTCGCCTTTTTCCTGAACCGATAACCGAACAAGACAGTGTCGGCGGGACACTTCTGGGCCTAGCCTGAACTGCGGCGATAGTTCGCGACCGAGTGCAGTAGCGGACTCCAGCATGCTGAATTCGGCCCATCCTTGCCCTTGCTGGTCGCAGGCTACTTCCGGCTGAACGACCGCATAGGAGTCAAAGTGGCTCTGATGAGACGGGTACCGGATTATGTAGCAAGTTGGTGTCTGTTCATCAGTTCCCAACTTCACTTCAATTGGATGCTTGAACTTGCCTTTGGCCGATATCCGGCAATTGCCGATTAGCTGAAACTCTTGGCGCTCAAGACTACCTTCGGGTGGTAGTGGTAACTCCAATTCGCGTGTCTCACCATCGTGGCGGTCAGATTGGGAATCAGGTCTACTCATATTTTGCTGCTTTACAGAGCCACTTAACGTAGGCCAGAAGTAAGCATGCTGTCAAGTATCAGACGTGCTTACCCACGCATACTTCCGGGTGACATCGCCGCTATTCAGCCAGCCGTTCTAAGACCTCGCGATCTTCCTCCAGCCGCTTTGCGAGGCGCTGTTTGAACTCTCGGTCTTGCTGGAGCTCTGCGATGTGCTTTCCCACCGCCTCACGGACAACATCGGAGATCGTCCTTCCCTCGGCCCGCGCCACGGCGGCAAGGTTCTCTGCCAGGTTGCGATCGAGGCGAAGGCTCGTCGTTGTCGTCGTCTTCTTCCGACTCCTCATGCGGCTTCGCCTCCCAGCCCGAGCGCGGCCCGCGCCCACGGCACTTCGTCAACGAGGGACGTCGCCTCATAGAAGTGCTCCACCGAGCCGCGCCGGGGCTGCGTCTCGACAAGCTCCACCGCGCCGTACCTGGCAAGGGTGCGGACGTGGTAGCCGACATTGGAGACGGTCTGGTTCGTCGGGATGGTGAGTTCCTTGGGACTCCGCGCCTCCTCGGCCTCGACACAGAGTGCGAGCAGCCGTTTGCGGAGCGGGTGCTGGATAAGGAACAGCAAGACCTCCTCCGGGCCGCTGGGCTTCCGCTTACCTGGCATCGGCTCCTCCTCCCAATGCCCGCGATCGGATCGAGAAGTGACCAGGGCGGGAGGACGCGGGCACGATCCATTCGACCCCCGCCAGCAACTCCCCGGCATCGACGCCGAGCGCTGAGGCGAGCTTGATGAGGGTGTCTGCGCGGGGCAGCCGCCGCCCACCCTCCACGAACCCGATCTCGGTGCGGTGCAGACCGGCGAGCGCGCCGAGTTCTTCCTGCGAGAACCCAGCGCGGCGGCGAGCCGTGAGCACGTTCTGACCAAGACGCTCGGCGGCATCCTGGCTCCTGACCCTGCCGTCCATCACGCCTCCAGTTCGTAGTAGTGGACCGCCGCCCGCGTCGGCAGGACGAGGCAGTCGATCTGCTGGAGGAGGCCGACCGCGCTCAGGTCGCGGACGGCCCGCCTGATCGCGTCGTGATCGGCGGGTTCCACCGAGCAGACCGTCATCTCGCGGATCAGCTCCTCGAGCGTGAACGTGCCGGGGTAGTAGGTCAGGACCTCGCGGAGAACGGCGCGTTCGTCGCGGGCATCTTCGTCGGCGGTGGTCATGGCGCGATAAGCGCCGTCGCCTCTAGGCTGGCATTGCATGGGAAGTGCTCCTTCCTGTGCCGGCCCCGGGGGCGCCCAACGCCGCCCGGGGCACTTTGATTAATGGAAGGCGGCACCCTAGAGCGAGCCTGGAAGCGGGCGCAACTAGCGATTATCCGGCTTGCGCCTAGCAACATCTGTTCTATGAGAGAGTTCCTGCGGGAGGATGATGAATGCTGCGGGCATGGAAGTGGATGCCACAGAAGGACCGAATTCGGTATGTCTACGTGCCGCTAACCGCAGCGGTGCTTGGCGCCTTGGTGGCCGTGGGAACCGTCCGCGTCCTAGACAGCTTTGGAGCCCATGAGGCGAAGGTCAGGGTCGTAGACGTGGTGCCTAACGAGGTAACTAAAGGCTATGACCGAAAGCCCTATCTGTCGATCAAGCTAAGGAATACCGGCGACCGTCGCGCCGTTCTCACTCGCCTCCATACGAGGATCTACCATGCGCAGTTCATGTTGGGGTGCCAACTACTCGGTGGCAGTGGAACGATTGAGACCGGTCGTTATTCCGTCGTATTGCCAAAACAACCGCCACCTAAGCATCGTATTGAAACGGTGCTAAATCAAGAGATCGGGCCAGATGAGGTGGATCGCTTCGGCGTGATCTTCGAGACGCCCGATCTGGAATATGGGATGCAGGTGATGTACGAAGTAGGACTTACCGCCGAGGTGGACGATTCGGATCAGCCAATCCACCTTGGCCGATTCCTGCTCATGACGCCACAGCCGCTGACTTCGCCGTATTGGACATCTTGGTTCGCGGGACCACGACAAGCCCGAAAGCTGAGACGTGAATTTCGCACCCCCGACCTCGCCTACGTCCTCGATTGCTACCGAAAGAACATCAACGGGTTCGCGCCCTTTCTTGAAAGCTCGGCAAAACGATCGAAGCGCACGGATGCGCTCGTTGACTATGTGCGCGTACTACCTCGGCCTTAGCTGAAAGTCCCATCACTCGCTATTCAATGTCCCCGGTGATTTCGGCTCGCACATCATGGCGTTTTGCATCACGTTCATAGGATTCAGCTATAGATCGCAAAACCCGAGTGGTGCGTGGCCATTTCCCCTGCGTCTCCTTTGCCCACCTGCGGTAGGTCTCGGCTAACTCTCGCTCCTGCTTGCCTCCTTCATATGGGCTGCGACTCGTCACCCCCCTGGCGTTGAACACTCCAACCTCAATGCCAGTCTCGATGCTCGTACTGCCGACTCGCTCGATGAGTTCTCTCACCGGCTCACTCGGCCACACTTCATCGCTGCCTTCTGGGCTGGCGGAGAGCAAGCGGCCGATCATCTCGTCACCAATGTCGGCACGGTCTAACTCTGCGAATGCAAGGCGAGCTTTGTCTACCCACGTTGCTAGATGGCCGCCATCAACCGTGCCATCGTCTTGCCTGCCCGGAACATCTCGCCAGCCCTGCAGCACCCACCAAGCGTGCTCGGCAAGTTCTTGCTCTTCTTTGGTGAGGTTCCGTCGGTCTTCGCTACGGCCTCGGTATACCCGAGCGACTAGCTGAACGAAAAGGTCCGGACTTTCCCGCATTTGCCTGTACAACGCCTTTGGCTGCCGATAGCGATCAAGCAGGCGAAAAAATCCATACTCGTAGCGCAGAAGATTCTCTGCCGAATATCCGGCCTCTTCCAGGTAGTCGAGCAGTTTTCCTATCTCGTACCCCGGAGACTGCGACGGCGTTTCATCTCCACTTGAGGTAAGAGCAGCATCAAGGACCTTCTCAAATACTTCATGTGGGAGGACTTTCTTGTCCTGCTTGCGGTTGTGAAGAGCCGCGTTGAGCAAGTCAACGGCCGCCCATGGTCTTTTGGCCTTGAGGAGTTCTTGCACTGCACGCTCAGTGTCATCTCGACCCACTCGCCAGGGGTTAACTTTCTGCCAGTAGGCCTCAGATAGCTCCGGGTCAACTTCGGCCAGCAAGTCCCAGACTTCAGCCGTTGCCGGCGCTACACGCGCCACAGCGATCCGACGCTCTTGCTCCTTCATATCTGGACGAGCAAGAACCTCCTGCAGCCATTTCACACCTTCCTTTTCGAGTCTTGCTCCAGCCCAGTTGGCAGCAACTTCGCGCAGCTTGTCGTTGTTGGCATCAAGCCACGGCACCAGATCAAAGTCCTCCGGCGCAATCTCGCCAATGGTGAGGCCCAGATACATAGGAACCTCGCTTCGTTCCGCGAGTATCCGCAGCTGATCAAGGGAATCATCCGCCAAGACTTCTTCGACCGCCGCTCGGCGACGTGCAGAGAGCTCTTCCGCATAGCCCTCTTCAGTCCGAGACTGGAAGCCTTGAAGATCGGGGTCCCAGTCGAATAAATAGGCATACCGCGACGTATCAGCCTTGGGCTCAAGCCCCTTTGCAAGCTGTTCCAAGCGATTCAGCGGGTCATCGCCCATGGACCATTCTGCGTCCGGGAATCGCCGATGACGAGCTATCTCGCGATCAAGCCGTTCCCACAGAATCAGTTGATCCGAGGGGTCGAGGGAAGCGCCGCTGATGAACTCTTCGAATGCTTCTAGAAGGTGCGACCTCTGATCCGGAGGCAAGGAGTACAGGTGCTCCATCAGCTCGGCCCAGCGCACCGCATCATCTTCCGCTAGAGAGATCCCAAAGCGCACCAGATTTCCGATGTACTCCACCCATTCGGAGATCGGCACTCCCCGAGACTCTGGCTTCCAGTCTCGGAAGCGTGGGCTATGCGGCGGCGAGGAAACCCCATGGTGGCTCGGCCAGAGAGCCATGATTAGTCGCCAACCCACATCGGAAAGGCTTTTGGTCTCGGCAATCTGCTCGACCGCTTCTACTTTCCGCGATAGTGGAGCGGCCGTATGGCGAATCCACCCAACTAGAACCTCCGAAAGGCTATTCAAAGGACGGTTTGCTAAACGTCCGCCGGGATCAACCTCATCAAGGCGCGCCAGTGCGCGCGTTGCATCCAAGAGATAGTCCGAGTTCCAGCATAGATTCTCAAGCGCCCACAAAAGTCCGGTGTGCGCTGAGGAGCCGAAGAGAGCGGAGTCTTGGTCCTTGTCCTGAAACATCGACCTGAGCAATGGCTCGTCGCGGTCCAGGTCGAGATGCACTGCATCCAAAAAGTCCTGTGGAGCGGCCTCGGCGAGTAGCGGCAACTCGTCGGCGAGCGAAGCCCACGTCTTCCCGCTCGGGTCCTCGTTTGCTTCGCGGAGGATCTCTCGCACCGCAATCCGCGCATGATCAGATGCCGACTCGCCGTCGCTCAACTGCACGTCGCCAGCCGCACCAGCGATGGCAAGCCCTTGGGCAAACCCTCCGCGAAGAATGGATGAGTAGGTTCGCACTTTCCCAAGCAAACTCGCCATTGGGCGGTCGTCCTGTTTGAGTTCTAGGCGGGGATCGGCTTCAAGCAGAATCTCTTTGGATGCCTCATGCCAACGGTCCAAGACGTCGGAGGTCAGGGATGGATGCAGCAGGAGAAACGACTCGGCCGGGGAGGCGAGGTGCCACTGCTTGCCCGTCTGGATGAACGGCGGATCATCGGAGCGTCGCCACTGAAGAAGGGCTTGCTCTATCTCTGGCCACTCCCTTCCAACAACTTTGCTCACTATCGAAAGATCCTCCCGGGAGGGAGACCAAGCACCTACAAGCATCAGAGGGGCAATAACTGAGGCCTCGGGTGGACGAGACCATTGCGGCTGAGCGACTAGAGGATCACGGGCGAGGGTGCGAACCAGAGCAGGCATGCTCCTTCGAGCGAGAGCGGCCAGTTGGTAAGCCCTATCGGAATCCACTCCTGCCTCTTCGAGCGCCTCCATGGCGCCTTGTCTGGCCGGGCGAAGAAGCCGAATGTGCTCAGCTCGAGGAAGCTGATCGCCCCCAACCGGAATAACAACCTGATGGCCAGCATTGTGCGCCAGGTCGAGAGCTGGATCCTCGAATAGAGGGACCAGGATCATCGCCCCAGGCTCAACGGCAACGCGATCCCAAACCTCGGGATGCCACACGAGGAGCAGGGGGGCAACGGGTTCTCCTTCCTGCGCTAGCCGCTGAACGACGGCATTGATGAAAGAGAGCGCGTCCTCCCGCCAGGCGGCCTGGACGGCAACCGTTCCGGGCGGGCCTGCCAGGAAATCTCTTAGCTTCTCCTCCTCTTCATGGCGGCCGGTCAGAAAGAGATCGGATGGAAGTGGCGGCGCGGTTTTCTCACGGAAGCGACTCCACCACTGCTCAAGCGTTGCCGCGTCCCGTGGCCGTCGGCCGAGCCGCTCGGAAATCCAATGATGGACTGCCGGGGTTTGCTGGAGCCATCCCTCGAGTACGTCTGCATCGAGCACGCGGACATCAGCGAAGAACCCATCTTCCTTCTTTTCGCTTTCCCATTTCTCGGCAGTCGTCCAACGACGGGGCGTGGCAAATACGAAGATCGCTTCCTGCGGAATCGCTCCTAGAGGCTGCTCCCGTCGCTTCTGAAAATCCTCGCTCGCCTTCTTTCCGGGTTGGGCGCTTACACCAAACTCAAAATAGAGATTGCCTGCGGGGAGAAAGGTCGTACCCGTTGACTCCGCGTGGCCATCCCAGCCGGGGGCGGCGACCCCCTCTCCAGCCCTAATCGACACATTCGTGAGGCCCGGAGTGGCGGCGATCAGCCTGCGCATCAACTCGGGGAAGACGTGCTGCGCTTCTTTGGTGCTTGCCCAATGGTGGAGCTGCGTCGCATCAACGAGCTCTGGCCCGATGGTCCGGCGTTCTTCCTCCATGGATGCAGTCGATGCGCCACGATTCCGCGCGAGGCGATCGACATCGGCGGCGTTGAAACGCAGGACCCGAGAGCCAGGAATCTTGGCCGACTGGAGAACGCCGGTCTTGGCCCAATTGCGGATCGTGTTCTCGTGGACGCCCAACCGGCGAGCCGTCTCGCGCACATTCAGGATCTCAGGACTGTCTTTATCTGTCACAGAACAATTGTACTCCAATTGTTGACTTTGTACAGCCTTCTCGGTACCCTCGCATCATGGCGGTATCGCTATGAATTCGTCAACCCCCTCCCGGCTAGGCCCTCACAAGGAGGACCTTGAGATTTTCTTCTGGGCAGCGCGGGAACTGCTCAAGCTGTTGCTCCTCACGGCTGCGACCGTCTTCTGCATCGTGGCGCTCATCAACGGCGAGATCCCCGGCGTCCGCGAGTTGGTGATGCTCACGTCGTGGCTGTTCTCGCGGTGACCCCCCGACGGGCTAGTCGAAATCGAGCCGCTCTAGCCGGGTCTCAAGCTCGGGGTTCAAATAGCGTCCCATGATCCCCGTTCTCCGGCGCGGATAGGCTGGCGACGTGTCCGCCCCCGTCCAGTCGCACGAGCGCTACGAGCGGATCTTCGCTGAGGTCGAAACGCCGTTTGCCTTCGTCGACTTGGAGGCGATGTGGGCGAACGCCGACGCGATGCTGGAACGGGCGGCGGGAAAGAGTGTCCGGGTCGCCTCCAAGTCGCTGCGCTGCCGGACGCTGCTGGCGGCGGTGCTCGAGCGCGATCCGCGCTTTCAGGGGCTGATGACCTACACCCTGCCGGAGACCCTCTGGCTCGCCGAGCAGGGGTTCGAGGACCTGCTGCTCGCCTACCCAACCGCCGACGTCGGCGCGCTCGAGGAGCTGGCGCTGCGCTCGGCGGCGAACTCGGAGGGGGCGCCAATCGTGATGGTCGATTGCGTCGAGCACCTGGAGATGATCGAGTCGGTCTTGGGCAAGGGAGCACCGCCGCTGCGGGTCTGCATCGACATCGACGCCAGCTGGTGGTGGCTCGGCGGCCGGGTCAAGGTCGGCCCCAAGCGCTCGCCGATCCACACCGTCGAGCAGGCGGTGGCGCTGGCGCGGGAGATCGAGCAGCGGCCGCAGATCGAACTCGACGCGCTGATGTCCTACGAGGGGCAGATCGCCGGCGTCGGTGACCTGCCGCCGGGACAGCGCCTGCGCGGCGCCGCGATCCGATTCATGCAGAAGCGCTCGGCGGTTGAGCTGGCCGAGCGGCGAGCGGCGATCGTCGCCGCGCTGAGCGAGTTCGTCGAGCTGGAGATCGTCAACGGCGGCGGCACCGGCAGCCTCGAGCTGACCGCCGCCGAGGAGGCCGTGACCGAGGTCACCGCCGGCTCGGGCTTCTACGCACCCGCCCTCTTCGACCACTACAGCCGCTTCAGCCTCACGCCGGCGGCCGGCTTCGTCCTGCCGATCGTGCGCAAGCCCGCCAAGAGGGTTGCCACGGCGCTCGGCGGCGGCTACCTCGCCTCCGGATCCGGAGATACCGCCCGGCTACCGGTCCCCTGGCTACCCGAAGGCCTGACCCTCGATCGCGAGGAGGGCGCCGGCGAGGTGCAGACGCCGCTGCTTGGCCCTGCGGCGACCCAGCTTGAGGTCGGCGACCGCGTCTACTTCCGCCATGCCAAGGCCGGCGAGCTCTGCGAGCGCTTCAACACCCTCTACCTGGTCGAAGGCGACGCGATCGTCGACGAGGTCCCCACCTACCGCGGCGAGGGCCAGTCCTTCCTCTAGGGGCCTAGGACGCGGTCCGTGTACTCGTTGCTGAAGGTGCGGCCGGGATCCAGCGTGTCACGGGCGCTTTGGAACTCGGCCCAGGCCGGGTAGCGGGGCGCCAGCGTCGCCGCGGTCTGGAAGTGGCGCTTGCCCCAGTGGGGGCGGCCGCCGTAGTCGTCCATGATCCGCTCCACCGCCTCGAAGTAGGGCCGCCACTCCATCCCCCGGTACTGGTGCACAGCGATGTAGGCGGTGTCGCGTTCGTGCGATGGACTGAGGAAGGCGTCGTCGCCGGCGGCGACCCGCATCTCGATCGGGAAGAAGACCGGGTACTCGTTGCTCCGCACCCACTCGATCACCCGCCGCACCGCCTCGGGACCGTTTTCCCGCGGCACCCCGTACTCCATCTCGGTGAAGCGGACCCGGCGCTCGTTAACGAAGACGCGGTCGCTGCGATCGCTGGTCCGGCTGCCGGAGGCAAGGCGACCGGCCAGCCGCGCCAGCGACGGGATCGTCCGCGGCGCCGCCTTGCCGGTCCGCGCCAACAGGCCCAGCGCCCAGTTCTCCAGCACCACGTCGTTGAGGAAGGCAGCGCCCCGGCCGCGCGGCTGCGGTGGGCCGTCGAGCCGGTTGCGCTCCAGTACCAGCGCCAGGTCCGAGTAAGGGAAGGTGAAGAGCTCGAAGTGCTCGTGCCCGTTGGCCCACTGGTCGAAGGAGTCGAGGACCTCGTCGCGCGGGTGCGGTGAGTCAACCCGCAGGAGGTCAAAGGCGGGGACGCAGCGGAGGGTGACGGCGGCGATCGCCCCCAGCGCACCGATCCCCACCCGCGCCGCCCGCAGCAGCTCGGGGTCGGTGCTGGTCGCCAGGTGGCGGACGCTGCCGTCGGCCAGAACCAGCTCCATACCCTCGACCTGGGAGGAGATGTTGCGCAGGCGGGCGCCGGTGCCGTGGGTGCCGGTGGAGATCGCGCCGGAGATCGTCTGGCTGTCGATGTCCCCGAGGTTCTCCATCGCCAGCCCCAGCCGCGCCAGCTCCTCGTTCAGCTCGGCGAGCACGGTGCCGCCGCCGACCTTGACCAGACCCGAGCTGGAGTCAGCATCGAGGACCCCGCTCAGTGCCCCGGCATCAATCATCAGCCCCTCGGTGAGCGCCGTCTCGGTGAAGGAGTGACCGGAGCCGGCGACCCTCACCTTCTGCCCGGCGGCAGCCGCGGCCGCGATCGTCTCGCCCAGCTCGTCGCGGTTGCGGGGGGATGCGATCCGGGCCGGGCGGCAGGACTGATCGCCGGCCCAGTTGGTCCACTCGCCGCTCGCCGTTTGACCGCGTCGCCCCATCGTCTGAGCCTAACCCTCGGCGGGACGAAGATCGGGGCCCGGCTGCATCACCCGGAACGCGTAGATGACGGTCAGCACCAGCAGGGCGGCGATCGCCAGGCTCGGGGCGGCGTTGCCGGTGAGGCTGGCGACGACGCCACCGCCAACGCCACCGATCACCTGCCCCGAGGCCCAGGCCATATTCGAGAGCCCGGCCGCGTAGCCCTGGTGCAGGTTGCTCGACTCGGCGACGTCGGAGATCAGGGTCAGGGCCGGGGCGAAGCAAAGCCCGGCGCCGAGCGAGGTCAGAATCAGGGCGCCGAGAACCTCACCCAGCGTCGCCACCACGGCGATCGCGACCATCGCCACCGCGCAGATCGAGAGCCCGGCGACGAACGGGGCACGGCGGCCAATCCGGTCGGACATCCGTCCCGCAAATGGAGCCAGGCATGCCTCCAGCCCGGCCCCGACGATGAAGCCAGCGGCGATCACACCATGGCCGCCATCGAGTTCGTCGATCCGCAACGGCACCAGGACCTCGATCGCGCCGAACATCACCGACGGCACAGCGACGAAGATCGCCGCCTCCACCACCGGGCGGCTGAGCAGCGATGCTTTCACCTCGCGCCGCGATTGGGTTGCGGGCACCCCGGTCTCCGGCAGCCGTGCCGCTGCAATCGCGAGCAGCACGGTGATGACGAGGACCGAGCTGAAGACGGGCTCGGTGCCGATTGACCCGGCGACGGCGCCAAGCGCCGGGCCCAGCAGGGCGCCGGCCACCGCGGTGCCGAGGGCGGTGCCGATCACCGAGCCCCGCCGCTCGTCGGGCGCGGCGGTGATCAGCCAGGTGAGCGCTCCCGACCAGATCAGGGCGCCGGCGACTCCCTGGATGAACCTGGCGCTGTCGAGCAGCAGGATCTGCTCGGCGAAGCCGAAGACGAGGCTCGAGCAACCAAGGAGAAGGAGGCCGTAGATCACCGTCCGCCGCGGCCCGATCCTGCTGGCTATATAGCCCGCCGGCAGCGAGGCGAGCAGCGTCCCGGCGGCATAGGAGGCGGAGAGGATTCCCGCTTCGGCCTTGCTAAGCCCGAGCTCGTCAACGTATTCCGGAAGCAGCGGTGCAATCGCCGCGAAAAACGCGACGTCGAAGAAGATCATCGCCGAGGCGAGTAGGAGCAGACGACGCACCCCTGCATACAATCAGTGGGAGCAACTTGAACGCTCTGGAGGGGTGGCAGAGCGGTTGAATGCGGCGGCCTTGAAAGCCGTTAGGCGTCTTACGGCGTCTCGTGGGTTCGAATCCCACCCCCTCCGTTGACACCTTCTTCGGCGCTTAGCGCCGAGCCGAGGAACTCGACCTCGGCCGCGATGCTGGCCCCGTCGTAGAGGTCGAAGTGGCCGAGGGGAAATTCGCGCAGCTCGCCCAGCGGGGCGCGCTCGGCGAGCTCTGCCGCGGGTCCCGGCGGACAAAGCAGGTCCTGCTCTCCGGCAATCACCAACAGTGGCGCCTGCACGCGGGGGGCGAGCCGCAGCGGGTGCGGAGTCCGCAGGCGGGGCCGGAGGACGATCCGGTTCTCCCAGACCACACCTCCCGGGAGTTCGGCCCGCTGGCCGTCAGCGTCAAGCCGTGCCTCGGGCGGCAACATCGCCCGCTCGCGCGCGGCAGCGTCCTCCCGGACCAGCACCGCGGTCTCCCCCGGCTCGCCACCAACGGCGACGCCGCGCGGGCTGCCCCCGAGCGCCATCCGCAGGCGGTCGGCGGACGCGGCACGGGCCAGGCGGGCGAATGGAGTGCCGGCGCTGCGCTGGGTGTCGCGCCCAGGGATGAACGGCGTCAGGCAGACGACGGCGCGGACCGCGGGGTCGAGAGCGGCGAGAGCCAGCACCTGCGCGCAACTGGCCGAGCCTCCCCGGAGAGCGATCCGGCCGCGGTCGAGGTCGGCGCGGCTCCGGGCGAACCCCAGCGCCGCCGCCAGGTCCCCGGCCTGCCGCTTGACGTCGAAGAGCTGGCGCGGCTCACCATCACTGGCGCCGAAGCCGCGGCAATCGAACTGCAGGGTCGCGATCCCCGCCGCGGCGAACGCCTCCCCGCGCTCGGCGTAACAGCGCAGCTGCCGCACCCCGGCGGTCGAGTGCAGCATCACCACGCTGGGATGGGGTCCGGCGCCGGCGGGCAGGTGCAACCAGCCGGCGCAGCGCTCGGCGCCAACCTCAAAGGCGACCTCCTCGATCCGCTCAGCCATCGCGGTAGAGGCCGTCCCGCAGCAGGTCGACGTTGGCCGCGACCCAGCGCTCGAGGTTGTCCGGGGCGAGGAGTTGTCCGTCGAGCACCTCCCGCTCCAACAGGGCGCGGAAGCTGAGCGGCGCCCAGATCAGGAAGAAGTGCTGCAGGGTCGCCCAGGTCCAGTCGGCGTCTTCGCGCAGAGCGCCTTTCTCGGCGAGGTCGTCGATCTCGTGCCGCCCGCCCTCGATCATCAGGCGGAAAACGGCGGAGCTGCCCGGGGTTCCCTCGATCAGCGCCCGGCCGAGGTAGGCGCAGGCCTCGGGGTGGCTTCGCATCACCGCGGCCGTCTGCTCGGCGCGGCGCTGCAAGAGCTCGGGTCCAGTTGCGGAGTCGTCTGCGTAGGCGGCGCCGAACTCGCCGACCGCCGCTTCATCGACGGCGGCCACCAACCCCTCCTTGCCCCCGAAGTGGTGCACCACCAGCGCCGGCGAGACCCCAGCCTCCTTAGCCACCTCCCGCAATGAGGTGGCGGCGATCCCGTCCCGGGCGAAGAGCCGCATCGCCGCGCCGACGATCGCGTCCTGCCCTCGCTCCGTTCTGGTCACTGAACACATGTTCAGTCATCACTGTACAGATGTTCAGTGGCGGCCGCGCTTGCGCCTGCCGCTTCTGCCTGTGAGAGGGTTGCCGCCATGGACATCCTCAAGGTCCTACCGATGGCGTTCGTGATGATCGCCGGCCCGCAGATCATCACCTCCTTCCTCTTCGCCACCAGTCCCTCGTGGAAAAAGATCTCCGCCGCCTACGTGCTGGGGGCGGCGCTCTCGATCCCGCTCGTCGTCTCCGTCTCCTACCTGCTGGCGAACGGTGCGGAAACCCACGAAGAAAGCTCCGGCCTGACCCCAACCGACTACGCGGTCGTGGCGCTGCTGCTGTTCGCGGTCGTGCGCACCTACCGCAAGCGAGAGGAGAGCGAGCCGCCGAAATGGATGGGGAAACTCCAGTCAGCGACGCCAAAAACGGCGTTCGTCCTCGGCTTCCTCCTGCTCGGCTTCTTCCCCAGCGACCTGATCACCTCGGCCAGCGTCGGCGGCTATCTCGCCAACCACAACGACCCCTACGTGGAAGCGCTGCCGTTCATCCTCCTCGCGCTCGGCTTCCTCGCCGCCCCGGCCCTGATGGTGGTGGCGCTGGGAGAGCGCGCTCAGACCACGCTGCCGAAGATCCGCGACTGGATGAACACCAACTCGTGGATCGTCAGCGAGGTCGTGCTCGTCTTCTTCATCGTCATCGTCCTCAGCGGCTGAGGACGATGACGGCGGCGGGCCCAACGCCCGCCGCTACTCAGCTCTCGTCGAGCTCGACCCGTTCGATCGTCTGCGGCTGCAGCGGCTTGTCGCCGGCGTCAGTCGGGACCGACTCGATCGCGTCGACCACGTCCATCCCGTCGATCACCTCGCCGAAGACGGTGTGCTTGCCGTCCAGCCACGGCGCCGCGCCGGTGGTGACGATGAAGAACTGCGAGCCGTTGGTATTAGGGCCAGCGTTGGCCATCGCCAGGGCGCCGCGGACGACCTTGTGATCGTTGAACTCGTCCTCGAAGGTGTAGCCGGGACCGCCCCTGCCGGTCCCTTCCGGGCAGCCCCCCTGAATCATGAAGTCAGGGATCACCCGGTGAAAGACGAGCTGGTCGTAGAACCCGTCCGCGGCGAGCTTGCGGAAGTTCTCGACGGTTTTCGGCGCGTCCTCGTCGTGAAGCTCGAGCACGATCGCCCCGGCGCTGGTGTGGAAGGTTGCTTGCGACATGGCGCAACCCTAGCTTCCCCGGACTCGGACCGACACCGGGGGCGAGGAGCCGGGCACGTACGGCCAGTACTCCTCCGCCAGTGCCGTCGCCCGCAGGCGGATGGCCGCCCTGCCGGTGACGTAACGGAAGCGGTAGCGGGCGCGGAAGTTGCCGCTGTGATCGCTGCGGGTAACCAGCACCGGGCGCCAGCGGTGGGTCGCCTCCTCCAGGTACTGGATCGCGACCAGCTTGCCGCGCCGCGGGATCGGCGCGCCCCTGCTCTTGACCTTGCCGCTGAGGCGCACCTCCTGCCCGGTGCTCAAGCTGCGCGGAGCGGCGCGCAATGAGATGCCGGCGCGGACCCGCAGCTCCAGGCCCTGGCGGCTGGCCCCCTCGAGATAGCCATCGCCGGCGAAGCTGACGCTGATTCGCCGCGATGGTCCCGGCGGCAAGCGCAGCTCAAACCCGCCCTGCGCACCGGTCCTCACGGTCCGCGCGTGCCTTGACGCCAGCGCCCCACGCGACGGCCGCGAGACAACGCGCAGCTCGCGGTCGGCGACACCGGCACCGTCGGCGCGGGTGAGGCGGCCGCTGAGCAGGGCCGGTGCGCCAAAGCGGACCGTGAGCGCGTCGCCGCGACCATGGCCGCCGCGCAAGCGCGCGAAGAGGCGCGACTTCGCCCGCGGCACGTGCGGGGGCGGCACCCGACGGATCGCCATCTGGGTGCCGTCTGCGCGCAGCGTCGTCGAGGCCTGGTTGCCGGCGACGTCTTCGGCGTCGGCCCGGAAGACGTAGGTGCCGTAACCGAGGTCGGGCATCGGTGCCACGAGCTCGGCCGTGCCCCCGGTTGCGCCGACCACGAGCTTCGTCGGCAACTCCTTCCAGTCGGGTGCATCGACGCGCCGGTAGAGGATCTGCCCGGCACCCGGCCCGGAGTCGGGGTCCGCTACCCCGACCTTGACCTGGGCCTCCCCGCCGTCGCCAAAGGCGACCGCGGGCTTGCGATCGTCAAAGCGCAGGAGCACCGTCACCGCCGAGCTGGGCGCTTCGTTCCCCGCCTCGTCCCGCAGCCAGAGCTGCAACGCGTAGGCGCCGGCCGCGGGAACGGCAAGGTTCGGCAGCGCCTTGCGATCGCGCCCGGCGGCGTACTTCGCCCCGGTGTCGTATCCAGCCGGCCCGACAATCCGCCAGGAAGCGCCGGCGATCGGGCTCGCCGGGCCCTGGTCGGGGTTCTCCCAGCCGAGGTCAAAGTCGTTGGTCCGGCGCCACTCATCGCCCCCGTCGATGGCCACGGCGCGGGGGTGCGCCGGCGGGTGGTTGTCGATCAGCACCGGGACGCCCGGAGCGCAGGAGACGTTGCCGGCGAAATCGGTGGTGCAGTGCCCGAGCAGGTGCGGGCCGTCGCTGAAGTTGGTGGTGGCGACCGTCTGCGTGGCATCGACGTTGGTCAGGCAGGGGCGCATCCGGGTCCCGCGCCACTCGCCGCCGACCGAGACCTTGTCGCAGGGGTACTCGACCATGCCGACGCGGACGCCGTCGAGGCCGACCTCGCTGAAGCGAACTCCGGCGCCGCCGTCGTAACCACTGACGTGAACCCACTGGCTGCCGCGCCGCCAACCGCCGTCCGTCAGGGTGCCGCCGATGATCCAGGCGCCCGGGGAGACGTTGTCCTCGACCGTAATCGTCAGCGCCCGCAGCGCCGACCAGGAGGTGCGCTCAAGGGAGCACCATTTCGCCTCTCCCCGGGCGCAGAGCAGGCGGTCCTCGAAGCCGGCCATCGGCGGGGAGAACCCCTTGGTGAACTCGCTCGGGCCGGTGTCGGTAGCGGAGGCGGTCAGAAAGGGGCTGAAGTCGCCGCCTCCGGCCACCCCTCCCAAGCGCTGCTCGATCCCGTCGTGGAGGGTGTGCCACCAGCTGCCGCGGACCTGGGTGATGCCGGTCCCAGGCGGAGCGCTCCAGCGCCAGCGGGCGAAGCGGGTGCCGGAGATGGTCCCCTGGCCGTCGCGGGTGAAGCTCTTTAGGTGGGCGCCGTCGAAGGGGTCGGCGCCGGCCGGGGGCACGCAGAAGGAGTCGGCGCGGAACTTGGTCCCGCCGGTGGTGTCGGCCCAGTCCGCATCGGCGCCGACGTACCAGCCGCACTGGGCGACCGCATACTTCCCCGCTTCCGCCTTCGCGGCCGCCAGCAGCAACACGCTCAGCGCCAGCAAGATCCCCAGCGCCACGCTCCGCACCAATCCAACTCTCGTTCCAACCATCGGTCCTCCTTCGCTCGGCTGCGTACCGAGGACCAAGGCCCGGGCGGGGCAAACTCTCCCCCCCACGGAGCGGCCGAGATTCCGCCTTTGCGAGAATCGGGCCAATGTCTCTTCCAAGCAAAGATCAGATCACTGAGAAGCTGCGCGCCGTTATCGACCCCGAGCTGCGGCGCTCCATCGTCGAGCTGGGCATGGTCCGCTCGATCGAAATCAAGGAGGACGGCCGGGTCGAGGTCGTCGTCTCCCTCACCACCGCCGGCTGTCCGATCCGCTCCCACTTCGAACAGGCCGTCGCCCAGCAGGTCTCCCAGCTCGAAGGCGTGACCTCCGTCGCCGTTGGCTTCGACGTCCTCTCCGACGAGGAGAAAGGCCAGCTGCAGCAGACGCTCGGTCGCGGCAAGCTGCCGCAGGGCGCGCTGGCGAAGGTGAAAAACGTGATCTGCGTCTCCTCCGGCAAGGGTGGGGTCGGCAAGTCGACGATGACCGCCAACCTGGCCGCGGCGCTGACCGCCGAAGGCCACCCGGCGGGCGCCCTCGACTGCGACGTCTACGGCTACTCGATCCCGCGCATGCTCGGGGTCAACCGCAAACCCGAGGTCAACGGCGAGCGCAAGATCCTGCCGCTGGACTCGCCGAGCGGGGTGAAGGTGATGTCGATCGGATTCTTCGTCGAGGACAACTCGGCGGTTGTTTGGCGCGGCCCGATGCTGCACAAGGCGATCCAGCAGTTCCTCGAGGATGTCGCCTGGGATGAGCTCGAGTACCTGCTGCTCGACCTGCCCCCGGGGACCGGCGACGTCTCGATGACGCTGGCCCAGCTGCTGCCGCAGGCCAAGTTCGTAGTTGTCACCACGCCGCAGCCGGCGGCGCAGTCGGTTGCCCAGCGGGGGGCCGAGATGGCGAAGAAATTCGACCTCGAGATCCTCGGCGTGATCGAGAACATGTCCGGCTTCACGACCCCCGACGGCGAGCGCTTCACGATCTTCGGCGAGGGCGGTGGCCAGCTGCTCTCCGACGAGCTTGACGTGCCGCTGCTCGGCAAGGTGCCGCTCTCCGAGCCGCTGCGCGAGCACGCCGACAACGGCTCACCGCTGGTCATCGCCGAGCCCGACGCACCGGCCTCGCAGGCGATCCGCCAGGCAGCGCGCGGGATCGTCGCGATGACGCCGCAGGAGCTGCCGGTGTTGCAGGCGACGCCGAACGCAGCGGAAGCGCCGCCGGTCAGCGGCACCCCGCTGCCGGTCGTCCAGTAGCGCTGCGGGGCCCGCGGAACCCCGAACCGAGGGTGACGAAGCGCACACTCGGAAGCGAAACTTCCGCCATCCTCCAACGTTAGGACTTGCACATAAACGCCTAATCCTCGGCTAAGACCCGAGGAGCGGGGGACCCAAGTGTCCGGGGCGAGCCCACCTTCCGGGTGGGGGCGCAGGCTCCTTCAGCGCCAGCCCGTCAGCTAACCCCGCCGGCCGACGAAGGAGGAGTGAATGACGAACGCCCTGGGGGCGGCCCGAAAAACGCCCGCCCTTTGCATCTCCATTGCTGTTCTGGCCGTGGCTGCGATCGCAACGGTCTTCGCGGCTCCGGTCAAAGCGGAACCCCCAGGAGGGGTCTCATCGACCACGCCTGAGGTCGAAAACCCGACCGCGCCTCCCGGCAAGGCGATCCTGGTCAACGGTCGCGCGGTCCCGCCCGCCGACGCGCCGCCCGCGGTGAAAAAGGTGATCGCGGCGGCGAACAAGATCCGCACCAAGCCCTACATCTACGGCGGCGGCCACGCCCGCTGGTGGGACGCCGGCTACGACTGCTCCGGCGCGGTGAGCTTCGCCCTCCGCGGCGCCCTGCTGATCGACACCCCAATGCCGTCCGGCTCGCTGGCCGGCTGGGGCAGCGCCGGTAAGGGCCGCTGGATCACGGTCTACGCCAACGGCGGCCACGCCTACGCAGTGATCGCCGGCCTCCGTTGGGACACCGCCGGCAACACCAGGGGCACCGGCCCCCGCTGGCACAAATCCCTGCGAGCAGCAGCAAGCGGCCCCTTCACCGCCAGGCACCCGGACGGCTACTAGCGCCCGTCAGCTATCCGAGCTAAAGAAAACGGTTGCAAACGGGGCCGGGTGCCCCTCTCCAGACACTCAACCTCGAGCCATAGGCGAGAGGTGTCTGGCGAGGGGCACCCGGCCCCGTCTCAACTAAGCCGCTTGATTCTTGAAGTAGTTCGCGTTGATCTCAGCGAATTTGGCCCACTCGGCCGGGAGCTGGTCCTCAGCGAAGCAAGCGTCGACCGGGCAGGCCTCGACGCAGGCGTCGCAGTCGATGCACTCGTCTGGGTCGATGTAGAGCTGCTCAACGTTGTCGTAATCGGCCTCGTCAGGCGTCGGGTGGATGCAATCGACGGGACAAACCTCGACACACGAGTTGTCCTTCTGGCCTATGCATGGCTCGGCGATGACGTAGGTCATTGGGGAGGTTCTCCTAGCTCGATTTACCGGGTGCCCGCCGGGGGCCCCGGCCAAGCGCGAACGCACATTTTAGGGATGATGCGGACATGCTGCTGCTGACGGGGGCGACTGGAAGCATTGGATCACGGCTGTTGCCGCTGCTGCTCGAGCGCGGCGAGGAGGTCCGCTGCCTGGTCCGGGAGCCGCGGCGGTTGGGCGCGCGACGGGTCGACGTGCAGATCGCCCTCGGCGACCTCGGCGAGATGTCGGACCCCTACCTGGTGCGCCAAGCGCTGCGCGGGGTCGACACGGTGATCCACCTCGCCGCCTCGATCCGCGACCAGCCGCCGAAGCGGATCGAGGAGCTGAACGGGCTGGCCACGGTGCGGCTGTTGCGGGCAGCCGAGCGCAGCAACGTGCGGAGCTTCCACTTCTTCAGCGCGCTCGATGCCGAGGCGGCGCAGCGGACCCGGTTCTTTCGCGCCAAGTGGCTGGCCGAGCGAGCGGTCCTCTCCTCGCCGCTACAGACGACCGTCTTCGCCCCCTCGATCGTCTACGACCACAGCGATCCCTGGATCACGCTGCTGCGGCGCTTCTCCTTCCTGCCAGTGCTGCCGGTCTCCGGTACCGGCACGGGGCGGTTCCAGCCGATCTGGGCGGAGGACGTGGCCCGCTGCGTGGTCAACGCCCTGGCCAGCGAGGACCCGCGCCCGCGCTACGAGCTGGCCGGACCGGAGACACTCACCTACGACGGGATGTCGGACCTGGTCAGCAGGATCGCGGGAAGGCCGCGGCCGCTGGTGCACCTGCCGCTGCCGCTGGTCCGGGCCGGTTTGATCGCGCTGCGCTCCGTTTTCGGTGAGGCCGTGTTCGCTACTTGGGAGGAGGCCGAGTTGATGGAGGTCTCGATGGTCAGCGAGCGGGGGCCGGCAGACGCGCAGGCACTCGGGGTCGAACCGCGAAGGATGAGCGATGTACTGGAGAGCGCATAGGAAGGCTTCGCCGCTGCGACCGTTGTTGGTCGCCATGGTTGCGCTCGCGGCGCTGCTGGCGCCGGCGCAAGCAGGGGCGATGTCCCTGGTGCCGCCGAAGCCGAACGTCTTCCTCGGGGTCAGCGACCGGGGGACGACGACCGAATTCAACGAATTCACCGAACTCACCGGCAAGCATCCGGCGCTGCTGCAGACCTTCCATCCCTGGGGAAACAGCCTCAACGCGGCCTACGAACGCTGGCGCGAAACGGCGACGCGACCGATCCTTCACATCTCCACCGCCGACGACCAGACCCTGGCCGAGATCATCACCCCGCAGCAGATCGCGCTCGGCTACGGCGACGACTATCTGCTGCAGCTGAACACCTTCTTCTCCGAACGCGGCCTGCCCGCCTACATCCGGCCGTTGGGGGAGCCGAACCGCTGCCTCAACGTCTGGTCGGCGGTCAACTGCGACGGCTCCCAGAAAGGCGGCGAACACACGACCGGCTGGTACAAGCAGGCCTTCCGCCGCATCGTCGCGATCGTCCGCGGTGGCCAGAGCCTGGAAGGGGTCAACGCGACCCTGGCGGAAATTGGCCTGCCGCCGGTCACCCGTACCAAAGGGCCGCCGCCGACGGAACTACCGGCGGCGCCGGTCAGCATCATCTGGAGCCCGCTGCCCGGCGGCTCGCCGCGGGTCAAAGGCAACTTCCCCGGCAACTACTGGCCGGGGCGGCGCTGGATCGACTGGGTCGGCACCGACTTCTACTCCCAGTATCCAGTCTGGAAAGACCTCAACCGCTTCTACAACGGCAAACAGTGGAAGGGCATGCCGGTGGCGATGACCGAGTGGGCGGTCGCCGGCGAGGACGACCCGCGCTGGGTCAAGCAGGTGATCGCTTGGACCGTCAAGCACCCCCGCGTGCAGATGCTCGTCTACTACCAGGGCTTTGGCCCCGGCAACCCCTACGACCTCCGCCTCTACCCCCGCACCACCAACACCCTGCGCCTCAAGATCCGCCGCGCCAACTTCCTCTCCAGCGCCGACTACAACGCCAGCCTCTACCCCCCGCTCCCCCCGAAACCGCGGAAAAAATAACCGCCACGAAAGTCGTGGTTCCTTTTGGACGCTATAGGTGCAAAAGGAACCACGGGATGAGGCAAGCGGGAGAAATGCCGAACTTGTGGTTCCTTTCAGACGCTATGCGTCCAAAAGGAACCACGACTTTCTGAGGGCAAAAAGAGAGGCCCGGTTGCCCGGGCCTCTCGAAACTGCTCCGCGTTTGCGGGTGGCTACATCATCCCGCCCATATCGGGCATGCCGCCCGGCATACCGCCGCCGGCGCCGTTCTCCTCCGGCGGTTCGGCGATGATCGCCTCGGTCACGAGGATGTTCTTCGCGATCGAGGCCGCGTTCTCCAGAGCGGAGCGGGTGACCTTGGTCGGGTCGATGACGCCGGCCTTAATCAGGTCGCCGTACTCGCCGCTGGCCGCGTTCAGGCCTTCGCCTTCCTTCAGCTCGCGGACCTTGTTGACCACGACCGAGCCCTCGAGGCCCGAGTTCTCGGCGATCTGCCGCACTGGCTCCTCCAGCGAGCGGTGGATGATCCGCGCGCCGGTCACCTCGTCCGGCTCGTCCAGCTTCTCCGGGTCGAGAGCGGCCTGCGCGTTCAGCAGCGCCACACCGCCACCCGGCACGACACCCTCCTCGAGGGCGGCGCGGGTCGCCTGCAGCGCGTCCTCGACGCGGTGCTTTTTCTCCTTCATCTCGGTCTCGGTGGCGGCGCCGACCTTGACTACGGCGACACCGCCGGCGAGCTTGGCCAGACGCTCCTGGAGCTTCTCGCGATCGAATTCGGAGTCGGTGTTCTCGATCTCCTGTTTGATCTGCTTGATCCGGCCCTTGATGTCCTCGGCGTCACCAGCACCATCGATGATCGTGGTGGTGTCCTTGGAGACGACCACGGTGCGAGCCTGGCCGAGCTGGGCGAGCTGGGTGTTCTCCAGTTTCAGGCCCATCTCCTCGGTGATCACCTCGCCGCCGGTGAGGACAGCGATGTCCTCGAGCATCCGCTTGCGGCGGTCGCCGAAGCCGGGGGCTTTGACGGCAACGCCGGTGAAGGTGCCGCGGAGCTTGTTCACGACCAGGGTCGCGAGGCACTCGCCCTCGACGTCCTCAGCCACGATCAGCAGCGGTTTGCCGCCCTGCATCACCTGCTCGAGCACCGGCAGGATGTCCCGCACGGAGCCGATTTTCTGGTTGGCGATGAGGATGTAGGGGTCTTTGAGGACACCCTCCATGCGGTCCTGGTCGGTGACCATGTACGGCGAGATGTAGCCCTTGTCGAACTGCATCCCCTCGGTGAACTCCAGCTCCATGCCGAAGGTCTGGCCCTCCTCGACGTTGACGACGCCGTCTTTGCCGACCTTCTCGATCGCGTCAGCAATCACGTTGCCGATCTCGTCGTCGCCGGCGGAGATGGCAGCCACGCGGGCGATCTGGTCTTTGCCCGCAACCTCTTTGGACTGCTTGTTGCGGAGGTTGTCGACAACCTCCTCGACCGCCTTCTCGATCCCGCGGCGCAGGGCCAGCGGGTTGGCGCCAGCGGCCACGTTCTTCAAGCCCTGGCGGACAATCGTCTGCGCCAGCAGGGTGGCGGTGGTGGTGCCGTCGCCGGCAACATCGTTGGTCGCGGTCGCGACCTCGCGCACCAGCTGGGCGCCCTGGTTCTCGAAGACGTCCTCAACCTCGACCTCGCGGGCGATGGTGACGCCGTCATTGGTGATCGTCGGCGCGCCGAACTTTTTGTCGAGCACGACGTAGCGACCTTTGGGGCCGAGGGTGACCTTGACAGCGTTGGCGACGGAATCGACGCCAGCCTGTAGGGCTCCCCTTGCCTCCTCTGCGTACTTCAGCTCCTTGTGAGCCATTTGTTTCCAGTCCTCCTTAGTTCTTTAAGTCCAGTGGGAGCTCAGCCGAGCTTGGCCAGAACGTCCGACTCGCGCAGCACCAGCAGTTCGTCGCCCTCGACGGTCACCTCGGTGCCGCCGTATTTGGAGTAGAGGACCTCGTCCCCCTCCGCGACGTCGAGCGGAATGCGCTTCTCGCCGTCCTCGTCCCATTTGCCGTCGCCGACGGCCACGACCTTGCCCTTCTGCGGCTTCTCTTTGGCCGTGTCGGGAAGAACGATGCCGCTCGCGGTCGTCTCCTCCTCCTCAATCGGCTTGACGATCAGCCGGTCCCCGAGGGGCTTCAGCTTCATCCGTGAACCTCCGTAATAGGTGTGGGTGGTGTGAAAGTTGAGAATCGCCGCTCTAGAGCCAAAAACTGCGCTCCTGCGGCGTTTGGCACTCTCAGGGGGAGAGTGCCAACAACCGAAAGACTAGCGAAGCCTCAGTCGATCGCCAAGAGGCGGCAGCCGAGCAACTGTGCGATGCCCTCGCCGCCGCGGCGCATGACCCAGTCGTGGTTCCACTCGAAAGCGGGGCGCAGCAGTGGCGCGAAGAGGTTCATCCAGGGCTTCGTCGTCCGTACGTTCCACTCGTAGAGGACCGCGGTGACTCCGTCCTGCTCGTAGAGGCGCCAGCGCCCGGTGCCTTCCAGCTCGCCCACCGCGTGGCCTTCCATCAGGCTCGGGTACTCGACTCGGGTCGTCGTCACCTCGAAGGAGACGCGGTAGGGCAGGAGGCTCTTCCAGACCATCTGCGAGACGCTGCCGAGGCCGCTGGCGTCGCCTGCGCGCAACTCCTTCGCCTCCTCCACCCCGCGCCACCATTGCGGCCACCTCTCCTGGTCGTGGATCGCCTTCCAGACTGGCTCGCGCGGAGACTCCAGCAGCCAGGTGGTGAGGAAGGCGTACTCGGCCATCGGCCCTCAGTTGTGGTGCGGCGTCTCTCCGTTGCCCAGATGGGCGCGCGGCGGCTCGACGATCTGCGAGAAGCGGATCACGGTGACCAAGTCGCTGGCGGAGACCGGCCGACTGTAGATCTGCTCGAGGAAATTGATCTCGTCCTCGAGCCGGCGGAACTCCGGGTTGTCGTGCTCGATGTCGCGGCGCGAGAGCTCGTCCAGCCGCTTGACCTCGACGTCGTCGATCACGGCGGTGAAGATCTTCTCCCGCGGGCTGTGGCGGAACCCAACCGTGATCCAGACCACCTGACCGCGCTCGTACTTGTTGCTCTTGTCGCCGAGCCGAATCGTCGCGGACTTGCGGCCACGCTTCAGCTGGTCGATGAAGACCGCCGAATAGAAGTTCAAGACGTAGATGCCGCCCCGCATTTGCGCTGCGAGCGTATAGGAGTGTGGGTTTCGCGCGTGAACTGGACGCTCGTACTAGGCACTAAGGACGAGTATTGGGGTGATTTTGGCAGCAACTCAGGTTTTGGGCATGGGAACCGATGTCCCTACACATGCCTGTCACGCTCAGAACCCTCCGCCTGCCCGTCCTCACTCTCTTCGCGATCCTCTCGCTGTTCGTCTTCACCGCCCAGGCGCAGGCGCTGAAGTGCGACGGCAAGAAGGTGACGATCAAGGGAACCGCGGGCGACGACCGGATCGTCGGCAAGAAGGCCAGCGACGTGATCTGGGGCGGCGGCGGCGATGACACGATCACCGGCGGCCCCAACGGCAACGACACCATCTGCGGCGGGCCCGGCAACGATTCGATCAACGGCGGCCGCGGCTACGACTCCCTCCACGGCGACGGGGGCGACGACGACCTCGAAGGCGATACCGGCTCCGACATGGTCGACGGTGGCGAGGGCAACGACATCGTCTCGGGCTCCAAAGGTGCCGATGGCCTCCACGGCGGTGGCGGCGACGACGTGATCATCGGCGCCAAGGGCCCCGACAAGATCAGCGGCGGCGGCGGCAACGACTACCTCGACGGCCAGCAGGGCAGCGACAAGATGGACGGTGACGGGGGCGACGACAAAGCCCTCGGCGACAAGGGCAACGACCACATCGACGGTGGCCCCGGCCACGACCACATCGAAGGCGGCCCCGGCGACGAGCCCGAACTCAACGGCGGCGCCGATGCCGACGAAGTCTTCGGCGGGGCCGGCACCGACCACGCCGACGGTGGCCCCGGCGACAACGACATCGTCCGCGGCGACGCCGGCACCGACACCCTGCTTGGCGGCGAGGGGGACGACGACATCGTCTCCTACGCCAGCGCCACCCGCAGCGGCGTCATCGTCAGCCTCGCGACCAACAAGGCCAAAGGCGACGGCCACGACGACCTCGGCGGCTTCGAGGACGTGGTCGGCTCGCCGCAGGGCGACACGATCGTCGGCAACGGCCAGCAGAACCGGATCGACGGCGGCGTCGGCAACGACGACCTGCAGAGCGGCGGTGGTGGTGGCCAGGCCTTCGGCGGCCCCGGTAGCGACGAATGTGGCGGCTTCTCGGAGGAAACCTCCTGCGGTCCCGAAGAGCCCCACCCCGGCGATATGGCTATCGGAATTCTCAACCAGGGACTCGACGGCACCAGCCTGATCGTCCAGGGCAGCCCCGGTGACGACGACCTGCACGTCTCCCTCAGCGGCGGCCTGATCGTCTCCTCCGGCCAGCCGATCTACGCCGGTGACGGCTGCCAGTCCAGCAACGCCAACACCCTCGTCTGCGGCAGCGGCACGGTGCCGCTGATCGTGATCACCGGCGGCAACGGCAACGACACCGCGGCGATCGACCCCAGCGTGCCGGCCGGAGTCAAAGTCCGGATCAACGGCAACGCCGGCGACGACAACTTGGTCGGCGGCAACGGCGAGGACGTGCTGGAAGCGGGCGAGAACTACAACGGCCCGAACTTCGGTCATGACCGGCTCGAGGGCAACGGCGGCAGCGACGTCCTCTACGCCGACCCGGGCGGCGACAACCTGTTCGGCGGCAACGGAAACGACCTGCTGGTCTCCTCCGTCGTCACCTGCCAAGGCCACGTCTACGACGGCGGCTCCGGCGAGGACACCGTCTCCTACGCCCGCTCCAAGGACAACCTCCGCGTCACCCTGGGTGGCAGCGGCGGCCCTCCTGGCTGCGGCAACTCCGACCAAGTACTGGCCATCAACGAGAGCCTCGAGGGATCCGACGGCCCCGACGTGCTCGTCGGCGACGGCGACGAGAACAGCATCATGGGCCACCTAGGCGCCGACGTGCTGATCGGCAAGGGCGGCAGCGACTTCATCGACGCCGCTGACGGCCAGCGTGACAAGCAGATCGACTGCGGCGGTGGCGGCGACGACGTCGTCAAGGACGGCAGCGACCCAGCTACTAACTGCTGAGCGCTCGCTCCCTCGTCCTATTCGCCGAATCCCTCCTCGCCGATCAGCGGCACGAAGCGGCAGGGGCCGATCGTCTCCCGGTCGAAGTCCGCCCCCTGACGGCGCAGCACCGTCAGCATGTCCGCCTCGCCGGTGGCGATTGGGACAACAAGGCGGCCCCCTTCGGCGAGTTGCTCGAGCAGGGCCGAGGGCGCGGCCGGCGCGGTGGCGTGGACGGCGATCGCATCGAAGGGAGCGCGCTCGGGGACCCCGAGGCTGCCGTCGCCGATCATCAGCTCGACGTTGGCGATCCCGAGCCCAGCCAACACCTGGCGGGCGCCGCGGGAGAGCGGCTCGTGGCGCTCGACGCTGACCACCAGGCTCGCCAGCTGGGCCAGGACCGCAGTCGAATAGCCGGACCCGGTGCCGACCTCGAGCACCAGCTCGGAGCCGTCGAGGGCCAGCGCCTGGCTGATCGCGGCGACGATCCAGGGCTGGGAGATCGTCTGCTCCTCGCCGATAGGCAGCGCCGAGTCCGCGTAGGCGCGGTGGCGCAGCGCGGCCGGAACGAACTCCTCTCGCGGCACCGTTTCCATCGCCGCCAGCACCCGCTCGTCGGTGATGCCGCGAGGGCGCAGCTGGCGCTCGACCATGCGCCGGGCGGCGGCGGAGTCAGTCATCGGCCGCGGTGGGTGGCAAAGCCGGGGAGGAAGCGCCAGCGCGGGAAGGCCTGGTGGAGGTAGGCGTGGTGAGCGTCCCAATCCCCCGCCGTCAGCGGCGCTGGGCCGCGGGGGTGGATCTTCCCGTCGACGACCGCGAAACCCCAACTGAAGCCGAGCAGGGCGTCGACCTCCGCCGGCGGCTCCAGCGGCTCTTGCCCAAGGCCACAGAGGAAGGAGTGGGCCTCAAAGTCCATGTCTTCGCCGTGGTCGCGGTGAGGGGCGTCGAAGAGGGTCGGTGACCAGCCGAAAAAGCAGAACGGGTGCGTTACCTCGCCCAGCGGTTCGAAGGGATCGATGCGGAACTCGCCAGCTAGGTCGGTGGCGCTGACGAGCTGCACCCAGCCGAGGCAGTCGGCGTAGCCGCGTGCCGGTGGCGAGATCGTCGCCCGGCACCAGGGGAAGCCACGCGCGTACTCGGGGCAGCCGAGCGCCGCCGGATCGTCGTTGATGCCGAGCTCGGCTTCGACGACCCCGTCGCTGCCGGCGCGCTCGAACTCGATCCTCACCGCTCTCAGTAGATGTAGTTGCGCAGCTTGCTCGGCTCCAGCACGGTGACGCGGCCGCGGCCGGAGCGGACGACGCCGGCCCGCTCGAGCTCGGCGAGGAAGCGGCTGACCGACTCGCGCGAGGTGCCGGCGAGCTGGGCGAGATCGGTCTGGTTCATCTGGATCGTCACCTCTTCGGTCGCGTCACCGTCGCCATCCGCCTCTTCGCGGCTGAGCTGGGCGAGGATGCCGGCGACGCGGCTGGGCACGGTCTGGAACGACTGGCGCGAGAGGCGGACGTTGGCGGCGCGCAGGCGCCTGACCAGGCCGGCGACGAGCTTGAGTGAGATCTCGGGGTGGCGGGCGAGTAGGGCGCGGACGTCGTTGGCGGGGAGGGCAAGCAGCTCACCCTCGGTCAGCGCCTCGGCGCTGGCCGAGCGCTGGTCGCCGTCGAGCATCGCCAGCTCGCCGAAGATCTCCCCCGGACCGAGGGTGGCGAGGGTGATCGCCCGCCCGTCGGAGTGTTCGCGGGTGACGCGGAAGCTGCCCTGCTTGACGATGTAGCAAGCGTCGGAATCGTCGCCCTCGTGGAAGACCCTGGTGCCGGCGGGGAAGGTGCGCGGAACGGCGACGTGGGAGAAGCGCTCCAGCTCCCCCTCCTCGAGGTCGGCGAAGAGCGTGACGCTCTTCAGCAGCTCGACCGCGGTCTGATCTGCCTCAGGCACTGAGGCGATTATGTCAGTGGTTGGCCAGGCAGCCGAATCGGGGCTAGGCCGAGGCGGTGAGTTTGCGGGGGCCGCGGCTGAAGCCGGCGCCCACCAAGGCCTCCTCGTGACCGGAGCCGATGACCGCCTCGCCGTCGAGTTTCTCGACCGCGAGTTTGGGCAGGTGGCCGGCGGCGACCGCGTCGGCGAGGGCGCGCATCGCCGTCTCCAGCTCGCCGCCCTGGATCGGCTGCAGACGGAGCAGGCCGCGGCCGCCGCGCTCGACAAAGACGACGGGCTCGCCGTCGCGCAGGAGCAGGTGGGCACCGGGGGTGCGGCCCGGTCGGCGGCCGCCCTCGAGCTTCGGCCAGGGCAATGAGGCACCGTAGGGGTTAGCCGGGTCAGTGGCGGCGAGGACGAGGTAAGAGCCGTCTGCTTCCGGTAGCGAGCGCAGGCGCTCGACCGCGCCGGGGAGGGCGAACTGGGCGCCGCCGAGACCCTCGACGAAGTAGCCGCGGCGGGCGGCACCGAGCAGCTCGAGGTTGCCGAGCTCGCCGTAGAGGGTGGAGAAGCCGCCGGGGATCCCTTCCGCCAGCACCGTCTCGCGGGTGACGATCCCGTAGCGCTCCAGCATCAGCTCGGCCGTGGCGCGCAGCTTGGCGCCGGGACCTGGAGCGTTGGCGAACAGCGGCGCGGACAGAGACCAGCGGCCCTGGACGGCGGCGCCGGTGGTCGAGCGGCGGCGGGCGAAGCGGCGGCCCGGGCGTTCTGAGGGCGGCACGGCGCGCAGGCGCGGGGCCCGCAGCGGCGCGAAGGCGTCGTTGGTCACCTCTCCGCTCCAGGCCAGATCCCAGAGTGCGTTGTGGATGTCCTCGGCCGGGTGTTCGAGGTCGAAGGCAAGATCAAGCCAGAAGGAGGGGCCGGCGGCGAGCCGCTCGCGGATCGCGTCGTGGACCTCCCCCTGCGGCGACTCCAGCTTCGCGTTGGCGGGGGGCGGACCAGCGAGGCGGACGTCCTCGCGGAAGTAAAGGGCGACGCGGCCGTCGTTGCGGCCGAGGGCGCCGGCGCCAACCCAGACCAGCTCACCGCTGGTGCAGAGCTCGTCGAGCCAGTTCGGCGAGTAGGCGCCGAGGCGGCGCGGCAGCACGTCCCCCTCCCACACTTTCGGCGTCAGCGCCACGCCCTGCAGCGGTACCAACGCCTCGCGCAGGCGATCGATCCCGGCGCCGGTTCGTCGGAACGCATCGACGTTCTGCCAGCTCGGCAGGAAGCGAGCCAGCTCGCGGGTGTCGGCGGCCTCGACCTCCTTGCGCAGGCGGGCGAGGCTGGCGCGGCGGACCCGGCGCAGGACTTCGGAGTCGCACCACTCGCGCTCAGTGCCCCCGGGCAGCAGCTCACCGCGGACCATCGCCCCTTCGGACTCGAGCTCGCGTAGCCCCGGCAGCGGGTCGACCCCGTAGCGCTCGGCCAACTGCTGGGTCGGGAAGGGTCCGTGGGTGCGGGCGTAGCGGCGGACCAAGGCGCGCATCGCGTCGGGGTGCTCCTCGAGGAAGGTCTCGGGCAGGCCGGGCGGCTCGGGGACGCCGAGGGCGTCGCGGTAGAGGCCGGCGTCCTCGGCGGCGATAAAGCGCTCTTCGCCGGCGATCCGAACTTTGGCGACGCGGCGCTCGGCGACAAGTTTTTCCAGCATCGATTTCGCCGAGTAGCCCTCGGCGACGCGCTCCTCGCACTCCGCCTCGGTCAGGTCGCCGAGGTTGCGCAGCAGCTGCTGGAGGGCGTCGCGGTCGCCGGCCCGGCCGGCCTCGGTGCGGTGCTGCAGTTGCGCCTCGACTTCTTCCAGCGCCTCCGGGTCAATCAGCTCGCGCAGCTCCTCCTGGCCGAGCAGCTCGCGCAGGAGGTCGCGGTCGAGCGCCAGCGCCGCCGCCCGCCGCTCCGCGTTCGGCGTGTCCCCCTCGTACATGTAGGTGGCGACGTAGTCGAACAGCAGCGAGGAGGCGAAGGGCGAGGCGGTCGGCGTCTCCACCTCAACCAGGGAGAGCGCCCGGGAGTGCAGCTTGCCGAGCAGGTCGGCGAGGGCGGGCAGGTCGAGGACGTCCTGCAGGCACTCGCGGTAGGTCTCGAGGATGACTGGAAAGCGGGGGAAATCCCGCGCCACTTCGAGCAGGCTCTGCGACTTCAGCCGCTGCTGCCAGAGCGGCGTGCGTTTGCCGGGATAAGCGCGCGGGATTAGCAGCGAACGCGACGCGTTCTCGCGGAAGCGGGCGCCGAACAGGGCGCTGCCGGAGAGCTCGGAGACGATCAGGTCCTCGATTTCGTCGGGATCGATCAAGACCATGTCGGCCGAGGGCGGCTCGTCGGCGTCGGGGAGGTGGATGACGATCCCGTCGTCGGACCAGATCGCGTCGGCCTCGAGGTCGCGCTCGGCGCGGATCTTGGCGGCCAGCGCCAGACCCCAGGCGGAGTGAACGCGGCCACCGTAGGGGGACAGGATGCAGAGGCGCCAGTCGCCGATCTCGTCGCGGAAACGCTCGACCACGATCGTCTCGTCGGAGGGGACAACGCGGGTCGCCTGCTGCTGCTCGCGCAGGTAGCTGACGAGGTTGTTGGCGGCGCGCTCGTCGAGGTCGTACTCCTTGGCCAGCTCGGCCGGCTCGCGGTTGACCGCCTCGCGGGCAAAGGCACCGATCGCCCGGCCGAGCTCGGCCGGGCGGCCGATCCCGTCGCCCTTCCAGAAGGGGACGGCGCCGGGGGCGCCGGGGGCCGGGGTGACGATCACCCGGTCGCGGGTGATTTCCTCGATCCGCCAGGTGCTGGAGCCGAGCAGGAAGGTCTGCCCTGCGCGGGCCTCGTAGACCATCTCCTCGTCGAGCTCGCCGACCCGGCGGCCGTCGGGCAGGTGGACGCCGTAGAGGCCGCGGTCAGGGATCGTGCCGGCGTTGGTGACAACCAGCTGGCGGGCGCCTTTGCGGCCGTGGATCGTGCCTTCGGTCCGGTCCCAGACGATCCGCGGGCGCAGCTCGGCGAAGCGGTCGGAGGGGTAGCGGCCGTCGAGCATGTCGAGCACGTTCTCCAGCTGTTCGCGGGAGAGGTCGTGGAAGGACTGGGTGGCGGTGACGACGCGCTCGACCTCGTCGACCTCCCACTCGTCCAGCGCCGCCATCGAGACCAGGTGCTGGGCGAGGACGTCGAGCGGGTTCTGCGGGATCGTCGTCTCCTCGATCTCGGCCTCGCGCATGCGGCGGGCAACGACCGCGCACTCGAGCAGGTCGCCGCGGTATTTGGGAAAGATTCGGCCTTTGGAGACTTCGCCCATGCGGTGGCCGGCGCGGCCGATCCGCTGCAGGCCGCGGGTCACCGACTTCGGCGACTCGACCTGGATCACCAGGTCGACGGCGCCCATGTCGATGCCTAACTCAAGAGAACTAGTTGCCACCAAGCAAGGCAACTCCCCGGACTTGAGCATCTCCTCGACGACGGAGCGCTCCTCATGAGAGAGAGATCCGTGGTGAGCGCGGGCGATCTCGACGTAGGTTTCTGGGCCGGCGGGTCCTGTCCCCGATTTGGTCCCACCATCCCTGTCGGGATGGTCCCCCAAATCGGCGCCACCCCCCGGCAGAGGCGAATTTCCCAGTTGCTCGGTGGCGGGTAGCTCACTTTCCCCTTCGCCGTTCGCGAGCTCGTTGAGTCTCTTAGCTAAGCGCTCGGCGGCGCGGCGGTTGTTGACGAAAATCATCGTGCTGGTGTGTTCCTGGACCAGCTCCAAGAGCTTGGGGTAGATCGCGGGCCAGATCGACCTCACGTGGGCGCTGGGCTCTATTTCCGTGGGTGGCGGGCCGTCCTCGCTGGGATACGCCGGCGCCCCCGGGTCGGCCATGTCCTCAACCGGAACCACGATCTCCAGGTCCAAAGCCTTCTTCTGCCCGGCGTCCACAATCCGACAGCTCCTCTTAGGGCCGACCAGAAACTGACCTATCCGCTCCAAGGGCCGCTGGGTGGCGGACAACCCGATCCGTTGGATGGAGTCCGGGGAAGGGTCGCCGGACCCTCCCCGCTGTTTGTCCGCCGACCCTTCACCGGACTCCTTCACCCACGCGTCGAGCCTCTCCAGCGTCAAAGCCAAATGCGACCCCCGCTTGGTCTGGGCGACAGCGTGAATCTCGTCGACGATCACCGCTTCGACCCCGGTGAGGATCTCGCGCACGCTGGAGCTGAGCATCAGGTAGAGCGACTCCGGCGTGGTGATGAGAATGTCGGGCGGGGTTTTCGCCATCGCCCGCCGTTCTTTCTGCGAGGTATCGCCGGTTCGCAGGCCGACCGCGATCTCGGCCCCGATCCCGCGCAGCGGCGCCCGCAGGTTGCGCTCGATGTCGTAGGACAGCGCTTTCAGGGGCGAGATGTAGACCAGCTTGACGCCGCTCCCCAGCGAGTCGGACCGCGCCAGCTTGTCGATCCCCCAGAGGAA
>DATDLJ010000010.1:0-10210 GCA_036519395.1 Solirubrobacterales bacterium | reverse complement strand
AAATCAGGACGCCGGTCGGCCAGGGGACACCCGTCCCTCATAGCGACAGCATCTACAGGACAGCTCTTTCATCGAGACCGCAAAAAAGCACCCTCAAGGGGCTTTATCGCGGTCTCGCGAGATCAGCGTCTAGCTGAGCTCTGTTGCAAGAGGTCCGGTCGTCCTCCGCGGGAATTTGTCGCGCCCCTAACGGGGCTGCTCCCTGAAGTAGAGCCCGCCTATGGCGGGCAATAGACAGATTGCATGTCGCCGCTTCGCGAACATTCCCGCGGAGGACGACCGGACCCCCTGCGACCGAGCTCTGAGAGACGCCTCAGGGTTCAACAGCTACGCCACAACCGTGAGCATCCCGGGAGCAGCTCGCAGCTCGACACGCTCACGCTCGCCGATGTAGTCGCCGTCCACCTGAAGCGGGAAGGGCCGGACCGAGCCGTCCTTCGCGGTGGAGATGGTCTCGACCACTGCGTGGGTGACGTCGTCGAAGTGGTGGACCTGTTTGTGGTGCGCCGCCGGTCGGCTCTCGCTGAAGAGGCGACTGATCAGGGTTGGCATGTCGCGCTGCGTTGCCCTCTTCAGCACCGCCAGCGAGAGAGTGCCGTCGTCGATCGCGATCCCCTCGCAGACCCGGATCGGGCGGCTGGCGAAGTAAGTGAAGGGGTCCGAGTTTTGGACGATCGCGGTGACCCCGTCGATTGGCTCGTGCCCGTCGACGGTCGTCCGCACCTGGATCGGGTTGACCAGATACTTGCGATAGAAGCCGGAGACTCCAGCCCAGCTGTAGTAGTAGGGACCGCCCCTCGACTTCAGCTTCGGATTGGCATCGACCCGCTTCACCACGGTTGCGTCGATCCCGACTCCGCAGGCGAAGACGAAGTAGCGCTCGTCGACCATCCCGAGGTCGATCTTGCGCGGCTGCCAGTCATCAGCGAGCGAGAGCAGATGCTCCGTCGCGTCGACGACGTCGTTGGGGATCCCCAGCGTGCGGCAGACGACGTTGGTTGAGCCGCCCGGCAGCACCGCCACGGGCAAGTCCGTCCCGGCCAGTCCGTTGGCGACCTCGTTCAGCGTCCCGTCGCCGCCGAAGGCGACGACGACGTCATAGCCCCCGTCCTGCGCCTCGCGCCCGATCTCGGTCGCGTGATTCTGCGCCTGGGTCGAGACCGCTTCGACGTCAAAGCGCCCTTGGAGCGCATAGACCACCAGGTTTTTCAGCCGATCGGAGACCGTCGTCGCATACGGATTGACGATCAACAGCATCCGCTTCTTGGCGGACCTGCGGCGGCGAGAGCGAATTTTTGCCGTCATCGTGGGAGGCGTGGGCGTAGCTGCTGGGGCGGAGACAGGCATGCAGGGTATTGAGTCAGTCCGCATCCAGCGCCGCGAGGAAAGAATCAGCATCCCCGTGGATCAACTCGAGATTCCAGCGCTTCAGGCGAGCCGGTTCCGATGGGTTGAACTCGGGCATGACCGCCCAGCCGCGAACCTTGTCCCCGCAGTCCTCGAGAAGCTGGATCAGGCTTGGGTCGCGCAGTGAGGAGCCGACGAAGAGGATCGGCTGCCGCGTAAACAGCTCGCGCAACACGGCCCATAGCTTCGAACGATGCTCCTCCAGATTCGCGAGCTCGGGCTCGGTGAGGATCAGGCTCTCGGGGTTGGAAATCGATCCGTGGAGCTTGAAGATCCGACGGTTCGGCGGCAGCGCGTCCTCGCCGATCTCGCTGTCGATCACGTGGAACCTGTCGCCGCCGACCGCCTGCTCCAGCAGCTCGTCGAAGTTGGTGGTGACGATGTCGTCGAATAGCCGCGCGGCGATGTGGTGGGCGGGAGCGGATTCGGTGACGTAGGAGGGGGCCACTAGATCGGAGGCAAGCTCGTACAGCGAGGTCTCGCCCAGTAGCGCCTCGAAGTCGGTCGAGAGGACGTTGAAGAGGGTGCCCGATCGCGGCGGCGAGTAATCGGGAAACGAGGTTTGGAGTCGATCGAGCATTGCCTCGACAAATGCGGCCGCTGAAGGCATTCCCGTGGAGAGGGATGCGCCGGCGCCGAGGAACAGCGTCAGCTGCCGGGCTGCGGCCGCCTCCTTAAGTGCAGGGGGGATGATTGGCTGGATCCCTTTCCCATGGGGGTGAGAGGGTGCCTTGCGGGTATTGCGGCGCTGCGTCAGCTCGTTGGCTCGGAAGTGGTCGGCGATCAATCCGACGACGGCCTGCGCGACTTTCTCTGCCAGCTCGCGGGCCAGATTGAACTCGCCGCGGAAAAGGCCGCCATCCCAGTCCGCCACCTTCTTGCGGAAAGCTTCACGGCGCCGAGCGTCCTCGCTGGGTGGGCCCGATTCGGGGCGAAGCTGTTTCATGAACGCGAGCACCGGGATTCCCAGCGCCATCGCATGGTCGAACTCGAGCTCGGTGACGGACTTTTCTTCTCCCGACATCGGTCCCGAGGGAGGGATGTATCCGTAGCTTTCGCCCAGGATCAGGACAAAGATGTCGCAGGACTCGATCTCGGCCTTGAGGTGATCCCAGGAGTCCTCCCCGCTGGGATGCATCTCCTCCGCCAAAACTGGTTCCACGTTCAGTTCCTTCAGCTTCGACGCGACCTCCGCCCGCTCGTTCGGCAGGTCGAGGATCGAGCTGCTGATGAAGATCCTTAGGGGCCCGGGCACGGGCTCAATCTAGCCGGGCAAGAGCGATGCCCACCGTCTGGCTACCCTGCCGCGGATGCCGGAGCGACGCGAGCTGGGTGCGATCTTCCTCGGCGGGGCGCTGGGGACCCTGTTGCGCGCCGGACTGCTTGAGGGGCTGGGGGAGGGGGCTCCGGGCTGGCCGTGGGCGACCTTTGCCGTCAACCTGCTTGGCGCCTTCCTCCTCGGCTACCTCGTTGTCCGCTTCTCGCCCGCCTTCCGCTGGCGACCGTTGCTGACGACGGGCCTCTGCGGCGGATTGACCACCTTTTCGACGATGCAGGTGGAGCTGCTGACGATGCTCGAAGCCGGGCGACCGGGGATCGCCGCGGGGTACGCGACCGCGAGCGTTGTCGGCGGCTTACTCGGCGTTACGGCCGGCGGTGCCCTCGCGCCGCCGGAGGCGCGATGACCCTGCTCACGTGGACCGCGGTGGTTCTCCTCGGCGGGCTTGGCGCCACGGCGCGCTTCCTCGTCGACTGGCTGGTCTCGCTCCGCCTCGGCTTCCACTTCCCGTACGGAACGCTGGTCGTCAACCTCAGCGGCGCCTTTCTGCTCGGCCTGCTGGCCGGTGCTGCCGTGGCCGGCGACGCTCGCCTGCTGGCCGGCACCGCGACGATCGGCTCCTACACCACCTTCTCGACCTGGATGCTGGAGACGCGGGAGCTGGACCAGCGCGGGAACCGCCGGGCGGCCGCGATCAACATCGTCGGCAGCCTCGCTCTCGGCCTCGCCGCCGCCGGCCTCGGCCACGCCCTCGGGGCCCAGCTCTAGCCGTGTCGTCTTTGTACGGCTATGCCTGACAAAAGCGACACTACGGCGCTTCGTAGCGGATCACGCCGCCGTCCTCGACTTCGCGCACCCGGCCCTCGTTGACGAGGAGGTCGGCGTGCCCGATCACCTCGGAGAGGGTGAGGAAGGCCTGGGTGACGGCGACGTTGCCCCACAGCGCCTGCGCCAGCTCGTAGCCGCTGCGGGGGCGCTCGGCGATCAGGCGGTGGATCTTCTCTTTGCGACGGTCGTAGCCCGCCATCCTCGAGTCGATCAGCTCGACGTGGTCGGTGACCGGCTCGCCGTGGCCAGGGAGGACGATCTCGGCTGGCATCTCCCGCGTCTTCTTCAGGGACTCGATGTAGGTGACGAGCGCCTGGGTCCGCCGCGAGGAGCCGTCGAGCGGGCGGGTGATCAAGGGGTTGGAAGAGATCTTCGGCAGCAAGTGGTCGGCGGCGATCAGGATCTGCCGCTCCTCGTCCCAAAAGACAGTGTCGGAAGGGCTGTGTCCCGGGCGGTGCAGGACTTCGAGGCGGCGGTCGCCGAGCTCGAGCACGCCGCCATCCTCCAGCGGCTTCGTCACCGTTACGTGCGAGCCCCAGCCGCGGAAGCTGCGAGAGACGCTGCGCAGGGCCACAGTCACGTCCTCGGGGATGCCGTTGCGGAGCATCACCTCGACCGCGAACTGGTCGTCGCGCTCGGCGTCCTCGTCGAAGGAGGCGAGGCGCTCGGCGGCCGCGCCCAACGCCGCCACTGCGGCGCCGGAGTGCTCGACCAGGATCTCGACCAGGCCGAGGTGGTCGATGTGCTGGTGGGTGACGACGATTAACTCTAGGTCGGCGAGGGCGTGGCCACGCTCGGCCAGCCGCGCGGTCAGCTCGTCCAGTGCCTTGCCCGAGTTCGGCCCGGTATCGACCAGCGTCAGCGGCTCGTCTTCGATCAGGTAACAGTTGACCCGCCCGACCGCGAATGGGGTTGGGATCGCGAAGCGGTGTATCCCGGCCAGCGCCGCCTGCTCAAGCGCTTGCTCCGGCGTCGCCGTCACGCCCGGATCAGACCTAGGACCTCGTCGCGCCGCCGTTCCATGTCCTCCTGGGAGATCAGCGACTCGAGGTTGAGGCGCAGCAGCGGCTCGGTGTTGGAGGGGCGGACGTTGAAGTGCCACTCGTCGTAGTCGATCGAGATCCCGTCGAGGCGGGTCAGGACACCGTCGGAGTAGCGCTCGGCGATCTCCTCCATTTTCGCCTCCTGGTCGGCCACCTCGGAGTTGATCTCGCCGGAGATGAAATAGCGGGAGCGGAACTCCTCCATCAACTCAGCCAGGGTCCGCCCGTCGAGCGAGAGCAGCTCCAGCACCAGCAGCGCCGGGATCGTGCCCGAGTCAGCGTTCCAGAAGTCGCGGAAGTAGTAGTGGCCGGAGACCTCGCCGCCGAAGGCCGCTTGCTCCTCCCGCATCCGGGCCTTGAAGAAGGCGTGCCCGACCCGCGAGAGGTCGGAGCGCCCGCCCTCGGCCGCGACCAGGTCCGGCACCGCGCGGCTTGAGCGCGGGTCGTAGAGGATCGTCGAGCCGGGGTTCTTCTGCAGGACCGAGCGGGCCAGCAGGGCGCAGATGAAGTCGCCGTCGCAGAAGCTGCCGTTGCCGTCGATGAAGAAGCAGCGGTCGGCGTCGCCGTCCCAGGCGATCCCGAGGTCGGCGCCTGATTCTTGAACCCGGGCGATGATCATCCGCCGGTTCTCCTCCAGCAGCGGGTTCGGCTCGTGGTCGGGAAACTCGCCGTTGGGGACGAAGTACATCTCCTCCAGCTCCAGCGGCAGCTTCTCGAGAATCGGGCCGACCATCGGGCCGCCCATCCCGTTGCCGCCGTCAACGACGACCTTCATTGGTTTCGCGTTGCCGGGGTCGATAAAGGAGAGGGCGTGGGCGTGGAATTCGTCCCAGACGTCGACCTCCTCGGCTGAGCCGCCCCCAGGCGCCTCACCGAGCCCAGCTTCGATCTCGGCCTTGACGTCGCCGATGCCGGCGTCGCCGGAGAGCGGTAGCGCCCCCTCGCGGACCAGCTTCACCCCGGTGTAGGCCTTGGGATTGTGCGAGGCGGTGACCATCGCCCCGCCGTCAAGCTCGCGCGAGCCGACCAGGTGGTAGAGCATCTCGGTCGCGACCATTCCGGCGTCGATCACGGTCGCGCCCTCGGCGATCAGACCGTCGCGCACGGCGCCAGCCATCGCAGGCGCGGTCAGCCGCATGTCGCGGCCCAGCCCGACCCGCAGCTCGCTCGTCGCTTTGCCGCGCAGTCGCCCCAGCACCCGGGCGAAGGCGCGGCCGATCGCCAGCGCCGTCGTCTCGTCCATCTCCGACCCGTGCAGGCCGCGGATGTCGTAGGCCTTGAAGATTCCCGGCGGCGCCAGGGGTGGGGTGTCGTTCAAAACGCTCCTTTCAGCGCCTCGTAGCTCTGCTCGATCGATTGCGGCATCACTTTCGTATCGGCAATCACCGGCATGAAGTTGTTGTCGCCGGCCCAGCGGGGAACGACGTGGAGGTGGATGTGGTGCTCGACCCCAGCGCCGGCGACCCGACCCTGGTTGAAGCCGACGTTGTAACCGTGCGGCTCGTAGACCTGCTCGAGTCGATCCATAGCCCGCTGCGCCAGCTCCATCATCTCCGCCAACGTCTCGGCTGGGATCTCCTGCAGGCGGCCGATGTGCTCGTACGGCGCCACCATCAGGTGACCGTTCGTGTACGGGAAGAGGTTGAGGATCACGAAGCAGCGCTCGCCGCGGTGGACGATCAGCGTCCCCTCGTCGTCTTCCGCCGCCGGCTTGGCGCAGAAGATGCACTCCTCCTCAATGTCCTTGGACGCGTCCTTCACGTAAGCGAGGCGCCACGGCGCCCAGATGCGGAAATTTGCCACGGGCCGCTCATCCTACGAGAGCGCCGCCCGCTCAGAGCCAGCGGCGTTTGCGGAAGTAGAGGACGAGGGAGACGAGCACGGCCGCCATCACCCCGAGGACGACGAAGAAGCCGGCGTGGTCGCCCTCGTCGGGGACCCAGGTATTCATCCCCATCACGCTGGCGATCAGGGTCAGCGGCAGGATCACGACGCTGATCGAGGTCAGCACCCGGAGGATGTCGTTGAGGCGGTGGGAGATCACCGACTCGTTGGTCTCCTCCAGCGCCTCGGCAACCTCCTTGTAGTTCTCGAGCATGTCCCAGATCCGCTCGTGGGCGTCGACGATGTCGTCGAAGTAGATCTCGAGATCGAAGTCGCTGGCCAGGTAGCGCTGTTTGACTTTCTCCAGTTCGCGCAGGACCGGGCGCTGCGGCCGGATCACTTTGCGGAAGTTGATGATCTCCTGCTTGACGTTGGAGATGTCGCGGACGACCTCCTCGGCCCGCTCTTCGAAGATCTGGTCCTCGAGCGCGTCGAGCTTGTTGCCGATCTTGCGCAGCATCGGGAAGCAGTAATCGAAGCTGTCGTCGACCAGCCGGTAGAGCAGGTAGCCCGAGCCGCGGGAGAAGAGCTGTTCGCGCAGCTCCTCTTTGGCCCGGCAGCGCTCAAACAGGTACTCGACCGGCTGCAGGGGCAGGTTCGGGATCGTCACCACGTAGTCGGGACCGACGAAGAGGTCGAGCTCGCCAGCGCCGAGGCGGCCGGCGCTGGGGTCGAAGACGGGCAGGTGGAGGACGATGAAGAGGTAGTCGTCGTAGACGTCGATCTTTGGCCGCTGGTTGCGGGAGAGGACGTCCTCGAGATCAAGCGCGTGGAAGTCGAAGTGCTCCTCGAGCCAGGTCCGCTCCAGCGAGCCGGGCCACTCGATGTTGACCCAACGCAGGCCGTTGGAGTCGATTTGCTCGACGTTTGGCTTTAGTCGCTCAGGCGCAGCAGGCTGAGAGACGAGCTCGCCGCGCCGGCCACGCCGGGGCAGCCGTGGTTTCGGAAGGTTCGGCATCGTTCAGGCTCGTCGTCTCATGCAGCAGCAGGATCATCGTGCCGCCTAGGTTAGCCGCCTTGCAGGCGCTGGAAGTGACCGAGGGTGCCTGGTAAGGTTTCACCCACATAAGCGCCACATCTAGAGGGGTGGAGGGACTGGCCCAGTGAAGCCCCGGCAACCATTTCGACCGCAAGGTCGAGACAGGTGCCAAATCCAGCAGCTAAGGCTGAAAGATGTGGGGGATGTCCGATCGGACCTCGCCCCACAGATGGCGAGGTTTTTTCGTAAGAAGCGAAAAGAGGATCGGATGTCAGTAGAGAGCCTGAAGTGCAAGGAGTGCGGGACCAGCTACGAGCTGGACGCCAGCTACGTCTGTGAAAACTGTTTCGGCCCGCTCGAAGTCAGCTACGACTTCAGTGGCCTCGATGCGGCGGAGGTGAAGCGGCGGATCCAAGCGGGATCGCAAGGGATCTGGCGTTATCGCGACTTCCTCCCGTTCAAGGGCAAGGCGACCGACCCGCTGGAGCCGGGGCTGACGCCCCTCCTGCGTGCCGATCGCTTGGCCGAGCGCCTCGGGGTAGAGGCGGAGATCTGGATCAAGAACGACGCCGCCAACCCGACCCACTCCTTCAAGGACCGGGTCGTCGCCGTGGCGGTCGCGAAAGCGAAAGAGCTTGGCTTCGACACCGTTGCCTGTGCTTCGACCGGCAACCTCGCCAACGCCGTTGCGGCCCATGCCGCTGCGGCTGGCCTCGACTCCTACGTCTTCGTCCCCGCCAACCTCGAGGAGCAGAAGCTGCTCGCGACCGGGGTCTACGGCACCAACCTGGTCGGCGTGCGGGGCAATTACGACGACGTCAACCGGCTCTGCACGCAGCTGGCCGAGACCCACCCCTGGGCGTTCGTCAACGTCAACTTGCGCCCTTACTACGCCGAGGGCTCGAAGACGCTCGCCTACGAGACGGTCGAGCAGCTTGGCTGGCAACTCCCGGACCGGGTCGTCAGCCCGATCGCTTCCGGCTCGCTGTTCACCAAGCTCGGCCGCGGCTTCCAGGAGTGGATCGACCTCGGGCTCGTCGAAGGGGAGCAGCCGACCTTCAACGGCGCCCAGGCGGAGGGCTGCAGTCCGGTCGCAACCGCCTTCGCCGAAGGCTGGGAAGTCTGCAAACCACAGCGCCCGGAGACGATCGCCAAAAGCCTCGCAATCGGCGATCCCGCGGACGGTCCCTATGCGGTCGAGCACGCCCGCCGCACCGGTGGTGGTGTCGACTCGGTCACCGACCAGGAGATCCGCGAAGGGATCAAGCTGCTGGCCGAGACGACCGGGATCTTCACCGAGACCGCTGGTGGCGTCACCGTCGGCGTCCTCCGCAAGTTGGCCGAACGCGATGAGATCGCCGCCGGCGAGCGAGTGGTCGTCTACATCACCGGCGAGGGCTTGAAGACGCTTGACGCGACCCGCGATACGTTCCAGATGCACGAGATCGACCCTGACCTCGACAGCTTCGAGGCCGAGTTCCGCCAGGAGGTAACCGTCTAGATGTCAGTCACCGTGAAGATCCCGACCCAGCTGCGCGCCGCCACTGGTGGCCAGGCGGAACTGGAAGTTGATGGTGGGACCGTCGGCGAGGTGCTCGACGCGGTCTTCGACGCCCACGGCGGTTTGCGCGACCGGATCACCCAGGATGGCGACTTGCGCCGCTTCGTCAACGTCTACGTTTCCGGCGAGGACATCCGCTTCCAGCAGGGCCTGGAGACCTCGATCAACGACGGCGACGAGGTAACCATTCTCCCGGCAGTAGCTGGCGGTTGCTGAAACCGCCGGTAGTCATCCTCTGCGGTGGCCGCGGCACGCGGTTGCGCGAGCGGACCGAGTCGGTCCCGAAGGCGCTGGTCGAGATCGGCGGCCGGCCGATCCTCTGGCATGTGATCCAGATCTACGCCGCACAGGGGTTCGAGCGCTTCCTGCTCGCTACCGGGTACATGGGCGAGGCGGTGGAGGAGTTCGCCGCCGCTGAGCGCTGGCCGGCGGGAGTGGGGGTCGAGTGCGTGGATACCGGCCTCGACACGCCGACCGGAGGTCGGGTGAGGGCGCTGGCGGAGCGGCTCAACGGCGAGCGCTTCTGCTGCACCTATGCCGATGGGGTCGCGGACGTGGATTTGGGCGCTTTGCTCGACTTCCACGCCGGCGGCGAGAAGGCCGCCACCGTCACCGTCGTCCGCCCCAACTTGCAGTGGGGTGTGGCCAAGCTGAGGGGCGATGCGGTCAGCGGCTTCGTCGAGAAGCCGCGTAGCCAGCACTGGATTAACGGCGGCTTTTTCTGCTTTGAGCCTGGGGTCCTCGAGTACCTCGATGCCGAGAGCGTCCTCGAGCGCGAGCCGCTTTCGCGCCTGGCGGCAGAGGGCGAGCTGCGCGGCTTTCGTCACGAGGGCTTTTGGGACTGCATGGACACCTATAAGGATGCGGTCGTGCTCAACGACCTCTGGGCCGCGGGCCGGGCGCCCTGGCGGATCTGGGACGCGGCGGCGGTGAAAACCCCGTGAAGCGGTCGCTGGTCACCGGTGGGCACGGCTTCGTCGCCTCGAATCTGGCGCGGGCACTGCTTGAAAGAGGCGACGCGGTCAGCGTCCTCGATCTGGCGCCACCGCCGCGGTCGGGGCTGGCTCTGCAAGGGATCGACTCCGATGTCGAGTTGCTTCAGGTGGACCTCCGGGATGCGCCCGCGGTGGAGGCGGCGATATCCGCCGGCGAGTTCGACGTCATCTTCCATCTCGCCGCCCAGACCCTGGTCGGGCCAGCGATGGCGGACCCGACCCAGACCTTCGAAG
>DATDLJ010000009.1:0-12849 GCA_036519395.1 Solirubrobacterales bacterium | reverse complement strand
CACCGCAAGATGTGGGCCTCCGGCGACTACCCCTCGATGGTCGAGACCTTCCTCACCCCGCTCGGCCCGCGGCTGGTCGAGTTCGCCGGGATCGGCGCCGGCCAGCGCGTCCTCGACGTTGCCGCCGGCACCGGCAACGCCGCGATCCCCGCCGCCCAGACCGGCGCCGCGGTGGTCGCCAGCGACCTCACCCCAGAGCTGTTCGAGGCTGGCCGCGCCCGCGCCGCGGCGGCCGGCGTCGAGCTGGAGTGGGTCGAGGCCGACGCCCATGGCCTGCCCTTCGAGGACGGCAGCTTCGACACCGTCATCTCCTCGATCGGCGTCATGTTCGCCCCCTTCCACCAGGCCGCCGCCGACGAGCTGGTCCGCGTCTGCCGTCCCGGCGGCACGATCGGCCTGCTGAGCTGGACCCCGGAGGGGATGATCGGCGGCCTCTTCCGCACCATGGGCCAGTTCATGCCCCCTCCCCCGCCCGGCGCCCAGCCGCCGCCCCTGTGGGGTGGCGAGGACCATCTGCGGGAGCTGTTCGGCGACCGGGTCGAGCTGGAGAAGATCGAGCGCGAGGTGCTCGACGTCACCGCCTTCCAGCGCCCCGACGACTACGGCGAGCACTTCAAGGAGCGCTACGGGCCGACGATCGCCGCCCGCGCCAACGCCGTCAAAGAGGGGCGCGAGGAGGAGTTCGACCGGGCGCTGAGCGAGTTCTGCGCCGAGCGGAACCTTGGCAGCGATGACAACGCGCGCTTCGAGATGGAGTACCTGCTGACCGTCGGGCGGGTGGGCTGATGAGCGGCCGGCGCAGCAGCTACGACGCGGTCGTGGTCGGCGCTCGCTGCGCCGGCTCCCCGGTGGCGCAGCGGTTGGCGCAGCAGGGCTGGCAAGTCCTGCTGGTCGACCGCGAGCCGCCACCGGCGAACACGCTCTCGACCCACGGCCTTTTCCCCAACTCGCTGGCGCGGCTGGCCGAGCTGGGGGCGCTGCAGCGGATCGAAGCCGAGCACCGACTGAACCCGATCGATTACGGGATTCGGACCCTCGGTCGCGAGGTGTCCGGCTCGTTCACGCCGGTCGGCGGCTTCGACCGAGCCTCCACCATCACCCGGCCGGTGCTGGACCAGGCGCTGCTCGAAGCCGCCACCGCCGCCGGAGCGGAGACCCGCTTCGGCGAGAAGGCGACCGGGCTGATCGGCGCCGGCACCGAGGCCGACCCGGTCCGCGGCGTCGTCCTCGAGGGCGGCGAGGAGATCGAGGCCCGCTGGGTGCTTGGCGCCGACGGCCGTGCCTCAACCGTCGCCAGCCTGCTCGGCCTCGAGAAGGAGCGACCGCTGGCTGGCGAGATGTCCTTCATGTTCGGCTACTGGCGCGGCCTCCCCGAGACCGACCGCTTCTTCATCGACGTGGTCGAGCGCGGCTCCCTGGCCTGGACCCCATGCGAGGACGACCTCTCGCTGCTGATCCTCGGGATCGAGCCGGAGCTGACCCGCGGCGACGCGACCCAGCGGCAACAGCGTTTCATCGAGAGCGTGCGCGAATTCGACGATTGGTTCGACGTCGATTGGCTGGCCAGGGGTGAGCAAGTCGGCGCGATCAGCCTCGCCCCGGAGACGATGCTGCGCGGCTTCTTCCGCCAGGCAACCGGCCCGGGCTGGGCCCTGGTCGGCGACGCCGGCCACTTCAAGAACCCCTCGACCGCCCAGGGCATCTCCGACGCGATCGAGCAGGCCCTCCACGTCGCCGACGAACTAGCCGCCGGCGAGAGCCTCGCCGGCTACGAAGCCTGGCGCGACGACCGCGCCCGTGAGCATTACGAGTGGTCCTTCGACTTCGCCCGCTTCCCGAAGCCGGAGGTCGCCGGACCCGTCTTCGACGGCCTCGTCGCCGACCCGGAGGCCGGCCAGAACCTGCGCGACGCGCTCAGTCGCCAGTTGCGCCCGCGCAGCGGGGTGTTCACGGACGAGCGGCTCGGGCGCTGGTTCTCGGGGGCCGCGCAGACGGTCTAGCCCCGCCGCGGCGAAAACCCGCGCAGTCGCAGCGAGTTGGTCACCACGAAGATGCTGGAGAAGGCCATCGCGGCGCCGGCGATCAGGGGGTTGAGGAAGCCGGCGGCGGCGAGGGGAATCGCGGCGACGTTGTAGGCGAAGGCCCAGAAGAGGTTGCCCTTGATCGTCGCCAGGGTGCGGCGGGAGAGGCGGATCGCGTCGCCGATCGCGCGCGGGTCGCCGGCGACGAGGGTGATGTCGGAGGCCTCGATCGCGACGTCGGTGCCGGTGCCGATCGCGAGCCCAAGGTCGGCCTGGGCGAGCGCCGGGGCGTCGTTCACGCCGTCGCCGACCATCGCCACCGTCCGCCCTTCGCCCTGCAGCCGCCCAACCACTGCCGCCTTCTCGACCGGCAGCAC
Organism: Solirubrobacterales bacterium; assembly: GCA_036519395.1. Lineage (GTDB taxonomy): Bacteria > Actinomycetota > Thermoleophilia > Solirubrobacterales > 70-9 > VAYN01. The sequence continues at coordinate 10,451 of DATDLJ010000009.1, read as the reverse complement.
CTCGGCTATCACCTCCTCAATCCCAACCTCAGCCGCGACCGCCCGCGCGGTCGCCTCGTTGTCACCGGTCAGCAGCACCGGCTCCAGCCCCAGCTCCCGCAGTTCGGCGATCGCTTCGCGGCTCGAGGGCTTGACCGTGTCGGCGACGACGATCAGGCCGCGGGCGGCGCCGTCCCAGCCGACCGCGATCGCCGTCTGCCCCAGCGCTTCGGCTTCGCTCCTCGCCGTCTCCAGCTCCGGCGGCAGGTGCATCGCCCAGTCAGCCAGGTACGAAGCGCGCCCGACAACCACCGCCCGGCCGCCGACCACACCCTGCACGCCGAGCCCCGCCTCGCTGGCGAACTCGTCGACCGCCGAGAGCAGCACGAACTCCTCCTTCGCCCGCGCGGCGATCGCCGCCGCGATCGGGTGCTCGGAGGCGTCCTCGACGGCGCCGGCCAGGCGCAACACCTCGGCCTCGTCGCCCCCCGGCGCCGCCTGCACCGCGACAACGCTCATCTGACCGCTGGTCACCGTCCCGGTCTTGTCGAGGACAACGGTGTCGATCTCCTGCGTCGACTCCAGCACTTCCGGGCCCTTGATCAGCAGGCCCAGCTGGGCGCCGCGCCCGGTCCCGACCAACAGCGCGGTCGGCGTAGCCAGCCCGAGGGCGCAGGGGCAGGCGATGATCAGGACCGCGACTGCGGCGGTGAAAGCAAAGCTCACCCCTGCCCCGTTGCCGAGCCAGAAGCCGAGCGTGGCGACGGCAAGGGCGATCACGATCGGGACGAAGACGGCGCTGATCTGATCGGCCAGGCGCTGGACGGGAGCCTTGCCCGACTGGGCCTCGGTGACGAGGCGGGCGATCTGGGCGAGGGCCGTTTCCTCGCCGACCCGCGTCGCCCGCACAACCAGGCGGCCGCCGACGTTGACCGTCGCCCCGATCGCCTCGTCCCCGGGTCCGATCTCAACCGGGACCGACTCGCCGGTAATCAGGGATTGGTCGACGGCGGAGGAGCCGCTCTCGACGACGCCGTCGGTTGCCACCTTCTCCCCCGGCCTGACGACGAAGCGGTCGCCGACCGCGAGCTGCTCGACCGGGATCCGGCGCTCGCCGCCGTCGGCGTCGAGCACGGCAACGTCCTTGGCTCCGAGGTCGAGCAGCGCCTCGAGCGCCACCCCCGCCCGCCGTTTCGCCCGTTCCTCGAAGTAGCGGCCGGCGAGGATGAAGGTGGTGACGACGGCGGCCACCTCGAGGTAGATCTCATCGGAGCCGGCGCCGCGCTCGCTCACCAGCTCGAACGGCATCGTCATCCCCGGCATCCCGGCGTCGCCGAAGAAGAGCGCGTAGAGGGACCAGCCAAGGGCGGCGAGGGTGCCGAGCGAGATCAGCGTGTCCATCGTCGCGGCGCCGTGGCGCAAGTTCAGCCAGGCGGCCTGGTGGAAGGGCCAGCCGGCCCAAAGCACCACCGGCGTCGCGAGTTGCAGCGACAGCCACTGCCAGTTCTCGAACTGCAGCGGCGCGATCATCGCCAGCAGCAGGACCGGTAGCGAGAGCGCAGAGGCGAAGATCACCCGCCGGCGCAGGTCAGCGGTCGGGTCACCTTCGGTCGCCCCGTCCGCCTCGGCGTCCGACCCCGGCAGCGAGGCCGCATAGCCGACCTCCGCCACTGCCCCGACCAGATCGCCGGGCTCGACCTGGGCCGGGTCGAATTTGACCGTCGCCCGCTCGGTGGCAAAGTTGACCGTCGCCTCGACCCCGTCCAGCTGGTTGAGCCTCTTCTCCACCCGACCGGCGCAAGTGGAGCAAGTCATCCCCTCGATCGGCAGCTCCAGCCGCTCCTCCGGGCGCTGCGGGGCCTCGCTCATCTCGGCACCTCCAGCGTGAACTCGGCCGTCCGCACGGCCCCTTCGTGCCTGAACTGGAGATAGAGGCGGTAGCGCCCGGGGGACGGGAAGGTCGCCTCGAAGGCGATCTCGTTGGCCGCCACCTCTGACTCCTCCGGGTGGACGTGGAGGAAGGCGAGGTCGCCTTCGCGCAGCGCCACCAGGTGGCCCTTGGCGCCCAGATAGGGATCGAGATCATCGATCGGACGGCCGTTCTCGCTGACCGCGAAGCTGAGCTCGGTTGGCTCGTTAGCCATCAGGTCGGTGGCCGCGAGCGTGACCTCATATCCGTCGCTCGTGGCGAGCGGCCGCGGCGCCGGGAACGGGCGTGCCTTGAAGTCGCCGCCGGAGACGAAGAGGTCGCCGGCCAAGGTCTGCTGCTCGCCGTCAACCGAGAAGTCGGCGAAGGCGCGATAAACGCCCGCCGCGGCGAACCCGACCGGCACGGTCCAGACCCCGGCCGCGTCCATCTCCGGGTGCAGGTGGCGGAACTCGGTGCCGTCACGACGGACGATGATCAGGTGCAGGCGGCGCTCGTGCAGCTGATCAAACTCGGTCACCGGCTCGCCGTCTCCGGCCACGACCGAGAAGCTCAGTTGACCAACCTTGTCGCGCCCGAACTGGTTCGTCGCCAGGCGCAGGGAGTAGCCGCCTTCGGCGATCCCCAGCCCAGCCGGCTCGTGCCCGGCCGCCTCGGTCTCGTGCGCGGAGTGGGCAGCCATCGTCTCCCCCGCTCCCCCGTCGTCGGTCTCAGCCGGCTCAACCAGGGAGCCCAATCCCGCGGCAGCGGCGAAGACCACTGCCAGGCCAGCGACGAAGAGGACGATGCGTTTCGTGGCACTCATCGATTCGACTGTAGCAGATACCCTCGGGGGGTATATACTCTTTCCCAGCAGATCAGCGAACAAAGGACGTGAGATGGCGGCAAAACAGCAGGACCCGGGCTACATCGACAACAAGGAGCAGGTGAAGAACCGCCTGCGCCGGATCTCCGGCCAGATCGGCGGGATCGAAAAAATGGTCGACGAAGAGCGTTACTGCATCGACATCCTCACCCAGATCTCCGCCGCCCAGGCCGCAATCGACAAGGTCGCCCTCGCCCTACTCGACGAACACACCCGCCACTGCGTCGTCGGTGCCGCGACCCCCGCCGCGCGCGAGGAGAAAACCGACGAGATGATGGCCGCGGTCGGACGGCTGCTGAAGAGCCGCTGAGACCGCGTCGCCCAGTCGACTTAGGCCAGGCTCCGCAGCGCGCCCGCCAAGACGCCCTTCTTCGGTTTGACCAGCCGGTCGCCCTCGACGATGCGGACCGTCTGGCAGGAGAAGCTGAATCTCTCGCCGTCGAGGTTCGCGTAAGGGATGCGCCTGCCGACGAAACCGTTGTCGATGACCTCCACCTCTTCGATCGCCGATCGCGGAATCTCGAAGGCGAGTACCGATGAGGCATCGCTGGCGACGAAGGCCCGGGGCATCCAGGCAGCCTCGGTGGTGCGAGGGCGCCCCTGCATGTCGTCGTCGAAGATGATCCCGAGCAGCCGTTGATCGGTGAGGGTCACCACTCCAGATCCCCACGCGGCCCTCAGGCCCACCCCGAAGGCAAATGAGATCAGCAACTGGCCGTTCAGCCCGTACTCCTCGCGCTCGCGCGTGGTCCCAAGCTCAGTGACCTGCCGCTCGAGGGCATCAACGGTCTCCGGCTCGCCGCTGACGATGAACTGAAACTCCCCGGCGAAGATGGTCGATTCGCGCTCCCCCTCCCGCTCGCTGACCAACCACATCGAACCGTCTGGGGTCGGCCTCAGGCGGGCTTCGAGCTCGGGGATGGCAGCCTCGTCCCCCTGAAAATCAATCCGCTTTAGCCGCAGACTCTCATCGCCATGACCGAGGATGAGTCGGTCGTCTGCCCGCACCTTCGCCAGCGTGACCACCAGCCGAGCGGCGGGAGAAAAGTCAGCGGCCTCGGCATCGACGGCGTCAAACGCAGCCTCGAGCTCACTCACCCTCGCCAGCTCATCGGCGGCATCGAGGACCGCGCGTGCCTGCGCCAGCTCGTCTACGCGCCCTTGCGGTAGCTCCGTGACCTCACGGAGTTGCGCAACTGCCTGCAGCAGACCGTCGAGGCGCTTGCCCTGCCCCGTTTCCATCTCCCCTTGCTCCGAACCCATGGCGGCAGCAGCATAAATGGATCTGAGTACTCGACTGTCAAGGAGCGGCTGCTGGGGCGGGTGCTTCCCGCTGCTCTTCGCCGATCGCGTAGACGACAACGGGGATGCCGAGCAGCTCGTCCTCGCGCAGCGGGCTCATCCCCAGGCGCCCGGCAACTGCGGCTGAGGGCTCGTTGGCCGGCTGGATCATCGCCGTGACGTAGGGGAGGTCGAACCGTTCGCTGGCCCAATCCAGGGTCGCCGCGGCCGCCTCGGTGGCGATCCCCCGGCCGCGGGCCTCGGGCTGCAGCGCCCACCCCACCTCGGTCTCCTCGAACTGCGGCCAGCGTTTGAGCCCGCTGCGGCCGAGGAAGGCGCCGCTGTCGCGATCGAGGATCGCCATCCGCCCGTACCCGAGCTCGGACCATTCGCGGTCGCTCCCTTCAACCCAGCCGACCAACCACTCGCGGTCGGGCGTGCCCATAAAGCGGGCGACTTCGGGGTCTTCGTGCAGGCGAACGACCTCGTCGAGGTCCCCCGTCGCGATCGGGCGCAGGAGCAGGCGTTCAGTCTCTATCGAGGCGATCAAGGACATCGAGCAGTTGCAGATGATTGTCAAGGACGAACTCCGCTTCCGTCCCCTCGTCCCGGGCCCCCTCGTCATTCATCCCCCGGTAGCGAACGGTCCGCATCCCCAGGGCGGCAGCGCCAACGATGTCGGTGCGGCGCAGGTCCCCGACGTGGAGGGACGCCGCTGGCTTCGCGTCCAGCGAGCCCAGCGCCGCTTCGAAGATCCGCGGCGAGGGCTTGTAATGACCCACTTCGTCGGAGAAGGCCCAGCCGGAGAAGTGCTGAAGCAGCCCCTCCCCCGCGAGCAGCTCGCGCAGCAGCTCGCCGCCGCTGAAGCCGACGTCGCAGACGATCCCCAGCCTCACCCCGCGCTCCCCCAGCGCCTCCAGGCAGGCGCGGATGTCCGGGGCCAGCTCCAGGGCGACTTCCCGCCCGGCGCCGAGGAACGCCTCCGCCACCATCTCCCGCGCAGCCCCCTCGATGCCAAGCGCGCGGACCAATGACTCGGCCGCCTCGTGCGGCGGCAGGTGCCGTCCCGCCGCCCAACTGCGTTCCCAGTCCAACCCCACCTCGCGCAGGCTGGCGGTCAGCAGCTCCGCCTCGATCTCGATCTCATGACTGGCGCAAGCCGCCGCAATTCCCCGCTGCCGCGCCTCGTTCATCGCCCCCGAAGGAACCCGGGCGATCGTGTTCCAGAAGTCGAAGGTGACGGCCTCGATCACGACCTCACTCTTTCGACTCGACGCCCCTTGCACCCGGGTGTACCTTCGATACATGTCGCACAAGGCTGCAGATCGGATTCGCAACGTCGCTCTGATCGGCCATCGCGGCAGCGGCAAGACCAGCCTCCACGAGGCGATGCTGTTCGAGGCGGGAGCGGTCAACCGCCTCGGCAGTGTCGCCGACGGCTCGACGGTCTCCGACCACGAACCCGACGAGCAAGCCCGCGGGCTCTCGATCAACGCCTGCGTCTGCGGCTTCCCCTACGCCGACCGCGAGATCAACCTGATCGACACCCCGGGTGATCCGAGCTTCGTCGCCGACGCGGCGGCGGCGCTGCGGGCCGCCGACTCAGCCGTGGTCGTGGTCAACGCCGTCGCCGGGGTCGAGGTCCAGACCGAACGGCTTTGGCAGCGCGCCGATCAAGAGGGCCTGGCCCGCCTCGTCTTCGTCAACATGCTCGACCGCGAGCGAGCCGACTTCTTCACCGCGCTTGACTCGCTGAAGGCCGCCTTCGGTCCCCACGTTGTCGCCACCGAGATCCCGATCGGGACCGAGCACGAGGTCCGCGGCTTGATCGACCTGATCGACATGGAGGCCTTCCTCTACGAGGGCAGCGAGCGCGGCAACGCGAAGCCGGCGCCGATTCCCGAGGAGCTTCTCCCCCAGGCCGAGGAGTACCGCGAGAAGCTGATGGACGAGGTCGCCGAGAACTCCGATGAGCTGATGGAGCGCTACCTGGAGGGCGAGGAGATCGCCCACGAGGAGATCGTCACCGCGCTGAAGCGGGGTGTGACCGAGGGCCACCTCTTCCCCGTCACCTGCGGGGTCGCGACCAAGAACCTGGGAACGAACAGGCTGCTCGAGGCGCTGGTCGAGGACCTGCCTTCGCCGGCGATGCGCGGCCCGCTGGCGGCCCGCAACGGCGACGGCGAGGCGATCGAGGTCGCCTCCGACGAGGATGGACCGCTGGTCGCCTACGTGTTCAAGACCACCGCCGACCCCTACGCCGGCCGGATCAACATCTTCCGCGTCTACAGCGGCACCCTGCGCTCCGACTCACAAGCGGTCAACGTCAGCCGCCACCAGAAGGAGCGAATCGGCCAGGTTGGCCAGCCGCTGGGAAAAGATCTGCGGCCGGTCCCCGAGCTGGGGGCCGGCGACATCGGGGCGGTGGCGAAGCTGAAGGAGACCCGGGCCGGCGACGTCCTCTGCGACGAGCAGCGTGAGGTCGCGGTCCCGCCGCTCGACCTACCGGCGCCGGTGATGGCGTTCTCCTACGAAGCAAAGACGAAGGGGGACGAGGAGAAGGCCGCAACCGCGGTGCGGCGGCTGAGCGAGGAGGACCCAACCCTCGACGTCCACCGCGACCCCCAGACCGGCGACCAGATCATCGCCGGCCTCACCCAGGTCCACGTCGAGGTCCTGGTCGAGCGGATGAAGACCCGGTTTGGGGCAGAGATCGAGCTGCACCCGCCACGGGTTCCCTACCAGGAGACGATCCGCGCCCCGGCCGCCGCCCGCGCCCGCCACAAGAAGCAGACCGGCGGCAAAGGGCAGTTCGCTGATTGCGCGATCGAGATCGAACCGGGCAGCGAAGGCAAAGGGCTCGAGTTCATCGACAAGATCAAGGGCGCGGCGATCCCCGGCGGCTTCATCCCCGCGGTCGAAAAAGGCGTGGTCGAAGCGATGCAGCACGGCACCGTCGCCGGTTACCCGGTCAAGGATGTCCGCGTTCGCCTGGTCGACGGCAAACACCACGACACCGATTCCTCCGAACTGGCTTTCAAACTCGCCGGGGCGATGGCCTTCAAGGAGGCGATGGCCGCAGCGGACCCGGTCCTCCTGGAGCCGATCGTGAAGCTGACGGTCAACTGCCCCGACGATGTCGTCGGCGACGTGATCGGCGACCTCAACTCGCGCCGCGGGAGACCGCTGGGGATGGAGGCAAAAGGCGCGATGACCGAGGTCAAGGCCGAGGTGCCGATGGCCGAGGTACTCGACTTCGCCCCTGACCTGCGCTCAATCAGCGGCGGCCGCGCCGACTTCACGATGGAGTTCGAGCGCTACGAAGAGGTCCCGCCGCACCTCGCCGAGAAGGTGGTCGCGGCAACCGAGGGCGCCGCCGTCAGCGGCTGATCAGCCTTTTTCTTTGATGACCCTGAACTTGTAAGTCACGGGGCTCTTGTCGGTGCCGCCTGGCCCGACCGCCCGCACCGAGAACGTGTGCTTGCCCGGCTTCACTTTGTAGGTCTTCGGCGGCTTGCAGGCTTTGTAGGCACCTTTGTCGAGCTTGCACTCAAAGTTCGCGCTCGGGACGTTGGGCGAGGAGAAGCCGAACTTCACTTTCAGCTTCGACTGCTTGGTCCTCACCTTGGAGCCGGGGTGAACGCCGAGCTTGGTGTTGGGGACCGGGTCGGCGCTGCCGCCACCGCCGCCCCCTCCTCCGCCACCGCCACCACCGCAGCTGGCGCCGGTGCTGACGACGGTCGCTTTCAGCGCTTTGGCGCCGGTGTCATTGCTCGTCGAGAAGGCCTTGGGGCAGGAGAGCGACGGGTTGACCGTCGTCTGCGCGAACCCGTTGACGACGCTGCCGCCGTAGGTGAGGAAGGCGACGCTGTCGCCGATTGCCGAGGAGTCGGCGTAGCCGCCGGTCGGAACCAGCGCCAGCGTCCCGCCCAGAGTCGCGGTGCCGGAAAGGGCGAGGACGTCGAATTGGCCGGCGCCGGTACCCGCCACCTCGATCTCGAGCTTGCCGCCGGCTTCCTGCACGTAGCTACCGCCCAGGGTCAGGGTGCCGGGACTGTCGCCAGGCTTGACGGTCCCGCCCGAATTGACGATCGAGCCGACGATCGTGCCGCTGCCGCGCAGGGTGCCGGCTTCCAGCGCGATCGGGGCGCCCGGGTTGAGTTTGGTCCCGGCCGGGATGACGATCTCGGCGCCGGCGGCGGTCTGTTTGAGCTGGCCGCCGGTCACGCTCGAGGTGTTGGCCGAAGCACCGACGAGTTCGATCTTGCCGGTGTTGGTGAGGGTGCCGGTGTTTACGGCGGGGTTGTTCGAACCGCTCTGGTCGAAGATGATCGTGCCCGCGTTGGTGAAGGGCGACGAGTTGTTGACGCCTCCGACCACCCGCAGGGTCTGACCGGCGGCGATGCCGCCGGTCATCGGCGTGCCGCCGCCGTTGACCTGCACGGTGCTGGCGCCGGTACCGGTGTATTTGAGGGTGCCGCAGGGGATCTGCACCGGGGCCGCGCCGCTGGTGGTGCCGGTGCCCTGGTCGTAATTGAAGACGCTGAGGAAGCCGGTGCCGGTGCCGTTGATCGAGCCGCCGGTGTCGTTCTTCACCGAGGAGCCGGTGTCGCCGCAGGAGCTGCCGCTCGAAGTGGCGACCTTGGTGTTGGCGATGTTGAGCGCGCCTTTGTTCGTCACCGGGCCGCCGAGGTAAGCACTCTGGTCGAACTGCATCGTCCCGGTGTTGAGGATCGTTCCTTCAAAGTTGGCGCCGACCCCACCGCCGGTGCCCGAGGCCGCGGCAACGGTGAAGGAGCCGCTGTTGACGAAGTCTTTGTTGTTGACGTTGAAGCCGACGCCGCCACCCGAACCGCCGCTGCAACCGCTTTCAGGACAGGTGATGGTGATGTTCCCTTTGTTGGTGAAGTCGCTCTGCAGGGTCACGTTGGTGTTGCCGCTCTCGGCGCTGACCGTCAGCGCCTGGCCCGCCTGCATTTCCCCGGTCAGGTTGAAGCCGCCGGTGGCGCGGATATCGCTGGAACCGCTGCCGCTGTAGTTGAGGGTGCCGCCGCAGGGGATCGTCACGTCTTTGGTGGTGCCGGCTCCCTGATCGAAGTTCCTGACGCTGAGGAGTCCGGTGGCGTTGCCGTCGATCGAGCCTCCGGTGTCGTTTTTGACCGAGGCGCCGGTGTCGCCGCAGGAGCTGCCCTGGTTGGTGACCACCTTCGTGTCGGCGATGCTGATCGCGCCTTTGTTGACGACGACGCCGCCCATCGAGGCGCTCTGATTGAAGGTCATCGTGCCGGTGTTGGTGAGGCCGCCGCTAAGGCTTGCCCCGGTGCCCGAATCGGCGGCGACGGTGAAGGTGCCGGCGTTGGTGAAGGCTTTGCCGTTGGCGCTGAAGCCGGCGCCTCCGGTCGGGCCACCGCTGCAGGAACCCGGAGACGGCGGGCAGGTCAGCGTGATCGCGCCTTTGTTCGTGAAGTCGCTCTGCAGGAACACGTTGGTGTTGCCGCTATCGGCGCTGACCGTGAGCGCCTGGCCGGCTTGCATTTCGCCGGTCAGGTTGAAACCGCCGGTTGCCCGGATTTCACTTGCACCGCTGCCGCTGTAGTTGAGGGTGCCGCCGCAGGGGATCGTCACGTCTTTGGTGGTGCCGGCTCCCTGATCGAAGTTCCTGACGCTGAGGAGTCCGGTGGCGTTTCCGTCGATCGAGCCTCCGGTGTCGTTTTTGACCGAGGCGCCGGTGTCGCCGCAGGAGCTGCCCTGGTTGGTGACGGTAGCCCCGTTGGCGATGTTGATGACATTTTTGTTCGTGATTTTGCCGCTGAGCGAGGCTGATTTTTCGAAGCTCAGGGTGCCGGTGTTGGTGATCTGACCCCCCACCACGGCGCCGCCGCCGGTGTTCGTGCTGACCGTGATCACCCCCGCGTTGGCGAAGGGGCTGGAGCCGCTGTAGATGTCCGGTCCTCCAACCGGACAACCACCCGGTTGACAGGTGAGCGTCACCGAGGCGCCGGCGGCGATCGTGATCCCGGCCGGCTGTGCGTCGAAGTTCGTGTTCGGGCTCTCGTCGGAGATGACGAGGTGGGGCGTCGAGCCGGGGCCGCCGAGGGTCAGCGATTTCGCGTTGGCGCCGCCGGTCATCGAGACCGTGTAGTTGCCGGCCGCGGTGATCGAGACGTCACACGACCCGCTCGGGGTGCCGTTGGTCCAGTTGGCGTCGTTGTGAAGGCTGCCGCTGCCGCCGATCCAGGCGGTGGCGAAGACGCCGGGGGTGACGGGGCACGCCGCCGCCGATGCGCTGGAAGGCAGGGCGGCCACCGCCACGATCGCGATCAGCCCGGCCAGCGTGGCCCAGCGTCCGATTCGTAGGCGGCCGTCGGCTTGACTGGTTGACGACCCCATTTGCGCGCG
>DATDLJ010000008.1:0-17359 GCA_036519395.1 Solirubrobacterales bacterium | reverse complement strand
AGGCCGAGGAACCGCAGTCCCCAGCGGCTGGAGGCATTGGCGCTCATCAGGCACCGCCTCCCGAGACGTCCTTGTTCTCGACCGCGACGATGAAGTCGGTCGAGCCGCGGTCGTGCCGGATCGCCCAGCGCTGGATCAGCGAGACGCAGCCGAGCAGCAGCAGCGAGGCGACGAGCAGGACCACCGAGACGGCGGAGGCTCCGACCAGGTTGTCGGACTCGACCTGATTGCGGATGAAGACCGAGGAGACGGTCGTGTCCGGATTTCCGCCGGCGAAGAGGAGGACCGAGCCGAACTCGCCCAGCGCGCGGGCGAAGGCCAGCGCGATCCCGGCGGCGAGGCCGGGGAGGAGGTTGGGGAAGATGATGCGGCGGAAGATCGTGAAGTTGCCGGCGCCCAGCGAGGCCGCCGCGGCCTCCATCTCGCGGTCCATCTCCAGCAGCAGCGGCTGCACGGCACGGACGACGAAGGGCAGGGTGACGAAGCAGAGGGCGACGACGACGGCGGCGCGGGTGAACGCGATGTCGATCCCGAGCGGGCTGTCGGCGCCGTAGAGGGTCAGCAGGGTGAGGCTGGCGACGATCGTCGGCAGCGCGAACGGCAGGTCGATCACCGCGTTGACGACGCTCTTGCCGGGGAACCGGTCGCGGACCAGGAGCCAGGCGAGGATCGTGCCGAAGACGCCGTTGATGACGACCACGATCAGCGAGCAGACGACCGTCAGTTTCAGGGCCTTCACCGCCAGCGGTGAGGTGACCTGGTCCCAGAAGGTGCCGAGGCCGCCGCTGAAAGCTTCACTGGCGACTGCCGCCAGCGGCAGCAGCACGATGATGCTCAGGTAGAGCATCACCATGCCACCGCCGATGCCGGTGCCGAGACCGGGCAGGCGGAGGCCTGCCCGGCGCTCGGTAGGTGCGGGGAGGTTTGCCGGGTGTGCCTCCATCAGCCGCTCGTCGAGACTCCGAGTTCTTTCTCGATCTCGGCTACGGAGCCGGTTTCGTCATCGAAGAACTCATCGTTGACTTTGCCCCAGCCACCGAACTGGTCGATCGTGAAGAGATCGGCCGGGGTCGGGAACTGTTTCTCGTCGACGAGTTTGGGGTTGACCGGGCGGTACCCGTTCTCGGCCCAGATTTCCTGCCCCGCGTCCGACCAGATGAAGTCCAGGAAGTTCTGGGCGGCCGGCTCCGGCGCGGCTTTGGTGACCGCGATCGGGGTTTCGATCTGAATCGTCGAGGGCGGGATCACGTACTCGATGTCTTCGCCCTCTTCTTCGGCTTTGATCGCCTCGTTCTCGTAACCGAGGAGAACATCGCCCTGGCCCTGGGTGAAGGCAGAGAGCGCGTCGCGGGCGCTGCCCGGCTGGGCGACTGCCTTTTCGAGCAGGGTCTTGACCGCGGCGAGAGCCTCGTCCTCCGATTTGCCAGCGTTAATTTCAGAGCCGTAGACGGCCATGATGTTCCAGCGCGCGGCGCCGGAGCTGAACGGATTCGGGGTGATCACATCGACGTCTTTGGTGAGGACGTCCTCGAAGGATTTGATCCCCTCGGGGTTGCCCTCGCGGACGGTGATGACCACGACCGAGTTCTGGGCGATGCCATTGTAGGGCTGTTTGTTCCAGTCTTTGGCGACGAGTTCTCCTTCGTCGACCAGTCGTTCCATGTCGCCGCCCTGGGCGAAGTGGACGATCGATGCGGGCTGACCCGCGACCACGGCACGGCTCTGATCACCGGAGGCGCCGAACGAGTTGCTGAAGCTGACGCCGCTGCCTTTGTCGCTGTCCTCGAAAGCGGGCTCAAGGTCTTCGGTGTAGACAGCTTCCGGGGTGGAGTAGCCGACCACAGCCAACTCGCCACCTCCAGAGGAGTCCGAGCCGGTGGTGCTGTCATCACTGCTGCCACATCCAGCAGCGAAGACGGCGAGGAGCAGTACGAGAAGTGCGGCCGGGAGGCCGATCTTCACGCTGCGCCGCCGGGTAGTGCGAGCGTTCCGCATCTAAAAGTTTCCTTCCTATGTCGACTGACTTACTTTCTTGAGCAACTTACTGCTCAATGAGGCGGGCACCGTAGCACAAAGTCGATCAGGAAAGTAGAGAATCCTGATCTGAATTCCAGGGATTCAGGTCAAGAATGTCTTTTCGCCATAGACTGCGGCGGCAATCGAGTGTCGCTTTCCTCTCGCTATCCGAGAGCTTCGCGACGGGGGGTGGGAGAGATGAGCGTCGATGCGGTCCGTACGCCGGATGAGCTACTGGAGGGACTGCCGGACTATCCGTTCGCATCCCAATACAGAGAGATCGACGGGCTGCGGCTCGCGCACCTCGATGAGGGCGAGGGGGACCCGGTCATCTTCTTCCACGGCGAGCCGACCTGGTCATATCTGTGGCGCAAGGTGATCCCGCCGGTGCGGGACGCCGGTTATCGCTGCATCGCCCCCGACTACGCCGGCTTCGGCCGCTCCGATAAGCCCACCGATCTCGGCTGGTACACCTACGACCGCCACGTCGAGCTGATGGCGGCGCTGCTCGAGGAACTCGACCTGCGCAACGCCACGGCGGTGGTCCACGATTGGGGCGGGCCGATCGGGCTGCGGCTCGCGGTCGAGCACCCGGACCGGATCAGCCGGATCGTGATCATGGAGACCGGCCCCTTCACCGGCCGCCAGAAAATGAGCGACGCCTGGTTCGCCTTCCGCGACTTCGTCCGCAACAACGAGGACGTCCCGGTCGGGTTCCTGATCAAAGGCGGCTGCAAGAACGATCCGGGGGACGAGGTGATCGCCGCCTACGACGCTCCATATATAGACGGGCCTTCAAAGGCGGGCGTCCGCGCCTTCCCGCTGATCCTCCCGACCGAGCCCGACGCGGTTGGCGCCGTCGAGGGCAAAGCCGTTGCCGATGCGCTGCGCGAGGACGAGCGGCCGGCGCTGGTCCTCTGGGCGGATTCCGACCCGATCCTGCCTTTCTCGGTGGGGGAGCGGGTCTCCAGCGAGCTCAACTTTCCGCCGCCGCGCCCGGTCGAGAATGCCAGTCACTTCCTCCAGGAGGACGCTGGGGCGGAGATCGGCGCGACTATCGCCGACTGGCTGGACTAGGGGGACGGTCCGGGGGTGACCCGGCGGACAACAGCGGGGAGGGTCCGGCGGGTCACCCCCGGACCGTCCTCAGGCCGCGCTGTTGATCAGGTCGGTCATCTGCGCGTGCGAGAGATCTTGAAGTAGGCGGAGGCGGCGCGGTGGTTCTTCGTCTTCCAGCCAGGTGACGGTTCCGGGCCAGTAGGAGTTGGGCGGGGTGCCCGGCTGGTGGAAGGCCGAGGCGAAGACCCAGCTGCCGGTGTTGTGGAGGTGGCCGCCGCGGGGGAGGGACCACTCCGGTTCGTCGGGCAGCGGCCCGCCGCGGTGGGTGTGGCCGGTGATCACGTGGACGTCGTCGATGCCGAGCCGCACCGCCAGCTCGGTCGCTGCCGCGACCCCGCTGTGGAAGATCGCTTGCGGCCTGACGTCGGGCTCGAACTCGGCTCGCAGCAGTCCGTTGAGGCCGGCCACCGCCAAGGGGAAGCCGGCGCGGGCGGCGCGGGTGCCGAGCGTTCGTTCTTTCTCTTCGCCGGCGAGCACCTCCCAGGCGCGCTCGAAGGGCCCGTTGCGGCGGCGCTTGATCGGCAGTACCTGGGCGAGCCCGTAGGCGAAGCCGTAGAGGGGACGCAGCACCCGTTCGTAGTCAGTCGGAGTGGCGGATCTCGGCAGTGGCCCGGCGAGGCGGACCATTAACGCCGCCGCCACGCACTCGGCCCGCGGCAGGGTGAGGTGGACGTCCATGTAATGGCCGTGGGTCGCGTAGACGTCGTCGCGCAACCAGATGCCCGGATAGGCGATCTGCAGCCGCGCGGCGCCGAGCCACTGGTTGATCAGGGCGGCGGGACCGGTCGCGGGGGAGTGGTGATGCTCCAACTCGAGGGTCCGCTCGCCCGCGATCGAGAGCTCGTCGAGCAGCGGCTCGGCGAGGCGGTGATCGTGATTGCCGGGGACGAGGATCACCTCGGCGTCGCCGATCGCCTCCCCTATCTCCTCGAAGAATGGTTGGGCGCGAGCCAGCGAAGGCCCGACCGGGAGGTTGCGCAGCTCGACCACGTCGCCGAGCAAGACGAGCCGGTCGGCGCCGCCGATCTCAGCGAGAAGCGCACGGCGCACCTCGGGGTCGCGGAGCACGTCCTCGTCACTGGCGACGCCGAGATGGAGGTCGGAGATGATCGCGGTGCGCATCCGCGCGAGTATGACGTTTGGCTAGGCAGCCAGGACGGGTACGATCCCCAGATGCATCGCTTCGGTGACGAACTGTTTGCACCCGCCAACGGGATCGAGATCTGCTTCCAGGAGATGGGCGACCCCGACGGAGAGCCGCTGCTCTTGGTGATGGGCCTGGCGACGCAGATGGTCGCCTGGGATGAGGAGTTCTGCGCGATGCTCGCCGACCGCGGCTACCGCGTCGTCCGCTTCGACAACCGCGACATCGGCCGCTCGACCCGGATCGAGGCCGCCGGCGTTCCCGGCAAACTCGCGATGGCGACCGGCCGCGGCACCCCGCCCTACCTGCTGCGCGACATGGCCGCCGACGCCTTTGGGCTGATGGACCACCTCGGAATCGAGTCGGCGCATCTGGTCGGCGCCTCGATGGGCGGGATGATTGTCCAGACCGCGGCGATTGAGAACCGCCAGCGCGTCCGTTCGCTGACCTCGATCATGTCGACCACCGGCAGCCGCCGGGTAGGGCATCCCAGCTACCGCACCTTCGGCCTCCTCCTCGGCCGCCCGCCGCGCGAGCGCGAGGCGGCGATCGAGCGGGTGATCAAGACCTTCAAGGCGATTGGCTCGCCCGGTTACCCGTTCGAAGAGGCCCGGATCCGGGAGATTGCAGGGCGCTCCTTCGATCGCGGTCACAGCGAGGCCGGCATCGCCCGCCAGCTGCACGCGATCACTGCCTCCGGCGACCGCACCCCTGGCCTGCGCAATCTCGACGTCCCCGCCCTCGTCATCCACGGCAAGAAGGATGTCCTCGTCAATCCCTCCGGCGGCCGCGCCACCGCGAAGGCGATCCCCGGCGCCCGCCTGAAGATGGTCGACGGCATGGGCCACGACCTGCCGCGGGCGCTGTGGCCAAGCTTCGTCGATGAGATCGCCGCCAACGCGGCGCGAGCACCCGAGTCGGTGCCCGCTGCCGCTTAGCGGTAGTGCGGCTGAGAGGAGTCGAACCTCCACGGAGTTGCCTCCACACGGACCTGAACCGTGCGCGTCTACCAGTTCCGCCACAGCCGCGGGGAGCAGCCAATTTACCGATTGAGCACCCCGCGCCTCCCGCCGCCTAAAGAGGCCGCGCTGTGACCGACGTCTCGCACCCCCGTCCGCTAGCCCGCTAAAATGCCCGTTCCTCGCCGCTATCGTCTAGGGGACTAGGACGCCGGATTCTCAGTCCGGAAACCGGGGTTCGAATCCCCGTAGCGGTACTGCGCCACCGTTTCTCATGAGGCGGTTTTCTTTTGCTCGCCGGCGTTCGCTCAGCTGTCGTCGCCCGCCAACGTCACCGGAGTAGCCGGCGGCGCGCCCTTCTTCAGCAGCGTCGCCAGGTAGATGACGACCGGCTTCGAGCCGCGGTTGGCGGCTTCGTGGATGTCGGAGGGTTGCTCGACTAGCCACTGGCCGGGCTGGATGCGGGCGGTTTGGCCGGCGGTGATGCGGCGGACCAGTTTGGGCTGCTGGTCGGCCTCGCCGCTGCGGACCGTGGCTGAACCCTGGCGCACGGTGTAGGTGAGGGTGCCGGCGGTGATCCGGGAAATCTGGGTGCCGAGGTGGTGGTGGAGGGCGAGTTGGGCGCCGGGTGGGACGACGACCTTGCTCAGCACCATCGTCCGCTTCGGCGCGCCCTGGACGCTGTCGGTTTGTGCCAGGGCGCTGCGCACGGGGGCGGGCGCCTGCGAGCGACCGAAGGCCGTCGGCAGTAAGGCTCCAAGGACGAAGGCCGCCGCGACGACGACGGCGATCCAGGCGTGATTGCGGCGCAAGCTCATCGCGGCGCCGAAGGCTAGGAGGGGGCGCGGACGGGTCCGGCTCCGGCTAGGCTGGCCCGCATGGGCCTGCTCGATCCAGCGCCGCCGCCGTTCGAGGTCTCCGAGTGGCGGCAGAAGCCCCACTTGGAGCGAATCAAGCCGCTGGCCCAGGACTGGGCGCTGAACGGGTTCGGGACGCCGGTCGCGGTCTACTTCCTCTACATCCTCAAGATCCTCGTCTACGCCGGCGGCGGTGCGCTGCTGATCTTCGCGACCAGCGGCTGGCCCGAGTGGACCAACCCGATCATCTTCCAGAAGGCGGTGATCTGGACGATGCTCTGGGAGGTACTGGGGCTCGGCGCCGGCTCGCTGCCGCTGACCCTGCGCTTCAAGCCGATGATCGGCGGCGTCCTCTACTGGCTGCGGCCGGGGACGACGCGGCTGCCGCCCTGGCCCGAGAAGGTGCCTGGCACCCGGGGGACGACGCGGACCTGGCTCGACGTCGCTCTCTATATAGGGCTGATCGGGTCGGCGCTCTACCTGCTGCTCTCGCCGGGAGAGAGCGCGTCGGCGTCCTGGCTGGACCCGGTGGACACGGGCGGCATCCTGATCCTCATCGTCCCCATCGCCAAGGTGCTCGACCCGGTCGCCGTCGGCGTACTCCTCGCCTTTCTCGGAGCCCTGGGCCTCCGCGACAAGGTCCCGTTCCTGGCGGCGCGGGCGGAGATCTACGGCACCCTCGCGATCATCTTCCTCTTCCCGCTGACCAACATGGTGATCGCCGCCCAGCTCGTCTTCTTCTGCATCTGGTGGGGTGCCGCCGCCTCAAAGCTGAACCGCCACTTCCCCTTCGTGGTCACGGTGATGATCAGCAACACGCCCTGGAATCGATCGCGCAGGGCGAAGCAGCAGCTCTACGCGAACCATCCCGAGGACCTGCGGCCCTCGCGCCTGGGAGAACTTTCCGCCCACCTCGGCACCGTGATCGAGTTCAGCCTGCCGCTGATCCTGATCCTCACCCAGGGCGGTCTGATCGGCACCCTTGCCCTCGCCGGGATGGTGCTTTTCCACGTCCACATCTTCTCCACCTTCCCGCTGGCGGTGCCGCTGGAGTGGAACGTGTTCATGATCTTCGGCCTCTTCTTCCTCTTCGGCCACTACGCCGACGTGCCCTGGTCGACGCTCGACGACCCGCTGCTGGTCGCGATCCTCGCCGTCATCTGTGTCGGCCTGCCGGTGCTGGGCAACTTCCGTCCCGACCTCATCTCCTTTCTGCCATCGATGCGTTACTACGCCGGCAACTGGGCGACCAGCCAGTGGCTCTTCCGGCGCGAGAGCGGGGCGGAGGAGAAGCTCGACACCGAGATCGTCAAGTCGGCGCCGATCGTTACCAGGCAGCTGGAGAACTTCTACGAGCAGGAGATGATCGACGTGCTCGTCTACAAAGGGCTCGCCTTCCGCTCGATGCACTCGCACGGGCGGGCGCTGAACGCGCTCACGGCGCGGGCGGTGGACGACATTGAGGAGTACAGCGTGCGCGAGGGCGAGCTCGTCGCCGGCGTCGTCCTCGGCTACAACTTCGGCGATGGCCACTTCCACGATCACCGTCTGCTGGCGGCGGTGCAGGAGCGCTGCGGGTTCGGGCCGGGCGAGCTGCGAGTGGTGACGCTGGAGTCGCAACCGGCGCACGTGCAGCGCCAGCGCTACCGGATCTGGGACGCCGCCGACGGCCTCGTCGAGGAGGGCTGGGTCGACGTCCGCGACATGGCCAGCCGCCAGCCCTGGCTGGTCGGCGACGAGCCCTTCCCGGTGCACCAGACCTCATGAGCAGCGCCGTCGTCGTCGGCTCCGGTCCCAACGGGCTCGCCTGCGCGGCCGTCCTCGCCAGCCGCGGGGTGGAGGTAACGGTGATCGAGGCGGCGGCGACGATCGGCGGCGGCACCCGCAGCTCCGAGCTGACCCTGCCCGGCCTGCTCCACGACGAGTGCAGCGCCACTCACCCGATGGTCGTCTCCTCGCCGGCGGTTGCCTCGCTGGAACTCGAGCGCCACGGGCTCGAGTGGTGCTGGCCGGAGGTCGACCTCGCTCACCCGCTGGACGGCGGCGGGGCGACGATGCTGCGCTCGCTGGAGGCGACCGCGGCGGGGCTGGGGGAGGGCGGCGCGAAGTGGCAGCGGGTCTTTGGCCCCCCGACCAAGGGCTACGACGCCCTCAGCGAGGACTTCTACCGGCCGCTATTCCACTTCCCCCGCCACCCGCTGCGGCTGGCGCGGTTTGGGCTGCCGGCGGCGACGCCGGCGACGGTGCTGGCGAAGGCGCTGGGGACGCCGGAGGCGGCGGCCCTGTTCGGCGGTATCGCCGCCCACGCCTACGCGCCGCTCAACCTGCCGTTCAGCTCGGCGATCGGGATGGCGCTGGTCTGCTCCGGGCACGCTTACGGCTGGCCGGTGGCGAAGGGTGGCTCGATCGCGATCGCCAACGCCTGGGCCTCGGTGATCCGCGGGCACGGCGGGACGATCGAGACCGGCCGCCGCGTCCGCTCGCTCGACGAACTGCCCGCCGCCGACGCCGTCGTCCTCGACCTCTCCCCGCGGGCGGTACTGGACCTTGCCGGGGATCGGCTGCCCGGCCATGTCGCCCGCGCCTACCGTCGCTTCAAGCACGGGCCCGGCGCCTTCAAGCTCGATCTCGCGGTCGAGGGCGGGGTGCCGTGGAGCTATGAGCCGGCCCGCCGCGCCGGCACCGTCCACGTCGTCGGCTCCTTCGCCGAGCTGGTCGCGGCCGAGCGCGAGGTCAACCACGGCCGCATGCCGGAGCGGCCCCTCGTCCTCGTCGGCCAGCAGTACCTCGCCGACCCCGGTCGCTCCCAGGGCGACGTGCATCCGGTCTGGACCTACGCCCACGTCCCCAGCGGCTACAGCGGCGACGCGACCGAGGTGATCCTCAACCAGCTCGAGCGCTTCGCCCCCGGCGTCCGCGAACGGATCCGCGCCACCGCCACCCGCACCCCGGCCGAGTTCGAGCTGATCAACCCCAACTTCATCGGCGGCGACATCCTCACCGGCGCCAACACGCCGCTGCAGACCCTGGTCCGCCCGCGCGCGACCGCGGCCCCCTACTGGACCGGCATCCCCGGCGTCTTCATCTGCTCCGCCGCGACCCCACCCGGTCCCGGCGCCCACGGCATCTGCGGCTTCAACGCCGCCGAAGCGGCCCTGCGGACGCTCTAGACCCCGCATCGCGAAGTCCGCCGGTCTTTTGCACCGGATAGCGGTCGAAAAGACCGGCGGACCCTAGTCCCCGGGTTCGATTGGGCGCGGCGGAGGGGTTGGCGGGCCAGTCCCGGGGACGCGTTCGAGGTGGCGCACGCCCGGCACAAGTAAAACCGCGAGCTGGCAGAGGGTGATCACGGCGGCGGCGATCCAGAGGGTCTCGGAGGTCCCGATCCCGGCGGCGAGCGGGCCGATCAGCGCCAGCCCCAAAGGCTCGAGGGCGAGCGAGCCGAACCAGTCGTAGGCGAGGACCCGCGAGAGCGCTTCCTGGGGCACGTGTTCGACCATCGCGGTCTCGTAGAGGACGACCGTCAGGCCCGACGCGGTTCCGGCAACCAGCGCCCCGGCCGCGACCACGACGGCGGTGGTCGGGATCGCCAGCAGGGCGATGGGAGTGGCGAGGATCAGGATCGCCGTCTCGCTAACAAGCAGCGGGCGCCGCGGTCGCACCGCCAGCGCCAGGCCACCGCCGATCACCCCGCCGAAGCCCCAGAGCGCCGCAATCAGCGCCCAGGAACTGGAGCCGCCGAGTTCCGCCTCGGCGATCGCCGGCCCGAGGACCTGGAAACAGGAGAAAAAGAGGGCGTTGCTGATCGCCGCGGAGAGGACGACCGCGACCAGCCAGTCGCGGCTGACGAACTCCCGCCAGCCGTGGCGCAGCTCGGCGAAGAAGGCATTCTCCTCGGTCGCGCGCGGCAGGCGCGGGGCTCGCACCCCGACCAGGCAGGCGGCGCTGACGCCAAAGGTGGCGGCATCGACGGCGAGGGCGGAGCCGGGCGAGCCCAGCGCCAGCAGCACCCCGGCCAGCGCCGGCCCCGCCACCTTGCCGGCGTAGCGGGAGAGGTTGAGCAGCGCGGTCGCCTCCTGCAGGCGCGGGGTGGGGACGATCTGGGGGACGATCGCGTTCGAGGCCGGGTTGAAGAAAGCGGTGGCGCCGCCGTTGATCGCGTAGAGGGCGACCAAGTGCCAAATCTCGGCGCTGCCGGTGAGCAGCAGCAGCGCGATCACCCCCGTCGCCGTCATGCTGACCAGGTCGGCGCGCAGCATCGCCACCCGCGGCGAGACCCGGTCGGCGACGACGCCCCCGACCAGGACCAGGGCGGTGACGACGATGCTGTGGGCGGCGAGGACGATGCCGAGGTCGGTCGCCGAGCCATCCAAGCCGAGGATCGCGAAGGCGATCGCCACCGGCGCCATCCCGTCGCCGACCATCGAGGCCGTGCGGCCGAGGAACAGCCGCCGGTAATTCGGTTCCCCCAGCACGTCTAGTCGTCTCCGCAATGGCACCGAGCCAGGATAGGCGCGGGTTAATGAAGCTCCGCCCGTGGGTAACTCGGGCTCACTGACGCAATGGGAACTTCATCTAAAAGCGAGAGCGGCTCCCGCGCCGACGCGCAACGCCATCAGTCCAACTTCGGCTCCTCGCCGCCGCTGACGATCGGGGTCGAGGAAGAGCTGCTGCTGGTCGACGGCGAGTGCCGGCTGGTCGCGGCGGCCGAAGCGGTGCTTGACCAAATCGACCCCGCGCACCGCAAAGCGGTCTCGACCGAGATCTTCGCCACCCAGATCGAGCTGAAGACCGGGATCTGCCTCGACGCCGCCCAAGCGACGGCTGAGCTGGCGGAGGTGCGGCGGGCGGTCGCAGCGACCGAGGCCCGCCTGCTGGGCTCGGGTCTCTACCCCGGCGACTCCGGCGAGCCGGCCCTGGTTGCGAAGGCGCGCTACGCCCCGGTCAAGCGCGACCTGGTCAGCATCCTCGACACCCCGCCCTGCGGGCTCCACGTCCACGTCGGCGTCCCCGATGCCGAAACTGCGATCGCCGTTGCCAACGCGATGCGCCACCACCTGCCGCTGTTGGCAGCGCTGACCGCCAACTCGCCCATCCGCGAGGGCGTCGACACCGGCCTCGCCAGCGGCCGGGCCAGCGTCGTCCGCCGCTACCCGCGCTTCGAGCTGCCGCGCGCCTTCCGCGATTACGAGGACTTCCTCCGCGTCGCCGACCAGCTGATCGCCGCCGCAGGCGTGGAGGACTACACCTACATCTGGTGGGACGTCCGGCCCCATCCGAAGCTGGGCACGGTTGAGGTGCGGGGGATGGACGTGCAGCCGCGCCCCGAGGGGAACGTCGCGATCGCCGCCCTGATCCAGGCTCTGGCGGCGAAGGAGATCGATCGTCCCGGAGCCCCCGGCCTCACCCGCGAGGCGATCGAGGAGTCCTACTACCAGGCCGGCCGCTACGGTCTCGCGGCCCGCCTGATGGTCGACGACCACACCGCCGCCCCGGCAATCGAGGTCGCCCGCGGCACTTTGGCCGAGGCCCGTCCCTACGCCGAGCAGTTGGGCGGCGCCGGCGCCCTCGAGGAGATCGAGCGCATCCTCAGCGAAGGCAACGGTGCCGACCAGCAACGAAAGGTCTACGCCGAGGGCGGGATAGAGGCACTGCTGCGCGACCTGGTGGAGCGGACGCGGGGCTGAACTACTGCGGTGCCGGGATCTTCAGCCGTTTGCGGGCGGCGACGACGGCGGCCACCGAGGAGCGGCAGGCTTTGGCGATCTCGCCGTTGCCGTTGTTGGGGCGGCGGCGCACCTCGAACTCGACCAGGGCGGCGCGGCGGAGTTTGGCCCGGTCCTCGAGCGTTCCCTCCGGAACGGCGTCGAGGGCGGCCTGGGCGGCGCGCTCACGACGGCAGAGGAGGCAGAAGGTTCCATCTTCGGATGCCGCCCAGCTTTCGGGCAGCTCAACTTGCTCGCCGCCGACCCGGCTGACCTTCACCCCGCACTGATCGCAGGTCCATTTTTTCGCAGTCATCGTGCTCATCAATAGGCGGGAAGGCGCGGAACGACGCTGCCAAACCCGTTCACTTACCGTAGCAGGGTGATGGTTTTGCCCTGCTAGGAAGCCGGTTTCACCGCTTTTCTACACTTGATTCATGGCCGGCGAAGCGACTTCAGAGCCCACCTACACCCTTTACCGCCGCGGTATCGAGCTGCTCGAAGACGGTGATTTCGAGCACGCGACCGCGCCCCTCGCCGAGGCCGCCCGCCGCGACCCGGAGAAGAGCTCGGTCCGCGAGGCGCTCGGCCGCGCCTACTTCCGCGCCGGCCGCTTTGCCCCCGCCGCGGCGGAGTTCGAGGCCGTCGTCGAGTCCCACCCGGTCAACGACTACGCCCACTTCTGCCTCGGCCGCGCGCTCAGCAAGACCGGCCAGAAGCGGCGCGCCCGCCACCACCTGGCGCTGGCCTGCAACCTGCGCCCGGAGCGGCGCGACTACCGTTACTACCGCCGCCTGCTCGAGGCCGAGGTCTAGAGGCCGGCGACCAGCTTGCCGACAGTTTCCTGCGAGAAGTAGGGGCTGTAGGTGCGAGAGCGGTCGTCGAGATGCAGGTAAGCGTTAAGGCCGTTGATCTGGGTGCCGTCCTCGATTAGCCAGCCGCCGCCGCTGGCACCCGGCGCCCAGTGGCAGGCGATGCCGAGGGTGGGCGGGCCGGGCAGGGGGAAGCTGAGCCGGTCGTCGCCGGCGTAGCTGGAGCGGCAGCCCTGCATCCGCGTCACGTTGCCCGGGTAGCCGAAGCTGTCGAATTGTTGGTTGCGCGGCAGGTTGAGGGCGATCGTGGCGCCGCCGCCGACCGCGTCGGCGAGGTTGATCCCCCGCTTGTTGGGATGGGTGAGGAAGGCGCCGACGTCGAAGGCCGAGTTGCTGTGGTTGGTCCACTGCCGCGGCGCGAAGACCTTGTTGCGCTTGACCGGAAAGGCGCCGAACGGCGCCTTGCCCGCGGTGTAGGCGGGGACGAAGAGGAGGTCGCGGAACCAGAGGTTGCCGCGGTAGATGGCGCCGGCGTTGACGCAGTGGCCGGCGGTCAGCACCAGCTGGCGGCTGGGGCTGTTGATCGCCGTGCCCGAGCAGTAGCCGCGTTGCTTGCCGAACTTGATGAAGATGCGGCCGTTGACCGAGAAGGGCGGAGCTTCCGGGGTGCCGATCGTGAGGAAGCTGGCGCCGGCCCCGTCGGCCGGGCGGCCGAAGCGGAGCTGGGGGCGGCCGGCCTGATCGACGGCGAGCTCGAGCGGTTTGGCGCTCGCCATCCGCTCCGGCGTCCAGTACTGACGAATGCGGTCCCCGGGGGAGGCGGCGGCGACCTCGACGAGGGCGACGAGGCCGAGCGCGATCACGGTCAGGACCAGCACGATCGTCGTGCTGGTCCTGGTTGGGCCGGGTGCATGAGGGTGCATCCGGCCCCGAGGATAGAGCGCTGTCAGCCGACCAGGGGAATTACACAGCGGAATTTTTTGCTTGCGGTTGAGACGGCCGAGCTGACCTCGCTTGAGGACGACACCGTGATCGCTGCGTAGAGGTCGACGCCCGAGACATTCGTCAGGTCTCCGCTCCACTCATCCCCATTCGCCAGGCTCACCCCCGGCTGCTGCGAGTAGGCAACCAGCGAGAGCGCATCCGGCAGCTCGCCGCCCACGCCGGCGCAGGAGACTGCGGCGGCGGTCGCGGTCTGCGGCGAGGCGCTGGGCTCGCTTTGCCAGCAGGCGCCGGCAAAGGGCACGGTGCCGGCTTTGCAGCCAGCTTCGTAGCCGTTGACCGTCCTCGCGTTCTCGGCGTTGGCGGCGTTCAGCGCGGTCTCCGCGTCCTGCGCCGAGCCCGCCGACTCGGCGTGCACCGCCGAGGGGACCTGGCCGATGGTGGAGGCGTCGATCTGGATCCCGGTCACCGACCCCGGTGCCAACTGGTTGCCCCGCAGCGCCCCCGGCTTCAGCCGGTTCCCCGGCACCGACCCAACCGCCAACCGGTTCCCCGGCAACGACTTGACCTTGATCGACTTGCCGCTGATCTTCCCCGCCTTCGCCGCGTAAACCGTCCCGCTCAGCGCTGCCACCAACGCCAGACCAGCAACCACAAGCGCCGGCAGCTGCTGCCGCATTCCCCTGCCCATCGAGTTCCCCCTTGTATCCAGTTGAGTGAGCCCCACCGCTTAGCGGGGCAGCCAAAGTGGCGGCACCCTAGCCGCGCAATTTGGGCTCTGGACCGATGTCTGACGTTGGCATCAGCAAAGGTACGAGCGGGTGAAAAGGAGTGCTAAGCGGCCTTGGAGATGCTTACTGCGGGTGCGCAAGGCTTGGACTTACTCAGAGTCATCCGTTTCACCTTACCTCTGAGGTAGGTAGGAGGAAAGGTCAACCCGCTAAGCAACCGCTCACCGGTGCAAAACATTTCAGTTGAAAAGCGAGGTACGGTCTAAGTTCTCAAAGTTTTCTAAGGGAGGCGTAGATGCCACGGAGAGCTGTGCGGTCTGGACCGCGTCAGAATCGGCTGAAAGCACTGTCCCATCCGCTTCGCGCGAAGATCTTGCGGATCCTCTCGGAACGGGAAGCGAGCCCGAAGGAACTGGCGCGCGAGGTGGGCACCTCGCTGGGGAACGCCTCGTATCACGCCAAGTACCTGGTCGAACTCGATTGCGCCGAACTGGTGAGGGAAGAGAAGGTCCGGGGGGCGATGGAGCACTTCTACCGGGCGACGGAGCGGTCGTTGATCGGGACCGGGGAGTGGGACGAGATGAACAGGGCCGAGGCGCTCAGTCACCTGGCCGAAACGATGGAACTGTTCCTCGAAGATTTCCTCGCCTCAGAGAAGGCGAAAATCGTCGGGCACGATCGCGAATTCCATCTCACTCGCACCCCGATGACGGTTGACCAAGAGGGTCTGGGAGAAATCCTCGAGATCTTCGAACAAACCCGCCTGAAGGTGGCGGAGGTCGAGCGCCGCAGCGCCGAAAGAAGCGGCGGGGGAAGGGGTGAGAGCATCCGCGTCTCCTCCTTGCAGGGGCTGATCAAGATGCCCCCTCGCCGCTAAGCGAGGGCTTAGCGGTTAACGGTTGACACCCGTTTTTCTACTTAGCCAGACTCGTGTCATCCAAGATTCCTAACCGGGTGGGGGTTACCCAATGGAAGATCAATTCAGGGAGGACGAGCAGGGGGAGGAGATCGGCGATCACTGGTTCGTCAGGGCGCTCGGGCATCCGGTGCGGGTGAAGATCCTCGAGCTGCTGAACGAACGGGAAGCGAGCCCCAAGGAGATCAAAAGGGTGGTGGGCGGGACGCTCAACCGGATCAGCTACCACCTCAACATCCTGCGGGACTGCGGCTGCGTCGAGATCGTCCGGACTGTGCCGGTCCGCGGCGCGGTCAAGCATTACTACCAGGCTGTTCCGCGTCCCTTTCTCAGCCACCAGGACCTCTGCGAGCTACCGGCTTCTATTCGCGGTGGCGCCAATGAGGTGTCCTTGCGCAGCTTCGCAAAGGTCTTCGGCAGCGCTGCCGAAGCGGGCAACCTCGACAACGAGGACGCCGTCCTCGACTGGATGAGCCTGCCGGTCGACGAGACCGGCCGCGATGCCGTGATCTCGCTCAGCGAAACGGTCTTGCGCGCCTACGGCCTGATCGCCAGGCAGAGTCGGGAAAGGGCGGAGCAGTCGGGCGAGCCGCTGCAGCCGCTGGTCGTGGCCCTGATCAATTTCGCCGCGGCCGGCGGGCGCTAGGGCTGACCGCCGTTCCCGGCGCGCGGGGGGATAGACTCGCCCTCGTACATATCGGTCGGTGGTCAAGGGAAGTCCGGTGCAAATCCGGCGTGGTCCCGCCACTGTGACCGGGTGGAGGAGTTCGCGGGCGCTGCGGCGCCAGCCACTGGGGGCGACACCTCGTCCCCGGGAAGGCGCGTCCTCCCTGATCCCGGAAGCCAGGAGACCTGTCCCCGGCCTTTGCCAAATCAACCCTCGAGGAAAGGGTGGCTAAATGCCAAGTCTCATTCCGTTCCGGCTGGCGGCTGTGTGCGCGCTGGCCCTGTCTCTGACCCTCGCCTTCACGGCGCTCGCCACGGCTAAGGGCCTCCAGGCCAACCTGCGCGTGGTCGGCACCGGCAGCAAAGTGCTCGCCGAAAAGACGGTCGCCTCCCCGAACGTCTCCATCACCGCCAGTCCGAAAGCGACCTGCTTCGGCCCCGGCAGCGGCGGCAGCGGCGACAGTTTGCAGCTGAAGGGGAACACGGCGATGGGCCTGCTCGCCAACGGCGCGAAGACGACCGCGGCACTGCGGCCGCTGTCGATCACCGACAGCTTCGACTTCGGGCTCGCGATCTGCGGGATCGGTTCGAGCGTCGCCAAGGGCAGCTCGTCCTGGTACCTGAAGATCAACCACAAGGCGCAGATGGTCAGCGGCGACGTGGCGAAGATCAAAGCCGGTGACGACGTGCTCTGGGCGCTGGCGAAGACCGAAGCGCCGAGCTACAAGTACCCCGAAGAGCTGGTGCTGACCGCGCCCGCCTCGGCCAAGGCCGGGATGGAGTTCACGGTCCGGGTCTGGGCCTACAACGAAAAAGGCAAAAAGACCCCGCAGGCTGGGGCGAAGGTGACCGGCGCGGCCGCGCCGACCGGTGCCGACGGCCGCACCACGGTGACGCTGGGTAAGCCGGCAAAGCTGGGGGCGACCGCAAGCGGCGCGATCCCCGCCGCCAAGGTGGCGGTCTGCGTCGGGGGCAATTGCCCTAAATGAAGTTCCGCCGCGGCACGGCGGTTGCGACTGCGCTGCTTGGTGCGGCGCTCGCAACCGCCGGCTGCGGGCTTGGTCCCGGCGCCGAGGTCGGCGACGTGGAGCTGACGGTGACGCGGGAATTCGGGGCGGTCCCGGTGCTCGACCGCCCGGTCGAGGCGAACGAGTCCGACACGGTGATGCGGGCGCTGGAAGGCAAAGCCGAGATCGAGACGCGCTACGGCGGCGGCTTCGTGCATGCGATCGACGGGGTAGCGGAGGGGGAGCGCGGCGGCGATCCCTACGACTGGTTCTTCTACGTGGACGGGGTGGAGTCGGAGGTCGGGGCGGCCGAGTACGAGCTTGAGGGAGGCGAGCGGATCTGGTGGGACTACCGCGACTGGTCGGCGACCAACCACGTCCCCGCGGTGGTCGGCTCCTGGCCGGCGCCGTTCGTCAACGGCAAGGGCGATCAGGAGTACCCGGTAGCGATCGAGTGCCTGGAATCGCGTGGTTCCTTTAGGTCG
>DATDLJ010000007.1:0-3707 GCA_036519395.1 Solirubrobacterales bacterium | reverse complement strand
CGATCAACAGCAAGAGCGTACGTTCCCGAGCGGCTCCGTGCCAGAAGGTGCCGGCACACGGGAACGCAACCAACGCGCCGACTCCGGCACTTTTGCGGGTTGCTCGCGGTCTAGAGATCATGCGCAACTTCTCCCTGGTCGCCGTGAGCGCGCTGGCATTCGTCCTTTCGATCGGTCCTGCCCAGGCCCACACAAGGAAGGCGATCTGGGGCCCGGAGCTGATGCCAGACGGCTCCTCTGCCCTGCTTATCTACCGCGCACTCGGAGTTCGCTATCTCCAACTCCCTGAACTGGTCGGCGGTCGCGCCGTCGCGTCCGGACCATCCGACTGATCCGGCAGATCCCGCTTACCAATGGCCTTCGAGCCTGGACCGCACCATTCGAGCGGCTCGAAAGATGGGCATCCGGATAGCGCTCATGCTGAGCGCCTCCCCCTTCTGGGCCAACGGCGGCCGCTCTCAAGAATGGGTGCCGCGCAACCGCGACTACTCGGACTTTGTCACCGCAGCCGCTCGCCGCTACCGCGGCGTTCGCCACTGGATGATCGGGGGCGAGGCAAACCGCACGGGGCCTTCAGGCCGCTACCGACGAATAGCCCGGTCGGGCCTCGTCGCTACGCGACTTTGCTGCGGGCCGGCTATCGGGCGCTCAAGCGCGTGCGCCGCCGGAACATCGTTATCAGGGGGATGACGTTCACGTACGGCGAGGTGCTTCCGCGGGACTTTGCCCGCTGGATGCGGCTGCCGAGCGGGAAACCGCCCCCCTCGACTGGTACGGGCACAATCCGTTCACGTTTCGGTTCCCCGTCCTGCGACTCGACCCACGGCCCGAGGCCCACGGGGCACGGGACTTCAGCGACCTGGACACATTCCACGCTGAGCTTCGTCGCATCTATCAGGGTCAGTACCGCCGCTTCCGCCGGCGGGGGCCGAAGCTCTGGCTCTCCGAGTTCACGATCTCGTCGGACCGGGGCAACCACGACTTCAACTACTACGTCTCGCGGTCCCAGCAGGCCAAATGGGTGTCGACCGCCTACCGGGTCGCCCCATCGCACCACCTATGTCGCGGCGCTTGGCTGGTTCAACCTGATGGACGAGCCGCCCAGCGTGCCCTGGGGGCTGACGACGGGGCTCATCGACGGGAACAGCAGGCCGAAGCCCGCCTATTACGCCTACAAGCGGGCACCCTAGTGTCGATGCCCGCTGACGATGTGAAGCGGTGCGCCAACTTCAAGGCTGATGCGTACCCTCCCGGCCGGACGTGTTGCGCTTCCGAGGCTCCGAGGCTACCCTCGAGCGGGAGGTCGCACCTGGTCCCCATGCTTGGAGCATTGCGCCCGATACGCCCCCTGGCCGCACTCCGCCGTGCTCTTCTTGGCCGGCGGCGGGTCGCTGCCCTAGCCAGCACCGGCATTGGGCTGCTCACCTGCGCCGCGGCGTCGACCGCCCTCGCCGCCAACGTACTCCCGGACGCAAGCTTCGGGGTTTTCCCGGGCGATCCGTTCTCGGGCGAGACGGTGCAATTCGTATCCTACGCGTGCGATCCCGACGGTCGCGTGGCGGAGCAGGCCTGGGACCTGGATGGTGACGGGGGCTTCGACGACGCCTTCGGGCCCTCGGCCTCACGGGTCTTCCCGGTGGGCTCGGCGGTGGTCGGCCTGCGGGTGACCGGCGACGCCGGAGGGACCGCCTCCCGTTGGCGAACCCTGGAGGTTGGGCCGCGGCCTCAGTACCCCGTGCCGCGGCAGTTTCGGCCTCCACTCCTCAGCCCGGCTCCGTTCGTCCGGCTGGCTGGCATGTTGACGGCGCGCGGCGTGCGCGTCAAGGTTCTGTCGGTGCGCGCGCCGGTCTGTTCACGGGTCACTGTCCGGTGCCGTGGACGAAGCTGTCCCTGGCGCCGGTCCAACAGGGTGGTGGGCAGGAAGAGGGTGCGATTCCGGGCGCTCCAGCGCGAGCTCGCGGCCGGCGTGGTCTTGGAGGTGTTCGTGCGCAAGCAGGACCGGATCGGGAAGTACACGCGCTTCAGCATCCGAGCCAACAAGGCACCTGCTCGGCGTGACCTGTGCCTCGCTTTCAGGGCCAGGCAGGGGTCGCCCTGTCCTCCGAGCTGACTCGAGCGTCGGCTCCGGAACCGGCCCTCAGGCCGTCGGCGTCACCCGATACGCATCGAACACCGACTCGATGTTCCGGATGCGGGTGATGCAGGCCTTGAGGGACTGAGTGTCACCCACCTCGACGACGAAGCGGTTCTTCACCATCGGGTGAACGACCGTGCAGTTCGCCTCGAGGATGTTGATGCCGGTCTCGGCGAAGGTCCGCGAGAGGTCCTCCAGCAGGCGATGGCGGTCCCAGCCGTCGACCTGGATCTCGACCCGGAACGAGCTCGTTGTGTCGCCCTCCCACTCGACCGGCGTGAACCGCTCCGGGTTGCGCATCAGGGCGACCGCGTTGGAGCAGTTCTCGTGGTGGATCGTGATGCCCTTGCCGAGCGAGATGTAGCCGACGATCGGGTCGCCGGGAACGGGGCGGCAGCACTTGGCGAGGCGCAGCATCACGTCGTCCACGCCCTGCACCTTGATGCCGTAGGTCGAGGAGGCGGCGGTCTTCTTCGGCGTCTCCTTG
Source organism: Solirubrobacterales bacterium (assembly GCA_036519395.1). Taxonomy (GTDB): domain Bacteria; phylum Actinomycetota; class Thermoleophilia; order Solirubrobacterales; family 70-9; genus VAYN01. The sequence continues at coordinate 1,086 of DATDLJ010000007.1, read as the reverse complement.
CGCTCCAGGAGCTCGGTCGCCGCGGACGCCGGCTCGACGGCGGCCTCGCCCTCCTTCAGCCGGTTGATCAGCTTGGAGGTGACCGTCTTCGACGAGATCTTCGCCTGGCCGAGCGCGATGTAGAAGTCCTCGCCCTTCCGGAAGCCCATCTCGCGGATGACGTCGGCGAGCAGCGGCGAGCCGGCGATCTTCTGCGGCGGCAGGCCGGCGCGCTTGAGGTTCTCCTGGAGGATCTCGCGGCCCATGCGCTCTGAGTCCTCGCGCCGCTCGCGCTTGAACCAGGCGCGGATCTTCGACTGGGCGCGCGTGGTCTTCGCGAGCGCCAGCCAGTCGCGCGACGGCCCGCGCTCCTTCTTCGAGGTCAGCACCTCGCAGATGTCCCCGGACTGGAGCTCATAGTGAAGCGGCACGATCTTGCCGTTGACCTTCGCGCCGACGCAGCGATGGCCCACGTCGGTGTGGATCGAGTACGCAAAGTCGAGCGGCGTCGCCCCGGCGGCCAGTGATTTGACCTCGCCCTTGGGCGTGAAGACGAAGACCTCGTCCTCGAACAGGTCGGCCTTCAGCGTCTGCGCGAACTCCTGGGGGTCCGCCTCCTGCTGCCAGTCGAGCAGGTGCCGCAGCCACTCCACCTTCTCCTCCGGGCGCCCCTTGCCGCCCTCCTTGTAGATCCAGTGGGCCGCCACGCCGAACTCGGCGGTGCGGTGCATCTCGAGCGTGCGGATCTGGATCTCGAGCGGGCGGCCCTCGGGGCCGATCACGGTCGTGTGGAGAGCCTGGTACATGTTGAACTTGGGCATCGCGACCCAGTCCTTGAAGCGCCCGGGCAGCGGCTTCCAGAGCGAGTGGATCACGCCGATAGCGCCGTAGCAGTCCTTCACCGAGTCCACGATCACGCGCATCGCGGTGAGGTCGTAGATCTCGTTGAACTCGCGCCCCTTCTTCGTCATCTTCGAGTAGATCGAGTAGAAGTGCTTGGCGCGGCCGGAGATGTCGGCCTTGATCCCTACGGCGTCGAGCTCCTTCCCGAGGTACTCGCCCGCCCGGCCCACGTACGCTTCGCGCTCGTCGCGCTGTTGGCTCACC
>DATDLJ010000006.1:0-40733 GCA_036519395.1 Solirubrobacterales bacterium | reverse complement strand
GGCTGGCCCGCAGCCGCCGCCTGTTCGCGTTCGATCGCGGCCTGCAGAGTCGTTACGTCGCCGGGACCGACGAGGCCGGGCGCGGCTGCCTGGCCGGACCGCTGGTCGCCGCCGCGGTGCTGATTGACTACGAGAGGCTTTCGGTCTCCGACCGCCGCCTGCTCGGCGGCCTGCACGACTCCAAGCAGATGACCGAGGAGAAGCGGCTGGAGATGTTCCCCTGCGTATTGCGCGCGGTCGAGCGGGCCAGCGTCGTCGTTCGCTCGGCGGCCGGGATCGACCGTCGTGGCCTGCACGTGACCAACATCGAAGCTCTCTCGCAGGCGCTGGAGCGGCTGGCGCCGGGGGAGGAGGCGATCTGCCTCGTCGACGGCTTCCGCCTGCCGGGCTGCGCGATCCCGCACCGACATGTAATCCAGGGCGACGGGACGAGCGCTGCGATCGCCGCCGCCTCGGTCGTCGCCAAGGTCACCCGCGACCGCTACATGCGCGAGGTCGCCACCCAGCACCCGGGCTGGGGATTCGAGGAGCACGTCGGTTACTCGACCCCCGAGCACCGCCAGGCGATCGAGGAAATCGGCATCTCGCCCTTGCACCGTCGCTCCTTCCAGTCGGTGGCCTACTCCCAGCTCGAGCTGGGCTAGAACGCTCCCTTGACGTAATCGACCGCGACCGGGCGGTCGTGGCGGTCGAGGGTGACGCCGACGGCGTCGAAGCGGATCTCGTCGTAGGGCGGTTGGTCGCGGCGTTCGGCCATCCAGGCGGTGGCGAGGCGGCGGACCCGCTGCTGCTTGCGAAAGTCGATCGAGAGGATCGGTTGCTCGGGACCGAACTGGGTTCCTTGGCGGGCGCCCTTGACCTCGATGAAGACGAGGGTGTCGCCGTCGCGGGCGACGATGTCGAGCTCGCCGTAGCGGGTGCGGGCGTTGCGCTCGACGATTTCCCAGTCGGCGGCGGCGAGACGAGCGGCAACGAGGGTCTCGGCGATCGCCCCGGTGCGGCGGCGTCCTTGGGTCATGACCGCCTAAGGCGCTGAAGTCACGAACTCGCCCCCGAGTTGGCTCGAAGAATTTGCACTGTGCGCGTAACGCGTCGGTCGACGCCGCCTAGCGTGCCCTCCGTGCTCGCCACCGCCCGCACCTTCACCCTCGATGGGATCTCGGCCCGGCCGGTTCGGGTCGAGGTCGACGTCCACCGCGGCCTGCCGAACTTCACCATCGTCGGCCTGCCCGACACCGCCGTGCGGGAGGCGCGCGAGCGGGTGCGGGCGGCGTTGGTCAACTGCGGCTTCGAGTTCCCGCTGCGCCGGATCGTCGTCAACCTGGCGCCGGCGAGCTTGCGCAAGGCGGGTCCGGGAATGGACCTGGCGATCGCCGCCGCCCTGCTCAGCGCCTCCGGGCAGCTCGAGTGGAAGGGCCTGGCGGAGGTCGCCCTGGTGGGTGAGCTGGCGCTCGATGGCTCAACCAGGCCGGTGCAGGGGGCGCTGGCGATGGCCGAGGCGGCTCGCGAGAGTGGGGCGAGCACGATCGTCTTGCCGGCCGAGAACGGGGCGGAGGCGGCGTTGGCGGAGGGGACCGGCGTCGTCGGCGTCGCCGCGCTGGGCCAGTTGCCGGCGCTGGCGAGTGGCGAGTGGGATCCGCCCCGGCCGCAACCGCTGCCGCTGCAGCTCGATCCTGCCCCGGGCGCTCCCGATCTCGCTGACCTCCGCGGCCAGCCCCATCTGCGGCACGCGCTCGAGGTTGCGGCGGCGGGAGGGCATAGCTTGCTGATGGTTGGCCCGCCGGGTGCCGGTAAGTCGCTGGCAGCGAGTCGACTGCCCTCGATCCTGCCGCCGCTGGCGCCGGTTGAGGCGCTTGAGGTGGCGCGGATCGCCAGCGCCTGTGGTCGGCTCGACGGCCTCCCTGACGGCAGGCCGTTCCGGGCTCCGCACCACACGATCAGCGCCGCTGGCTTGATCGGCGGCGGCGCCACTCCTCGGCCCGGCGAGGCGACCTTGGCCCACCGCGGGGTGCTCTTTCTCGACGAGCTCTGTGAGTTCAGGCGAGACGCCCTGGAGGCGCTGCGGGCGCCACTGGAGACCGGCTCGGTCTCGATCGCGCGGGCGGGAGGACAGCGTCGCTTGCCCTGCCGGTTCATGCTCGTCGCCGCGGCCAACCCCTGTCCCTGTGGCAGGGGCGAGACTGACCCCGACTGCACCTGCGCGCCCTATGACGTCCAGCGCTACCAGGGGAAGCTGAGCGGGGCGTTAGCTGACCGGATCGATCTGCTGGCGGCGGTGCGACAGCCAAGTGCAGAGGAGATCGGCGGAGCGCCCGGCGAGTCCTCGGCGGCGGTCAGGGACCGGGTTTGCATCGCCCGTGAGCGCCAGGAGAGGCGCTTGGGTCCTGGCCGCTGCAACGCCGAGATGACCCCGGCTGAGGCCCGCGAGTGCCCGCTGGAGCCGGCTGCGGCCAGCTTGCTGGCGGAGCTCTACGCCAGGCAGCGCCTCAGTGGTCGTGCCCACGACCGGGCGCTGCGCCTGGCCCAAACCCTCGCCGATCTCGCCGGATTTGACGAAATCGGTGAAGAGCAGATGGCCCAGGCGCTGCAGATGCGGAGGCGGGAAAATGGCTGAACCGCGCGCCTGTCTGGAGTGCCTGCGTCGCTCCTGGCTGCTGGCGACCCTGGGTCCGTACATCGAGAAGGTCGCGACCGGCGAGGTGGGGTCGCGCTCGCCGGAACTGCTGCGCCTCTCGAACGAGGACCTACTCGAGGTCACCGCCCCCAAAGTCACGGTGCAACTGCTGGCGCGGATCGCGGCGCTGTCGGAGCAGCGGCTGAACGAGGAACTGGCCCAGGCTGGCTGCTGGGCCTGCTGTCGCCACGGCGACCTCTACCCGAGCGCGCTGCGGGATGCCGCCGATGCACCCTGGGCGCTGATCGGCCGCGGCACCCCCGAGCTTCTCGATGGGATCGAGCCGTTCGAAGCGGTGACGATCGTCGGCGCTCGCCGCGCCACCGCTTACGGTCGCGAGATAGCTCGCGAGTTAGGCCGGGAACTGGCGAGCGCTGGGATGATCGTGGTCAGCGGTCTTGCCTTCGGCATCGACGGTTGCGCGCACCGCGGCGCGCTCGACGCTGGCCGCACGATCGCGGTCCTCGGCTGCGGTCCCAACGTCGCCTATCCGGCAAGCCATCGCCCGCTGTGGCGGCGAGTCTGCGAAACGGGTCTGGTGCTCTCCGAGCTGCCGCCCGGCGCGACCCCCTGGCGCTGGACCTTTCCCGCCCGCAACCGGATCATGGCCGCATTGGCGGGAATGACCGTGGTCGTCGAGGCCGCCACCCGCTCCGGTTCACTGATCACCACCGACCTTGCCGCCGACCTCGGCCGCGACCTCGGCGCCGTTCCCGGCCCGGTCACCTCCCGCACCTCGGCCGGCCCCAACGGCCTCCTCGCCGCCGGCGCTCACGTCATTCGCGACGCCCAGGACGTGCTCGACGCGATGCTCGGGCCAGGGCGGCGGCCGGTCGTGGCTACCGGTCCCACCCTCGATCCACGGCTGGAGGGGGTTCTTGCCGCGGTCGAGGCCGGCGCCTCCAGCTGCGACGCGGTCGCCGCCACCACGGGGCTCTCGGGAGCAGCAGCCGCCGCCGCGCTTTCTCGCCTCGAGCTGCTCGGCTATCTGACCTGCTCGAGCGTCGGCACCTACTCCCGGACCCTGCTGTCGCCTTCGGTCGGGGGCGCCCCTCTAGGCTCCGGGCAATGAGCGCAGAGCGCATCCCCGCCGTCCTCTCGATTGCCGGCTCCGACTCCGGCGGCGGGGCTGGTATTCAGGCGGATCTGAAGGCCTTTGCCCGGGTCGGGGTGCACGGGATGACCGCGGTCACCGCGATCACGGCCCAGAACACGGTTGGGGTCGAAGCGGTGGAGGCGATTTCGCCGCGGCTGATCGTTGCCCAGGTGCGGGCGGTAGCCGAAGACATCGGCGTCGATGCGGTCAAGATCGGGATGCTGGGGACGGCGGAGACGGTGGAGGCAGTTGCCGAGGCACTGGAGTACGTCGGCGAGGCGCCGGTCGTGATCGACCCGGTGATGGTTGCCGAGAGCGGCGCGATCCTGCTCGACGAGGGGGCGCGGGTGGCGCTCATCGAGCGGTTGCTGCCAAGGACGGCGGTCGCGACGCCAAACATCCCCGAGGCGCGGGTGCTGACCGGGCTGGGAGAGGGGACGAGCCAGGAGGAGCTGGTGCGAGCGGTGATCGCGCTCGGGCCACGGGCGGTCGTCGTCACCGGCGGCCACAGCGAGGACTTGGTCGATCTCTTCTTCGATGGCGAGCAAATGGTCGAGATCCTCGGTGAGAGGCACCCCGACGGCGCCGCCCATGGCTCTGGCTGCACCCACTCCTCGGCGCTGGCGGCGTTTTTGGCCCGCGGCGAGGGACCGCTGGAGGCGGCGCGCCAGGCGCGCCAGCTCGCCTCCGCGGCGGTCGGCGCCGGACTGCGCGGGATCGGCGAGGGTCCCGGCCCAGTCGACGTCTTTGGCCTCGAATGAGCAAATTCGATCTCCGGGTTGCGCAAATGAGGCAATCGCTGCCGGGGCCCTCTCAGTAGATTTCGATTCCATGAGCACGAACGGCGACACCGCGACCAACCTTCCTCGTCCGCGTTCGGCGGCCGTCTTCGACGGGCCCGATCGCGCCCATGCCCGCGCCTACATGAAGGGCATCGGGTTCGACGACGACGCTCTCAGCCGGCCGACGATCGGGATTGCCAACACCTGGACCGAGGCGATGCCCTGCAACTTCCACTTGCGCGGCCTCGCCGAGCACGTCAAAGATGGCGTCCGCGCCGCCGGCGGTACCCCGATGGAGTTCAACACCGTTGCCGTCTCCGATGGGGTGACGATGGGGACCCAGGGGATGAAGGCCTCGCTGATCAGCCGCGAGGTGATCGCCGACTCGATCGAGCTGATGGCCCGCGGCTACCAGTTCGATGCGATCGTCGCCCTCTGCGCTTGCGACAAGACGATCCCCGGCTGCGCGATGGCCCTGGCCCGGCTCGACGTTCCCTCGGTACTGCTCTACGGCGGCTCGATCGCCCCCGGCCACTGGCACGGACGCGACGTCACCATCCTCGACATCTTCGAGGCGATCGGCGCTCACAACGCCGGCGATATGAGCGACGAGGAACTGCACGAGCTGGAGGGGGTGGCGAGCCCCGGCGCCGGGGCCTGCGGCGGCCAGTTCACCGCCAACACGATGGCCTGCGCTTTCGAGGCCCTGGGAATTAGCGCCGGCGGTTCGGCGATGGTCCCGGCCGAAGACGACGACAAGCAGACGGTGGCGGAGAAAATCGGCGAGCTGGTGATCAACGTCCTCGCCGAGGACCTGCGGCCGAGCAAGATCATCACCCGCGACTCACTGGAAAACGCGATCGCCTGCGTCTGCGCCTCCGGCGGCTCGACCAACGGCGTCCTCCACCTGATCGCCCTCGCCCACGAGCTCGGGATCGAGTTGACGATCGACGACTTCGAGCGGATCTCCCGCCAAACGCCGCTCTTCGCCGATCTCAAGCCGGGCGGGCGCTTCGTCGCGACCGATCTCTACGCAGCCGGTGGGGTGCCCGTGATCCTCAAGCGGCTGGCCAAAGCGGGACTCCTGCATGGCGAGGCGATCACGGTCACCGGCAGGACGATCGGCGAGGAAGCCGCTGCCGCCACCGAGGCTCCGAACCAGGAAGTCGTGCGCTCAGTCGAGGACCCGCTGAAGCCCGAAGGCGGCCTCGCGATCCTCCGCGGCAATCTCGCCCCCGAGGGCGCTGTGGTCAAGGTCGCCGGCACCGAGCGGCGCCAGCAGACCGGCCCCGCTCGGGTCTTCGAGAACGAAGAGGAATGCTTCCGGGCGGTCAAGCAGCAGCAGATCAACCCCGGTGACATCGTCGTCATCCGCAACGAGGGACCGGTCGGCGGTCCCGGGATGCGCGAGATGCTCCAGGTCACCGCGGCGATCGTCGGCGAGGGACTTGGCGAGAGCGTGGCGATGATCACCGACGGCCGTTTCTCCGGCGCCACCCGCGGGCTGATGATCGGCCACGTCGCTCCCGAGGCGGCCAAGGGCGGACCGATCGCCGCGATCCGCGAGGGCGACGAGCTCACCGTCGACATCGACAACCGCAGCCTCAGCATCGCCCTCTCCGATGAGGAGATCGCGCAGCGAGTGGCCGAGTACCAGTCGCCGCCGCCGGCCTACGATCGCGGCGTGATGGCGAAGTACATGGCGACCGTCTCCAGCGCCGCTCACGGCGCGATCACGAGCTAGGGCGACGGGCTACTAGCCGACCGCGGTGTCCGCCGCCGCTCGCAGCGGCTGCGAGGACTCGATGAAGCCCGCGAGCATCGGGTTGAACCGGCCCGGACGCTCCATCATCGGCAGGTGGCCGGTGCGCTCGAAGAGCTCAAGCCGGGACTTGGGGATCAGGCGGTGGTACCCGAGCGCGGCCTCGACCGGAACGATCTGGTCGTTCAAACCCCAGACGACCATCGTCGGGATTTCGATTTCCGGTAGCCGCTCGCGGGTGTCGTAGCCCCAGATCGAGGCCAGCGCGTCGGAGAATCCGGGAGCCTGCAACCCCGGCCGCACCTGCTCGGCGAGCAGCTCCGGCCGCAGCCGGTTGGGGTTGCGGACGACGCGGCCGAAGGCGAGCTTACGGCCGCGCGGCCGGGTCCAGTAGGAGCGCCGTTCGCCGCTGAGGAAGGGGATCGCTGCTTTGACGATGCGGCCGGCGGCGTCGACCGACTTGCCCTGCCACTCGGCGAAGCTGATGCCGGCGGCGGAGATGAGCACGAGGCGGTCGAAGCGCTCGGGCTCCTCGATCACCGCCTCGGTGGCGATGAAGCCGCCCATCGAGTTGCCGACCAGGGCCGCGACCCGCTCGATCCCCAGCCGCTCGCAGAAGTCGTGGATCAGCCGGCCGTAGTTCGCCATCGTGATCTCCCAGGACGGCATCGGGCTGTCGCCGAACCCGGGCAGGTCAAGCGCGATCGCCCGGTACTCGCGACCGCACCAGGGCAGGTTCTCGAGCCAGTTGCGCCAGCAGCCGGCGATCCCGTGGATGAAGATGATCGGCTCGCCTTCGCCGATCTCGGCGTAGTTGACGCCCTCGGCCCCGGGAAGGTCCACCCGGTGCAGGTGAGCTCGCCAGTCGACCTGCATCCATTCCGGCGTCGAGTCTTGGTTGCCGTAGTCAGTGGCCGGGAAGATCGGGGTACTTAGATGTTGGGTCATCGGGACGCGCATGGTATCTGCGCGTTCCGGACCTTGTCCCGAAGCTGGCTAGGCGTAACCCATTCGTTCCAGCACCGGGATCTCGCGGATCTGCGGCGGCTGCAGGTGATCCCAGAGGATGCCGCGGGGGCGGTCGTACTGGCGCTCGACGTCGATCACCGCGCGCGGCGTCGCGATCAGGTCGACCGGCAGGTCGTGATCGGTGACCATCAGGTGCTGGCGCAGGATCTGGATCGGGTGGACGGTGGTGGCGACGGTGGTGTGGGTGTCGATCTTGCCGGCGTCGGCGAGGATCCCGTACTCGAGGTCGTGGTAGCCACCGCCTTTGCCGATCCGGGCCCCGCTGAGGTTGACCGCGACCGAGCCGCAGAGGATCAGGTCGATCTCCGGCAGCTCGTCGAGGGCGACGACGCGGCCGTGCTTGAGGGCGCCCTTTATCGTCGCCGCCTCTTTCATCGCCGCCTTCGAGAGCTTTTTCGGGTCGAGCACGCGGAAGGGATGGGGGTCGCGCAAGCGCGGTACCGCCATGATCATTGTCTTGCCCTCTTCGAGGGCGATCCGCCGCGCGTGCGTCTGCGGTGAGTCCGGGTTCGCCTTGATCACCCGCGCCCGCTTCCAGAGCCTGTGGGCGGCGAGCTTCTCGGCAGCCAGTTTGGCGCCGGCGAAGTTGGGGATGCGGCCCTCAGCGCCGGGGAAGCGGGAGACGCCCTCGCGTTCCATCGCCTTCCAGACCTCCTCGCGAACTTCGTCCTTAGTGCGCACGCCCGAAAGATATCCGGCGCTGCTGCCGATAAGACTGAGGCACATGCGAAATTGCAGGGAAGGAACGCAGTCAGGGCGAATGAGCCGTTTGCCTAGACTTTCGATGACCGGCAAAGCGACGCACTGAGGGTTAACTCCAGCCAGATGGGAACGAAGACTTCAATTGCGGTGTTGATCGCCGCAGTGCTGCTGGTTGTTGTGGCGGGGGGTGCCTGGGCCTACGACAGCTCGCAGAAGGACAAGATCGCCGAGGGCGTGACCATCGGCGGGGTCGACGTCAGCGGTCTTGACGAGGACGAAGCCGCCGCTGCCGTGCATCGCAAGCTGGTGGCGCCGCTGCGCAGCTCGCTCAAGGTCAGCTACGACGGCGAGACCTGGAAGCTGACCGGTGAGCAGCTAAAAATTCGCGCCGACATCGACGCCGCCGTCGCCGAGGCGGTCGAGGACAGCCAAGAGGGTGGTCTACCCGGTCGCCTCGTCCGCTACGTCTCCGGCGGCGAAGTCGACGAAAGCATCTCCCCTCAGGTCGCCTACTCGGTGCCGGCCATCAACCGCTTCGTCCGTCGCGTCGCCGAGGACATCAACCAGGAACCGCAGAACGCCGGTGTCGAACCGAGCGGCGCCACGCTCGCAGTGGTCGCCGGACAGCCGGGCCGCAAGCTGCGCGACAACCTGCTGGAGAAAGACCTCAAGGCGGCGGTGCTCAACGCCAACGCCCCGCACGCGATCAAGGCCAAAGTCCGCTCGGTCGCGCCGGAAATCACCAAACAGGAGGTGGCGGCCGAGTACCCGTCATACCTCACTCTCGACCGCTCGACCTTCACCCTGCGCCTGTGGAAGAACCTGAAGCTGGCCAAGACCTACACCGTCGCGGTTGGCGCGGAAGGGTTCGCGACGCCGGAAGGGCTCTACCAAATTGAATCCATGGAAGAAAACCCGGTCTGGAACGTGCCGGAATCGGACTGGGCCGGCTCGCTCGCTGGGCAGACGATCCCGCCGGGGCCGTCGAACCCGATCAAGGCCCGCTGGATGGGGATCTTCGAAGGCGCGGGAATCCACGGCACCGAAGAAACTTCCTCGCTCGGCTCGGCCGCCTCGCACGGCTGTGTGCGGATGGCGATTCCCGACGTCGAAGAGCTCTACAACGAAGTCGAAGTCGGAACGCCCGTCTATCTGGGTTAGCCACCGCCGAGAGGACGCGAGGCAATCGAGGCGAATGAAGCCTCGATGAACTGGGACGAAGCACTCGCGGCTTATGACCGCGACCTGCGCGCTCGTGGCTCTGCTGAGCGCACCCGCCGTGCCTACGGGGTCGATCTTGGCGGCTTTGCCGAGTGGGCTGGAGGACAGGGTCTGAATCCGGTTGACGTTCGCCACCGCGACGTTCGCCGCTACGGCGCCGGTCTCTCCAGTGCCGAGGCGGCGCCGGCGACCGTGGCCCGCAAGTTGGCAGCGATCCGCGGGCTCTTCGGATTTCTGGTTCGCACGGAAAGGGCCGGCTCCAACCCCGCTGAGCTCGTCTCCAGCCCGAAGCGCTCTGAGAAGCTGCCCCAGGTCCTCACCACCGAGCAGATGCGCACCCTGCTCGAGCGGATTCCGGCCCGGACGCCGCTGGAGCTGCGCGACCGGGCGATGCTGGAGCTCGCCTACTCCTGCGGGTTGCGCTGCGAGGAGATCGTCAACCTCGACCTCGGCGCGCTCGACTTCGAGACCGAGCAGCTGCGGGTCTTGGGCAAGGGATCGAAGGAGCGGTTGCTGCCGGTCGGGGAGCCGGCGCAGCGAGCGCTGCGTCGCTATCTCGACAAAGGTCGGCGGGCGCTGGCCGGCGATCCCCGTGAGCCAGCACTCTTCCTTTCCAAGAGCGGCCGTCGCCTTTCCAACTCCGATATCACCCGTCGCCTCGGCCTCTGGACCCGCGAAGCGGCGCTGGCTGCAGGCGTCTCCCCGCATGCGCTTAGACATTCCTTTGCAACGCATCTACTCGAGGGTGGGGCAGACCTGCGTACGATTCAGGAGTTGCTTGGCCACTCGTCGATCTCGACCACCCAGGTCTACACCCGAGTCGACGCGGCCAGGTTGCGTGACACCTACGCTGCAAGCCACCCCCGCGCATGAACCAAATCCCCGCAAACGACCGTAGAATCAGCTGATGGAAACGGGCGTAAAAGAGGTTGAGCTCCGCGATCTGTGGCGCCGCTACAAGGACGACGGGGACGACAACGCCCGCGAGCGGCTGGTTGTCGCCTACTCGCCGATGGTCAAGTTCGTCGCCGGGCGGCTCGGTGCCGGCCTGCCTTCTCACGTCGAAGACGCCGACCTGATCTCCTACGGCCTGGTCGGCCTGATCGGCGCGATCGAGCGCTTCGACCCGGAGCGGGGGATCAAGTTCGAGACCTTCGCGATGACCCGCATCCGCGGCGCGATCATCGACGAACTGCGTTCGCTCGACTGGGTGCCGCGCTCGGTCCGTTCCCGGGCCCGCGAAATCGAGGGGGCCCAGGCAAAACTCGAGCACGAGCTGCAGCGGGCACCAACTGAGGCCGAGCTGGCCGCGAAACTGAACCTGACCGAGGAGGAACTGCAGGGGGCGCTGCTGGAGATCGCCAACTCGTCGGTCTACGCGCTGGACGAGCTCTGGACCGTCTCCGATTCTTCTGGCGATCAGGTCTCTCTGCTCGACACGATCGCCGACGATGGCGCCGCCGACCCCCAGGAGGCACTGGCGACGACCGAGGTCAAGGACCGTCTCACCGAGGCGATCGGCTCACTACCCGAGCGCGAGCAGCTCGTCGTCGCCCTCTACTACTATGAGAACCTCACCCTGCGCGAGATTGGCGAGGTCCTCGGGGTGACCGAGTCACGCGTCTCTCAGCTGCATACCAAGGCGGTAATGCGGCTGAAATCGCACCTTCAGCAGGGCTAGAAGGACCCCGGGTGCTGCTCACCCGTTGCTACCTTGGCGACAGATGAGCGTCGGTCACGAAGGTCGCCTCCGCAAGTTGCTCCCGCGCCGCCACCGCCGCCCCGGTGTGCCGGTCTCGATGGTGGCCGCAACACCCTTTGAACGCGCGGTCGCCCGCTTCAACTCCAGCGACGCCGGCCACGCTGTCGTTGGCCTGACCCGGACTCTTGGCGTGCCGCGGGCTTCGGTCGGTGCTTCCGCCGGTGCGCCGGGTGAGGTTCGCATCACCGTTGCTTGGGATCTTTCCTGGTACCAGTGGGGCGTCGACATCGGTGATGAGCTGCGCCCGGTTTTCGAGCTCAGCAAAGGCGGTGAGCTGGAGCAGCTCGACGCCGCAGCGCGGCAGTGGAACGCGGCGGTGGGCAAGGACGGCAGGCTGCGACTAGCGGGGGAGAGGGCGCCAAGTCGATGAGCCGGGTGATCGTCAACGTTGACGGCGGCGCCCGCGGCAACCCGGGACCGGCGGCGATCGGGGTCGTCGTCCGCGACGCCGACGGAAAAGTCTTGGAGGAGCTGGGGGAGAGGATCGGCGAGACGACCAACAATGTCGCCGAGTACCGGGCACTGCTGCGGGGGATCGAGCTGGCCGGCGCGCTGGGGGCGACGGAGCTGGAGTTGATTGGCGATTCCGAGCTCGTGGTGCGCCAGGTTGAAGGCCGCTACAAAGTCAAAAACGCCGGCATGAAGGAGCTGCACGCGGAGGCGAAGCGGGCGCTGGCGGATTTCGACTCGTGGTCGATCAGCCACGTCCGCCGCGCCGAGAACGCCGACGCCGATCGCCTCGTCAACCAGGCCTTGGATGGCGTCCTCGATGGCTGAGCGGACCCCGGAGCCAATCGACCCCGGGGCCGACATCGGCCACGTCCACCTCAAGGTCGCCGACGTCGATCGCGCCCTCGACTTCTACTGCGGCATTCTCGGCTTCGAGCTGATGCAGCGGTGGGGCGCGGACGCCGCCTTCATCTCAGCCGGTGGCTACCATCATCACATCGGCCTCAACTCTTGGCACTCGAAGGGGGGCTCGCCACCGCCGGCAGGGACGACCGGCCTCTTCCACACGGCGATCCGCTACCCGACCCGTCGCTCCCTCGCCGACGCTTTGCGGCGGGTGAGCGAGGCTGGCTGGCCGCTCGAGGGGGCTTCAGACCATGGCGTCAGCGAGGCCCTCTACCTCTCGGATCCCGATCGCAACGGGGTCGAGCTCTACTGGGACCGCCCGCGTGAGCAGTGGCCGCGGCCGGCCGATGGCGTGGGGGTCGAAATGGGCACCACGCCGCTGGATCTCGACGACCTGATCACTGAGCTGCGCGACTAAGCGCCGAGGATCGCCCCGACCAGGCCCGGTTTGAACGGCTCGGTGCCGTTCACCAGCTGCAGGCCGGGGAAGCCGTGCGCGCGGGCGTAGGCGAGCTCTTGACCGAGATCGCCTACGCCGTTCGTTCCCGCCAGGGGAGCAAGCTGCAGGGTGCTGAGGACACCGAATGCCTGCCCGGTCTCGTTCATGAAGCCGCTGCCCGAGTCGCCCGGGACACCGGGGGTGAGGGTGATGACGATGTGGCTCCAACCGTTGCCTTCGTTCTGGATCACGGTGCCCTGCTTCGGGCTCAGTTTGGTGATTCCCAGGCGCAATTCGGAGTTGCCGTAGGAGAAGACGGTGGAGCCGAGATCGCCGATCGTGCCCAGGCCAGTCGGTCCGCCGTAGGCGGGGACCGAGGGGTTGACTTTGCCGACATCGGCGGGGTCGAGCCGGATCAGAGCAAAGTCGTTGTAGGCGCAGGTGTCGGGATCGGACTCGCCGCTTGCCTGCATCGCCAGCCAAGAGTTGTAAGCGAGGCTGCCCGGTTTGCTGGCGCCTTTGACTTCAACCGCGGTCCCGAGGGGCAGTGAGCCGCTGGTGCAACCGTCGGTTTCGGTCTGGCCGCCGGTGCCGGAGCAGTGTGCGGCTTGGCCGAGAAATACCGCCGAGCCTTCCTGGAAGACGAAGTTTGAGGTGCACTGGCCGCCCTGCGTATAGGTCTGCACCCCGGGATGGACGGGGGCAGACCCAGCAGGAGCCCAGGCCGACGCGAGGCCAGGAAGGAGCAATAGGGCAGCCGTGGCCAGGGATACAACGGCGCCGAACTTGATTCGTTTCATGCTCTTCCTATGCCTCGCGTCGGTGGGGGATGGATCATGTGGGAACAGGCCTGGGCTACCCAATAATCAGTAGCACAAACACGGGATGAGAAGTCCTTCTGATTTCGCTCGCCCCTGGGACCCAACAGCGAAGTTTCTGATACTCGAAATATTCTCTGGCCAATGGGGAGCGCTGCCGAAGGCTTGACGGAACGGTTGAAGGCCGCGGCGCTTGCCGGAGTTCCCTTCGATCTGACTCCGCCCGACAGAGAGCCTTCCGATCCGAGCGACGGGGATCAATGGAGCGAGGAGGCCACCGTGCCGGCTGGAGTGATTCGGCAGCTGGCGGAACCGACCGATGAAGGTAGGAACGCTCGCCGTGTTCATATTCGGGGGGCAAGGATCGAGGGAATCCTCGATCTATCCGATCTGGAGGCCTGTTGCGCGATTCAGCTGATCGGCTGCAGGTTCGAGGAGCCGATCCTGCTTGACGATGCCCAGCTTCGGACCTTTTCCCTGCGGCAGAGTTTTTTAGCGGGCGGGCTTTGGGGGAGGGGCTTGCGGGTGGCAGGGGATCTCGAGCTCTATGGCCATCGTTCGGAAGGGACTGTCAATCTCCAGGGGGCCGAGACCGAGGGCGACCTCAACTGCAACCGCGCGGAGATCGAGAGCCCTGGGGAGGCGTTGTTCCTCGATGGAGCGGTCATTGGCGGAAACCTCGCCCTGGAGTACTTTTCAGCTCGAGGAGAGACCCGTCTCCTGGGCGGAAAGGTTCACGGGCAGCTGGATTGCACCGGCGCCACGATGATCAATCGCGAAGGCGACTCGTTCTCCCTCGACGGCAGTTTCATCGGGGATGACTTGATCTGCGCCGATGGGTTCGTCGCCGAGGGCACCGTTCGCTTGCCGGCGGCGCATGTGGTCGGTGACGTTCGGTTTGGCGGTGCCGCTTTGAAGGGGGACAAGGTCGCATTGCGCGCAGAACATCTGCGGGTCGATGGCGCCATGCGATTCGGGCGTGGTTTCAAATCACGCGGATCGCTGTTGATGGCGGGCGTGCGGGTGAAGGGCTCCGTGCTGATGGAGCGGTGCAAGGTGATTGATCCGGTATTGGCGATCGATCTGGACGGAGCCAAAATCGAGAGCAGCTTGAGCATGACCCGCAAAGTGACCGCTGAAGGGGAAATCCGGATGCATCAGGCCCAGATCCACCAGCAGTTCATTGTATTGGGCGCCACCTTCAAGAACCCGGGAAAATGCGCGCTGAGCGCGGATCACGCTGTGATCGGGGGCAGCATGTTTCTGGGCGCTGGTTTTGTGGCTGAAGGGGAAGTGCGAGGGGGCGGAATCGAGGTCAAGTCGCAGCTGAGTCTCAGCGAAGGGAGTTTCCTTAACCCTGACGGGCTCGCGCTTCTCTTTGACGGATGCAGGATTGGCGCGGATGTCATGGCCCGGAATTCAGTGGCCGAGGGGATGGTGAGGTTCCCGGGCTCGACGATAGAGGGCGCCTTTGAAGCTAGGGGGGCCACTTTCCGCAATGGAGAGACGACGGCACTCGTTCTTGACAGCTCCATCATCCGCCAGGGGATTGCGCTCACCAATGGATTTCAGGCTTTGGGTGGAGTACGGATTGTCAATGCGGAGGTGACTGGGCCTCTGAACTTCGTCAATGCACGACTTCGAGCGGGGAGCAGCACCGCTCTTACCGCCGACCGATCGACCTTCCGGGATGGTGTGTTCATGGCCGAGGGATTTGAGGCCACGGGTGAAGTACGAATGTTGAGCTGTCGGCTGGGGGGTCAGCTGACCTGTGCGGGGGGTACGTTCGAGAACCACGGAGAGACCGCGTTGACGTTGGAGGGAAGCGAGATAACTTCCACGGTCTTCCTGTCCGAGGGTTTTCGATCGCTGGGAAAAGTCGACCTTTCCGACGCCGTGATCGGCGGGGAAATCAGGTGCAATGAAGGTTGGTTTTCGAACCTGTCGAAAGTGGCCTTTGCGGCTAACCGGTCGAACATCACCGGCGGAATAACCTTTTCGGGAAAGTTTCGGGCCGAAGGTGAGGTCCAAATGCTTAGCTGCACTCTGGGCAGTCATCTCCTCGCCTATGGGGCTAGATTCGAGAATGACAGTGGAGATGCCCTGTCGCTTGATCGCGCCTCCATCGCCGGCGAATTGAGACTGCTTGACTGCGTCGTCGAAGGGAGGCTGAGGCTGCCTGCGGCTGAGATCCGCTCTGGGATCCGTGCGGATCGAGTGAAGCTACGCAACGTCAACGGCATCGCCCTCTTTGCCGATCGAATGCAGGTAGGCGAAAATCTGGTCTTCGAGACTGGGTTTGTCGCCGAAGGCGATATCCGCCTTTCGGGCGCCCGGGTCTCCGGGCAGTCGGAACTGCTCGGGGTTCTCAGCAGTCCCAAAGGCCTCGCCTTGGACGTCTCTGGAGCGTCGCTGGGCGATCTCTACCTCCGGCCCCGCGAGATGGTGCGCGGGACGGTTGACCTCGGCAATGCCGAAGTGGGTCACCTTTGGGATGACTGGAAGGCCTGGACCGGCGACTACGTGCTCGACGACTTCTCCTACTCCCGGCTCGACCAGGTCAACGATCGGTCGACGCTGCGCCGGCGCCTGGCCTGGCTGCGCGGCAACCGCGACGGCTACCGACCGCAGATATACGACCAGCTGGCACGGACCTATCGCAGCTCGGGGCACGAAGATCTCCAGCGAGAGGTTCTGGTGGCCAAACAGCGTCAGCGGCGTGACCAGCTGAGCGGCCCCGCGGTGATTTGGAATCTGGCCCAGGATCTGCTCGTCGGCTTCGGCTACCGAACCTGGAAAGCGCTGATCCCCTTCGCCTTTCTGGTTGCCGCCGGCACCCTGTACTTCGCTGCTCACAGTGACGACTTCGAAGAGCGGGTTCCGACGCAGAACAGTCCGCCGTTCAAGCCGCTTACCTACACGCTCGACCTTTTGCTGCCCGTTGTCGAACTTGGGCAGCGCAGCACTTACACGGCGCACCATGCCGTGCAGACTGTTTCCACGGTGTATGTACTGATCGGCTGGATCGCTACTACCGCGATCATTGCTGCGATGGCAGCCCTGCTGACGCGGCCGGTCGACTGAGGCGGAGCGGGCTCGGCCGTCATCCGACCGCGGCCGCCCCTATTGTGGCCGGCCCTTGTACGACGCCTCGCAGCATCTGAACGACGGCGGGGCGCGTGCCCGATCGCTTCCGGATTGGCCCGATGCCCGGCCGCTCCGTTCGTGGCAGGAGGAGGCGACCGCGGCCGTGCGGGCGCACACTGCCACCAGCTTCTTGGCATCGGCCACGCCGGCGGCCGGCAAGACCACCTTCGGCCTGCATATCGCCCACCGGATGCTGAGCGCCAAGTTCGTCTCGCGCGTTGTTGTGGCCGGTCCGACCACCCACATCTGCCGCCAGTGGGCTGCCGACGCAGCCCGTTACGGCATCGACCTTGAGCCGAACCGGCCAAACTCGGACGGGCCGGAGTCGGTCGACTTCCACGGCGTCGCCGTCACCTACCAGACGATCGCGGCGGGGCCGGATACGCACCGCCTGACCGCCAGCCGCCGGCCGACCCTGCTGATCGCCGACGAGCCGCACCACATGGGCGATCAGGCCGCTTGGGGCCTGCAAACCCGCAAGGCCTTCGACGGTGCTCGCTTCCGGCTGCTCCTCTCGGGCACGCCCTTTCGCTCCGACAACTCGGCCATTCCCTGGGTCACCTACGACGAGGACGGCCTCAGCCGGGCCGACTACTCCTACGGCTATCCGCAGGCGCTGGTCGACCGGGTGTGCCGCCCGATCACCTTCCTGCCGTACGACGGCGAGATGGAGTGGCTCTCGGACGGCCGGCTGCGCAGCGCCGATTTCGACCTCGTCTTGCCGGCGGCGGAGTCGGCCCGGCGCCTGCGGACGGCGCTTAGCCCGGACGGCGAGTGGATGGGCGAGGTGCTGCGCGACGGCGATTCCAGGCTAAGTGAGGTGCGCGCCGACGGGCACCCCGACGCGGGCGGCCTGGTCATCGCCTCCGATCAGGATCACGCGCGGGCGATCGCGGCGCGGCTCGGGTCGATCTCGGGGGAGCGGCCCGAGCTGGTGATGAGCGACGAGCCCGACGCCAGCCGGCGGATCGCCGATTTCGCCTCCTCCGATCGACGCTGGCTGGTCTCGGTTCTGATGGTCTCGGAGGGCGTCGACATCCCCCGCCTGCGGGTCGGGGTCTACGCGACGGCGGCCCGAACCGAGCTCTTCTTCCGCCAGGTGGTCGGTCGCTTCATCCGCACCACCCCCGGTGGGCCACGCCGGCAGATGAGCTACCTCCTGATGCCGGCCGACCCACGGCTGAAGGCGCTCGCCCACGAGATCGAGCTGGAGCGCCGTCATGCGCTCGACCTCTCGCCGGGTGCGGAGGAGGGCGAGGAGATGGACGACGGTCCCGAGCTGCGCAAGCCTGGTGAAGGGTTTGCCGCCCTCAGCTCCGGCGACGCCGAACTGGACGAGGCGATCATGAGCGAAACCACGCTGCAGCTCTTCCCGACCGATGACCCCGCGCCGCGGGCGGAGAAGGCCACCGCCCTCACCGGGCCCAAAGCCGCGCCAGAGGACCTCGAACCCAAGCGCGAGTCGGCCTATGCGGCCCGAGAGCGTCTGCGCGACGAGCGCAGGCGCCTGGTCGGCGACGTCGCCCGTCGCACCAGCAAGTCACACCGCGAGGTCCAGGCCCGCATCAATCGCGCCACCCGGGCGCGCTCGGTCGCCAGCGCCACCATTGAGCAGCTCGAGCGCGGTAACGCGCTGCTGCGCCGCGAGCTGTGGCGGTGATCCTCGCGACGTCCGGGGAGCGCTCGTAGGGTCTCACCAGTTCGTGAAGGTCTGGCTGCCCGACAACCCCGCCCGAGCTAGCCTCGGGGAGCTGCCCGAGGCGGTTGAGATCAATCGCATTCCCCGCGAAGGTGCGCTGCCGCAAGAGATCGAGGCGGTCGAGTTCTTGGTTCCGCCGTATGGGTCGCGCCGGGTGATCGAGGCGCTCCCTCGGCTCAGTGCCCTGCGGGTCGTCCAGGTGAATTCGGCAGGAGTCGACTGGATCGCGCCCTCGGTCCCAGAGGGCGTGGCGCTCTGCAGCGCGCGGGGGACACGAGACGCGCCGGTGGCCGAGTGGGTGGTCGGCGCGATTCTCGACAGTTATAAGGGGCTCGCCCGGTTCCGGCGGCAGCAGGATCAGGCGCAGTGGCAACCGCGGATGCCGCGCGAGCTGGCGGGGTCGAAGGTCCTGATCGTCGGCTACGGCTCAATCGGCCGCGCGGTGGAGGACCGGCTACGTCCATTCGGCGTCGAGGTGACGGGCGTGGCCAGTCGCGAGCGCGGAACTACCCACGGAGTGGACGCGCTCGACGAGATTCTGCCCGATGCCGACATCGTCATCGTCCTGCTTCCCGCCACGCCCGAGACGGTGGGGCTGATCGAGGAGCAGAGGCTCGCCCGGCTGAAGACGGGAGCGCTCCTCGTCAACGCCGGCCGCGGCACGGTGGTCGACATGGATGCCCTCTGTGCCGAGCTGGAGTCGGGGCGGCTGGAAGCCGCGCTTGACGTCACCGATCCCGAGCCCCTACCGCCAGAGAGTCCGTTGTGGCGACTGCCGAACGTGCTCGTCACCCCGCACATCGCCGGGGACAGCCCGGCCGCGGACCAGCGGGTTTACGAGTTTGTCGGAGATCAGATCCGACGGCACCTCAAAGGAGAACCGCTGCTGAATGTCGTGGGGTGAGCGGCTCGGGACTCCGGTTCTGCTGCGGTCTACGCTCCCCAATCCTTCCGCCCAGCGAACGTTTGGAATGGACGCCCTAGGGATACCTTCGCTTTATGGCTCGAATCGCCCTGGTCGTGACCTACTTACTAGGCATGGTCTTCGCCATCATTTCGATGGACGCTGGCGACGATGGATGGTTGTCCGCGCTTTGGGTGGTCGCGTCAGTGCTGCTTGGTGCGGGGACCGGGGATTACCGTTTTGCGTTGCTGTCGCTCCTCGCGATCCCAATCGCCATCCCATTCGGCCTGCCCGCCGATCAGTACAGCGATCCGGTTCTTCCTGTCTGGACTGGCGCGCTGGCTCTCGCACCGATCTCCTCCGCCTTGGTCCTGTTTGGGGCCTTCCTGAGGCGAATCGTTGAAGCTCGCCTGCGGCGTCGGCGTACCTTTCGCGATTCTGGAATCGCGTAGCTTCCGGCTAGGTAGCCCGAGCCTCGTACCGGATCGCCACTGCCCCTGAGCCGAACTCCTGCCGGCTCACGAGATTCAAGTCGACACGCCTCGATAGCCCTGCGAACAACGTTGGCCGATGGCCCACCAGCCTGGGGTGCGAGGTGGGGTGCCCCGACGCTGAAGGGGAAGCGCCGGCGCACCCGACCTTTCGGTGGAAGCCTCAGGGGGTGACGGCGTCCTTGGCTTTGCGCAGGAAACCGCCGTTAGCGGGGATCGCGACGCTGTGCAGCTCCGGTCGCGACTCGGCCGGCGCCAGTTTCGGCACGTCGCCCATCGGCTCCGCCTCGCGAACCGAGAACTCGCCCTTGGAGTCGACCGAGCTGCCACTGGTCCAACGCGCGTCGTCGGGCACCTCGCCGTCGGAGTGGACGAAGAACTCGTAGGCGAACTCCTGCGCTTCCTCCTCCTGGGGGAAGTCGGGCGGGACCGGCAGCCCCATGTCCTTCTGCTCCTCCAGCACCGCCATCCACTGGTTCTGGTGCATGGTGTCGCGGGCGATCAGGAAGCCGAGCATCTCTTTCATGCCGGGGTCGTCGGTCATCTCCCACAGGCGCGACGCCAGCAGGCGGCCGCTGGCCTCGGCGTGGACGTTGGCCAGCATGTCGGAGCCGACGTTGCCGGTGGCGACCACCCACGAGCCGTTGAAGGGATTGCCGTTGGAGTCGACCGGCATCGCCGCCAGCCCGGCCGAGAGCACATGCCGGGGGTCCTGGCCGCCGAGGATCGCCTCGACCGTGCCATTTTTCCCGGCGATCTCCTCCTGTAGTGAGGCGGGCGCGCCCTCGAGGTTGAGGGCGACCGCGGTGGCGAGCATCTCGATGTGGCCGATCTCCTCGGTGCCGGTATTTAGCAGCATGTCTTTGTAGCGGTCGGGACCGCGGTTGCCCCAGCCCTGGAAGAGGTACTGGAGGCAGACGCGGATCTCGCCCTCGACTCCCCCGATCGCCTGTTGTAGGTGCTTGGCAAAGATCGGGTTGGGCTCGTCGACGCGAACTTTGTAGGCGAGCTGTTTGGTGTGCTTGAACATGGTTTCCTTTCGACTGGTGTATCCCCTGTGGAGCGGGATTGGTGTCTAGTGAGCGGGGGTGCGCCGCTCACGGGTGAAGGTCGGTTCGGCTTCGGTTCGGTCCCAGCGGGTCAGCCAGGGAGCCGCGAAGATCACGAGCGCGATCAGCGGCTCGAGGGCTGCACGGACGTTGAGAGGTATCGGACCTCGCCGCATCGAGTCCTCCTTGGAGTCAGGGTTCGTAATGAGCCCGTCGTCCGCCACCAGGCCTCGATTCGATCCGGGTGAAACGTCCTTCGAGTGTCAGAACTCCGGGCTCAGCGCCCGGCGATGGTTCGGTTGTACCCCTCTTTCTGCGAGGGTAATCATCCGCCCGGTGCGCACCCGATAGCGCTAATCAGAACTGCGATCCGATCGTGGGTCAATCAGATCGGTGGGGGCGAGAACGAAGACCTCACACATGATGTCGGGGTCCTGCTGGTTGCCGCTCATGAAGCCGACCACCTGACGGCCGGTCGCGTCTTCGATGACCTTGTTGAAGCGATCACGCATCAGGTCCTGAAACGCCATCCGCTGCTCGATGACGGCGGCTCCGCGGCCACCGTCGAGGAGCGTCTGCTCCACCCGCGTGAACCCGCCTTGCAAAACGCAGACGACGAGGTCGTCGGAGTAGTAGGACTTCGTCTGGCTCGGGCCACGTCCGTAGTACTCCTTCAGCAACGCGACGAGGCCGTCGGAGATCGCCGTCAAGGTGTCTCCGTGCTGATGGCGAGTTTCGGCAGACATGCGATCAGCTTAGGTCACTGCGCTACGGTTGACAAAGTCGCCCGTTGGGACCTTCGCCCTCTGCCTCGCGCGCGAATCCGGCCAGAGGGAAGAGAGAAGGCCCGCTATGCCGGCCACCGAATTGCCCCTCAGTGGCGACCCGTTGCTGCAAGCCGTGACCGATTCGATGGTCGCGCTGCACGAACTCTATTACCGAGCCCCCGCCACCGCCAAGTCGCAGATGCTCGGCGACGATCTCCTCGCCTGCGTCCTCGGCGGAGTCTTCACCGCCGTCGAGAAGACGATGATCGAGCTCCAGCGCGGCCCCGTCGTGCAGGAAACGCGCAGCGCTTTTCAGGAGGCGATGCAGCAGAAGTTCATCGACGAGGTCGAGCGCCTCTCGGGTCGCGAAGTGCTCGCCTTCATCTCCAACCAGCACATCGGCCCGGACATCGAGGTAGAGCTCTTCGTCTTCCGCGACGGGGCCGATCCAGTGTCCTAGTGCTCAAGGCCGAGTACTCAACCCGGGGACCTGTTTCTACGCGGAGAGCCTCGGGTAACAAGAGCTTGCTCCGAATGGACCGCCTGATCCCCACCAGTCACCAGGGGAGACTTATCGGGGCTCGACGCCAGACACCGAAGCTTGAGCCGCTGACCCGAGGGGCTGGGCTGAGCTTAGGGACGAGCCAAGCACTAGGAGGAACCATCATGGAGTCAGCAACGACTCGCGCCGGAAGCGCGGGAGCAAGCGGGGACCGTGCCGCCAACCGCGGGGTAGTCCGGCGTCTCTCGACGGAGACCAAACAGGCATTCAAGACGACCGAGTTCTGGGCCATGGTCGGGGTGATCGTCGGCATCCTCGTCGCCGCCGCCTCGATCAAGGGTGGAGACACCACCGGAACCGACGAGTTCATCGCCAAGCAGGCATGGCTCTACGTAGCGATCGTCGCTGTCGGCTACATGGTCAGCCGCGGCCTCGCCAAGTCGGGTTCACGGGAGCCATATGAGGCCGACCGCGACGACCGCGATCCGGCTCGTCACTAGGCCCCAGCTCAGGGGGCGCTTCGGCGCCCCCTGAGGAAACCTCCGCTCCCCCGGACATCAGCTGCGGGACGCCTCGCTCACTTCCTCTGCGCCTTCCTTGGCACTGTTCTTGAGCTCATCGGCCTGTTCCCGACCAACATCCTTGGCCGTCTCCAGTGCGCCGTGGCCTGCTTCCTTGGCCCCCTCGACCGCTTGCTCGGCCACCTGACCGGCAACCTCTTTGCCACGGTCAAGCGCCTCTTGGCCGGTTTCGGCGGCGGTCTCCTTGACCTGATCGGACAGCGGCCCGACCCGTTCGTCCTCGAGCCGGCTGCTCGGCAGGAGCATCCCGGCGAGGAAGCCCCCGGCGACGCCCGCTAGTGCGAGTCCGAGCGGGTTTTCCTGGGCGACGCCGACGGCGCGCTCGGCACCGTCCTTCAGCTGGTCGCCGTCGGGGGTCGCTTCACCGACTTTCTCGGAGCTTCCCTTGATCTGTCCGACCAGCCGGTCGCGTTTGTCGGCGATCGACTCCTTGACGCGGCTTTTGACGTCGGTCTTGTACGCCAGGGCGTCGACAGTCTCGCCCATGCCGGCGCGGGTCTCCTCTATCTCCTGACGGATTTGGCTTGGCTCTTGGCCCATTGCACATCCTCCTTCACGGTTTCGATGGTTTGCTCGGGGGCCGGTGGCATCCCCTTTTTCAATCGCGTCCTGCCTCCTAGGGCGAGGACCGTGGCGATGGCGGTGTAGACGAGCGTCACGATCAACGCTGCCAGCGTGAAGTCCATCGCCTTGTCCAGCAACGACAGGACGAGAGCGGTCAGGGTGCCGAGCGCTAAGAGGGCCACGATGGCAGCACCGCCGAACATGCCCGCTCCTTCGCCAGCGACCTTGCCCTTGGCACTCAGCTCGGATTTGGCCAGCTCGATCTCCTGGCGGACCAAATTTGAGGTTTGATCAGCGAGCTGCTTGACCAGGTCCCCGGTCGAGTGCTCGCGCAGATCGCTCCCATTTGCTCCCGGCGGGCTCATCTCCCTGCACCGGGAGTGGACGGCTCCGGAATGGCCGGGCTCGCCGTGTGGGGGGTAGCGGAGTGCACGGATGCGGCACCATTCGACGGCGGGGAGGGCGGGGTTATTGCAGGCGGGTTAGTGTCTGCGGCGCCCAGCTGCCGGGACGGGGGGCCGACATTGCGGCTGCGCCCTTCGTAGCGGCTCCGGCTCGAAGCTTTGAGGAAGCGTGCCGCGGCCGCGCCGGCGAGGAGCCCTCCGGCAAGCAGCGCCCAGGGGCGTCTACGGCCGAAGTCCTCCAGGTCATGCAGCATCTGGTCGGGTCCGTTGCCCGACAGGTAGGAGCCGACCTTCTCGGTCTCCTCCGCGGCCCGGTCGGCAAGCTTCCCTGGGCCGTCCTTGCCCTGTTTGCGGAGCTCCTCACCGATGCTGCGGAAGTCCTTGGCGGTCCCGCTCACTTTCTCGCCGGCCTGCGAGGTCCGCTCGTCGAGCTCACGGCGCACCGTGTCCTGGGCCTTGCCGGCGGCGTCGCGGGCCTTCTCCTGGGCCGGGCCGGTCGCCTCCTGCACTTTTTCCTTGATGTCCGAATTGGCCGGAGGGGAGCCCGAGGCCGTGCTTGCGTCGTTCATACGATTCTCCGATCGTTGGGATTAGTGGCTCGCCGTTGAGCGAGTTCCGCGGGACCCGAGATCGGCACGAACCTGAAAAGAGACGGCGCGACAGAGGGCTTGAGGAAGGTCTTGCCGCTCGTCCGAATGGCCGAGCGGCAATGATCTTGTTGATACCCCTGACGCGATCTCGGCAAACGACACTCAGGACGAGCTGCCTAACCGAAATCGAGATCAGACGCGTCGCTGAACCCGGTCCGATCGAGGGGTCTCGTCATCCGCGGTGGGCCTCTAGCGCAGACCGATTAGACGCGCTAATCTCGAAATGAGGAGGGCACCAATGAGGTCGGCCGGAGTGGTCGGCAGCAGACCTTGACTTCCGGCCAGTTTTCTAGCCCCCGGAGGTCACCGATGTTTGTATCGCCTCACCCTAGATCCGCAATCAAAGAACCACCTCTCCCGGCTGCGGTTCGATTCGAGTGCAAGTGCAAGCTCGACGCTTGCGGGTCCGCCACTCTTGAGCTGAGCGGAGAGCTCGACCGCGCCGTTTGCAGCGAGTTCGAAAAGCGCCTCGCAGAGGTACAACGGGCCGCCACCTTCGTCACCTTGGATCTGCGCCGTCTGACGTTCATCGACAGCGCCGGCTACGCGGCTCTCGTCTTTGCGGCACGAGACTCCAAGCCGGAGGCGAAGCTGGTCCTCGCGGGCTGCGTCGGGCAGGTCAGCCGATTGCTGAACCTGCTCGGACTGCCGGAGAAGGTGGAATTCCAGGGACTGCCGATCCCGGCGACCCCGCTCGAGTCGGAGGCATCAGTTGGTGCCTGAGCTCGCCGAGACGGACTTGCTGCCAGGCGTCGGCGCGGCCATCTCCCGCGAGACCGTACAGCTATACCGGCGGGCGTTCGGCCGCGGGCCGACGAAAGCCCGGACCTACGTCGAGGCCGAGTACGCCGTCTGTGTCCTGCGGGACGTCTTTACGACCGGCGAGCGGACGCTGATCGCAAACGGAGGCAGGGCGGAGGTCGAGGCGTCGCGCAACAAGATCAACGATGCCATCGACGGTGAGTTTGTCGCCCTCGTCGAGAAGGAGACGGGAAGGCCGGTGCAGATCCACCTCACGCACATCAAGGTGCCCGCCAACCTCGCCGTGCACTTCTTTCTCTTCGGCTGAGCTTAGGGACGAGCTTTGGTTTTAGATCGAGCAGTGCGAAGCGGCTGAAGGGATTCGAACCCTCGACCTTCTGCATGGCAAGCAGACGCTCTAGCCAGCTGAGCTACAGCCGCATCGGTGGGCATTCTAGCTGTGGCCGGGTGGTAGGCGCGGTAGCCTGGCGAACGGGACAGAAGATGCTCTTTCGCCAGATCATTCACGAGGACCTGGGCTGCGCTTCCTATTTCGTTGCCGACCGCGAAGCGGGGGTGGCGGCGGTGGTGGATCCGCAGTGGGACATTGAGCCTTACCGGCGGCTGGCGAGCCTGCACGGGGTGCGGATCGGGCATCTGCTGGAGACCCACAACCACGCCGACCACGTCTCCGGCCACGGGCGGCTTTGCCGCAGCACCGGGGCAACGGTCCACGTCCACGAGCTGGCCGCGGCGGAGTACCCGCACGAGCCGATCGTGGACGGCTGGAAACTCGAGCTGGGGAACCTGACGATCAAGGCGATCCACACCCCCGGCCACCGGCCCGAGCACACCTGCTTCCTGCTCTGCGACGAAAGCCGCGGCGGCGACCCTTGGGCGCTCCTGACCGGCGATTCGCTCTTCATCGGCGACGTCGCCCGTCCCGACCTTGCGGTTGAGCCGCGCGAAGGTGCGGCCGAGATGTTCCGCTCCCTGCACGAGCGCCTGCTCGTCCTGCCCGACGAAGTTGAGGTCTGGCCCGCCCACCTCGGCGGCTCGCTCTGCGGGGGCTCGGGGCTCGACCTCAAGAGTTCGTCAACGATTGGCTTCGAGCGCCGCCACAATCGCGCTTTGCAGATTGATGATGAGGCTGAGTTCGTCGAGGAGCAGGTCGGCTCGCTCGGCGATAAACCACCAAACATCGAGCGGATCGTTGGTCTCAACCGCGGCCCGCTGGTCGAGGACTTCGGGACGCCGGCGCCGCTCAGCACCCACGAGGTCGAGGAGCTGGTCGAGCAGGGAGCGGTGGTGATCGACGGCCGCACCAACGAGCAGTTCGACGAGGCCCACATCGAGGGCGCGCTCAGCGCCTCCGCCTACGACACCGGCTTCGCGACCAAGGTCTCCCGCGTCGCCCCGGAGGGGACCGAGATCGTCATCGTTGCCGCCTCCAGCGGCGACGAGCGACGGGCGGCGAAGCTGCTCGCCTCAGTTGGGCTGCCGGTGCGGGGTTACCTCGATGGTGGGATGACCGCCTGGCGGACGGAGGAGCGGCCGGTGCACCGGATCGAGTTGATCGATCCCGACGAGTTGGCACGACGGGTCAACGGTGAGGAGGGCCTGCTAATCCTCGATGTCCGCAACGCTTCCGAGTACGCCGGCGAGCACATTCCAGGTTCGCAGCACATTCCCTATGGAGAGCTCGCTCAGCGCTTCGACGAGCTTCCCCGCGATCGCCAGATTGCGACCATCTGCCGCGGCGGCAAGCGCAGCGGTCTTGCCGCCTCGATTTTGCAACGAGCAGGTTTCGACGTCGTCCACGTCGGCAAGGGCGTCGGCGTCTGGCGCAATAGTGGACATCCTGTCCAGAGTGGAATCACGCACGCCACTACCTAATAGTTGGCATCAAACTCGGCAGGGTGCCGCTGGACTGGCCGTGGCACCCGAGGAGACGACCACGATTCCCCTCAACCAGACCATCACCGCTGCCTCGAGCGGCTACACCAGCGCCACGATCACCGCCACCCGATAGCGCTGGCCGCAAACTTTGGCCTGACATTCTTAAGTGGAGCGCGTTCTGGATTAGCGCGTGGAACGGGCGTCGTGGTCGCTGACTGGTCGTCTGCGGCGCCCGTTTAACGCGTTTACCCGTCCCGCCCTGCGAGAATCACGCTTCGTGGAGGATCAGCGCCAATACGACCTCGTGCTTTTCGGGGCCACCGGCTTTACCGGAGGGCTCACTGCCGAGTACCTCGCCGAGCAGGCGCCGGAGGGGCTGCGTTGGGCGCTGGTCGGTCGAAACCGGTCGAAGCTGGAGGCAGTTGCCGCGCGCCTAGCCGAGCGGGCACCGGCGGCGCCGGCACCGGAGCTTCTGGTCGCCGATGCGGCCGATCGCGAGGCCCTGCGGGGGGTTGCCGAGGCGACCCGGGTTGTGATCACCACCGTTGGTCCTTACGCGCTCTACGGTGAGCCCCTGGTCGCTGCCTGCGCTGCCGCTGGCACCGACTACGTCGACCTCACCGGCGAGCCGGAGTTCGTCGACCGAATGTGGATCGAGCACCACGCCGAGGCCGAGCGCAGCGGCGCCCGGCTCGTCCATTGCTGCGGTTTCGACTCGATTCCCCATGACCTCGGCGCTTACTTCACGGTCAAGCAGCTGCCCGAGGGCGTGCCGCTGAAGGTGAACGGCTATGTCCGCAGCAACGCGACCTTCTCCGGGGGCACCTACCACTCCGCGATCAACGCTTTCGGCCGCGCCCGCCAGACGCTGTCCGCCGCCAAGGAGCGGCGGCGGCTCGAGCAGCGCCCGAGCGGCCGGTCGATCCATTCGGCCCCCGCCCGGGTTCGCCGCGACCGGCAGCTGGGAGGGTGGGCGGTTCCGCTACCGACCATCGATGGCCCGATCGTGCTGCGCTCCGCGGCGGCGCTCGAGCGCTACGGGCCCGACTTCACCTACGGTCACAACCTGCTTGCCAAGCACTTGACCAGCGTCGGCGCGCTCGCGGCCGGTGTTGGATCGGGATTCGCGTTCGCCCAGCTGCCGCCGACCCGCAAGCTGATGCTGAAGATGAAATCCCCGGGGGAGGGGCCAAGCGAGGCGAAACGGTCGCAGAGCTGGTTCAAAGTCCTCTTCGTGGGCGAGGGAGGGGGGAGGCGCGTCGTCACCGAGGTCAGCGGCGGCGACCCCGGCTACACCGAGACGGCGAAGATGCTCGCCGAGTCCGGCCTCTGCCTTGCCTTCGACGATCTGCCCGCGACCTCCGGCCAGGTGACCACGGCGACGGCGATGGGCGATGCCCTGCTCGAGCGCCTGCAGAAGGCGGAGATGACCTTCCGCGTGATCGAAACCTTGGAGAACGGGTAGGCAGCCAGCGTGGACGATCAGCAGGTACTTGGCCGCATCGACCAGCTCGTCAAGGAAGAGGAGGAGCTCCTCCACCGGCACGAGGGCGAGGGCCTAAACGATGACGAGCACGCCCGCCTGGACGAGCTAAAGGTCCAACTCGATAAGGCCTACGACTACCTGCGCCAGCGCCGCTCCCTGCGCGAGGCTGGCGAGAACCCCGACGATGCCAGCATGCGCGATGGCGGCACCGTCGAGGAGTACGAGCAGTAGCTACCCTTCACGGGCTCCCGGCGCCTTGGCGGAGTGGCTACGCAGCGGCCTGCAAAGCCGTTTACACCAGTTCGATTCTGGTAGGCGCCTTCGGCTTGAAGATGCGGCCGCTCCTTGGGCGACCGCATCTCGCGTTGGAGGATCCCTAGTCGATGCGCAGTCCTGTGGGGGAGGTGACTTTTCCAGCCCCTGTGATTTCAGCGGACGACCCGCACAGGAAAGAGCCTGACTTGACGGGTATTGCCCCTTCGAGATGAACGGTGGCGTGACCCGAGTCGCTGGTTGCCCCTGTGACGGTACCGATATGAGTGTTGACCGTACTGAAGACGCAGTGAATATTGCCGAAGATAGTTGTGAATTCAACTGTGGTTTCTGTATTGGTAGATGTGATTGTTCCGTTGCCGTTCCCGATGGCATGAACTTCGATGGTGCCTTTTGCCAGCGGCACTATGTGCTGGTTACATCCCGAGTAGACAAACAGGGTGTTCTGCCCTTGTCCTGTGACCGAAGGGCCGTGCTGGGCAATGGTGCCTTGGATTTCCCCTTCGTTGCAGGTCACGTCCACCACTCCATGGAACGTGACGGGTCCCGTGTTGACTCCTTTCAACGTTCCTGTGTAGGCCGTGCCGCCGGGGGCTGTCGCGACGGTTGCCGAGGCGGTCGCGACGATCGCTAGTAGCGCTGCGGCGATTATCGAAAGCAGGCCAAGTATTTTTACGTGCTTCATTTGATCTCTCCTGGTGTCGGCAGGGCATCATGGGTTCCACCCTGCATTGCCAGGGGAAGGCTAATAAAAAAAACTTGAGCGAACATGGGACGCGGCGGACACTTTGTCCGCCGCGTCTTGAAGCGACTGCTCCTAGCTAGCTCTTCCGCCGCGAGCGCACCAGTGCCGTGCCGCCGGCCAGGAGGCCGAGGGCGCCGAGGATTAGGGCGGCGATTCCTAGGCCCTTGCTGGCTCCGTCGGAATCGCTCGAGTCGAACTCCTCTGGGCTTTCGGCTTCACCGTGGTGCCCTTCGCTGCCTGCGGTGACTGCGACTTGTGGGGCTGGCTCCTCTGCGTCCGGGGCGCCGATCCAGCGCACTACTTCGCCGTCGTCGTAGGTCTGGAGTGCCTTGAACGTCAGGGTGTCTCCGGCTTCACCGGGGATCTGCACCGAGATTGGGAAGTCCTGGAACTGTCCCGGCTGGATTCCAGCTTGGTTGCTGTCGGCGGTCCAGGTCATCTGGCTCACCTGTTCGGTGATTTCCTCGCCGTGACTGGTGATCGGCTTCGCCAGTTTCGCCATCTTCACCTCCGCCGACCAACCGGCGACTGGCTGATAGGAGGCAAAGATGAAGCCGGGTGGGAACTGAACGGCCACTTTCGTCGTCGCCGAGTCATCGCGCTCGTTGGGAACGCGAACATCGAGAACCGTGAAGTCACCGGCGGCTGCTTCCTCCGGTTGCAGGGTGACGTGGGCGCTGGCGGTGGCCGGCACCGCGAGAGCGAGGGCGCTGATCAGCGCCAGGGTGAACTTGATTCGCATCGGTTTCCTTTCGTAGGACTTCTCTCCAGCGTTGTGCCGCTCTGCTTGGCGGCGACGGTCAGCTGGGAGGTCCGCGGCCGGCAAGCGCCATCGCGAGGAGGACGCCGCCGCGGGGGAAGACCCGAGGCGAGGCGAGTGGCCAGATGGCCGCTGCGCGCTCGAAGTGTGCGAGCGGGTGCCAGGCCCTGGCGAGCGTCGCGAGCAGTCTCTTGCCCGGGTAGTGGTCGAAGGCGAGTGCACCCAGCAGCAGCAGAGCCGGGGCGAGATAGAGGAGGCCCGATTCGGAATAGCTGAGCTGGAGGGCGACGAGGACGCCGACCAGGAGTGCGAGTGAGACGAGGATCGGTCCCTTTTCGCGAATGCGGATGCCGTTCACCGGATCGGTACCTCCAGCTCGGCCGTGTACTGATCGAAGGCGGAGACGCGCATGGTCACGTCCAGTTGCCAGTCGCCGGCGACGGCGAGGAGCGCGCCTTGCACCGTGTAGTGACCGGGACCGGCTCGGCGGGCATCGAGCGGCAGCGGCCCGATCGACTCCCCCTTCTCGCTCGCCGTCACCTTCAGTTCCTTGATTCGGTTGAACTGGGCGCCGCTCTTCGCGTCGAAGAGGTAGAGGTGGACCTGGTTGGAGCCAACCCGCGCCGGGTCGACGGTGACCTCCAGCTCGGCGGGGCCAAGCGGGGTGCTGGCCGAGAATGGTCCCGACTGCACCGCCGTCGCCGGCGCGTATCCGGCCAGGGCAGCGGTGACCCCGAGGACGACGACGAGCAGGGCCACCTCACCGCGCAGCGCCCGGCGCAGCAGCAGTCCGGAGCGGCCAGGCGCCTCCCCGCCCGCGGCGATCTTGTGCAGTCGCGGCACCGAGCGATAGCGGTTGTGGGCGCCGAGGGGGATGAGCACGGCAACCAACAGCACGAACTTGATCAGGACCGCCCGCCCGTAGGCGGTGTCGAGCAGGTTGTCGAGATCGCGGACATTGGCGTATGCCTGGCCGACCCCGGTGACCAGGATCGCCGCGACGCAGAGCAGGGCGACAGGGGAGAAGCGGGCCAAGTTCGCTGCCAGCAGGCGACTGCGGTCGGGTGCCTCCAGCTCGCGGGTGGCAGCCGGCAGGATGAGGACGAGCGAGACGAGCCCCCCGACCCAGACCGCCATCGCCACGACGTGCAGAACGTTCGCCGGAAAGAGCAAGGCCACCGGCGATTGCGTGCTCGGGTGTCCCGAGAGCGCTGGCTCCAGGGCGATGAAGCCGAGCGGGACGAGGAGGGTCGCCGCCCAAGTCGGCGAGAGCCCCCTCAGTGCCGGCGTCACGGCTGCCCCAATCAGCACCCAGGCAAGCGCGGTTATCCCCCAGACCGTCCCGAATCGCGTGCCGAGCTCCTCGCGGAGGATCGTCCAGTCGAGCGCCGTCCCGGCCGAGACCCCGGCTGCCTGCGCGGCCTCGAAGACGATCGCCGCCAGGGCGCTGACCACACCGGCGATCGCTGCAACGATGAGGACGAAGCGGAGGCGCCGGCCAAATGCACCGCTTGCCCGATCCCAGGGTGCGCCGGCCGCAGCTAGCGAGCGAAGGGCCGGCAGCCAAGCGAGCAGGAGAAAGGCGATAGCGCCGAGCGCCACCGCCAAGGCGGCGTACTGCACGCCGCGCGAAATTCCGATTCCGATTCCGTTGACGGTTCCGGCGCTGCCGGCGGCAACCAGCTCGGCAACCGTCTCCTCGGGAGCGCGACCCGCTTTGCCGATCGAGAAGACGTAGCCGCCGGAGACGATGTGGCCGTCGGCGGAGACGACCCGGTAGGTGGCGGTGTAGCTGCCATCGGGCAAGCCGGGCTTCAAGTTGACGCCGAGGCTCGAGCCCTCGCCGTCGGAGTGGTAGGCATCGCCCTCGTCGACCCGCTCCCCCTCGGCGTCGTAGACGCGGACCGCGCCGAAGTTGCCCTCGACCGGCTCGCTGAACCTGAAAGTGACCGCGTCGGGCTCCTGCTTCACCGTCGCCCCGCGCTCGGGCGCGGTTCCCTCCAGGGTCGCGTGCGCCGAGGCCGCGCTCGGCGCCACGAGCAGCGCCATCGCCAGGCCGGCGAGGAGGAGCTTGAACGCGCCCGCCCGCATCTACCAGGCTTCCTTTGAGCCCTCGTCTTCGCTTCGCCGGCGTCGCCGCGCGAGCAGGACCGCGCCGCCTCCAAGCAGGACGATGGCGAGACCGGCGATCAGGAACGGTGCCTTCGAGGTGTCCGCCGGGCCGACCCAGAACAGGGTTCCCGCGACCGCGCCTTGCTGACCGTCGATCCGCAGCGGGATCTCGTAGTCGAAGACCTTGGTCTGCTTGCCCTCGTCCTTGACCTGGGGCGGGGTGCCTTTGGCCATGTAGTGCATGCGGTGGTCGTGCCAGCGCAGGGTCCCCGACTTATCGACCGTTTCCCAAACCGGAGGCGCCTCCGGGTCGGCGCTCTTCGGCACCGGGACTTCGGCGTAGCGGTCCACGTTCAAATAAGTGGACGGAGATCGTTGGTTCTTCTGCACGGTTCCGTCGCGCAAGATGCGCGCGAACGGCTCCCCCTCGTATCCATAGATCACGATTTCGTGACCGCCCTGATCGACCAACTCCATATCGGCGTCGTAGTTGAGGACTTCAAAGCTGACGCCGGGCACGCTCGGGCGCACCGCCTCGATTTCGGAGCGATAGTCGGGGTTGCCTTCGTGGCCCATGGCCGGTGCGGCCGTGAACAAGCAGAACAAAGTTGTGATGGCGGCAAGTGCCGCCCAGCCCTTTCGCATGGGATTCCTTTCGGTCGCGCGCGTGACGACGAAAGGCTCGTTCGCCAGGCGCTAGTTCTGCGGAAGCGGGTACGCCGGGGGTGGGCGCTTTGCCAGCCCAAAGGAGATGAGACGGGTGCCGCGCGGCAGCCAGATCGATGGTGCACTCGGCGCCGGGGAGTCAGCCAGTCGCCGTCTCGCCCGCGGCCGCGGGCGGCGGGTGGCGAACTTGACGATCAGCTCCTGGCCCACGTAACGACCGCCGAGCAACGGCAGCACGATCAGCAGCGCTGGCGCCATGAACAACAGGGCGTCCGTCGATCCCGTCACGGCGAGGACGGCAACCCAGCAGAGGGTCAGCGCCAACGAGCGTTTTGGGGTGAGCCAGGTTGCGGGCTTCATCGAGTCTGAAAGCCTAATCCAGGTGCTGCGGGGCCGATGACCTCCCCTGCGTAACCTCTAAGAGGTGAGCGAGCAATCGGCGGGTACCGATAACTCGATCGACGGGGTGAAGCGGGTTGCCGCCCGCTATTCCCGCCTCTATCTGGATGCGCTGCGGGCGGCCGATGCGCCGAGCGCCTTTCGGGTTGCCTCCACCGCCCTCGGTGAGGGTTTGACGCTCCCCGAGCTCTGCCAGCGGGTGATCGCTCCCGCCATGCACGAAATCGGCAAGCTCTGGGAGCGGGGGGCGCTGACGGTCGCCGATGAGCATTTGGCCACGGCGCTGACCCACCGGGTGCTGGCGGCGCTGCGCCCGCCGGTCGAGCCGGAGGGCGGCGTGGATTCCAGGCGGACAAAGGCAATGCTTGCCGCCGTGGAGGGAGAGCAGCACGCTCTCGGCCTGCGGATGGCGGCGGACCTCCTCGAGGAAGCCGGTTTCCACACGATCTATCTGGGCGCCGACGTGCCGACCGACGCCCTGCTGCAGGCGGTCGATTCGCTTGCCCCCGACATCCTGGCGCTGTCGGCGACGATGCCCGAGCTCTCGGTCCAGCTGGAGGAGGTGGGGGCGGCGGTGCATCGGACCCGCCCTCAGATTGAACTTCTGTTCGGTGGCCAGGCGGCGTCCCCGCGGATCAGCAGCGGCAGGCTCATCCCGGATCTCGAGCTGCTCCCCGAGCGCCTACCGCCTCAGTTGTGATCTAGGTCGTTGCGCTTTCGCTGCCAGTTCGGCCGTGGGTAAGCCTCCTCGAATCCGGCCTTGAGGATGTTGCGGTAGCTCGTCGAGGGACGGTTGGGGACGGGCTCGCCGGTCTCTACCAAGAGGGTGTGGCAGCCGGCCGCGGCAGCGTCGACGATCCGCTGGCGCAGGAGGGCGGTCTGGCAACCGCGTCCGCGCGCGGCCTCGAGCGTGGCGCCGATCCCGAGCTCGGCGATTCCGTCCTCGATCACCATCGCCCCGCAGCCCTGCGCCTCGCCGTCGACCCGGGCGACGTAGCAGCGCCAGCCGTCCCTGCCAGGCAGATGGGCGAAGAGCTCGGCCGCCCAGGCCGGCATGCCGAAGCCGAGCGCGGCGATCATCCCGAACGGCTCCTGGTCCGACGTCGTCACCTCGACGACCTCGACCCCATCGGGAGCCGGGAAGCGCGGCGGATGCGGGTCGCGGACGAACTTCATCCAGGTGTAGGTCGGCTCGAACCCTCGGCCCCGGAGCCACTCCTCCGCCGCGGCGCTGCTGGGCAAGCCGGGGGTGACCGAGACGTAGGGGGTCGATCGCTCCTCGGCCCAAGCGACCGCTGCCTCGAAATCCGATCGCTGGGCCTCGGCGGTGCCGAGAACGAGGTTCAGCATCCCGACCTGGCCCAGCGCTTTGACGGTCGTCACCTGGATCGGGCCAAACTCGCGCACCTCAATACCGCGCTCGCCCGCGACCTCGGCCGGGACCGACTCCCATATCTCGCGCCAGAAGCGGCGATCTACCCGGTCCAGCGCCACCGAGTCGTAGCGCACCCCGTTCCTGGTTTCGGCTTGGGCCATCGAGGGGGAGCATAGGCTGAGGCGATGGGCGAGATGCAGGCTGAGCGCGAGATTCCCGACGATCAGGTGATCGTCCTCTTCGGTGCCACCGGGGACCTCGCGAAGCGCAAGCTCCTGCCGGGCATGTTCCACCTGGCGAGGGTCGGCTTGATGCCGGCCCGGTTCCGGATCATCGGCGCCGCGCGAAAGCCGCTCGGACAGGACCAGTTCCAGGCGCTGGCGCGCGACTCGGTCGCTACCTCCAATCGTGAGCAGAGCGACTCAGGGGCGTGGGGGCGCTTCTCCGATTCGCTGCGCTTTGCCAGCGTGGGGGAGGGGCTCGACGCGCTCGCCGATGAGATCCGCGCGGCCCGCGAAGAACTCGGCGGCGACCCGCGCCTGCTCTTCTACCTCTCGCTGCCGCCCCAGGCCGCGGCGGGGACGGTCGAGCAGATCGGTGCCCACGGTCTCGGCACCGACGCCCGGGTGATCACCGAGAAGCCGTTCGGGACCGACCTTGCTTCGGCCCGCGAGCTCAACCGTCATCTGCACGACGTCTTCGCCGAGGAGTGCATCTACCGGATCGACCACTACCTCGGCCGCGAGGCAGTCCAGAACCTGTTGGCGCTGCGCTTCGCCAACGGCATGTTCGAGCCGGTCTGGAACCGCACCCACATCGATCACGTCCAGATCGACATCCCGGAGACGCTCTCGATCGAGATGCGGGGCTCTTTCTACGAGGAAACGGGCGCCTTCCGCGACATGATCGTCACCCACCTCTTCCAGGTCCTTGGCTTCGTCGCGATGGAGCCGCCGGTCTCCCTGGAGCCGAAACCGCTGGGGATCGAGCGCGAGAAGGTGTTCGAGTCGATGGCGCCGCTGCGAGCGGAGGACGTGGTCCGCGGCCAGTACGAGGGTTACCGAGAGGAGGACGGCGTCGCTGCCGACTCCGACACCGAGACCTTCGTCGCGGTCAAGGCCTTCATTGACAACTGGCGCTGGGAGGGAGTGCCGTTCTTCCTGCGCTCGGGGAAGCGGATGGCGGAGAGCCGCCACCTGCTGACGATCGCCTTCGAGCAGCCGCCGCGGCGGATGTTCCCGCTCGACTGCGACCAGATCGCCGAGGCCTTCGGCCACGATCACCTCACCTTCGAGCTCGGCGACCCGGGCAGCATCTCCGCCTCCTTCCTCGCCAAGGTCCCGGGGCCGCGGATCGAGCTCGGCGAGGCGCACATGCGTTTCAGCTACGCCGACACCTTCGGCGGTCCCGAGGCCGCGCTCGACCCCTACGAGCGCCTGATCCACGACGTGATGGTCGGCGACCGCACCTTCTTCACCAGCTCCGAGGGAATCGAGCGGCTCTGGCAAATCTCCGAGCCCCTGCTCGAGGACCTGCCGCCGGCAATGCCCTACGAGCCCGGCTCCTGGGGGCCGCCGCAGGCCGACGAGCTGATCGCGCCGCGCCGCTGGCACCTGCCGACCGACCACGTCTAGCTGGAGAACGGAAAAGGGCCCCGAACGGGGCCCTTTGTTTCCGAAGGACGTACCACCAGGGATGGCTAAGTCGCTGGCTCGTCGGTCCTCAAGCTTTTGAAGTACGCACTCACTAAACACCTGGAGTGCGCAGAAGTTTCACCCCATGCATCGGCGCTTGCAGCGGAACCTTTAGCCACCGGTCGGCTTTCTCCTGCTCGCTGCTAGATTCAGGCCTCCCGGGCGTTTAGCTCAGTTGGGAGAGCGCCAGCTCGACAAGCTGGAGGTCACTGGTTCGAGCCCAGTAACGCCCATAGAAATCCGCGCTCCAGAGCCAAATTTCGGGCCTTGGCCGCTACTGACTCAGATCCAGAAGCAGTTCCTGGGGGCGAAGATGGCAAATACAGCCCGCCTGCCTGCATCGGGAGCAAGCGCCGGGCTATGAAGGACGACCCGGAACCCGACCGGATCTCAACCAGCTACGTGGAGCGGCAGAACTTGACCATGAAGGGATGCGGCGGTTCACGCGGCTGACGAACGGCTCTAGCCGCAAGGTCGAGAACCTTGCTCACGCGCCTACGGTGTCGGCGGAGTTTCCGATCACATCTTGTCGCTGGAAGAGATTGCAGCTCTGCTGGACTGATCCGCCTCTCGCTCACGACGCTCCTCCCGCCAGGTGACGACGTAGTAGGCCAGCAAGAGCACGAGGGCGAGCCCAGTCACAATGCTGTCGATGGAGTCGGGAAACGGAGCGAACAGCCCGAGGAGCACCAGCACAACCGCAAGCTCTTGAACTCGTTTCCAAATGTTCCGGCAGCCGCTGAGCATTCGCGAGGCGAAGCCTAGCCGTCTGCGTCCAAATTGACCCACTACCGATGCGCCGACAGCCTCGCCCCAAGCACCGCCCCGCATTTGGCTTTTGCTCAGCCGTGCTTATGGGTTGAGATCATCGGCACGGTCTGGCCAGTAGCTGCAATCTTCATGTGCTCACCTCCCTTCACTGTGTTGTCGTCCTGAAACCGGCCCGGTCGGTCACTCTCTTTGTTGACTTGGCGTTTAGCTGGGTGAATGGGGATTTCTACGAGCGGGGAGCTTCCTTTTCATATCTGGACACTCTGGATAGTTGTCACCAGCAGCTCACGGTCCCCTTCATGCGCACCTGAAAAGGACTCGCCCATAGGGGTAAAGAACTTCTGTTTTGACTGGTTGTCCAGTACTGGTGCCCTGCTGGCTGGGAAC
Organism: Solirubrobacterales bacterium; assembly: GCA_036519395.1. Taxonomy (GTDB): domain Bacteria; phylum Actinomycetota; class Thermoleophilia; order Solirubrobacterales; family 70-9; genus VAYN01. The sequence goes on along the minus strand of DATDLJ010000006.1, from coordinate 3,527 downwards.
CGACCTCAGTAGACGCGCTCGATTCGTTCAAAAACTCAGTATTGCCAATAGTGCCCTCGGCTGTGCAGGATGCCCGCCGCCGACCGGTACGCAGGGGTTTGCTTCCGGTTCTTGATCGTCCCTTCGCCGGAGGAGCCACTTTGCATCCCACCCAGCCACCCCGCTTACCTGTTGCCGCAAAGGCGAAGGCAGGCCTTCTCGTTCTGATCACCCTGCTGTTGATCCTCGTCACGACGGTCGCTGTGGCTACTGGTGAGGAGAGCGGCCAGGGCTCGGGTGGCGACTTAACTTCCGAAGCAACCGAACTCCAGGCCACGGAGCTTCCCGCCAAGCGTACGGCTAGCTCCTACACCTTCGCCCTCTCTGACGGGACCCGCCAAACGGTCCTCTACGCCGTTCCGGTCAACTACCGCGACGGTGAGGGCGATTGGGTCCCGATCGAGCAGGATCTAGAGGAAGCGCCCGGGGATGCCCTCACCAATGGCGGGAACAGCTTCGACGTCCATTTGCCAGAGGATCTAGGTGAGGGTGCGGTCAGGGTCGACTTCGGCGAGGAGTGGATCTCGGAGAAGCCGATCGGGATCGAGACCGAACCGGCGGATCTTCAGAGCGGCGATGTAGCGAGCTATGCCACTGAGGAAGGCGAGGCCAGCTTCGAGTTCCTCGGCCTCTCAAATGGCCTCAAGGAGACGATCAACCTTGCTGGCCCCTCGGCACCTGCGACCTACCACTTCCGCCTCGAGGCCTCTGCGGGAGTTGCGCCCGGCCTGACCGAGAATGGTTCTGTCGAGTTCCGCGAGGGGGAGGGCAATGTCGTCGCCGAAATGCCGGCGCCGGTCATGAACGACGACGCGGGTGTTCCCGCGCCCGCCGACTCCATTACCTACGGCCTTGAGCCTGAAGGCGGCGGCTGGAGGCTCACGGTCGAAGCCGATCCGCAGTGGCTCCAGGAGCCGGAGCGCAGCTGGCCTGTCGTGATCGACCCGAGCATGACGGAACCGATCCTTTCCTCGCGGGACTGCCTTATCTCGACGGTGGACTTCAGCTCTCTGTGCGGAAACAAAGGCTGGAGCTACATGGTCGCCAAAGCCAACTACCCGAGCACCGGCTCGGATTCGTTTGCCCGGACGCTTCTCCGCTTCGAGCTCAAAGCCAGTAAACCGAAAGAAGCCGATCCGATCCCCGAGACGGCATCGCTGACGAATGCCACGATCCGCCTCTACTCGGCGAAAACGGCGACCAACATCACGAAAGTTGATCTCTACGACGTCAGCAGGTCGTGGACGGATTCGGCGACGTGGCTCAACTACTCGGGCAGCAGCAACAAATGGGCGACTCCAGGCGGAGAGTTCGGCAAACACATGCCGATCCCGACCAGCCTTACGCCGGCTGAACGCGGCGGGAGTGAAAAAGGCTGGTGGAGCTTCTCCGGCCCCCAGCTGGTCAATCTGGTCGAGCGCTGGCGCGCCGAGGGGCCCGTCGACAACACGGGCGTCCTGGTGAAACTCGCCGACGAGTCCCCGCGCGTCTGCTGCATCGAACGCAGGGTGGAGTGGGAATCGAGCGCCGGCACCAACAAGCCCTATCTCTCAGCGCAATACATCCTCCCGGCATCGCCCGACAGCGAAGTCACCTCACCGAGCGACGGCACCAAGACCGCGAAGCGCCTGCTACTGACCTCGGCCTGGGATCACAGTGGCGTCAACGGCGTCACCTTCCAATACAAAGACGGTTACCGGTGGGCCGACATCCCGCAGAGCCAGGTCATCGACGGGAACAACCAGACGGTGACCTGGCCGTACTCGGTTCCGAAAGTCGGAGACCGCAAGAGTCGACCCCTCTACTGGGATGCCTCCAGCCTCACCGGGGCTAATCCGAGCGCCAAAGTGCAGATCCGGGCCGTATTGGCAGGTGACCCAGGCGCCACTGGCTATACCAAGCCGGTGACCGCCGAGATCGACAAGAACGTTGGTGGCCCGAAGGACGGCGTTGCCTCCACCGGCCCAGGCAGCGTCAACCTCCTTACCGGCAATTTGACCGTCTCGCGGACCGATGTCTCGATCCCCGCATTCAACTCGGCGCTCGAATTCTCGCGCTCGTTCAACTCGCGCGAATCCGGTGTCGAAGCGACCGGAGTTCTCGGGCCAGGCTGGAAACCGGCTGCTCCGCTCGAAGAAGCCGGGGGCTCGGGCTGGACCAAGGTGAAGCTCGAACAGGAATCCGAAGAATACGAAGGGGAAACTTTCACTTACAAGTGGGCGACCCTCACCCATTCCGAAGGCGGGGAGCTCGCCTTTGAAGAAAACGAAGGTGGCCAGTTCATCACGCCAGAGGAAATGAGCGGTTACGTCCTTTACCGCAATCCCGAAACCGGGACCATCGAGTTCACCGATCCCGACGGCAACCGGACCGTCTTCTCCAACGGTGGGTCCGGTAGCGAATACCTGCCGATCTCCGTGGTGATGACTGGCGGTCCTGGCAACAAGTCGCGAATGTTCTACGAACCGGTAGGAGGCAAACGCCGCTTGAAGATGGTCATCGCGCCGACCGCCCCAGGTCAAAGTTGCCCCGACGACGAATCGGCCACCACCACCAACGGTTGCCGCGTCCTTAACTTCACGTACAAGAACGCCAAGGAATGGGACGCTCCAGAGAGCGCTGGTTCTCGCCTCCAGAAGATCACCTACTACGCTCCCGGCTTCGGTGGTCCCTGGGAGGTCGCGAAGTACGACTACGACACCAATGGCCGTCTCGCCGCCGCCTGGGACCCGCGGATCTCCCCCGCGATCAAAGAGACCTACACCTACACCGGCGCAGGTCCGCTCAGCACGATCACCGAAGGCGGGTTCAAACCGTGGACGATGGAATACGGCACCATCTCCGGCGATTCGGGAGTAGGGCGCCTCATCGCGGTCAAACGCCCAACTCTGGTTGAAAGTAAACCGACCGCGCAGACGACGATCGCCTACGGGGTGCCCCTGAACGAGGAAAGCGGCGGCGCCTACGACATGGAAGCCGAACACGTCGCGACTTGGGGACAGGAAGACCTACCCACCGACGCCACGGCAATCTTCCCACCCGACGAAGTCCCGTCATCTCCGCCTTCGGTCTACACCCGGGCAACCGTCTACTACATGGATGCCGAAGGGCAGACCACCAACGTGGCCACCCCCTCCGGTGCGGGAACCTCGGCGCCATCGATCACCACGACCGAGACCAACGAGTTCGGCAACGTCGTCCGCGAACTCACGGCTCAAAACCGCCTTCGTGCCCTCGCGGCGGGAAAAGAAGCATCGGCTGCCAAGTCGCAAGAAATCGACACGCAATTCCGCTACTCGGCGGATGGCACCGAGCTACAGGAAGAAGTCGGCCCGATGCATCAGGTTCGCCTCAACTCCGGTACGACGACGCAGGCACGTCTCCATCGCTCGATCCAGTACGACGCCAATTTCAAATACATCAACGGCACCACGACCCCGTCCCCCGGCGAAGGCAAGCCCCACCTGCCGACGACGGAAACCACCGGA
>DATDLJ010000005.1:0-38652 GCA_036519395.1 Solirubrobacterales bacterium | reverse complement strand
GTTGGCGATCCCGGTCACGTCGGTGGTCCGGAAGTAGAACTGAGGCCGGTAGCCGGAGAAGAACGGAGTGTGGCGACCACCCTCCTCCTTCTTCAGGCAGTAGACCTCGGCTTTGAACTTGGTGTGCGGCGTGATCGAGCCGGGCTTGCAGAGAACCTGGCCACGCTCGATCTCCTCGCGCTTGGTACCGCGCAGAAGGGCGCCGATGTTGTCGCCCGCCTGACCCTCGTCGAGGATCTTGCGGAACATCTCAACGCCGGTCACCGTGGTTTTGGTCGTGTCCTTGATGCCCACGATCTCAACCTCGTCACCGGTATTGACGATCCCCTGCTCGACGCGACCGGTGGCAACGGTGCCACGGCCGGTGATCGAGAAGATGTCCTCGATCGGCATCAGGAAGGGCTTGTCGAGCTCGCGGGTCGGCTCCGGGATGTAGGAGTCGAGGGCCGCGGCCAGCTCGAAGACTGCTTTCTGGGCCTCTTCGTCGCCTTCCAGCGCCTTCAGCGCCGAGCCTTTGATGATCGGCGTGTCGTCGCCGGGGAAGTCGTACTCGTCGAGGAGTTCCTTGACCTCCTCCTCGACCAGCTCGACCAGTTCGTCGTCATCGACCTGATCGATCTTGTTGAGGAAGACGACCACGTGCGGGACGTTGACCTGGCGGGCGAGCAGGATGTGCTCGCGGGTTTGCGGCATCACGCCGTCGGCAGCGGAGACGACCAGGATCGCGCCGTCCATCTGCGCGGCGCCGGTGATCATGTTCTTGACGTAGTCGGCGTGGCCCGGGCAGTCAACGTGGGCGTAGTGCCGGTTGTCGGTCTCGTACTCGACGTGCGAGGTCGCAATCGTGATCCCGCGTTCCTTCTCCTCCGGAGCGTTGTCGATCTCCTCGAAGCTCTGCGCCTCGGCACCGCCCACGGTGGAGAGGGTTTTCGTGATCGCGGCCGTAAGCGTCGTCTTGCCGTGGTCGATGTGACCGATGGTGCCGACGTTCACGTGCGGCTTATCGCGCTCGAATTTCTCCTTGGACATCTCTCTCCGTTTCGCCTTTCGAAGTCGTGTTCTGTCTGATCTAAGTGCTTGAGTCTCGTGGGCGGATTTTCCGCAGACGCTTCTGCCTGCCTGCGGGCAACCTGGGAAATATAGCCAGGTTCAGCGTCCGCCCGCGGTTGGCCTCATGAGGCTGCACCAACCGGGTCTCCAGAGCGGTGCTCGACGATCTCCTCGGCGATGTTCGAGGGGACCTCTTCGTAGCGCTCGAACTGCATCGTGTAAGTCGCTCGGCCTTGGGTCATCGACCGTAGTTCAGTCGCGTATCCAAACATCTCGCCGAGCGGGACAAAAGCCTGGACAGCAAGGGCGTTGCCGCGCTGATCCTGGCCCTGGACTTTGCCGCGACGCCGAGAGAGGTCACCGATCACGTCGCCGAGGAAGTCCTCGGGCGTAACCACCTCTACCGCCATCACCGGCTCCAGCAGGACCGGGTTGGCCTTGCGGGCTGCCTCTTGGATCGCCATCGAACCGGCGATTTTGAAAGCCATCTCCGAAGAGTCGACGTCGTGGTAGGAACCATCGACGAGTTCGACTTTGACGTCGACCATCGGGTAGCCCGCCTTGACTCCGTTTTCCAGCGCCTCGCGCATTCCTTGTTCGGCCGGGCCGATGAATTCGCCGGGGATGACGCCGCCCTTGATTTTGTTCTCGAACTCGAAGCCAGCCTCGGGCGCCGGCTCGAGGTTGATGACGACGTGGCCGAACTGGCCGCGACCACCGGTCTGGCGGACGAACCGCGCCACGACCTTCTCGACCCGCTTGCGGATCGTCTCGCGGTAGGCAACCTGGGGCTTGCCGACGTTGGCCTCGACTTTGAACTCGCGCAGCATCCGGTCGACGATCACCTCGAGGTGGAGCTCGCCCATCCCGTGGATCAGGGTCTGGCCGGTTTCCTCATCAGATTCGATCTTGAAGGTCGGGTCCTCCTCGCCGAGCCGGGCCAGGGCGGTGCCCATCTTCTCCTGATCGGCCTTGGTTTTCGGCTCGATCGCGACCGCGATAACGGTCTCGGGGAATTCGATGCTCTCAAGCGCGATCGGCGCGTCAGGGGCGGCAAGGGTGTCGCCGGTGCCGGTTTCCTTGAGACCGACGCCAGCGCAGATGTCACCCGCGTGGCACTCGTCGATCTCCTCGCGGCTGTTGGCGTGCATCATCAGCAAGCGGCCGATCCGCTCGGTCTTGCCAGTTTTCACGTTCAGCACCCGACCGCCTTTCTCGAGCTTGCCCGAGTAGACGCGGAAGTAGGTGAGCTTGCCAACGTAGGGGTCGGACATGACCTTGAAGGCGAGCGCGGCGAAGGGAGCGCTGTCGCTGGCTTCCCGCTCGGCCTCGCTGTCCTCCGCCTGGCCCTTGCCGGCGGGGACGACACCGGTGACCGGCGGCACCTCGAGCGGCGAGGGCAGCAGTTCGACGATCGAGTCCAGCAGCGGCTGCACGCCCTTGTTCTTGAACGAGGTGCCGCAGAGGACGGGGGTAAGCTTGGTCGAGAGGGTGGCCCGACGCAGGGAGTCGATCAGCTTGTCCTCGGGAATCTCTTCCTCGCCGAGGAAGGCCTCCATCAGGTCTTCGTCGTAGTCGGCGCAGGCTTCGATCAGCGCGGTCCGGTACTCGTCGGCCTGGTCCTTGAGGTCCTCGGGGATCTCGATTTCCTCGTAGGCGGCGCCAAGCTCGTCGGTCCAGATCAAGCCCTTCATCTTCACCAGGTCGACGACGCCTTTGAAGTTCTCCTCAGCGCCGATCGGCAGCTGAATCGGCAGCGGGTTGGCGCCGAGCCGGTCGGTCATCGTCTGCACCGAGTTGAAGAAGTCGGCGCCGGTGCGGTCCATCTTGTTGATGTAGGCGAAGCGCGGCACCCCGTACTTGTCGGCCTGGCGCCAAACGGTCTCCGACTGCGGCTCGACGCCGGCAACGGCATCGAAGACGGCAATCGCGCCATCGAGGACGCGAAGGCTGCGCTCGACCTCGACCGTGAAGTCGACGTGGCCGGGCGTGTCGATGATGTTGATCCGGTGGTCTTTCCACTCGCAGGCGGTCGCCGCGGAGGTGATCGTGATCCCGCGCTCCTGCTCCTGTTCCATCCAGTCCATGACCGCAGCGCCCTCGTGGACCTCGCCCATTTTGTGGGTGCGGCCGGTGTAGTAGAGGATGCGCTCCGTCGTCGTCGTCTTACCGGCGTCGATGTGCGCCATGATGCCGATGTTCCGGGTTTTCTCTAGTGGAAAGCTGCGTGCCATGGTTCCTAAGTCAAGTAGTGGTGATAAGCCGCAAAAAAAGGGCCCAGCGGGCCCGGCGAAGCGTCCTGCAAAGAAACAGCGAAAACTGCCTGAGCGAGCGGCGATGATAGCAGCGGCGCGCCGGCGCATCAGCGCCCTGCCGGAGCGGCTCCACCATTGGTCGCGCAAAGCCGACCGGATCGGTAATCGCGGACTAGAGCGGACCTATCCAACGCTACGCCGGGCGCAGCGCCAAGGAACGCGAAGCTGGCGGCGAGTCTGGACTTGGCTCTGGCCGCGGCTGCGGCCGCTACTGGCCTTCTTCTTCCGCGCGATCGCGGTACTCGAGCGGCGCGTCCGCCAAGCCGGGACGCTGTTGGCACGAGCGGCAACCGCCACCAGCAGGGTGATCAGCCCCGGCCGAGCGGCGGCAGTGGTCCTGATCGCCGCCGGCATCTGCCTCGTCGTCTCGCAATTCATCGACTACCGGGCGGTGGAGATCGGGCAGCCGGGATACGTGGGGCTACCCGATGCGGCACGGGCCCCCACCATCGATGCGAAGACCGCTGGCGCCGCCCATGCCTATCTACTGGTCCCGGTCGGCCTCCTCGCAGCGGCCCTGGGGGTCTTGGCGCTACGCCGCGATGCGCGTCGCTTGGGGCTTGCGGTGGCGGCGCTGGGGATCGTCTCCCTGGCCGTAATCCTTCTCATCGATCTCCCGAACGGACTCGATGAGGGCAGCCAGACTTCCCGCTTTGCCGGCACCTCAGCCGTCCTCGAGGACGGCTTCTTTGCAGAGCTCGCTGCAGCCGGGGGGATGGTTTTGGCCGGACTGCTCTACTATGCGCGGCCGTGCCGAATACGAATCAACTTGTCAGGAAGGGCCGCAAGCGCCCGAAGAAGAAGACCGCGACCCCGGGCCTCAAGTCGGGCCAGGGTCGCAAGAAGCGCGTAGCCGCCCCGCAAAAGCGCGGCGTTTGCACGCGTGTCGCCACGGTCACCCCGAAGAAGCCGAACTCGGCCCTTCGCAAGATTGCCCGTGTGCGCCTGACCAACGGCATGGAGGTCACGACCTATATCCCCGGCGAGGGGCACAACCTGCAGGAGCACTCCGTGGTCCTGATTAGGGGTGGTCGAGTCAAGGATCTGCCGGGCGTCCGCTACAAGGTCGTCCGCGGCACCCTCGACGCGGCCGGGGTATCCGACCGTAAGCAAGCCCGCTCCCGCTACGGCGTCAAAGCTTCGTAATGCCGCGCCGCTCCGCCGCACAGATTCGGCCGATCGAGCCGGACGCCCAGCACCGCAACCGCCTCGTCCAGCAGGTGATCAACAAGGTCATGGTCGATGGCAAGAAGGGCGTTGCCGAGCGGATCGTCTACGACAGCCTCGCAATCGTCGGTGAGCGCAGCGGTGAGGATCCGGTTGAGACCCTGGAGGCGGCGATCAAACAGCTGACTCCGGTACTCGAGGTCCGCTCCCGCCGCGTCGGTGGCGCGACCTACCAGGTCCCGGTCGAGGTCCCCGCGCGCCGCGCTCGCACCCTGGCTGTCCGCTGGCTGGTTCAGTTCGCCCGTCAGCGTCGCGAGTACTCGATGGCCGAGCGCCTTGCCGCCGAGATTCTCGACTCCAATCAGCAGCAGGGCAGCGCCTGGAAGCGGAAGGACGACATCTACCGCATGGCGCAGGCCAACAAAGCCTTCGCGCATTACCGCTGGTAGCTCCGGCTAAACCGTTACTGGCCGTCGACATCGACGGCGTCATCAGCCTCTTCGGGTTCGAGGAGCGACCGGCCCACACGCAGCTGCAGCTAGTAGATGGCGTTCCGCACTGCATCTCATTGGTCTGCGGCGACCGCCTCCTGCGATTGGCCGACAACTTCGAGCTGGTCTGGGCGAGCGGCTGGGAGGACAAAGCGAACTTCTACCTGCCGCAATTACTGGGTTTGCCGGAGCTACCCCATATTTCCTTCGATGTCGCCGCCCGCAGCGGCGGGGCGCACTGGAAGCTGACCGGGATGGAGTCCTACGCGGGCGAGCGGTCAGTGGCCTGGATCGACGACAACTTCGATGCCAGCTGCTTCGAGTGGGCTGAGACGAGAAAGGCACCTACCCTGCTGGTGCCGACGGAGCCGCACCTTGGACTGGAGGAGGGGCACGTCGAGGCCCTGAACGCCTGGGCCACCTCTCTACACTGATTCGGGTGACGGGGTTCTGGCCGATCTTCTTTCTGCTCGTGGTGCTCAAGATTCCGGTTTTCGCATCGCTTTGGCTGGTCTGGTGGGCCGCCAAGCAGCATGACCAGCCGGAGGGAGCAACCGACGAGAGCGACGGCGGCTTTAAGCGACGTCCGCGGCCGCGCCTACCGCGGGGGCCACGCCGCGGTCCCCACGGCGGTGGTGCAGCAGTGCCGGCGCCTCCCTGCCCCCCGGGCGGGCGCACCCGCGTCGTCAAGCCGGCTGCGCAACCCGCTTTCGCTCGCGCCGGATCTCACGCAGGTAGGGATGGAAGTCGACCTCGACGGTATGACGCTTAGAGCTGACGAAGCGCTTGGCCTGCTTCCGTTCTTCGCGCGAAATCTCCCGCTTCATCTCCCCCGCCGGAGGTAGCGTCGAGCGGCTGGCGAGCAGATCGGCGACCCATTCGCACTGCGCCTCAGCCAGCGGCATGATCGGCCCCAGCGGCTGGATGAAGCCGATAAAGAAGAGGCCGGGGCGCTCGACCGAGACGACGCGGCGGTAGAGCGGCAACCGGTTCTCGGGCGCCGCGAACACCTTCGGATCGAAGAAGGGAAAGGTCATCTTGTAGCCCGTGCAGTAGACGACGAGGTCGATCTCCTCCTCGCTGCCGTCGACGAAGCGGACCGTGCGACCGCCCGTGTAGCAGTCGATGTTCGCCTTCGCGGTGATGTCTCCGTGGCCGAGCCGGGGCAGCAACTCCGACGAGACCGTCGGGTGGGCCTCGAACAGCTTGTGGTCAGGCTTGGGCAGCCCGTAGGCGGTGGGGTCGGCGGCGGAGGCCACGCCAAGCGCCCGCATCGCGAAGAATCGCTGCACCGCAAGCGGCGTCATCGCCGTGATGGGGTTCGCGATCTCGTCGACCGGCTTGCCGTTGATGTACTTGGGGATCACATAGGCGCCGCGGCGGGCCGCCAGAAAGGTCTTGTCGGCGATCCGCGAGGACTCGACGGCGATGTCGACGGCGGAGTTGCCGAGGCCGAGAACCACGACCCGCCTGCCGCGCAGCACGTCGGGCTCGCGGTAGTGGTGAGCGTGCAACTGCTCGCCTTCGAAATCGTCGGCGCCCGGGAAGGCGGGTTCCGGCCAGCGCGGGTCCCAGTGATGTCCGTTGGCGACAAGCACTGCCCGGTAGCGATTGGTCGTCTCCGCCCCGCTCTCCGTCCGCGTGGTCACCGCCCAAGCGCCATCAGAGGGCTCGACCTTCACCACCTCGGTGCGAAAGCTGATCTTCTCCCGCAGGCCGAAGTGGTCGGCGTATTCGTCGAAGTAAGCGGCCATCTGGAAGTGGTCCGGGTAGTCGGGGAAGTGGTCGGGCATCGGCAGCGCCTTGAACGCCATCACCCGCCGCGAGGTGTTGATGTGCAACGACCGGTAGGCGGACGACATCCCGTTGTCGTTTTCGAAGCGCCAGTTGCCGCCGATGTACGAGCCCTTCTCGAAGCAGTCATAGGCGATGCCGCGGGCGTTCAGAACCTGGGCAGCGACGATGCCGGAACCGCCGGCGCCGATGATGCAGACCTTCTCCGCAGACTCCATGCGCCGCAATCTATCTGACTGGCTGTGCGGCCAGTTCTGCCTCGAGGGGTGAGGAGGTTCACCCCTGGGGTCCGTAGAGCGAAGACGCATTCGAACGGAAGCTGAGGCCATCGGGATTTACAAACAACGAAAGGAGCCCCCGATGACTCGCAAGACCAATTCATTCCGTCTCTCCCCCGCCCTCGTGATCAGCTGTGTGGCCCTGTTCTTGGCCCTGACTGGCAGCGCCCTCGCGGTCGGTATCGCCAAAAACAGCGTCCGCTCGGCCCAGATCGTCGACGGCAGCGTCCGCACCGTCGACCTCCGCGACAACGCCGTCAACGGCCCGAAAATCGCCCCGGATGCGGTCGGCAGCGAGGAGGTCGCCGAAAACGCGATCGAATCGCCCGAGGTAGCGCAGGACGCGCTCACCACCGGCGACCTCGGCGCAGCGTCGGTCGCCTCCAGCGAGGTTGCTGACCAGTCGCTGACGGCCAACGACCTGGGGCCGAACTCGGTCGCCTCCAGCGAGCTGGGAGCGGTCACCGTTCGCACCAACTCGGCGAAAGTCGCCAAAGACGCGAACGGCACCGTCAGCGTCAATTGCGCCCCCGGCGAGCAGGTGCTCGGCGGTGGCGGTCAGCCGGGTCACTTCGGCACCGAGATGACCAGCAGCCGCCCCTCCGGCGACGGTTGGCTCTATCAGGCCAAGAACGCCACTGGCGGCGAGGACACGATCACCGTCTTCGCCCTCTGCCTGGCTGCTTAAGCGGACCCAGAACACACCGAAGGCCGGGAAAGTGGCCCGGCCTTCGGTGTCAAGGAGAAATGAAGTACCTCAAGATCAGAAGCTTGCTCTTTCTTGGGGTACTAATGATTTACCCACTTATGCGTATCTGACACATCCGTAACGACCCCCACAGTGGGGTTCCCGCAAATACGGATCTCAATTAACGCGAAGAGGGGGCCAATTGGCCCCCTCTTCAGTCAGCGGGTACAGCGAATGCTATTTCGGCTCGTCGGAGGTCGACTCGATCTCCTGGGCGAGCTCCTCGAGCTCCTCCGCGAAGGAGGTGCCAAAGCCCTCGACCGGAGCCTCGACGCCATCGACGCCGAGTTCGGCTGCGAGATCCTCGTCCTCGAGCAGATCCTCGTCGCCGGGCGCCGCGATCGGTTCCGCCGGCTCAATCGCGACCGTGCGGTAATGCTTGAGACCGGTTGCCGCCGGAATCAGCTTGCCGATGATCACGTTCTCCTTCAGGCCGACGAGGCGATCCCGTTTGCCCTCGAGGGCAGCATCGGTGAGCACCTTGGTCGTCTCCTGGAAGGAGGCCGCCGAGAGGAAGGACTCGGTTGCCAGCGAGGCCTTGGTGATCCCGAGGATGACCTCCTCACCTTTGGCCGGCGTCCCTCCCTCTTCCTTGAGTTTCTTATTGAGCCGTTTGAGGTTGCCGCGATCCTCGAGCTGCCCCGGCAGCAGGCTGGATGAGCCCTTCGACTCAATCCGCACCTTCTTCAGCATCTGACGGGCGATCAGCTCAATGTGCTTGTCGTTGATGTCGACGCCCTGGGCGCGGTAGACCTTCTGCACCTCTTCGACGAGGTAGACCTCGACCGCGGTGCGCCCGCGGATCGCCAGCAGATCGGCCGGGTAAAGCGAACCTTCGTTCAGCTGCTGGCCGACCTCGACCCGGTCGCCGTCGGCGACGTGCAGGCGGGTGCGCAGCGGGAAGCTGTAGGAGTGCTCCTCGCCGCTCGACTCGGTGACGATCACTTTCAGCGCTTTGTCGGTTTCTTCGATTGAGACTTTCCCGGCGGCCTCGGCCATCTGCGCCAAGCCCTTCGGTTTGCGTGCCTCGAAGAGCTCGACGATCCGCGGCAGACCCTGGGTGATGTCCTGACCGGCGACGCCTCCGGTGTGGAAGGTACGCATGGTCAGCTGGGTGCCCGGCTCGCCGATCGACTGGGCGGCGATGATGCCAACCGCGTCACCGATATCGACCGTCGCCCCGGTTGCGGGCGCAATCCCGTAGCAGGAGCGACAAACACCGGATTCGGCCTCGCACTTGAGGGCAGAGCGAACGGGGACTTTGATTTCCTCGTCGCCGAAAGCCTCGGCGATCTCCTCGACGTCCTGATGGGTGATCTCGTGGTTGCGCTTAAGCAGCTCGCGACCGCGTTTGGTCTCGAGCTTTTTGGCGGCCAGGCGACCGATCAGGTTGTCGTTGAGGGACCCGTCGTCCTTGCGGATGACCATCTCAATGTGTTCTTTGGTCTTGCAGTCCTCCTCACGGACGATCACGTCCTGGGCAACGTCGACCAGGCGGCGGGTGAGGTAACCGGAGTCGGCCGTCCTCAATGCCGTGTCGGCGAGACCCTTTCGCGCGCCGTGGGTGGAGATGAAGTACTCGAGAACCGAAAGCCCCTCCATGAAGTTGGCCTTGATCGGCCGCTCGATGATCTCCCCTTTCGGGTTGGCCATCAGGCCGCGCATCCCAGCCAGCTGGCGGATCTGTTTGAACGATCCGCGAGCGCCCGAGTTGGCCATCATGAAGATCGGGTTCAGCTCCTCGAGGTTGTCCTCCATCGCCTGCGCCACCTCGTCGGTTGCCCGGTTCCAGTGCGCCGTCACTGCCTCGTGACGCTCCTCGGCGGTGATGTAGCCCTCGTCGTACTGCTGCTGAATCGCCGCGGTCTCTTTCTCGTAGCGATCGAGGATTTCTGCCTTCTCCGGCGGCGAGACAACGTTGTTCTTCGAGACCGTGATCCCGGCCTGGCTCGCGTAGTGAAAGCCCAGATCCTTGAAGGCATCGAGCACCAGCGAAACTGCGGGCGCACCGTAGGCCTCGACCAGGTCGGAGACCATCTGGTTGATGTCCTTCTTCTTCAGCGAGAAGTTGACGAACTCGAACTGCTCCGGATCGAAGTCCTCTTCGAGGGCGTCGGCTAGGGCACGCTCGATCTTCTCGTTGAAGATGATCCGCCCGACCGTGGTCAGGAAGTGCCCGCGCCCGGCCCGCCGGTACTCGGCCTGGTCGTGCAGTTTGCAGCCGCCGTTCTCGTAGACGAGCTCGGCCTCCTGGGAGGAGCGGAAGACGTGGACCTTCGGCCCGGAGCCGTTGGTGCCTTTGCCGGTCTTCAGCTTCTCGTCGGTCTGCGCCAGCTCATCCGCTTCCGGCCCATAGGTCAGGTAGTAGATGCCGAGCACCATGTCCTGGGTCGGGGTCGCCAACGGCGCCCCGTGGGCCGGGGAGAGAATGTTGTTCGCGGAAAGCATGAGGATCCGCGCCTCGGCCTGAGCCTCAGCCGAGAGCGGCACGTGGACCGCCATCTGGTCACCGTCGAAGTCGGCGTTGAAGGCGTGGCAGACCAAGGGGTGAACCTGGATCGCCTTGCCCTCGACCAGAACCGGTTCAAAGGCCTGGATGCCGAGACGGTGCAGGGTCGGCGCCCGGTTGAGCAGGACCGGGTGCTGGTGGATGACTTCCTCCAGCACGTCCCAGACCTCCGGGATCATCGACTCGACCATCTTCTTCGCGGCCTTGATGTTCTGGACCGCTTTGCGCTCGACCAGCTGAGCCATGATGAATGGCTTGAAGAGCTCGAGCGCCATCAGCTTTGGCAGTCCGCACTGGTGCAGCCGCAAGCTCGGACCGGAAACAATCACCGAGCGGCCGGAGTAGTCGACGCGCTTACCGAGCAGGTTCTGACGGAAGCGACCCTGCTTCCCCTTGAGCATGTCGGAGAGCGACTTCAGCGGCCGGTTACCGGGGCCGGTTACCGGGCGCCCGCGGCGACCGTTGTCGAACAGTGCGTCGACGGCCTCCTGCAGCATCCGCTTCTCGTTGTTGACGATGATCTCGGGGGCACCGAGATCGAGCAGCCTTTTGAGCCGGTTGTTGCGGTTGATGACCCGGCGGTAGAGGTCGTTGAGGTCGGAGGTCGCGAAGCGGCCACCATCCAGCTGGACCATCGGGCGCAGCTCCGGCGGAATCACCGGCACCGCGTCGAGGACCATCCAGGCAGGCTGGTTGTCGGAGTTGAGGAAGGCGGAGGCGACTTTCAGCCGCTTCACCGCGCGAGCCTGTTTCTGGCCTTTGGAGCTGTTGATGATCTGCTCCAGTTCCTCGCAGTCAGCCGCGAGATCGACCTGTTCGAGCAGATCGCGCACCGCTTCGGCACCCATGCCGCCGCGGAAGTACTCGCCCCAACCGAACGGGGAGCCGAATCGGTCCTTGAGCTCACGGAAGACCGTCTCGTCATTGATGACGTCCTTCGGCTTCATCTCCGTAAAGATCTTCCAGACCTCTTGCATCCGCTCCGCGGCCTCTTCGAGGTAGGCCTCGGTGTCGGAGATCTCGGCGTCGAACTGTTTGCGCAGTTCTTTGATCATTTTCGCCCGGTCGTCGTCTTTGAGCTTGCGCAGCTGCGCCGCGGTCAGTTTCAAAGAGTCGGCCCAGATGTGGTCTTCGTCGTCGAACTTGTCCTGGGTGCCATCCTCCAGGTAGGCGATCCGGCGATCCAGCGACTCGCTCAGCTCCTGCGTCCGTTTCTGTTTTTCGGACTCGTAGGAGTCGACGACTTTTTTGACCTCTTTCTCGAGTTTCCCGACGTCCTTGTCTCGAGCCTCCTCGTCAACCCAGGTGACCATCGAGGCGGCGAAGTAGAGAACCTTCTCCAGCTCTTTCGGAGCCATGTCGATCAGGTAGCCGATCCGGCTCGGAACGCCCTTGAAGAACCAAATGTGCGAAACCGGCGAGGCGAGGTCAACGTGCCCCATCCGCTCGCGGCGGACCTTGGAGCGGGTTACCTCGACGCCGCAGCGCTCGCAGACGATGCCCTTGTAACGGACCCGCTTGTACTTGCCGCAGTAGCACTCCCAGTCCTTGGTCGGACCGAAGATGCGCTCGCAGAAGAGCCCGTCTTTCTCCGGCTTCAGGGTCCGGTAGTTGATCGTCTCCGGCTTCGTTACCTCACCCCAACTCCAGGAGCGAATCTTCTTCGAAGACGCGAGCCCGATCTCAATCGCGTCGAAATTGTTGATGTCGATCATCAGTCCTCCACCTCGGCCGGCGCGGCCTCCTCGGCTTTACCAGCACCATCACCATCAGTTCCAGCCTCGCCCTCGGCGACCACCTGCTCCTCTTGCTCGTCCGCGGCTCCATTGGACGAGTCGGCGCGAACGCCGGTCAGGTCCATGCCGAGCTCCTCGGCGGCTTTCAGCAGGTCGTCTTCCTCGTCGGAGATCTCGACGTCCGAGCCCTCCGACACCACATTTGCGTCGAGCGAAAGGCTCTGAATCTCCTTCAAAAGGACTTTGAAGGACTCCGGGATCGAGGGCTCGGGAATGTTCTCGCCCTTGACGATCGCCTCGTAGGCCTTGACCCGCCCGACCGTGTCGTCGGACTTGACCGTGAGCATCTCCTGCAAGGTGTAGGCGGCGCCGTAAGCCTCCAGCGCCCAGACCTCCATCTCGCCGAAGCGCTGCCCACCGAACTGCGCCTTGCCGCCCAGCGGCTGCTGGGTGACCAGCGAGTACGGCCCGGTCGATCGCGCGTGGATCTTGTCGTCGACCAGGTGCAGCAGCTTGAGGATGTACATGTAGCCGACCGTGACCTTGCCCTCGTAGGGCTCGCCAGTGCGACCGTTGTACAGCTGCGCCGTGCCCGAGGCCCGAGCGCCCGCCCGGGCACTCTTGTCGACCCCAAGGTCGATCCCGCGCTCGGCGTTCTCGTCCTGCCAAGCGACGAGGGCGTCGTCGACGTCCTCAACGGTGGCGCCGTCGAAAACCTGGGTGGCCACGTAGACGCGGCCATCGCCGGCATCGGAGTGGGCCTGTTTGTAGGCCTCGGAGCCGTCGTCGTACCAGCCATTCGCCGCAACCCAACCGAGGTGGGTCTCGAGGATCTGGCCGATGTTCATTCGGCTCGGCACGCCAAGGGGGTTGAGGATGACGTCGACGGGGGTACCGTCGGCCAAGTGAGGCATGTCCTCCTCGGGCACGATCTTCGAGATCACACCCTTGTTCCCGTGGCGGCCCGCGAGCTTGTCGCCCTCGGCGATCTTGCGCTTGGTCGCGACGTAGACGCGGACCAGGTCGTTGACGCCAGGCGGCAAGTCGTCGCCGTCGTCGCGGCTGAAGGTGAGGACGTCGATCACGACCCCGCCCTCGCCGTGCGGCACTTTCAGCGAGGTGTCGCGAACCTCGCGCGCCTTCTCCTTGAAGATCGCGCGGATCAGCTTCTCCTCAGCGGTGAGCTCGGTCTCGCCCTTTGGCGTCACCTTGCCGACCAGGAGGTCGCCGGACTGGACCTCGGCGCCGACGCGGACGATGCCGCGCTCGTCGAGGTTGCGCAGGCTCTCCTCGGAGCGGTTGGGGATATCGCGGGTGATCTCCTCGTCGCCGAGCTTGGTCGTGCGGGCGTCGACCTCGTACTCCTCGATGTGGATCGAGGTGAGTTCGTCGTCCTTGACCAGGCGCTCGGAGAGGATGATCGCGTCCTCGAAATTGTAGCCCTCCCAGGACATGAAGGCGACCAGGCAGTTCTTGCCGAGAGCGATCTCACCGCCGCCGGTGGAGGAACCATCGGCGAGCACGTCGCCCTCCTTCACCTTTTGGCCGGCGTTGACGATCGGCCGCTGGTGGATGATCGTGCCCTGGTTTGAGCGCATGAACTTGTGCAGCGGGTACTCGTCTTTCTTCGAGCCGCTGGTGACAACGATGCGCTCGGCGTCGACGAAGGTGACTTCGCCATCGCTCTCAGCGAGGACGACGTCGCCGGTGTCGACCGCGGCGCGGCGCTCCATCCCGGTGCCGATCAGCGGCGGGTCGGGTTTCAATAGCGGCACCGCCTGGCGCTGCATGTTCGAACCCATCAGCGCCCGGTTGGCGTCATCGTGCTCAAGGAACGGAATCAGCGAGGTCGCCACCGACCAGATCTGGGACGGCGAAACGTCCATCAGGTCGACTTCCTTAGGGGCGGCGGTCGCGTACTCCTGCTCGCCGGCGCGAACCAGAACCGTCGGGCCTTTCAGCTTGCCGGTTTTGGGGTCGAACTCGGAGTTCGCCTGGGCGATGATCTTGTCCTCGTCCTGGGTCGCGTCGTAGTGGACGATCTCGTCCTTGACAACCCCGTCCTCGACAAGGCGATAAGGGGTGGTGACGAAGCCGTGTTCGGAGACCTCCGCGTAGGAAGCCAGCGAGCCCATCAGGCCGATGTTCGGTCCCTCCGGCGTCTCGATCGGGCACATCCGTCCGTAATGGGTCGGGTGCACGTCGCGGACCTCGATCGGGGCACGCTCACGGGTCAGACCGCCCGCGCCGAGCGCGGAGAGCCGTCGCCGGTGGGTGAGACCGGAGAGGCTGTTGGTCTGGTCCATGAACTGCGAGAGCTGCGAGGAGCCGAAGAACTCCTTCATCGCCGCCACAACGGGACGGATGTTGATGATCGTCTGAGGGGTGATCGCGTCGGCGTCCTCGGTGGTGAGGCGCTCGCGGACGACGCGCTCCATCCGGTAGAGGCCGATCCGGAAGGCCTCCTGGATCAGCTCGCCGACCGTGCGCAGGCGCCGGTTGCCGAAATGCTCGTACTCATCTAGGTGGTCGTAGACCTGCTCTCGCGGGTAGGTAATCGCCTCCGCGGCGTAGTCTTTGATCGGGTTCTCCTCGTCGATCTCCTCGGGGATCCCGAGCAGCTTCGGCAGGGAGACCAGCTCCTTGACCAGGGCGATGATGTCGTCGTGGGTAAGGACCCGCGTCTCGAGGTCGATGTCGAGATCGAGACGAGCGTTGAGCTTGTAGCGACCGACCCGGGTGAGGTCATACCGCTTGGGATCGAAGAAGAGCTGCTCGAGCAGGGCTTTGGC
The DNA here is from genome assembly GCA_036519395.1 of Solirubrobacterales bacterium. Taxonomy (GTDB): domain Bacteria; phylum Actinomycetota; class Thermoleophilia; order Solirubrobacterales; family 70-9; genus VAYN01. The sequence goes on along the minus strand of DATDLJ010000005.1, from coordinate 23,772 downwards.
GGCATCAACCGACGGCGGCTCGCCCGGACGCTGCTTTTTGAACAGCTCGATCAGAGCGCCCTCTTCGGTCTTAGTCGCTTCGGTGTCTGCATCAATCGTGTGGCGGATGTAGACCGAGTTGTCGAACATGTCGAGGAGCTGCTGGTCCTCGACATAGCCCATGGCCCGCAGCAAGACCGTGACCGGAAGTTTCCGCTTGCGGTCGATGCGGACGAAGACTTTGCCTTTTTTGTCGACTTCGAGCTCCAGCCAGGAACCACGGGCCGGCATCAGGTTGGCGATGAAGACCTGCTTTTCGGGGTCCTTCGGCGCCATCACGTAGGCACCCGGGGAGCGAACGAGCTGGGTAACGACGACGCGCTCGGTGCCGTTGATGATGAAGGTCCCGCGCTCGGTCATCCACGGGAAGTCGCCCATAAAGACGGCCTGCTCGCGGATCTCGCCAGTCTCCTTATTTTGGAAAGCGACGGTTGCCGTCAGCGGCCGTGAGTAGGTCATGTCCTTCTCACGGCACTCCTCGATGGAGTGCGGCGGCTCCTCGAATTTGAAATCGCCGAAGACGATTTGCAGGTTCCCCGTGTAGTCCTCAATCGGGGATATGTCGTTAATCGTCTCCCTCAGGCCACCCTGCTTCGGATCCGTCAGTTCCCGGAAGGAACGTCGCTGGATGTCGATCAGGTGTGGAACCTCGAGAGGGTTGTCTAGGCGGGAAAAGCTCCTACGGGTTACGGGGGCAGCGTTGGAACGTGCCAAAGTCGGCGACTCCTCGAACGGTCAGAGGGACGTGGATACAGCGCAGATCTGGGCAGGGGCACTCAAATGGCGCGCGACCGCGGAAAATAACACACGGCCGCCCGCGCCTTCAAACTTGGCTCCCTGAGCGGGGATCAGCGAAGACGGTACGAGCTCTAGGCGAGCTCGACCGTCGCGCCGGCCTCCTCAAGCTCTGCTTTGAGTTTGTCGGCCTCGTCGCGCTCGACACCCTCTTTGATCGCTTTCGGAGCCTCATCGACAAGCGCCTTTGCCTCTTTCAGGCCAAGACCGGTCGCCGAACGGACCACCTTGATGACGGGAACTTTCTGGCCGCCAACCTCTTTGAGGATGACGTCGACGGTCGAGGACTCGTCACCGCCGCCCTCGTCGCCACCGCCACCGCCACCGGCAGCAGCCGGCGCCGCGGCCGCAACGGCCGTCGCGGAGACACCGAACTCCTCCTCAAGCGCTTTGATGCGCTCGGAGAGCTCGAGAACCGAGATGCTCTTCAGCTCCTCAATCCAGTCCTCGGTTGAAGTTTTGGTTGCCATCGCTACCCCTCTTCCTCGTTTGAATCTTCATCTGAAGTCGTGTCGTCGGAGGCCTCCGCTGCCGGAGCCTCCTCCTCGTTGTCAGCTTTCTCATCCTCGGCCGGAGCCTCATCAGCCTCGGCTTTCGGCTCCTCCTCGGCAGCCGGAGCCTCCTCGGCGGGAGCCTCTTCGGCCTTGGGCTCCTCGGCCGGAGCCTCGCCGCTAACCAAGCCCTGCTCGGCAATCTGACCGAGCTGCAGCGCCAGTCCCTGGATCATCGATCCGAGGCCGCGAACCAGGCCGGTAAGCGGGCTGGCCACGATGCCGGCGAGCTGGCCGTTGAGCACATCGCGCGTCGGGAGCTTGGCAATCGATTTGAACGCGGTCTCATCGAGCGAGGTCGCGTCCATGAAGCCACCCTTGTAGGTGAGGACCTCGTGCTCCTTGTTGAAGCTAGTGATTGCCTTCGCGGCCTGGGCGGTGTCGCCGCGAACGAAGGTGAGTGCGGTCGGGCCCTGCAGCAGCTCGGCCAACCGCTCCTCGCCGGCCTGATCGGCGGCGATTTTCGTCAGCCGGTTCTTGACGATTCGGAAGCTGGCATCGGCTTCGCGCAATTTCGAGCGCAGCTCGGCTGCCTGGGGAACGCTGATACCGCGGTAGTCGACGGCGAAAATCGCCTCGGACGCCTCAATCTCGGAGGCGATCTCTTTTATGGCTGCGGACTTTTCTTCGCGGTTCATCGTCTTACCTGCACCGGACTTGCGGACAGTTGCCCCGCCGGTGGTCTGGGGTTAGCGGCGACGGAGCTTAGACCGTCGCGGGCTCCTCTGCGGTCTGCTCGGACCCGGACTCGGCGGCAGCCGGTCCCTCACGGTCGGCAGATTTGCCGGAGTCGACGCGAATTCCAGGGCCCATCGTCGTCGCCAGCGTGGAGGAAATGATGTAGCGACCCTTGGCCGAAGAGGGCTTCGCTCGCACGATCTCCTCGATTACGGCCAAGTAGTTATCGAGCAGTTTGTCGGCGTCGAAGCTGGCCTTGCCGATCGCCATGTGGACGATCGCCTGACGGTCGGTGCGGTATTCGACTTTGCCCGACTTTGAGTCGGAGACGGCCTTCTCGACGTCGTCGGTGACGGTGCCTACCTTCGGGTTCGGCATCTTGCCTTGGGGGCCGAGAACGCGGCCGAGTTGGCCAACGCCTTTCATCATCTCCGGGGTCGAGATCGCGACGTCGAAATCAGTCCAGCCCTCCTGGACTTTCTCAACCAGGTCCTGCCCGCCGACGAAGTCCGCTCCGGCGGCCTCGGCGTCGCGGGCCTGCTGACCCTGGGCGAAAACGGCGACGGTGACGTCTTTGCCAAGACCATGCGGCAGCGCCAGGGTGCCGCGGAGTTGCTCGTCAGCGTGGCGGACGTTGACACCAAGCAGGACATGCAGCTCAACCGTCTCGTCGAATTTGGTGCTTGCCGTCTCCTTGATCAGGGCGACCGCCTCGGCCGGTGGGTAGGCCCGGTCGCGGTCGACCTTGTCGTACTGCTGGCGATAACGCTTGCCGTGGGCCATCGAAGTCTCCTAGGCGACGTCTACGCCCATTGAGCGGGCGGTGCCGGCGATGATTTTCTTCGCGGCGTCGATGTCGTTGGCATTGAGGTCGGGCATCTTCCGTTCGGCGATTTCCTGGATCTGGGAATCGGAGATCGTCCCGACTTTGTTGACATGAGGCTCACCAGAGCCCTTCGGGATTTTGATTGCTTCCTTGATCAGGATTGCCGCCGGCGGGGTCTTGGTGATGAAGGTGAAAGACCGGTCCTCGAAGACCGTGATCTCCACCGGGATGATCGTCCCGCCCTCACCCTGAGTCTGGGCGTTGAAGGCTTTGCAGAAGTCCATGATGTTGACGCCGTGCTGACCCAGGGCCGGTCCAACCGGCGGCGCTGGGTTGGCGTTGCCGGCCTGAATCTGCAACTTGATGAGGGTGAGGACTTTTTTCGCCATGAGCGGGTTCGAGAGGGTAGCGGTCTTTGCGACCTAGATCTTCTTGACCTGGTCGTAGCCGACCTCAACCGGGGTCTCCCGGCCGAAGATCGAGACTAGAACCTTGAGTTTGGCAGCGTCCTCGTTGATCTCGGCGATCTCACCGGAGAAGTCAGAGAGCGGGCCGGAAATGACTTTGACCGATTCGCCGATTGCGAACTGGGCCTGCGTCCGCGGCCGCTCGGCGGTCTCGCGGTGGAGCAAGCGATCGACCTCCGGTTTCGAAAGCGGCACCGGCTTGTTGCGTTCGGCGCCGACGAAGCCGGTGACCCCGGGGGTGTTTTTGACCAGGTTCCAGGCGTCGTCGGTCATCTCCATGTTGACCAGCACATAGCCGGGCATCGTCCGTTTCTCGGTCTGGATTTTCTGTCCGTCCTTGATCTCCGAGACCTGCTCGGTGGGGACGACGACCTGCCGCACGTTGCGGTTTTGGCTCATCGTCTGCACCCGGTGCTCGAGGTTGTGCTTGACCTTGTTCTCGTGCCCGGAATAGGTGTTGATCACGTACCAGCGATACATCTCTTTGAAAGGCCTTTGTTCGGGATCCCGACTAGAGGATCTGCTTGATGAGCCAGCTGAAAGTCGCGTCGAGGGCACCGAGATAGGCGGCCGCGACGGCGACAAAGAGGACCGTCACTGCGGTGGCCTGGACCAACGTCTCCCGGTCTGGCCACTGGACTTTCTTTAGCTCCTGCCAGCAGGATATGAGGAAGCCGATAAAACCGCTGCGCTGCCGCTCGGCCTTCGCCTGTTTCTGGCGTTTGGCAAGTTGCTCGCGCTCGCGTCGCTTCTGATCCTCGCGCTTGCGCTTTTCCGTCTCCTTCTGCTCCTTTGCCTCGGCGCGTCGATCGCTGCGGGAAGGCTTCGGATCGTCGGGGAGACGCAGGGCCTCCTCCGAGGCGCCGGCAGCCATGCCGCGCTCGCGCGCCTCGATCAGCGCCTCGTCGCCGGAGATCGGAACCTGCGTGTCGTGCTGCGCCTCGGCAGCACTCTCGAGCCCGCCGGAGCGTTTCCGCTCCTCAGCTTCCCGAGCCCGGCGCTCGGCCTTGCGCTGTGCGCGGGTCTTTGCCATCGGGGGCTACCGGGTCTCCTTGTGAGCGGTGTGGTGGCCACACCAGCGGCAGAACTTGCGCATCTCGATGCGATCCGGCGAATTCCGCCGGGACTTATTGGTTTGGTAGTTGCGGCGCTTGCAGTCTTCGCAAGCCAACGTCACCGCGATGCGGACATCTCCGCGAGCCATCTTCTCCCTCGTTCCGTGCCTGAGGACTGTCGTTACAGAAGAAAAACCCCGGGCCAAGGCTCGAGGCTCGGGCAAGGATAGCGCTCTACGTCGCCCAGGGACCGGCAGCCGCCACCCATCGCAGTCACAGTTCACACGCTCTACCCAATTCTTTGTAAAGTCGTTTTTCGCGCAATCCATCCGGGCACGACGGGAGAGACGGTGCAAGAGGCGATCGACAGCAGCGGTCTCTGTGACCGGGACCAGTTCGTAGAAGAGGTTGAAGAGCGGCTGCTTAATCCGCTCCAGAGCGGTCAGCCGGGAGCTCTGCTCCTCCTTGACATCGACTCCTTCCATCTCGTCAACGACTCCTTGGGACACGCCGCCGGCGACCGCCTGTTGGATGCTGTGGCCGCGACTTTGCGGGATGAGTCCCGCGGTGAAGACCTGCCGGCCCGAATCTGTGCGGACGAATTCGCACTCCTCCTGCAGCGAGCCACGCCGGAGCAGGCGATGGCCGCGGCGGAGCGGCTAATTGCCCTGGTGCGCGAGCGCGGTCAGCCGGCGGTTGGCGCCAGCGTCGGCATCGCCGCCTTCGGCGGAACCGGCGAGGCAGTCAGCGCCGAAGGGCTGATGATTGCTGCCGACATCGCCCTCTGCGAAGCAAAGGAACAGGGCGGCGGCCGGGCGGTCGATGCCGCCAGCGGGCCGAACCTGAAGCTGACCTGGGCGGACCGGATTCGGGAAGCGATCGATCGCAAGCGAATCGTCGTCTACGCGCAGCCAATTTTCGATCTTCGCAACCAGTGCGTCGCTCGCGAGGAGCTTCTAGTCAGGATGCTCGACCCCGACGACGACGTCATTCCCCCCTCCTCGTTCCTGCCGACCGCCGAGCGGCTGGGGCTGATCACCGAGATCGACCGCCTGGTTCTGGCGAAGGCGATCGAGATGGCCGGCCGCTCGCGCCCGATCGCGGTCAACGTCAGCGGCGCCTCTCTCTGCGATCCGCGCTTGATCGAGGACGTGCGCGAGGCAATCGCCGACGGCCTCAACCCCGCCTGGCTTGATTTCGAGATCACCGAGACGGCGGCGATCTCGAACATGGACAACGCCCGCGCTTTCGCCGAGACGGTGACCGCGATGGGGTGCGGCCTCGGCCTCGATGACTTCGGCACCGGCTTCAGCTCCTTCAGCTACCTGAAAGAACTTCCCATCCAGCACCTCAAGATCGACCTCGAGTTCATCCGCGAGCTCACGACCTCACCGACCGATCAGCGCCTCGTCCAGGCTCTGGTCCAGTTCGCCAAGGCGATGGGCCAGGAGACGGTGGCGGAGGGAATCGAAGACTCCGAGACGCTGGCCTTGGTTCGTGCGTTCGAGGTCGACTACGCCCAGGGCTTCCACATCGGCGAGCCGACCCTGGTCGACGGTGAAGTAACCGCCACCGCCTGAGCCTTGGAACCGGCGGAGCTCGGCTAGAGGCCGAGGGTTTTGGCGATGATCGTGCGCTGAATCTCCGAGGTGCCGCCGTAGATCGTCGAGACCAGGGAGCTACGGACGAGGCGCTCCATGTCGTACTCGGAGGAGTAGCCGTAGCCGCCCATCATCTGCATCCCCTCGAGCGTCGTGCGCTTGGCGACCTCGGTGACGAAGAGCTTCACCATCGAGGCCTCCTTCGGCAGCATCCGGTCGGGGTCCTCGTCGGTCAGGGTCGCGACCCAGCGGGTCATCAGGCGAGCGGCCTCGAGATCGGTGGCGAGGTCGGCGAAACGGTGCTGGAGCGCCTGGAAGGAGCCGATCGGGCGGTCGAACTGCTTGCGCTCCTTGGCGTAGGCGAGCGCGTCGTCGAAGGCACGTTGGGCGATCCCCAGCATCGTCGCGGCGAGGATCAAGCGCTCGACATTGAGACCGGCCATCAGCTGGGTCCAGCCTTGGTCGACCTCGCCCAGCACGGCGCTCTCCGGGGCGACGCAGTCGGTGAAATACAGGGTGTTGGTCTCGCGCCCGCCCATCGTCTGGATCGGAACGATCTCCATCCCCTCGACGTCACGCGGGACCCAGATCATCGTCAGGCCCTCGTGCTTGCTGGCGGTCTTGGTCGTACGACAGACGACGAGGACGTGGTCAGAGATGTGGGCGTTGGAGATGAAGACCTTCTGGCCGTTGATGACGAAGCCGCCGTCGACCCGCTCGGCCCTGGTGGTCAGCGAACCGACGTCGGAGCCGGCCTCGGGCTCGGTCATCGCGATCGCCTCAACCGAACCGGAGGCGATGCCGCCGAGGATCTCCTGCTTTTGCTCCTCGGTGCCGAAGCGCTGGGTAGCGCCGGCGACGATCAGCGTCGTCGCGTAGCCGCCGATTGGGGCGAGGCCGCGGGTGGTCTCCTCCATGAACAGGCAAGCGTCGAGCATCGACCCGCCCGAGCCGCCGTACTCCTCGGGGATCGTCACCCCGAGCCAGCCGAGCTCGGCCATCTGCTTGTAAAGGTCGAAGTTGTGGTGCTCCAGATAGCCGTCGGTCAGCCGCTCGCGCTGGTCCTGCGTCCCGCACTCGCGGTCGCAGAAATCCCGGATGGCGTCGACGAAATCGTTCTGCTCGTCGGTCAGGGCAAAGTCCACGGCCGGCAGCCTACAGACGCAAGCTTGAGTTTGGCCGGACAGCAGAGAAGCCCGGAACGAGACTCGAACTCGTGACCCCTTCCTTACCATGGAAGTGCTCTACCAACTGAGCTATCCGGGCGAGGTCGGCCCCCTGTGAAGCCGCACGCTGAAGATGATTCTAGACGGTGGCTGTGCCCTTAGCGCCGTCCCCACGGCATCGCCACCGCGAGTTTCCAGACGCCCTCGACCTGGCGCAGCACCATGGTCGGAGTTAGGGCCCGACTGAAGGGTTCGCCCCCTGACCCATGGGAGGTAACCAGCCAGCGCTCGGTCCCAAGGGCGACCTCGCCGGCGAGGACGACTGAGCTCTCCTGCACCTCGATCTGGGAGCCGATCGCAATCATCTGCTGAAGGATCGGCCGGATCTCCTCCCGCCCCCTAATCACGGTCGAGTCAGGAGTCAGGAGACAGGCATCTTTGGCGAAGCAGCGGGTGGCAGCGTCGAGATCTCCGCGGCTGATCGAATCAGCGAAAGCGCGGGTACTCTCACAGGGAGACAGCGGACTTTGAAGCACCGCCATTTCCAGTCCCCAATCTCAGATGAATTTCGCGGGCTGGAACTTGCAGTAGCGGAATTCGTAGTCGACCACCTGGCTGTTCGCCCTATCCGCGGTGCTGTAGAGCCGGACGACCATCTTCGAGGCCGCCGACTTTTCATCGTTGGCGAGCTTTCGGCCCAGGGATTCGAAGAGTTCCACCTCGGTCTTCACGTAACCGAGCCATTTAGTCAAGCGTGCGGCGTCGGCGGCCGGCTTGGGAACGGCGACCAGCTTGATCCGCGCCCGCTTCAAGGCTTTGGCCGCGGCGCGGACCTGTTTCGCCGCTGCGTCGAGCTTGCCCGCGTTGACTTTCGCCCGCACGCCTTTGAGGATCTTTTCGTTTGCTTCCGTATTCGTCTGGCAGATCGGTTCGACGGCTTCCTTGTAGCTCTCAGGAGTGGCTTCAGCAGCCATCGCTGGCACTGCCCCTAACAGCGCAGCGGCGAAGACGAGTGACGCAACGAGCTTCTTCCCTGACATCGACTGCCTCCCTATTTCCTTTGCGGGCATTGTCCCTGGCCCTGAACCGTCACTGCTCGGGCTCCCCCAGCCCCGCAGCCGTCGCTTCATCATAGGTTCTCGCGAACGCAGGGTGTGTACGTTTTTGTACATTCGGGGCGATGCAGTTCCCCACTTTGTTCAATGCCGGGCTCCTGCCCGCTTGGGCGCTGAACCCAACCCTGTAGGTTCCCCGGAAGTGCGCCTGCTGCTTTTCCGCCTCCTTTCCGCGCTTGCCTGCCTGCTGGCCCTCGCCGCAGCTGGCTGCGGCGGTTCCGACGACGACTCTTCCCGCCTGGCTCCCTCGGCAGCAGAGTTCCCTTCGGCCAAGGGGAAGACGATCGAGGACCTGCTCAACGATCCCGCAGCCAAGGAATCGAAAGTGGTGATCGCGCCGGCGGCAGTGGCTTTCGAGGAAGGCGAGAACCGCTACCCGTTCGGGGTCTTCACCCTCGGCAACGAACAGGTTGACGATGCCGACGTCGCCCTCTACTTCGCCAAGGACGGGAAGGGGCCGGTGATTGGTCCGCTGCCCGCTCAGGTCACCTCGCTGGAGACGAAGCCTGCATATCGCGCTCGCGGGACCGGTGGACCCGAAGAGGCAACGACGGTTTATGTGGTTCCCAAGGTCGACTTCAACCGCAACGGCCCCTGGCAGGCGGTTGCGATGCTGAAGGGCAAAGACGGCTTGGAAGTCACGCGGGTGACGCAGAGCCCCGTGGTCGGCGACTTCCCGAAGATCCCACAGGTCGGCGAGAAGGCGCCGCTGATCCACACGCCGACGGACGCCGACGTCGGCGGCGACCTGGCCCAAATCGACACCCGCGTTCCGCCCGACCAGATGCACGCCGTGGACTTCGCTGATGTGGTCGGCAAGAAGCCGATCGTCCTCGTCTTCGCGACGCCCGCGCTCTGCCAGAGCCGGGTCTGTGGGCCGGTCGTCGATGTCGCCCAGCAGGTGGCCGACGCCTACGGCGACAAGGCGGACTTCATCCACATGGAGGTCTACGAAAACAATGAACCCCCCAATGCGCGGCCGCAGTTACTCGCCTTCAACCTCGAAACCGAGCCGTGGACCTTCCTCATCGATCGCAACGGCATCGTCCGTGACCGCATCGAGGGCGCCTTTGGCGCCTCCGAACTGGAAGCGGCGATGAAGACGATCGTCCCCAGCTAAAGCGCCGGTAACTACGACTTCCGACCGCTTGAGCCGCGTTTGCGCCGGCGCTTGTCGGCCGGTTCGGCGGCGTTGGTGAGGGTGCGTTCGCCCGCCCGCTCGGTCGCCTCGCCCATCGTGATCTGGAACATCGCCAGCAGCGCATCGGAGGCGAGCGGGCGCATGCGATCGAGCGCCTCGCGAACCTTCGGCCAGTCCTCCTCCGGCCGGCCCTCCTTGTCAAAGGGCTCCCAGATCTCACGCACAAAGAGCTCGACAAAGGTGCGGGCGATCGCTTCCGAGCGATCCCTCAGCTCCTCTGCCGTCGCGACCGCGGCCTGAGCCGGGACACCGAGTTCAACCAGGGCGCTACCGGCGCGCTGCAAGCGGGGGCTAATCACCTCGACCTTCCCGTCGGGGAGCTGACGAAGAATGCCTAGCTCTTCCACCCGGGCAAGCAACTTCGGGTCGAAGGTCTTAACACCCCAGGCCGCCGCGAGCTCATCTGGCTCGAAGATTTCCGGCGTCTCATCCTCGAAGGGGGCGCGCACAGCGCGGGCAAAATCGACCATCTCACGCGAGGAGCCTTCGCTGCTCTCCAGCACGCGCCGGATCGCCTCGAGGTTGAGTCCCTCGGCCTGCATTTCGCGAGTCAGTTCGATCCGCGCGATGTGGTCCTGGTTGTAATAGCCGGTGCGTCCGTGCACCTCGGGCGGGGGCAGGATGCCGCGGGTCTGGTGGGCGCGGATGTTGCGGATCGTCATCCCGGTTCGCCGTGCCAGCTCGCCGATCGTCATCTTGCCGTTGGGCTGCGCGCTCTGCCCTTTGCGGCCGCTCATCCGCCCATGGTAAGCGGGAAACGCTGGCCGTTCATCTTCTTGGCCGCGTCCGTGCAGAGAAATTCAATCGCCGCGGCGATGTCCTCTGCCGGGGTGAAGGTGGGAAAGTCCTCGCCCGGGTTTTCCTCCCGCATCCGCGGCGTCAGGATCGCGTCGACGACGATGATGTTGGCGGTTGGGCCGCCGGGCTCGAAGCCGTCGGCAAAGGCGAGGGTCCAAGCCTCAGCAGCAGCCTTGGCAGAGGCATAAGCGGCGTTGGTGTTGGTCGGCGCCTGCGCCTGCTTGGCGGAGACGAGGACGAAACGGCCGTGCGGGCTGGCGGCGATCTGGTCATGAAATGCGCGGGTGGTGTGCTGGACGGTGCGAATCAGGAGATCCTGCAGGAACTCCCAGTCGGCGAGCGGCGCCTCCTGCAGCGGTTCACCGCCGCGCCAGCCGCCGACCAAGTGGACGAGGCCGTCGACGCGACCGAAGCGCTCGACCAGCGCGGCGCACCAAGCGCGAGCCGCATCCTCATCGAGGAGGTCGACCGTGCGGCCGTCCCAGCGGTCGGGCGGAAGGGCGAGATCGGTGGCGATCGAGTCCAGGTTCGCCTGCTCACGGTCGGTCCCGGCAATCGTCGCCCCTGCGGCGGCAAGCCGGCGGGCGACCAATGGGCCCAGTCCGCCGCCAACCCCGGCGATCGCGATCACACGGTTATCGAGCATCTGGAGATGGGGGAGACAGGATTCGAACCTGTGTAGGCATAGCCAACGCGTTTACAGCGCGTCTCCTTTAACCACTCGGACACTCCCCCGAGTAAGGAGCCGGAAAGTCTAGCCCGCCGCTGCTTCGAGCCTTGCCTTCATCTGCTCGTTGAAGGCGGTCAGAGCGGAGAGGGGGCGCATGAAGACGGTCAGCTCGCGGACGCGGCCATCCTCGTCGAGCTCGAGGAAGTCGATCCCTTCCAGTTCGCGGTCGCCGACGTTTGCCTTGAAGCGGAGGGCGACGGTGTCGGCCGCCGTCAACTCGTCGGTGTAGGTGAGGTCTTCGAGGGTGGCTGCAACGTGGGTGAGCACGGCCGCGACGACATCCCGGCCCTCGAAACCGCGGAAGAGAATCGGGCTGTGGAGGACAACGTCCTCGCGCAGCGTCTCGAAGAGCAGGTCGAGGTCCTTGCTTTCGGCGGCGCGGCGAAACGGGTGGGGTTCGGCCATGCGCCCACTGTAGCTCGGCTGGGTGGAATACTCACGCCCGTGCCGAGCGATCGCTTCTGGTCCAGGTTCTCCAACTCCCTCGGGGCGCGAGGGCTGCGGACGGTTGGCAAGCTCAACGCGCCGATTTATAGGCTGACCCGCGGGCGCGTCGGCGGCAAGCTCGGCAAGGCGCCGATCCTGCTCCTGACCACCACCGGCCGCAAGTCGGGGCAGCCGCGCACGGCGCCGGTCCTCTACCTCGCCGACGGCGATCGGTTCGTCGTCATCAACACCAACGCCGGCAACGAAAAGACCCCGGCCTGGTCGCTCAACCTGCGGGCGAATCCGGAGGCGGAGGTCGAGGTTGGACCGAAGCGGGTCAAAGTGCGGGCCAGGCTGGCCGCGGGCGAGGAGCGGGCAGACCTCTGGCGACGCCACAGCGAGCAGTACGCCGGCTGGGATTACTACGAGTCGAAGCTCGACCGCGAGGTCGGCGTCTTCGTGCTCGAGCCGCGCTAGCTTGCTTCGCGGAGCATCTGCGCCTCGGGCAGGCGCTTCAACTTCTTCAGCGTGTTGTTCTCGATCTGGCGGATCCGCTCGCGGGTGACCCCGAAGGTCCGTCCCACTTCCTCCAGCGTCAGCGGCTCGGTGCCGGAGAGGCCGTAGCGAAGTTCGATCACCTGCCGCTCGCGGTCGGGAAGCGCATCGAGGGCTTTCCGCACACCCTCTTTCTGCATGTGCTCACTGGCTTCCTCGAAGGGCTCGAGCACCGCATCGTCAGCGACAAAGTCGCCCAACTCGGATTCGTCCTCGTCCCCAATCGGTTTCTCCAGCGAAACCGGTAGCTGGGCGACGCGGAGAATGTCGCGGACGTCGGCGACCGGCCAGCGCAGCTCTTCGGCAATCTCAGCCGGCTCCGGCTCGCGGCCCAGTTTCTGGACCAGCTGCCGTTCGACGTGGGCGACCCGGTTCAACTTCTCGACCATGTGGACGGGGATGCGGATCGTTCGGGCCTTGTCGGCGATCGCCCGCGTCACCGCCTGCCGGATCCACCAGGTTGCGTAAGTGGAGAACTTGTAGCCGCGGCGGTAGTCGAACTTCTCCACCGCCCGGATCAACCCCAGCGAACCCTCCTGGATCAGATCGAGGAAGCTCAGCCCGCGGCCCAAATAGCCTTTGGCGATCGAGACGACAAGGCGCAGGTTCGCCTCCACCATCTGGCGCTTCGCCAGCATGTCGCCCCGCTCAATCCGTTTCGCCAGTTCGACCTCCTGCTGCGCGGTCAGCAGGTCGACCTGACCAATTGCCCGCAGGTAGAGCCGCAGCGAATCGAGGCTCGGCTCGACGGTGAGATCGAGCTCTTCCTTTTTCGCCGTGCCGCCGCTCTCGCCACTGCGCTGCGCTTTGTAAGCGCTAACCCCATCCTCGGCGATGACGTCAACGCCGTGCTCAACCAGGTGGGCGTGGAGCTGGGAGACCTGCTCCTTGGTGATCTCCACCTCCTCGAGTGTCGTTGAGATCTGCTCGAAGGTCAGGTAGCCGCGTTCCCGGCCCAGGGCAACAAGTCCCTGAAGCTCCTCGATCTCGCCGATCGGGCTCGCTTCCTCCTCGCGCTCGATGACGTCAGCCGTGGTCTCCAACGGTTCAATAGTCACTGCTCGATCGCGCTCCCTCTCCCCAATTCCCGGGTGGTCGACCCTGACGCTCCGACCGCGCCGGATTATAGGCGGAAAAAATCCTCCAACGCCCGAAAAGTTCTGTCGCTTACTATTCGTTAGCCGATGGCCAGCCAGCCAACCGCCACCCCAAGCGCCCCCGACGTCCAAGCCTCCCTGCCAGCAACGCAGGTGAGCCTCTCCCGCGTCGGCGTTACCGGCGTCGAGAAGGTGATCCGGGTCAAGACCGATGGCGTCGAGAACCTTTTCTACGCGGGCTTCGAGTGCTTCGTCGATCTCAACCCGCAGCAGGCCGGGGTTCACATGTCGCGCTTCGAGGAGATCGTCGGCGAGGCAATCGACGAGGTAGTCCTCGGCGAGGCCTTCAAAGCCGAGGTGCTGGCGGCCCACGTCGCCGAGAAGGTCCGCGAGCGCCAGGGTGGTGAGCGGGCCGAGGTCTCGATCACCGCCCGCTACCCCGAGACCGTGCAGACGCCGGAGACCGGGAAGAGCACCCAAGAGATCTACGTCCTCTACGGCACCGCCGTCGCCTCGGCGCGCGGTACCCGCACCTTGACCGGAGTCGAGGCCCAAGGCATGACCGCTTGTCCCTGCGCGCAGGAGATGGTCGCCGGCCTTGCCCGTGAACGACTGGCCGGCGATGGGTTCAGCGGCGAGGAGATCGAGCGGATCATCGACCTGGTCCCGATCGCCACCCACAACCAGCGCGGGATCGGCACCCTCTACGTCGGCTGCCCTGAGGGCGGCCCCGCCTGGATCGAGGCGCCCGACCTGCTGCGGATCGTCGAGACCTCGATGAGTTCGGAGATCTACGAGCTGATGAAGCGCAGCGATGAGATGTCCGTAGTCGTCAAAGCCCACGCGCACCCCCGCTTCGTCGAGGACTGCGTGCGCGAGATGGTGCGGCAGGTGGTTGAGGACTACCCCGACCTTCCCGAGCAGACCTTCGTCATGGCGCGTCAGGAGAACCTCGAGACGATCCACCGCCACAACGTCGTCGCCGAGCGCTACGGGACCCTCGGCGACCTGCGTGCTGAGCTCGACGGCGGCGAGCGCCGGGCGCATCATCTGACGATGCGCGAGTGGCTCGAGGCTCCTACTTCTTAGAAGGATCAGTCGGTAGAGGGTCCGGTCGTCCCCCGCGGGAATTTGTCGCGCCCCTTCGGGGCTGCTCCCTGAAGTAGAGCCCGCCTATGGCGGGCAGTAACCAGATTGCATGTCGCCGCTTCGCGGACATTCCCGCGGGGGACGACCGGACCCTCTAACAACAGAGCTCAGAGGGACGTCTCAGGGTCAAGCAGCTTTATTAAAAGCTGCTGGGTCTGGGCCGTATTGCTGGTTCTGTCGCTGGGAGGGACGGGTGTCCCCTGGCCGACCGGCGTCCTGATTTTCGCACTGGCTACTTGGCGAGAGATATGTAGTTCCCGGCGAAAATCCCAGGTGGGTCAGGGGACACCCGTCCCTCCCTACCGCAAGCCGCCCGAACTAAGCCGCCGAGTTGATCTTCGCCGCCGCCCGCTCCTTCTGCTGTTCCTCAATCCGCTTTCGCAGCCCAAAGAAGTAGTCGACGCCGCTGATCACGGTGGCGGCGAGGGCGATGTAGACGAGGATGTCGACTCCCAGCGGGGCCGGATTGGTCGCGATCAGGGCGAAGATCGCGGCGATCTGGAGGACCGTCTTCACCTTGCCCAGCCAGCTGGCGGCGATCACGATGCCACGCTCGGCGGCAATCGTGCGGAGGATGGTGACGGCGATCTCGCGGGCGATGATCACCATCGCCACCCAGGCTTCAAGGCGGTTGAGAGAGACGAGCGAGACGAGGGCACCGATAATCAGCAGCTTGTCGGCGAGCGGGTCCATCAGCTTGCCGAAGGTCGTCACCGCGTCGCGGGAACGGGCGAAGTAGCCGTCTAGCCCATCGGTCGCTGCCGCCAAGGCGAAGACGGCGGCGGCGAGCGTATCTCCGTTCGGGGTCTCCCCCAGCAACGCAACGACGACCACCGGCACCGCGAGGATGCGGAGCAGGGTGAGGGCGTTAGGCAGGTTTAGGGGAAACATCAGCTTTGGCTTCGGCGTCCTTCTTAGCGAAGTACTCCTCGCCCTCGATGCTGACATGGGGAATGATCCGGTCCATCCAGCCCGGCAGCCACCAGGCGCGCTTGCCGAGCAGCACCATCACCGCCGGCACCAACAGGCAGCGGACCAGGGTTGAGTCGATCGCGATCGCCACCGCTAACCCAACGCCGAACTCCTTCACCACCGGATCGCCATTGAGGACGAAGCTAGTGAAGACGCAGACCATGATCGCCGCCGCCGAGGTGATCACCCGGCCGGTGTTGGCGAGCCCTTCCACCACCGCTCGCTTCGGGTCGCCGTACTCCTTGAAGTGTTCCTTCATCTGCGTCAGCAGGAAGACCTCGTAGTCCATCGAGAGCCCGAAGAGGATCGCGAACATCAGCAGCGGCACGAAGCTGACGATCGGGATCGCGTGGTCGAGCCCGATCAGCGAGGAGCCCCAACCGAGCTGGAAGACGGCGGTGACGATCCCGTAGGCCGCGGCGACCGAGAGCAGGTTCATCGCCGCCGCCTTGACCGGCACCAGCAGCGAGCGGAAGGCGACCAGGAGGACGATGAAGCTGAGGCCGACGACGATCGCGATCATCAGCGGCAGCTTGTCGGCGATCTGGGTCGCGAGGTCGATGTAGCCGGCGGTCTGGCCGCCGACGTAGGAGCTGGCTTCGGTTCCCTTCAGCGCTTGGGGGATCACCGTTTCCCGCAGGTTTTCGACTAAGTCAACGGTGTTGTCCGACCACGGCTCGGATTTCGAGAGCACGGTAAAGACCGCGACCGTGTTCTTCTTGTCGAGGGTCGGTTCGCCGACCGCTTCGACGTCGCTGGCGCCTTTGACCGCTTTCTGCAGCCCTGCCAGCACCTGTTTCGCTTCCGCCGGCGAGCTGAATTCCGAGGCAACCAGCAGCGGCCCGTTGACCCCGGGGCCGAAGCCGGCGTTGAGCCCGTCGTAAGCCTGCCGCGAGGTCGTTTCCTTGGGCAGGGCGCTGATGTCGTTCTGGCCGAGGTCGAGCTGCAGGACCGGCAATGCCAGGACCAGCAGGATCAACAGCGAGACGACGGTCGCCATCCCGGGTCGAGCCGAAACCCGTTCCGCCCAGCGCCGCCAGCCGTGTGGCTCTTGGTCATCAGGGTGGGTCTTGCCGAGCTTGACCCGCAGCGAGTTGATGCGGGGCCCGAGGGCGCCGAGCATCGCCGGCAGCAGGGTCGTGGCCGCGCAAACCGCAACGACAACCGCGACCGCCGCGGTGAAGCCGAGCGTGGAGACGAGCGGGATCCCGGCGAAGGCGAGCGAGCAGAGGGCGATGACGACCGTGAAGCCGGCGAAGACGACGGCGCCGCCGGCAGTCGCGGTGGCGCGGGCGATCGACTCGCGGATCTCCATCCCTTCGCCGAGCTGCAGTTTGTGCCGGGTGACGATGAAGAGCGCGTAGTCGATGCCGACCCCGAGGCCGATCATCGTCGCCAGGGTCGAGGCAACCCCTGGCACCTCGAGCGTGTGCTCGAGCAAGCGGATGATCGAGAGGGCGCAGGCGAGACCGAGGACCGCGGAGACGATCGGCAGCATCATCGCCGTCGCCGTCCCGAAGGCGAAGAGGAGGATGATCACCGCCGCTGCGAGGCCGATCGCCTCACTCGTCTCGGTCTCCGGTTTGGAGAGCTGCTGGCCGACGTAGCTGCCGACGGAGGTCTCAAGGCCCGCCGCCCGCGCCGGCGCGGCGCTGTTGAGGACGCGTTCCGCCTGTTCTTCGTCGATTTCGCCCGGCCCGACGTTGAGGACGACCGGGATGTAGCCGATCGAGCGGTCTTCGCTGAGGAAGGGGGCGCCCTCCGGACTGAGCGGGCTGACCGCGGAGTTGACCTCGCCGAGCTTGTTCAGCCGTTTGACCGTTTCTTCGATCCCGGCCGCGTACTGAGCCTCGGTCAGCTGCTTTCCCCGCGGCGCTTCAAAGACCAGCGGGTTGCTGCCGTAGGCCTGTTCGGGCAGGTTGTCTTCCAGCAGTTCGGTTGCCGTGGTCGAGTCGGTGCCCGGCAGAGTCAGGTTTTCGCTGGTCTTGCTGCCGGCGGCGCTGCTGATCAGCACCAGGGCCACGGCGAGGAGAACCCAGACGGCGATTACGGGGTAGTGATGACGCGAGCAAAAGCGCCCGATCGCGTAAAGAGGGCCGGTCACTTCCCCATCATCTCCTCTGGGGCGGAAGTTTCGCCAGCCTCAAAGGCATCGGGGACGGTTTCAAGTGGTTTCGCGCCGAGCGCGCGGCGGATCAGCACCAAGCGCTGGGCCTGATTGGCGGCCATCGCGGCGACCAGCGGCCGCGGCCAAGAGATCGTCAGCTTGCCGACCGCGGCCAGCTCGGCGTCGATCGTCGCGCTTTCCAGTTCGTAGAGGAATTCGAGGGCATCATGCGCCGTCTCCAGTTCCCCGGCCTCAATCGTTTCCGCCGGTGGATCGGCCTCACCCTCGAGCCCGCGCAGGGTCTTCATCGTCGCGTCAACGTGTTCCTGTTCCTGGGCGCGGAAGTAGCGGGCGGTGGTCAGCTCGGCGCCGCGCAGCGCCGGCAGCGCCTCGCCGTAGGCCTCGACCGCGGCCAGCTGGCGGGCGAGGATTTCGTTCATGACCTCCACGTCACCCTCTTGGTCGATCGCGCTGTCATCCCCACCTCCGCAGGCGAGGAGGCCGGTGGCGAGGATCGCGGCTACGGCTCCGACAACGAGCGCGCGACGCATGCCGCGATCGCGGATGATTCGGTTCGGTCGCATGAAGAGGACGCCAAGCCTATGAGCTCGGACAACCGCCGCGCCCTGGCAGAGCTGGCCGAAGAGGTCCATCGCTGCCGCCTCTGTCCGCGCTTGGTCGAGTGGCGCGAGGCGCAAGCGGCCGATCCACCCCGCCGCTACCGCGGCCCGAACTACTGGGCACGTCCCATCTCCGGCTTCGGCGACCCGCGAGCAGAGGTGGGGATCGTTGGTTTGGCGCCCGCCGCCCACGGCGCCAACCGGACCGGACGGGTGTTCACCGGCGACCGCTCCGGCGATTGGCTCTATGCCGCCCTGCACCGGGCCGGATTTGCCAACCAGCCCGAGTCGGACTGGCGGGATGACGGGCTCGAACTGCGTGGCGCCTACGTCACCGCCACCGTCCGCTGCGCTCCGCCCGCCAACAAGCCGACCCCGCAGGAGCGCGACAACTGCCTGCCGTACCTGCAACGCGAGCTGCAGCTGCTGAGCGAGTGCAGGGTGCTAGTCGCCCTCGGCTCGTTCGGCTGGGACGGGGTCCTCCGCGCGGTCCGGGCAATGGGTGAGGAGGTTCCGCGGCCACGGCCCAAGTTCGGGCACGGTGCCGAAGCGGAAGTTGGCCGCTGGTTGCTGCTCGGCTGCTACCACCCGAGCCAACAGAACACCTTCACCGGCAAGCTGACGGTGCCGATGACCGATGCCGTCTTCGCGCGGGCCCGGGAGCTGATCCGGTGAAGGAAGGGGCCCTCCGATCGGAACTCTTCCACCGGTTCGGCGGTCATCTATGAGCGATCGAGCAACTCAGGGGAGGGGACACTTTTGCGCAGGCCACGGATCAAGAGAACGACCGAGGACATCGAGACCCCGGACGGGGACATCTATCTACTGCGGCCCAGCGCCGATAACGACATCCGCATCGAGAAGCCCAATGCCGAGGAACGGCGGTTGCTCGCCGCGGTGAACGGCGAACGCACGGTCGAGCAGCTACGGGAGGAGTTCGGCACCAAAGAGGTCGACGACCTGATCGAGCAGCTGCTGGCGCTGGAGGTGGTCGAGGACGCGGACGACGACGACCTGATCCCAGCTGGCGAACTGGAACGGTTTGACCGTCAGCTGCGCTACTTCAGCGACGTCGGCAGCGACGGCCTCACCCCCTCTCAGTGTCAGGAGCGACTGCGGGAGGCGAAGGTGGCGGTGCTCGGGGTCGGCGGCCTAGGTGGCTGGGCAGCCTGGGCGCTTGCCTGCTGCGGGGTAGGTGAGATGTGGCTGATCGACGGTGACCGGGTCGAGATCACCAACCTCAACCGGCAGATCCTCTACACCGAGGCCGACATCGGCGAGCTCAAGGTCGAGCGTGCGGCGGAGCGGCTGCGCGCCTTCTACTCGGCGATGACGATCACGACCGAGGCGCGCCGGCTCGAGAGCGAGGCTGACATCGCCGAGTTCATCGCCGGCTCCGACGTCGTCATCGACGCCGCCGACTGGCCCGCCCACGACATCGAGCGCTGGTGCAACGCCGCCTGTTTTAAGGCCGGCATCCCTTACATCACGATGAGCCACTTCCCACCGATCGCCCGGGTCGGTCCGCTCTACGTTCCGGGTAAGACCGGCTGCTTCATCTGTCAGGAGATCGGCTATCGGCGCGAATACCCGCTGTTCGACGTGGCGGTCGAGCAGCGCCGGGCGAAACCAAGTCCGGCGGCGACCCTGGGGCCAGCCTGCGGGCTGATCGGCGGTCAGGTCGGGATGGAGGTGATGCACCTGCTGACCGGGTTGAGCAGGCCCTCGACCCAGGGGGTCTCCCACATCTACGACCTGCGGACGATGGAGCTCAAACGCGAGCAGGTCGTACCCGAGCCGGAGTGCCCGGTTTGCGGCGACATGCCGCACGAGGAGCGCGCGGACGTGGCGGAGGAAGCGGACGCCAGCGAGTAGGTTTTCGCAGGTGCGGCGCGTCCTCCCCATCGCCATCGTCCTGCTTGCGCTGCTGGCCGGTTGCGGCGACTCCTCCGAGGAGACGACCGCGACCACCCCTGCGCCGATCAACGAGGGCAACCTCTCGGCCCCCGAAATGCGAGCGGCCTGGGAAGAGAACTCCGAGTGCGAGCGACCCGAGGGGGCCTCGCGCTGGGGATGCTCGGTCGGCGCTTACCGCTGCCAGGGCGTTGTCAACGACCGCGGCTGGACGATCAGCTGCTCTAAGCCGGGCCAGTCAATCGCCTTCCGGGTCCGGGCCGACTGACCAGCGCCCCGCCAGGCGCGAGGCGGGGTCGATGAAGAGCACCAGCCAGAGCCACGGGGCGATCTTCGGGGCGACGAAGGCGACCGGGATCGAGAGCAGGAAGATGCCGGCAATGTAGACGGCGCGGATCTGGTTTTCGCGGTGGGTGCGATCGTCGATCTTCATCAAACCGCGGCGCCGAGCGTCGATCGTCATCAATAACCCGAGCAGGACGACGACCGCGAGGTTGACCGAGTAGAGGACGACCGCCGTGGTCTTGCCGCCGTACTCGCCGAGGACCTCGCTGCTGAAGGGGATGAGGACGATCCAGCCGAGGTAGAGCAGGTTGAGCCCAATCATGCGGCTGTCGAAGGCGTGGAATTCGGCGAAGAGGCGGTGGTGGACCAGCCAAAAGCGGCCGATCACCGCGAAGCTGATCGCGTAGGCGAAGAACATTTCCCGCTGGTCCCAGAGGGCGTTGTCGATCTGTCCCTCGGTCAGCCCTTTGTCGATTCCGAGGTTGAGGACGAGGAGGGTGATCGCGATCGAGAAGACCCCGTCGCTGAAGGCGACGATGCGGCCGAACTCGACCTCGTTCTCCGCCCGCCCTTTTACCGCCCGCCCAGATGCCATCGGCGGATCATCTCCCCCAGCCGCGACGGAACCGAGACCCGATCCTTCCTAGAATGCTCCGAGCGCGCCGGCGTAGCTCAGTTGGTAGAGCACTTCATTCGTAATGAAGGGGTCACCGGTTCAAGTCCGGTCGTCGGCTCTGTAGCCGTGTGCGCAGCCGCTACTTCTTCTTCTGGCGTCGTTCCAGCACTTCGCCGAAGGCTTTCTCGATTTCGGTGGTAAGGGTGAGGCGGAAGGTGGCGTTGAGGGCGTCGAAGGCGAGCGGACGGAGGCGGCCGATCGCGGCGATCAGCTCCTCCCAGCCCTCCTCCGGGCGGCCGGCGTCGTCGAAGGGCTTCCAGAGTTCGTCGACGAAGAGATTGACGAAGGTGCGGGCCGAGGACTGGGCGTTGCGGTTCAGCTTCTCGATCACGGTGAGGGCGGCAGGAAGGTCGACTCCCATCCCCGTGACTTCCTCAGCGGCGCGGATCAGCGCCGGGCTTGGCGCTTCGAAGCGTTCGCCGCCGAGGTCGACGAGGAGTCCGAGCTTCTGGGCTTTCTCCAGCAGCTTGTCGTCGTCGGCGCCGAACTTCTCGACCAGCTCCTCGCGGGAGTAGACCTCGGGGGCCTCGGTCGCGAACGGCGCGGTGACCGCCTGGCGCAGGCCGACAAAGCGGTCGGCATCCGTCCCGTGCTCGCCGATCAGGCGCGAGATCGCACTCAGCTTGAAGCCCTCGGCCTGCATCTCCTGGATCAGGCGCAAGCGGGCGACGTGTTCGGAGCCGTAGTAGCCGACCCGGGCGCGCACCTCAGGCGGCGGCAACAAGCCCCGGGATTGGTGATTGCGGATGTTCCGCACCGACATCCCGGTCTCGTAGGCGAGCTGCTCGACGGTCAGATTCGCCTCGGTTGCAGCGGATTCCGCTGCCGGGGTGGCTTTCTTCGCCATGTGACGATTGTACCTTCTTGAATGTAACCTCGTTTGAGGTAACGTTTACCAGGGAACACGCTTCTTGCAATCCACCAAGGACTTCCAATGAACTTTTCCTTCGGACTTCTCGCAGCAGCCGCAGCCCCTCCCGCCGCCGGCGCCGAGATCGCCCAGATCGTGATCGCCACGGTTGCCGCGACGATCGTCACCTGCGGCCTCCTCTATCTCGGGTTCGGCCACCGCAGCGGCCGGGTCAAAATTCTGCAGCGCCTCGCTGACCACGGCGAACGGAAAACCGGCATGCCCGGTTGGGTCGCCTTTCCCTCGGCGGTCGCCTCGATCTCGCTGCTGACCGCACTCTTCGGGATGTACTGGGACATCTCCCTGCACATTGATAACGGTCGCGATGCCGGCCCGCTCGCCAATCCCGCCCACTACTTCATCCTCGTCGGCCTCTTCGGCATCTTCAGCGCCGGTTTCTTCGCGATGGTGCTGCCGCGGGAGCGGCCCAGCACGGTGGCGATCCGCGTCGGCCAGGACTGGTGGGCACCGCTTGGCGGCGTCCTGATCTGCGCCTGCGGCGCCTTCTCCCTGATCGGCTTCCCGCTCGACGACGTCTGGCACCGGCTCTTTGGTCAGGACGTGACGCTCTGGGGACCGACCCACCTGATGCTGATCGGCGGCGCCGCGATGACCCTGGTCGGAATCGCCGTCCTCTCGGTCGAGGGGATGCGGGCGACCGCCTCCTCCGGAAGCCCCGCCGAGGAGCCCGCGCACACGAAGATGCTCCGCGCCGTCGCCCTCACCGGCGGGCTGATGCTCGGCCTCTCCACCTTCCAGGCCGAGTTCGACTTCGGCGTCCCCCAATTCCAGCTGATCTTCCAGCCGCTGATGCTGATGGTTGCCGCCGGGGTCGGCCTGGTCCTGGCGCGGCTTTATGCCGGCCCCGGCGCGGCTCTCGGCGCGGCCGGCTTCTTCATCCTCCTGCGCGGCGGCCTAGCGCTGGCGGTTGGGCCCGCCCTCGGGCAGACGATGCCGCACTTCCCGCTCTACATCGTCGAGGCGGTGGTGGTCGAGGCGGTCGCCCTCTTCGTCTCCACGCGGCGCCCACTGCGCTTCGGGCTCGCCGCCGGCGTCGGCATCGGCACCGTCGGCCTCGCCGCCGAGTGGGCCTGGTCCCACCTCTGGATGCCGCTCCCCTGGCCCGCGGCAGCCTTCCCGGAAGCGGCGATCATCGGCTTCGCCGCCGCGGTCGCCGGCGCCATGATCGGCGCCTGGGTAGGCACCCACCTCTCGCCGGTCCCGCTGGAGCGCCCGCCGTTGCTCCGCCGCGCCGCCCTCTGCAGCGCCGCGGTGCTGGTCGCGCTGGTCGCCTACGGCCTCTACACCCCGACCCAAGAGGGCGTTAGCGCCCGCGTCTCCCTGACCGACGTTGGCGGTGCCGGCGGCCGCGAAGTCGAAGCGACGGTACGGATGAACCCGCCCAATGCGGCGGCCGATGCCGAGTGGTTCGACGTCACCGCCTGGCAGGGAGGCGGCCTCGTCGTCGCACCGCTGGAGCGGACCGGGCCTGGGGTCTACCGGACGACCGAGCCGATCCCGGTGCACGGCAACTGGAAGGCGATGGTCCGCCTTCACGACCAGAGCTCGCTGACGGCGTTGCCGATCTTCCTGCCCCGAGACGAGGCGATCCCGGTGGGTGAAGTCCCGGCGCCGGCACAGTTCACGCGCTCCTTCGGCAACGAGCACCAGCTGTTGCAGCGCGAGTCGAAAGGCGGCCCCCCGGCGCTGGTCGTGGTCGCCTACTCGACGGTTGCAGCGATCACGCTCTCGCTGCTCGTCCTGCTCGCCTGGGCACTGCACCGGCTGGCGGCCGGGCCGGCCAGCTCGCAACGGAGCCGGCGGCCGCGCTTCCGGTGGGTCTTCGGCTTCCAGCAGGGCGGCGGCCGGTGATCCTGCCGCTCGCCCATCACAGCCTCGTCGTCGCCCTGCCCGTCTTCGCGCCGGCGCTGGTGGTCGTCGCCGTGCTCGTCGTCCACCAGCGGCGCGAACGCCGGCGCTGGCAGGCGGAAGAGGCTCGGTAGCTCCGCGAGTCCGCGAAAAAGCACCCTCAAGGTGCT
>DATDLJ010000004.1:0-14227 GCA_036519395.1 Solirubrobacterales bacterium | reverse complement strand
TCCGGTGGTTTCCGTCGTCGGCAGGTGGGGCTTGCCTTCGCCGGGGGACGGGGTCGTGGTGCCGTTGATGTATTTGAAATTGGCGTCGTACTGGATCGAGCGATGGAGACGTGCCTGCGTCGTCGTACCGGAGTTGAGGCGGACCTGATGCATCGGGCCGATTTCTTCCTGTAGCTCGGTCCCATCCCCCGAATAGCGGAACTGGGTATCGATTTCGCGTGACCTGGCGATTGACGGCGCGCCGACTCCGGCCGCAAGTGCGCGCAGACGGTTCTGGGCGCTCAGTTCCCGTACGACGTTGCCGAACTCATCGGTCTCGGTCGTGGTGATCGATGGTGCCGACGTGCCGGCGCCCGAGGGCGTAGCGACATTGGAGACCTGGCCTTCGGCATCCATGTAGTAGACGGTCGCCCGGGTGTAGACCGAAGGTGGAGATGACGGGACTTCGTCGGGTGGGAAGATTGCCGTGGCGTCGGTGGGTAGGTCTTCCTGTCCCCAAGTCGCGACGTGTTCGGCTTCTATGTCGTAGGCGCCGCCGCTTTCCTCGTTCAGGGGCACCCCGTAGGCGATCGTCGTCTGCGCGGTCGGTTTACTTTCGACCAGAGTTGGGCGTTTGACCGCGATGAGGCGCCCTACTCCCGCATCGCCGGAGATGGTGCCGTATTCCATCGTCCACGGTTTGAACCCGCCTTCGGTGATCGTGCTGAGCGGACCTGCGCCGGTGTAGGTGTAGGTCTCTTTGATGTTCGGGGAGATCCGCGGGTCCCAGGCCGCAATCAGCCGGCCGCTGTTGTCGTAGTCGTATTTGGCCACTTCCCACGGCCCGCCGAAGCCAGGCGCGTGATACGTGATCTTCGAGAGTCGGTCACCGGAGCCCGAGCCCGCCCCCCAGACGGAGGCATTCTGGTAGGTAAAGGTCAGGACGCGACAGCCACTCGTACTCGTCGCGCCTTCATCGGTGCAGCTAACCCCCGGAGCAGCAGGACCGATGACCTTTTGCAAGCGCCGTTTTCCGCTGACAAGTTCGTAGATCAGTCGGGACTTGTTCCCGGGGCCGCCCGTCATCGCAACGGATATCGGCAGGTATTCGCTGCCCGATCCGCTGTTAGAGAAGACGGTCCTGTTCCCTTCGGGATCGGTGAAGGCGATTTCGTTCGCATTCAGCCGGTAGAGAACGAAGCCGCTCATTTCATCGGGAGTGACGAATTTGCCGGTTTCGTCCTCTTCAAAGGCAATGACCCCGCCTTCGGAATGGACGAGCTCCGCCCATTTGAAGGAGAAGGTTTCCCCTTCAAATTCTTCAGTTTCATTTTCGAGCTTCAACCTGCTCCAAGCCGAGCCGCCTGCTTCTTCGACCGGCGAGGCCGGCTTCCAGCCCGGGCCGAGGACACCGGTTGCTTCGACTCCAGCTTCTCGCGAGTTGAACGAGCGCGAGAATTCAAGCGTCGAGTTGAACGCCGGGATCGAGACGTCGGTGCGGGAAATGGTGAAGTTGCCCGTCAGCAGATCGACCACGCCGGGGCCTATCGGGGCGGTCGCATCGCCAGGGCCGCCAGTGTTCTTGTCGATCTCGGCCGTGACCGGCTTGGTGTAGCCGATGGCGCCTGGGTCACCGGCCAATACAGCCCGGATCTGCACTTTGGCACTCGGATTAGTCCCGGTGAGGTTCGACGCATCCCAGTAGAGCGGCCGGCTCTCGCGATCTTTGACTGCCGGCACCGAATAGGGCCAGGAGACGGTCTGGTTTTTTCCATCGATTACCTGACTGCCCGGAATGTCTTTCCAGCCTTCATCGGTCTTGTATTGGAAGGTGATCCCGTTGACGCCGGGGTGTTCCCAGGCGGCGCCGAGGAGAAGGCGCTTGGCGGTCTTGGTCCCGTCACTGGGCGAGGTCATCTTGCTGCCGCTCGGCGCTTCATCGTGGTACTGAACCGAGAGATAGGGCTTTTTCGATCCCGCGCTCGATTCCCATTCGACGTTTCGTTCGATGCAGCAGACGCGGGGAGCCTCGTCGGCGAGCCTGATGAAGACGCCGTTGTTGTTCACAGCGCCGTCGATCCAGCGCTGGGTGAGCCAGGTCAGGCCGGTGCTGGTGAAGTTCCACCAACCGGGTCCGCTGCCCTCAGGGCGCCCTGCCGGGGTGAGGCTGGTTGGGGTCGGCATGGCTTTGCCATAGACCTCGCCCGGCGTGGACCCGAAGCCGGGACCGCTTTTGGTGTTGCCGGCTGCCCAGGAGACATTGTCGCTCCAGGGTTTTCCCATGTCGTAGAGATCGACTTTGGTGACGTTGGTCGCCGTTTTGGCCGAGTAGAGGCCGATCGTCGCCGCCGTCAGCGAGGCGGTTTTCGGGATCGAGCTGAGGTTGAAGCGCAGAAGGGTGCGGGCAAAAGAGTCTGCCCCGGCAGAGGGATATTTGGCTTTGGCCGACAAGGGGCTCCAGCCCAAGGTCCCGCAGAAGTTTTTTTTGTCTTCGGCCGAAAAGATCATGCAGTCCACTGCCGGCGTGGACACAGTGACGCTCGGGTCGATGAGCACCGGGAAGCTTCGCTCGGGAGCCCCGAGCCATTGCGAATCGGCTTGCACCGAGAGCCTCCAAGCCTCCGGCCCTTCGGTTTGCAGGCTGTAGGTGATGGCTTCGCTCGACGCCGAGGCGCCAGCGTTGTCGATCATCACTGGGGCTGGCATCTCGGCAACGAGATCGTCTGCTTCGTCACGGAACTCGACTGAGCCGTCTTCCGCGATGGCCGGTTCAACTCCGGCAGAGGATTCAAGGCGGAAGTGATAGGTCGCGGGTGCGGAAGGACCTACGAGTTCAATCGTCTCCTTGAGGCCATTCGAGAGACCGACGAATTGGAAGCTCGCCTCACCGCTCTCCGTCGCATAGCTCGCCACGTCGCCCTCTAGGAGTTCGGCTGGTTCGGTCTCGATCCCGAGCGGCTTCTCTGAGACCCACTCCTCCTCGAACTGGACTCTGATCGGGCCGTCGCCGAGATCCTCCGGCAAGTGGACGTCGAAGCTGTTGTCGCCGTTGGTGAGAGCACCCCCGGGCATCTCCTCAAGACCTTGATCGATCGGCTGCCACTCCCCCTGCTCGTCGCGATAGTTGACCGGAACGTCATAGATCAGGGTTTCCTTCTGTCCGTCCGAGAGGGCAAAGGTGTAGGAAGTCGCAGTGCGCTGAGCCGGAAGCTCGGTGGCCTGGATCTCCTCGCGGGCCGGCGTCCCCTCGTTGCCCGCATCTCCCGAGTCCTCACCACTTGCGGCAGAAGCCACCGCAAGGGCGAGCATGAAGGTGATCAGCAGGAAAACCCCGGCTTTCGCCTTGGCAGATGCGGAAATACGGCGCGGCTTGGTGGGATGCAAGGTGTTCCTCCGTAGGGACACGGTGAAGACCGGCAGCGGACTGTGCGTACCTGGTCGGTGGTGTCGTTCGATTGAGTGGCGGTGAAGAGCGGTTGGCGTCTCGAACTTCTCGGTCAGATCTCGGCTATGAGGCCCCGCATGCGGTTGGGATCAGATGCGCGTCCCGCAAGATCGCGGTGTGGTAAGCCACCTGGCGGACCTTTACCTTGGGGAAGAAGGTCACGAGGTCCGCCGCCAGCGATTTGGCTGCCATAGATCGGCTTCGGTCCTTTACGAACAGCGCGACAATTTGGATTCGGATCGGGTGTCCGAGGGCGTCTTTAAGGAGGTTTGAATCGCGTCCGGCGAGAGCCACGGCTTAGTTCTCCTCGGGAGACGTCGGGGCGACTGCCAGCCCTCCCGAAGCCGTCGCCCCTGCCGTCGGGTCCATCGCGGCCTCGGTTAGGCACTGGGAGGCGCGGCTGTGGCAGTGGCGGCGCTGGACGGTTTTGGGGTGTGGGGGAGAGGAAGTCGTCACGTTGTATTTGTGGGTTGCCGGGGACGGGCTCATGTCTTTCCACGATGCCCCCGCCCCCGGCGAGGAGACGTGCGTCACGTCTGCGGGTGACAGACGGTTGGCACTCGTTGAGTGGTCGAAGCTATGGCGACTTGAGCTTTACGTCAATCGGTTCGCGGACCCCGGTCACGCTTTTGTGACCTTGACCGCATCCGTGACTTAGGTCGAGGCGCTTTCCGCGCCCTCACGAACGAGAAGAGGCTGACGATCATGGAGGTCGGCTCCTCTCCCGTCTCGATGACCCTGCCCAGGGATTCGCACTCGATCTCGCGGACCCGTTCAAGGTGGCGAACGTTCTCCTTCTCCAGATCGTCACGACCCCGCGTGTCGAACGTGTACCAACTCCAATGCAGAATCGTCCGAGGGTTCGCGAGGTTTCCTTTCCACAGCGCCGCCATCGTCTCGGCCATGCCCGACTGGATAACCCACCCGGCGATGGTCTGCCGCTCCAACTCGGTCAGCGCTTCAGCCTCCTCCTGGGTGTATTCCGGGATTTCGATTGCGCGGTACCAGTAAATGTTCGTCCCGCGCCGTTCTTCGATTTTGGCGACTTCAATCGAGCCGTCTTGCAGCATGCGCTTGATGTGGTTAGAGACGTTCTGCATGGAGATGCCGGTCAGCTCCGAGACCTCGCTTGCCGTATAGCTGGCCTGATTCAGCAGGATCAGGATTTCCACCCTGAACTTGTGGGACAAGGCGTACTGGACAACTTCCTCGATCCGCTTCCGCTGTTTCTCCTTCTTGCGCTTCCCTCTATGACCCTCGGCCGCTCTGGCTGCCACTCGCTCCTCCCTTACAGGACAAATCCCGGCTACTCAGCAGGATTCGGAGCATAAGGCCTGAGCGGCTGGACGGATACGCGCGCATACTCAGAACCCCGACGCGGGTCAGAAATCTGACATTGAGTTGAACTCTCTTTAGCATCGCCCCTTCCTCCTGGCGAAGCCGTCGCCGGGCTTGACGCATGGGAGGGGGGTGAGGAGAGATGACGATCAAGAAAGTCCCGTCTGTGCAAGTCGCACAGATGATCTACAAGGGCGGCTGAGCGCCCGTGAATAGGGGCCGGTCTTCCAGGGCAGCGAGCGGGGGGGTCGGCCCCGTCACGCCGGATGGCGGCAGGGCCGACTCAATAGAGGGGAGCGAGGAGATGACGATCAAGAAAGTCCCGTCTGTGCAGGCCGCGGCGATGATCTTTAAGGGTCACTGACGGTCGCATGGTGAGGGGCCGATTTCTTCGTAGCCAGTGGGGAAATCGGCCCCTGCACCAACGCTAAGACGAGCCAACTAGGAGAAGACCACTAGGCATTGACTGCCTGCCAGCAGACCACCGACTACCTCATCACGATGATCCGCATCTCTAGGTCAGCCAGCAGAACTCCCAAGGCCAAGGCCCTAACAGCAGACCCCCTCACGCACTATCACTAAGTGATCCCCCTCTCGGGGGCGGCGGCGCGGCGAGACACATTGCCGGGGGCGGCGGGGCCGCATCCGGCATTTCCACTCCGTGAACTGTCGCCGCAATTCTCCGGGCCGCTCGCCCTTCTCAGAAGACGTCAACGGCATGGCCGATGCCGTCTTCCTCCCGGCCCCTCGCAGAAAGGCGGCACCGCCGCGCCGCGCTCGGCACTTCAACCGCATGGAGCCGATGCACACCGCCGCCGGGCTGGACAGCAGAGGCATGGCCGACGCCGTCACCCGAGGTTCGCGCTGATGCTCTCCATCGGGAAGATGGGGCACGGCCAGGAGGGCTACTACCTCGGCAAGGTCGCCGAAGGAGCCGAGGACTACTACTCCGGCGAGGCCGAGGCCGAGGGCTACTGGCTCGGAGACGCCGCCACGGATCTCGGCCTCCAAGGCAAGGTTGATGCCGACCAGCTGACGGCGATGCTGACCGGCACCAACCCGGCGAGCGGCGAGTCCCTTGGTCTTCGCCACGTCGAGGACGGCATCCCCGGTTTCGATCTCACCTTTTCAGCGCCGAAGTCGGTCTCGGTGCTGTGGGCGCTCGGCGGCCATCCCGTCGCCGCCGAGGCCAAGGCCGCCCACGCCGCCGCCGTCGAAGCCGGTCTCGGCTATCTCCAGCGGGAGGCTTGCTGGACTCGGCGCGGAGCGGGCGGCCGGGAATTCCTCAAGGGCAACGGCTTCCTTGCCGCCGGCTACGTCCACCGCTCCTCCCGCGCCGGCGACATGCAGATCCACACGCATGTCCTCATTGCCAATGCCACCTTTGCCGAGGGCCGCTGGACCCGGCTCCACCACCCGTCGCTCTACGAACACGCGAAAACCGCCAGCTACATCTACGAGGCCCACCTTCGCGACGAGTTGACCCGCCGCCTCGGGGTCCGCTGGCAGGAGGTCGCCAACGGCATCGCCGAGATCGAGGGCTTCGACCCCGACCACCTGCGCGCCTTCTCGACCCGCCGCCAACAGATCCTCGAGGCGGCGGGAGAGGGGGCCAGCGCCCGCGCTCGGCAGATCGCGACATTGGCGACCAGGGAGGCGAAGGACCGCGATCTGACCACGGAGAGCCTTCGCGATCTGTGGCGGCAGAAGGCCGAGGAAATCGGCTTGGACCGCGAGTCGATCCGGGCTGCTCTCGGCCACTCCCGGCAGGCCCCCGAGGGACAAGTCGCGGTCGCCGAGGTCGAAGCCGCCGTCACCGCCCACGCCTCCCACTTCGACCGCCGCGACGTCATCCAGGCGGTCGCCAACTGCCTCCCGGCCGGTGCGCCGGGGCATGAGGTGGAGGAGCTTGCCGACGCCTACCTCGCGACCCCCGATGTGATCGGGATCGCAGCGACCGCCAAAGGCGAGCGCTTCACCACCCGCGCCATCTGGGAGCTTGAGCGCGGCGCGCTTGATCGGGTCGAGGTCATGGCCGCCCGCGAGGACTGCGCCCTGGTCTCGGAGATCGTCGTCGCCCGCGTCCTCGCCAAGCGTCCGTCGATGAAGGCCGATCAGCGGGCGATGGTCGAGCGGCTTCTTCGCGGCGGCGAGGGCGTGATCGTCGTCGTCGGCGAGGCCGGGACCGGCAAGACCTACGCCTTGACCGCCGCGGCGCAAGGGTGGGCGACGACCGGAGCGGAGCTGAGGGTCGCTGCACCTACCTGGCGAGCTGCCAACGTCCTGCGCTCGGAGGGCTTGGACGCCACTTCTGTCGCCTCGCTTCTGGCCGGGTTCGACCGCGCTGCCGCGAGGGGCGAAACGGTCCTCGGGCGCCGGGCGGTGCTGGTGGTCGACGAGGCCGGGATGGTGGACTCTCGCAACCTCGCTCGCCTGATCGACCACGCCCAGGAGGCCGACGCCAAGCTGGTGCTGATCGGCGACCCCGCCCAGCTTGGAGAGATCGAGGCCGGCGGCCTCTTCGCCTCGATCGCGGCGCGAACGGAGCCGATCGTCCTCGATGAAGTGATCCGCCACCGCCACGAGCTTGAGCGGGAGGGCGCGAAGCTGATCCGGGAGGGCGAAGGGCGCGAGGCTCTTTCGATCTACCAGGGCGCGGAGCGGGTCACGGTCTCCGACGATCCACTTGCCCGCCGCGAGGCGATGGTCGAGGACTGGTGGCGCAGCTACGAGCGCGGCGAGGACGCGCTGATGATCGCCAAGCGCAACGCCGAGGTTTCGGAGTTGAACGCCCTTGCGCGGGAGCGGGTGAAGGCGGCGGGCCGTCTCGGCACCGAGAAGATCGAGGTCGGCGGCGCTTCCTTCGCTGCCGGCGATCAGGTCATAACCCGCATCAACGACCAGCGCCAGAACATCTACAACCGCGAGCGCTGGCGGGTGGAGCGGGTCGATGAAGCTTCGGAGCGTTTGTGGTTGGTCGGAATCGACACCCGAGGGCGGGTGTGTGTCGATTCCGACTACCTGGGGCGCTTGAGGGAGAGGGACGGAGGGCCTGCGATTGAACACGCCTACGCCGCGACGACCTACCAGGCCCAGGGGGCGACGGTGGACACGGCCTTTGTCACGGCCGATCCCTCGATGGACCGCCAGGAGTTCTACGTCGCGACCTCGCGGACCAGGGAGCAGACCTACCTCTACGCCACGCCGGAGATCCAGTTCGACCGCGACGAGTTCGCGCCGCGCTCGCCGCATGGGCGCCAAGGGCTCGACCACATCGCCGAAGCCGCCGAGCGTGACGGGTCCCAGGTCTCAGCCCACGACGAGGCGCTGCGCCAGGAGTTCGGCCAGCTTCAGACCGACGAGCTCTCTCGCCGTGTGCATGAGCTTCGCGCCGAGGCCGGGGCCGAGCAGGAAGCCCAGGGCGCGCATCGGCGGGTGGACGAGAGGCTTGGCGAGGCGGTCGAGAGGCTTGGGTCGATCAGCGCCCAACGTGAGGCAATGCCCGAGCTCCGCCGCCGCGAACGCCGCGAGGAGCGAGCCGAGCGGGCCGCGCAGGAACGGTGGCTATCCCTTCAGGAGGAGGGGACGGGCAAGAGGATCGAGCAGCTGCGCTCCGAGCGGGCCGAGCTTCCCGAGGTCCGCCACGAGGCCCGAGCCAGGCAGTCGGTTGCCGAGCATGTCCTTGCCGAGCGCGAGCGGGCCGCCGCAACAGCCGCCCGCCTCTCTCCTCCCGACTACATCAAGTCAGAGCTTGGCGAGCGGCCCAGCGATCCGACCAAGGCGGCGGCGTGGGATCGGGCGGTGCGGGGGATCGAGGGCTACCGGGTCAGAAACGGCGTGGTGGACAGAGACAGCGCGCTTGGGCCGAAGCCGAAGGATCGGAGCGCCCAACTGGAGCAGAGGCATGCAAGGGAGCGACTGCAACGCGCACAGCGAGAGTTGAAGCTCAAGAAACAGCGCACGGCCGAGCGGTCGATGGGCCTCGGAATCGGACGGTGAGGGCATGGCGAAGAAGCTCCCGGCATCCATTCCCCGCATCGCCCTCACTCCCTCAGAGGCCGCCGCCGCCATCGGAGTCGGTCCCGACTTCTTCGACGCCAACGTCGCCCCGCAGCTGCGCTTGATCCGCCGGGGCCGGAAGCGGCTGGTGCCGGTTCGGGAGCTTGAACGTTGGGTTGCCGAGAACGCGGAGATGCCGATGATGGAGCAGCTGAGATGAGGCTCGCAGGGTCCGCCTCAGTCGGTAGATTTCATGGCAATAAGAAACGGCCCCCGACGGCGCGCCAACGCCGGATCGAGGGCCTAACCACAAGGAGAGGTGACCTCCTCATGGCTGGTACTTACCCTATGTATCCGTGCCGTTCGACGTACGGCAGTCGTCCCCATCGGGAGGGCCGCGCCAATGGCTGAGGGCATTGTCAGAAGGCACGCTCCGCGCTGTCCGGTTCGACAGGGAAAACGCTGTCGTTGCAACTCGGGTTGGGAGGCGTGGGTCTATCTGCGCCGCGAGAAGAAGAAGGTCCGTCGCACCTTCAAGACGAAGCGGGAGGCCCAGGCCTGGCGCTCGGAAGCCTTGACGGCCGCCCGCAAGGGAGAGCTACGTCGAGCGCCGAAGGACCACCGCACCGTCTACGAGGCGCTTGTCGATTTCGTCGCCGGCATGGAGAGCGGCGAGATCCGGCCGAAGAAGAAGGAGCGCTACAAGCCGAACACGATCCGGTCCTATGAGCGCGCCGTCCGCCTCCGCTACAAGGACTCCGAACTCGGCGCGCTGCGTCCCTCCGAGGTTCGGCGGGCTGACGTTCAGAGCTTCGCCGACGACCTGCTCGCCACTCTCTCCGGCCACAGCGCCAGCAACGTCCTTAATCCCCTCCAAGCGTTCTACCGGCGGGCAATCGACCGCGAAGAACTGGCGAACGAGCCGACCAAAGGCGTTGATCTTCCTCTCGGAAAGTCGAAGCGCCCGCGCCGGATCGTTGCTACTGGCGAAGCTGCGCAGTTGATCGAGCTGCTTCCCCTTGAGGATCGAGCGCTCTGGGCGACTGCCTTCTATGCCGGTCTGAGGCGGGGCGAGTTGCAAGCCCTTCGCTGTGAGGACATCGACCTCGCGAGGAACCTGATCCACGTCAAGAAGGGCTGGGACCAGGAGGAGGGCGAGATCGAGCCGAAGTCAGAGGCGGCGAAGCGGACGATTCCGCTGCTCGCGATCCTCCGCGACTTCCTCGATGCGCAGCTGGTCAGGACGGGGAGGGCGGGAACGGATCGGATCTTCGGCCGCGCCGCCGATCGGGTCTTCTACCCGTCCACCGTTGACGGCCGGGCGCGGCGAGCCTGGAAGGCGTACAACCTCGCCGAGCGGGAGGCGGCCGAGAGGGAGAAGCGCGCGCCCGTTCTCTTAACCACCTTCACCCTTCACGAGTGCCGCCACACCTTCGCCTCCCTGCTGATCGACACCGGGGCAAACCCGAAAGCGATTCAGGTGGTCATGGGGCACTCCAAAATTCAGACGACCTTCGACGTTTACGGGCACTTGCTCCCTGGCAGCTACGACGACGTGCGGGCACGGATGGACGCCTACCTCGCTGAGCGGACTTGTGGAGCCAAATTTGGCTTGCCGGAGGGGATTCGTGTCGGTTGAGTCCGATAGAAACCGGGTGGGAAAGGTGCTTATGGTGGCACCAAGGTGGCACGAGGACGGAGCGAAACGCCGTCCCAGCCGGGTCAAGGTCACCGACCGGAAGTCATCGGAAGCGACGCCACAGGAGGCCGCTTTCTGCGAGCTGATAGGCGGGACCCCCTATCGAGGCCATCCCTCTCCCACGTCAGCCACGGCGTCGGAAAGCACGGCGATCTCAGTTGCTTTCGTCACCCTATGAGCGGAATAGTGGAGACCAAACGTCCGCCGCCGCCGCTCCGAATAGAGATCGGGTACCTGAGGCACGTTGTCATAGGTCAACAACCAGGAGCCTTTGGCGAGGCCGTTCAGCGTCTTGGCAAGCCGTTCATGGTCGTCAGGGGAGAATGCATTGAGATAGAGCGAGCCCGCCTTCTCGAAGTACGGAGGGTCTGCATAGATAAACGTGTTCTTCGCCTTACCGTAGCTCCGGATTACGTCAACGCCATCCAGTGAGCTCACAGAGATTTGGCTCGCGTAGAGCGCCAGGATCCGGACCCGCTCCACTAGGGCATCCCGGTTGAACCGCGCATCAATCTTGTACTTGCCGCCTTGATCCAAACCGCCGATCGGCCCCCCGTTCAGGACCCCGGAGTGGTTCGTTCGGTTGAGATAGAACGTCGCGAAGCCAAGTGAAGCCAAGTCCGAGGGATCGGCCGCCATGTAAATCTGGCGTTGCCGTTTCCACTCTCGGACGTTCAGCTTGACCGTCTCGATCTCCCGCATTAGTCCGTCTGGATCGTTGACGAGTAATTCCCAGAAGGCGTGGATTGCCGGATCGAGATCGTTGATAACGACCCGCTCAACCTGGCCGGTCGCAAGAAGACTGAGGCCAGCCCCGGCGCCGCCTGCATAAGGCTCGACATAGGTGCATCCCGCGAGGTCGCTGTCGCGGATCAGTTTGCGTAGCCGCGAATAAAGAGCGCCCTTGCCGCCGGGATAGCGGAGCGGGGAAACTCGCGGGCGGCGAGTGTTCGGCGAGACGGTCATTGCGGTCTTACCCGTCATGGGCGCATCACGTATCTGAGGATCGGATCAATCGAGCCCCACATCCCGACCGCCTCATCCGGGTTGACGCTGAAGTGGTGGTTGTGATTAAGAGCGTTGAGCGCGTCGCTGCTGTTCGTGTAGGTCACCAACCGACC
This sequence comes from Solirubrobacterales bacterium, assembly GCA_036519395.1. Taxonomy (GTDB): domain Bacteria; phylum Actinomycetota; class Thermoleophilia; order Solirubrobacterales; family 70-9; genus VAYN01. Next base: position 2,646 of record DATDLJ010000004.1, on the reverse strand, counting down.
CGTGCGGACCTGTTCGATCGGCTGAATCATGCTTTTTGAACCATTCGCGGTGGCGTATCCGAGAAGCCACTTGAGGGCGTGGCTCAGATACACGCGCCCTTTCTCGTTATTGCCGCTGCCTCTGATGTCTTCGTTTTTCGCCTCGGCGAACGCCTTTACGGACTTCTCCAGGACGGCACGCATGAGGAGAAAGGCCGCGTTCGGGAATCGTTGGACCTCCACGGCGGACAGCTCCTCAACACAAAGCCCGACCGCCCTCGGATAGGCCTCCGGGACGGTGATCTGTCCGAGGTCGAGATAGCGTTTTCTTTTCGTCCGCGGTGCCGTCGATTTCGTCTTGCCGGTTTCGGCGTTGTCTTTGTGCGCTCCGCTCCTTTTCTCATCCGATTGTGCATTGCGGGCGGAGTTGCCTGCTGCGTCATCTTGCTGCGTTTTCGTGTCGGCCGAGGCCGATTTCCCCGAGGTCTTCTCGGCCGGTTTTCCCTCGGAGACAATGGCTCGCAGTTCGCCCATCAGTTGAAGGAAGCGCGGGCTCTTGACGGTGTTCAGGCTGCGGGTAGTGAGATCGCCGTCGAGCATTCCACGGACGATCACCGTTGCAATCTCCTTGAAGGTCTTTTTCGAGATTGACTTGGAGACATTTCCTTTTGTGTCCATCTGAAAGCCGGTGATCTCGAGGAATTCCTTTGACTCGTAGATTCGCGCCAAGGCCGAGAGGCCGCGTTTCCAGGCTTTCGTCTTGAGATAGTCCCTGAGCGCAGACTCGCCGTATTTGACAGCCCTAAATTCGTTCAGGATGTGGGCTCGGAAAACGAATTTCCTTACCTCGATGGTCGGATAGCGCGCGACGAGATCGGGGAGTTTCCGCCCGTTGTCTATCTGCGCCTGAAAGAAAGCCGCCTGTCTCGCCGGCGACCAGGCTTTGCGGAGGTTCACGCCAGTGTGGGTCGCAGCGATGAGTTCGTCGGCCTCATCCTGGTTCGGCGCGACCATCACGCGGATTCGGGCGAGGGCCGATCTGTTTGGAAGCTGATCGGCGAGGCCAGCTATTCGTGCACGATAGTCCGGAACGAGTTGAGGATTTTGGATTGCCTTCAGCGCGGCGAGGCGACGGTTTCCCTCAACCATGACGTAGCGACCGTCCCGTTTGATCGCGACGGGGACATCATGGGTCAGGTAGCCAACCGTGCAAATGCCCTCAACGAGTCCTAGTGCATTCTCGTTGACGAAAAGATCCTCAAGGATGTCGGCTTCGACTTTTGCATCGGCGATTTCGAGCCGTACGTTTTTCGGGTCCAGGTGAAGGTCCCTGAGGACGTGAAGCTTTTTCTCGGGCCAGTCAGAGGTATCGAGCACGATGGAAGGTTCCCAAAGAATTTGATGGAGTCTCTAGGTGGCGAGCCTGCGATTCCGCTGGGGCGAGCCCTTCGGTGAATCCCTGCCGGCCCCCGCCAGTCGTTAGTTCTATGGCCTGAGGGCCTAACCTGCAAGCCCAATAACCCGCCAGGCTTTCAGAAGGCCCTCAGGCTGCTCTAGCGTCAGGGGTCTTCGTCCTTCTCCGTCCCTTCGCTGCCGACAACCTCGGCGCCCGGTGACGCTCGTCCTCTCGACGGCCGCGAATAGTTCGATCTACTTTGAGCCCGCTGAGAGCAAGCTAGACCACCTAGGTAGCCCTCAGACCACCCGAGCCACCACGAAGTAGCCGCCTATTAAGGCAGCGGATCGCCGGGTGGAGGCGACCCTTCTAGGAGATGGTCATCTATGTCGTTGATGAAGATGCGTAGTAGGTCGCCCTTCTCAAGCTTCTCGTTTGACACTCCGAGGTCAGCGCGGGTGACAAGGAGCAGGTCTTCGTAGGCCAGCAGCATGTCCAAGCCGGACTTGTCCTGAGCGGCATGCTCAACCGCCTTCGTGCGCCAGGCGTTGAAGGCCTCGATTACGGGCGGCGCTCCCCAAAGCTGAAGGCTCCGAGCAAGCTCTTTGAAGAAGCTTTCAACTTCGGTCGGCCCGACTGAACCGTCCGCGATCTGGTGCAGCTGCCCAACCAGTTCCTCGTAGATCGGTGCCATCCGCTCTCGGCGGATGCGCTCGTCCTCTCGCTGCTGCTCTAGGAACCGCTGCACGCCCAGACCGAGGATTGCGAGTACCCCCGTCATCACCGCCGCTACAACCGCAGGGGCCTCCGTGACGGTGGTGTAGGCGAGCCAGCCGACAGCTGCGACAAGCCCTAGGAGGAGCGCCAGCCCCAAGAGCATTTGCGCCGCGCTGCTTATGCGGCTCATGGCTTTAGGACCCCCTTTGGAAGATCGCGACTCTGGTTCCCATAGACGGCGATCAACGTATTCACTGGGTCAGATACTTCCGAAGCGGCTGCCCTGTTCGACAGGGCGACGGTCCAACTGGCGCATCAACTGGCGCATGGGCTCGTTTCTTCGTCGTCTGCTTCGGCCACAGACTCGCCAAATTTGGCTCCACAACAGAAAACGCCCCGCCGGGGGAGGGGGGGCGCTTCTGGGGTTACTACAGGGAGGAGAGATATGTATCTCTATATATGTGTGGATCCGTGGGAGGTAGGTGAGCCCGGTTAATGTCGAGTGCGTCGCTGTGGGAAGCAGCGAGGCGTATGTCGACGCGGGGTTCAGCCTT
>DATDLJ010000003.1:0-59667 GCA_036519395.1 Solirubrobacterales bacterium | reverse complement strand
CGAAGTTGAGTGTCTGGGGAGGGGACCCCCTTCGCCTGGCTAGCTGGCTCATCAGCCGCCGGGGTATCGAAGGTGGTCAGGTAGAGGGCGAAGGCGAGGACTAGGAGGGCCTCGGCGGTCTCCTTGAAGGCTGCTTGGGCGTAGTAGGAGGCGGCGAGGTAGGGGAGGGCGACCATTGCGGCTGCCAGCGTGCGCCGCCCGGGGCTCAGCTTCCGTAGCGCGCCCAGCGCCGTCAACCCGGTCATCACCCCGATCGCGATGATCTCGCCCAGGAACGCCTGTCCCAGGCCGATGCCGGGAACCGTCGCCATCGCCACCGCCAAGCCGTGAGGGCCGAGCGGGTAGCCCGGATCGGCGTCGGGGCCAAAGCCGCTGCGCAGCCACTCGGCCCAGGCAAGATGGAGTCCGAGGTCGTTGTTGAAGCCGACGCCGAGCAGGCCCCATTGGCCGGCGATCGCGAACGGGATCGAGAGCACCAGCACGATGACCAGCGCCACCGGCAGCGCTTCGCGCCAGGCGCCGGGTGCCCGGTAGTCGAACCGCCAGGCAACCGCGGCCGCGGCGATTAGCAGCAGAACGACTCCGAGCGTCGCCGAGGTCCCGTGGCCGGGGGCCCGCGCCAGCAGGCCGGTTACGCCGAGCACGGCGCCAAAGCCGACCGCCGGCTCCAGCCAGGACCACTCGCGCCTGCCGGCGAGCGAGAGCACCGCCCGGCCGACCAGCAGCGAGACGGCGCAGATCAGCGCCGCCGAGGCATAGGTCGCGATCATCAGGCGCTGGAAACTAAGGGAGCGAGCGCTTTCAGTACTTCTCGGCGGCCCGTTCGAGGGTCTCCCGCAGGTTGTCGCCCCGCAGCGGATGCTCGTGCCCGGCGCCGACGACCCGCGGTTCCAGCGCCGCCAACCGCCGCAGTGACTCCTTCGCCTTCGCGTGGTTCCAGGCCCAGGCGGGGTGGGGAACGCTCGCCTCGCCCTCCGGCAGCGGTTTCAGCCGCCCCGAGTCGACCAGGTAGACGACGTCTGAGACCAGCGCCACCCGGTCGCTCTCGCGCCAGAGACCGATCAGGCCGGGCGCGTGCCCGGGGAAGTGGAGGACCTTGAAGCCGGCGACCTCATCGCCTTCGATCACCGTGTCGGCGATCTTCACCGCGCCGCCATCCCAGCGCCGCAGCAGGAACGGGTAGAGCTGGCGGATCCAGGCCACCGGCAGCTGTGAGAGGTCGAAGTAGGGAGCGATCGCGGCGTCGCTTTCGGCTTCCGCCGTCTCGTCCGGGTGGCAGAGGACCGGCGCCCCCATGTAGGGAGCGGTGCCTCGGTGGTCGGCGTGGGCGTGGCCGAGGACCACCCGCTTCAACCCGCCGAGTTCCTCGGCTGCGGCCCGCGCCTTCTTCCGCATTGCCTTCGTCCCAGCGTCGAACTGGACGACGCCGTCACCGTCCTCGAGGAAGTAGATGTTCATCGCCCCGCGAAAGTCACCCCGCAGGAGCCAGACGCCGTCTGCGACCTTCTCCAATCCCATGCCGCCCACCTTAACGGGGACCACTAGGGTTCCCGCGTGCCTTGGATATGGAGAGTGGGGATGGTCATCCTCGTCGTCTGCCTCGCGATCTCGATGGTGATCGCGATCTACCGTCTCACCACCACGCCGACGGAAATCCTCGGCGACGGTTTCCGCGGCCTTCCCGCCAAGCAGCGTTAGTATCGGGCCCGTTCACGCGACCGAAGGAGGCGGCATGTTCACTCGCATCGTGGTTGGGACCGATGGCTCTGAGACCGCCGCTGAGGCCGTGAGCCAGGCGATCGGCTTGGCCAAGCTGACCGGCGGCACCTTGAGCATCGTCAGCGCTTACTCGCCCGTTTCCGGTCGCCGGGTCAAAGGCGAGCAGGCGGAAGCCCCGGCCGACGTCCAGTACGAGATCGGGCCCCGCGAGGACGTCAACCTGGTTCTCGACGCTGCCGCCGCCGAGGCAAGGAAAGAGGGAATCGAGGTGCAGACCCACCCGGTCGAGGCCGACCCCGCCGACGCGATCCTCAATGTCGCCGAAGAAGTCAAAGCCGACCTGATCGTTGTCGGCAACAAAGGGATGACCGGCGCGCGGCGCTACCTGTTGGGCAGCGTCCCCAACAACGTCTCCCACCACGCTCCCTGCTCGGTCATCATCGTTCGCACGACTTAACGGCTAGCGGCAGGGAAGAATTTGGGGAAGACGCCGGTCGCATCGGCGGCGTCGACGAGGCCGGCGCCCTGTTGTTTGCGTGGCAGGCCGAGGTCACGGGCGGTGTGACGGAGGCGTTTGGTCACGGCGCGGACCCGCGCTTCGCCGTCGATCAGGGGATTGATCGTCCGGCTGGCGAGCACCATCGCGACGACGCCGGAAACGTGGGCGGCGGCCATCGAGGTGCCGACGTAGTTGACCGGGATCCCGAAGGTATTGGTGCTGGCGGGCCGCAGCGTCACCTGGTAGATCGGCCGCGCCGCGACCGAGGGGCAGCCACGCTGGGGAACGCCACCGCCGGGAGCGAGGATGTCGATTGCCGAGCCGGCCAGCGAGTAGTCCCCGAGGCAAGCGCCCTCGGTGGTCCCGCCGACGCCAATCACCCGTGGCCCCGTCGCCGGCGCCGAGACGCAGCCCTCGGCGCCGAGGTTGCCGGCGGAGGCGACCGTGACCACCCCGCGTTCGTAGGCTTCCCGCAGCGCTTCGTCAACCAGCGGTACCTGTTTGCCGCAGGGGAAGTTGAAGCTCATGTTGATCACCTGGGCGCCGTGGGCGACGGCGAAGCGGATCCCCTTGGCGATCTCGAAGGCGTCGCCGAACCCTTCTTGGTCAAGCACGCGAACGGGCATCAGTTGCGCTCGGTAGGCAAGCCCGGTGACACCGATCCCGTTGTCGGTCCTCTCGGCGATCGTCCCGGCGACGTGGGTACCGTGGCCGCTTTCATCGAGCGGGACGCGGTCACGGTCGATGAAGTCGTAACCGGGAACGAACTGCTTGGGACCGAAGTCTGGGCTGGGGCGAAACTTCTTTCCAAGTGATCGGTAGGCGATGCCGCTGTCGAGCACGGCGACGACAATGCCGGTTGCCCCGGGGCGGCCAACTTCGATCAGGTTGCGCCAGGCTCCGACCGCGTCGATCCCTCCGGGCGAGGTCGGCAGGGCCCCTGCAGTTTCTTCCGAGGCGAGAAAGTTCCACTGCTTGAAAGCCCAATCGCCGCTCGCGCTTGAGAGGCCGGCGCCTTCTTCGAGGGCGCCGGAGTCGTTGGGGTCATAAGGCTGAGCGGAGGCTGAGGCGAGGTAGTTCGGCTCGGCGTAGACGACCCGCTCGTTGCTGCGTAGCGCCTCGGCGCTCTGCTGGACCCCGCTGCCACGGGGGAGGGTGATGACCCGGCCCCGTGCCTCTCCCTCGAATTTGACCAGGAGCTGGCGGGGCGCAAATTCACGCGCTGGCGCGATCCCGGTCGCGGCCTGGGCAGGGGCCGTGATCAGGGCGGAAGCCCCGATCACGGTTAAAGGCAAGAGGAGGTTGCGAAGAAGTCGTTTCATCGATTGCGGTTGCCGGCCGTTCCCCCGCGTCCGGCCTTTTCACAACACCACGATGCCGCGGAAGTTGCCGGTGGACATACTCCCGGATCGTGGATGCGAGCACGTTGGATGCCGCGATGGAGGTCGCGATCGAGGAAGCGCGGAAGGCGGAGACCCACGGCGACGTCCCGATCGGCGCTGCGATCTTCCGCGATGGTGAGCTGCTCGCCCGGGCCGGCAACGAGCGCGAGCTGCGCCGCGACCCGACGGCCCACGCTGAGGTGCTGGCGATCCAGGCGGCGGCCGAGGCGCTGGGTGGCTGGCGGCTGCCGGGCACCGCTCTTTTCGTCACGCTCGAGCCCTGCTCGATGTGCGCTGGCGCGATCGTCCTCGCTCGGATCCCACTCGTCGTCTACGGCACTCCCGATCCGAAGGCCGGCGCCGCCGGCAGTGTCCTGGACGTCCTCGCCGAGCCGGCGCTCAACCACCGGCCCGAGGTAATCGGCGGCGTGCGTGAATCCGAGTGCGCCCAGCTCTTGCGCGAGTTCTTCGCCGCTCGCCGCGGCTAGGCCGGCCCGACCGCGAGCCAATACCCTGTGTGGACCCGGAGAGGTGTCCGAGTGGCTTAAGGAGCGCGATTGGAAATCGCGTGGGCGGGGTTAACCCGCCTCGTGGGTTCGAATCCCACCCTCTCCGTTACTCCGCAAGCAGCGGAAAACTGCACGCTCAATTATTACCCGAGTAATTGAGCTCAACTCTATACTCGCCCTCGTAATGGAGCTCTCGATGGTGCTTCGTTGCAACTTGGGAGGGCCGGCATTTCTTGGCCGATAGTGCCGGTCCTCTCCCGTTTCCCCAGCAGCACGCTCGGCGAACTGCTGTGTCAGGAAGAGTATCGATTTACGCTTGACGCAAGGCAGAAATCGAAGGTTGAGTTGGAATTGGTGCGCGATCGCGATAGTCGTTGAGCGTGACGACGATCGCCTCCGACTCCGGTACGAGGGCCGAGGGGCGGTGACCGCGCAGGCGCTCGTGGCTGCAGACCACGTAGCACCACTCCATCAGCTGCAGCCTTGCCTCGGGGTCGATTTCGAGGATGGTTGCGCCGATCAGGAAGCTCCCTTCGGCCTGCGCCTCGCGGCAGGTCCTGACTTCGACCTTGGCAGCGATCTCGTGTGGCTCGCCGGCCGCATCGGTCAACTCGAGCAGCACGGCGGGCTGGCTGCCGATCGCGAGAGGGGCGGCGGCTACCAGGCCCAGTCCCGCCGCGGAGGCATCGATCAGGCGGGCGGGAGTATGGGCGCTCGGTGAATAGACGTTTGCCTCGGCGTCGCCCTCGAAGCGGTAGACCAGGCGGCGCTGGCGCCGACGGCTCACGGCCGCGATCGTCGCGCCCAGCCGCCGCAGCTCGAACAGTCCGAGGAAGGGGACGACCACGGCGGCGATGCCAGGTAGGTCCGGCAGCGGTCCAGCCCCGGCGAGATCGAGAAGCCGCAGCAGGGTTCCCACTGCCAGCAGGACCGCGCAGAAGAGAACGAGATGGAGCTTGCGGAGTGCCTCGAAGCCGCCGCCGTCGCGTCCTTGCTTCGGGGTCACCTTGAAGGCGGTCTTGCCTGGCACGATCGCGCAGCGCAAGGCGCGCGTGTAGATCTCCATCGTCAGCAGCTCGTAGTGGGCGGACTCAGGCACCCGCATGTATCCCCGGGCCAGGGCGGCGCCGGCGCTGAGGTTGAGCAGCACCGACGGCACCCAGAGCGCCACCAGGGCAGCGACGCTGATCTTCATCGGCAGCTCGCCGGTCCAGAGGACGAGCCCAAGGGTCAGCAGGAGCAGTAGCCGCATTGGCGGCGCCAGATAAGCGAGCAGGCTGGCGAGGAAGGAGAGGCGTTGCAGGGGGCTCAGAGTTCGCGCTCGCAAAGGCGACTCCGGCAGACGGAAGACGGCCAGGTTTCCGCGTGCCCAGCGGTCACGCTGGAGCAGGTAGCCGTCGAGGTCGTGGGGCGCTAGGCCTTGCACCAGGACCTCGTCGTGGTAGCGGGTGCGCCAGCCGTGGCGGAGGAGGCGGATCGTCGTGTGAAAGTCCTCGGCGATCGTCTCGGTCGCGACGCCGCCGATCTCGAGCAGGGCGTGGCGGTTGATCAGCGCCGCCGAGCCGCACCAGTAGGCGGCGTGGTGGCGGTCCTTGCCGGGGCAGATCACCCGGTAGAAGAGCGACTGCTCGTGGCGGCCGACGACGTAGTGCTGGACGGAGTCATGGTTGAAGAAGTCGTGCGGCGTCTGCACGATCGCCATTCGCTCATCGTCGAAGTAGCCAACCAGGGCATCGAGGGCGTCGGGCATCGGCACGTGATCGGCGTCGAGGACGAGGACGAGGTCGCCGTCGGTGCGGGGCAGGGCGGCGTTGATGTTGCCGGCCTTGGCGTGCGAGTTGTCAGGCCGGGTGAGGTAGCGGGCACCGGCGAGAGCCGCGAGCTCTGCCATCTCCGGGCGGCGACCGTCGTCGAGCAGGTAGGTCGTGTGCGGGTAAGCGAGCGCGCGGCAGCCCGCCAGCGTTGCCATCACTACCTCGGTTGGCTCGTCGTAGGTGCAGACGTAGACATCGACCTGGCGGCCGGCCGTGGCCGGCGGCCGGCTTGCCGGCGAGCGCGACCATGAGAACCAGGTAAGGATGGCGAGGGCGTAGAGCCCGTAGATCTCGGTTGCCAGCAGCATCGCGAAGGCAACCGGGTTTGCCCCCTCGCCGCTCCAGCCGACCCGCCAGGTGAGGTAGCCGACCCCCCAAATCAGGGCCAGCAGCGCCAGCGTCCGCAACAGGCGCGGGTGCCGGTCGAAGAACCGCCCGGTCTGGGTTTGCGCTCCAGCGGACACACGAGTTTTTCGACAGCCGAGCGCAACTGCTTGAACTATGAGCGGAGGGGGTGGGATTCGAACCCACGAGCGCCTTGCGACGCCAACAGTTTTCGAGACTGCCCCGTTCAACCACTCCGGCACCCCTCCAGGAACCGCGGGAATCTGATTCTAGGTTGCGGCTCGCTCTGGTGGCGTGTCAGCCGGCGGGCCGGAAGCCCAGATCGCTAGCGGCGGAGGCAGGAGAAGGAAGGCAAGAGATGCGATCTCCGCCACGGCGTCCGCGGTGCCAAATCCCTCGAGGTGGCTGACATGAAAGATCAAGTGCAGGGTAGCCGTGAGGAGCCAGGCAACTGAGACGGCGCGGATCAGCGTTCGCTCCAAGCTCCAAGCGGCCCATCCAAAGAGCACCGCGAAGCCCAGGTAGAGACCACCTACATCGGTAACCAGGTGCTCGTTGTATGGCGGCAACAGATCAACCCAGTGGGAGAGAAAAGGAAAGTCGTCATAGAAGTTGCGGGGAAAGAGCGTGGCGGTCAGTCCGATCATCACCGCGCTGAGAAAAAGCAGGCTCAGCGCAGATCGGGCAAGTAAGGGGCTCCGCATCGATCTGAGACTATGCGACGAAACCGGAAAAAGGGCTGTACTTAATGTCCAATTTTAGTACTCTGGACTTAGTTGACCGCGAATGCCTCACTAGCCGCCTCATGACCCTCGTAGGGAAGCACTACGAAATACATCAGCGAGGGCAAAAGAGGCTCGAGCTGGTCGTACTCGTGCTTGCAGAGTCGAGAATAGAGCAGGGATTCGACTCCGCCTACGATGCCGGTAGCGGTCATTGCGGTCGGCGCCCGGGTCTCAGGAAGCAGCTCTTGGGCCTGGGTTTCGAGGCAGCTGGCGAAGTCATCCATAAGTTCGACACGACGCCTAACCGCAGCCGAGCTCGCAGCCCTCGCCTCGACCACCATGGTGCGGGCGGTGTCGGGCTCGCGACCGGCAAATCCGAGCACGGCTTCCAGCGCGAAGCGAACGCGGTCGCGCCACACGTCACCGCCCTTGCGGGCCGCGGCATCGACCTTCTTGCGCAGCCGGCGAGCGCTGGTGTCGAAGGCGGCAAGAAAGCAGTCTTCTTTGTTGGAGAAATGCTCGTAAAAGGTGGGGCGGGAAACGCCGGCCCGGTCGATCACGTCCTGGACGTTGGTTTCGAGGTAACCGAGGTCAGACGCGGCGCTGAGCATGGCGACGATCAGGCGCTCGCGTTGAATCGCTCGGACCAGGTCCGAGGGGAGTCGCCGCACGCCGGAGGGGAACTTGCCCCTGCTGTTGGCGAGCAACTCGAGGGCCACCTCAACCTGCTCCGGAGGCCAGTCGTCGCCGATCGCAGCGAGGAGGGTCTCTGGGCTGAGCTGGATTCGATCGACAGACACCGAAGAACTCACAAGTCTCCATTAAAAACAACGAAGGTTTTCTCACGGTACCAGAACATAGGTGGGATGCGCAGGCCATTGGCGCCCGTGGGTCCCTCGGATTGGAAGGCAGGCCGCAGATGAGCCCAACCCGACCTGAGCTCCCACGCGAGTTCGTCGCCAGCCACAAGCGCCGGCGGATGATGGATGCGATCGCGGAGCTCACCGCTGAGAACGGCTACGAGTCGACGAAGATCGCCGACATCGTGCGCCAGGCGGCGGTGGCTCGCAAAACGCTCTACGACAACTTCGATGGCAAGGAGGACTTGTTTCTCTCTGCGGTCGACTCGACTTTGACGGAAATGCGGATGGTCGTGGAAGAGGCTTGCGTCCAGAACGAGGGTTCGGCGGAGGATGGAATTGTCGCCGGCCTCGAGGCGCTGCTCGACTATCTCGCCGACCACCCCGAGGCCTCGAAAATGTCCATGGTTGAGGCGATCTCCGCCACTCCAAGCTCGGCCCGCCTCTACGACGCCGGAATGCGCCACTTCGTTGCGCTGTTGCGCCAGGCCGCGCCCCGGGACGCGGATCTGCCGGAAACGATCGAGGAGTCATTGATCGGTGGCGTCGCTTGGATCCTGCAGTTGCAGATTCGCAAGGGAGAGGTAGAGCAGGCGCCCGAATTGCTCTCGGAACTCTCGCAATTTGTCCTGTCACCGTACCTCGGTGTAGGAAAGGTGGTGGACACCGGGAGGCGAAAGTGACAGTACGGTGGCAGACTCCTATTGATGGACCGGCTACCAAGGGGACGCCACGGCCTTTCGCCTGAGTTCGTTGCCCAGAATCAGCGCGGGCGACTGATCGCCGGCCTGACTGAAGCGCTCTACGAAGTCGGGTATCAAAAAACTACGGTGTCGTTGATCGGGCAGCGTGCAGCTGTCTCGAAGAGTGACTTCTATCGGCACTTCGAGAGTAAGGATGACTGCTTCATCGCTGCCTACGATGCGGCAATTGAGCGCATCCGCAACGAGGTCAGCGGAGCTTGCGAAGCGGCGGCGGACGAGGCCTGGCCGCGGCGAGTGCGGGCGGGGATAGCTGCGCTACTGGAGTTGTTTGCGGCCGAGCCGGCGCTGGCCAGCATGGCTTTGGTCGAAGGCTTACGGGCGGGGCGCGGCGTTTATGACCGTTACCAAGGGGCGCTCGAGTCCTTCGTTGGCTTCCTCCGCGAGGGGGCACCCCTCGGTCCCCAGGGCGGAGAAGTGCCCGAGGCAACTGACGAGGCGGTGGTCGGCGGTATCGCCTCCCTGCTCGGTCGGCGCCTCCTCGCTGGCGAAGGCGAGAAGCTAAATGAGCTCTTTCCGGAGATCCTTGAGTTCGCGCTCGCTGCCTACCTGGGCGTTGAAGAGGCGCGGCGAATAGTCTCCGCGGAATGAGCGAAGCGAAAAGCGGCGTTCTCCCTTCGCAGGCGCTGAACGAGGCGATCGCGGCTGAGTGGGTCAGCTCGGGCGACTACCGGATCCGGCCCGAAGCGGTGCAGCCGGCGAGCATCGACCTTCGCCTTGGCGACTTCGCCTGGGCCCTGCGCTGCTCCTTCCTACCCGACGTCGATTCGACGGTCGAGGAGAAGATCGATGGCCTGGCCTTCCAGCGGGTGGACCTGCGCGACGGCGCTGTGCTTGAGCGCGACCGTCCCTACCTCGTACCGCTGATCGAGGAGTTGAACCTGCCTGAGGACGTGCGGGCCAAGGCAAACCCAAAGAGTTCGACTGGCCGACTCGACGTCTTCACCCGGGTGATCACCGACCGCCACCATCGCTTCGACGACATCCGCGCTGGTTACCAGGGGAAGCTTTACCTGGAGATCGTTCCCCGTTCGTTTGCGATTCAGGTGAAAGCTGGCCTCTCGCTTAACCAGTTGCGCTTGGCTCGCGGCGACGTGCGTCTCACCGACGACGAGATTCGCGGCCTACAGGACGAGTTTCCCCTGCTCTACCTGGACTCACACGCTTTGCGGCAGTCAGAGTTGGCGGTGGCAGACGGTCTGTTTCTCAGTCTTGATCTTTCTGGGCCGCCCGACCGCGTTGTCGGCTACCGGGCGAAGAAAAACAGCTTGCCCGTCGATCTCTCACGGATCCGCGCCTACCGCTGGACCGACTATTGGGACCCGGTGTACCCAGAGCCGGGCGGGCGGGTTGTCCTCGAGCCCGAGATCTTCTACCTGCTGCTCTCCGCTGAGGGTGTGTGCATTCCGCCTCAGATCGCGGCCGAGATGATGGCCTACGACCCGACGGCGGGAGAGCTTCGGACCCACTACGCGGGCTTCTTCGACCCGGGCTTTGGCTATGACGCTGAAGGCGCCCGCCACGGCAGCCGCGCGGCGCTGGAGGTGCGCGCCCGCGACGTTTCCTTCATGGTCGAACACCGCCAGCCGGTCTGCAAGCTCGGCCTCGAGTGGATGTCCTCGCCGGCCGAGCGCCTCTACGGCGCCAGCCTCGGTTCCAATTACCAGGGGCAAGTGACGATGCTGAGCAAGCATTTCGAGGAGCAGACCGCGGGCGCTGCGGTTCCCGTCGATTCTGCTTCGTAGGCGTTGCGGTAGGGGGGTCCGGTCGTCCCCCGCGGGAATTTGTCGCGCCCCTACGGGGCTGCTCCCTGAAGTAGAGCCCGCCTATGGCGGGCAATAACCAGATTGCATATCGCCGCTTCGCGAACATTCCCGCGGAGGACGACCGGACCCCCTGCGACCGAGCTCTGAGAGACGCCCCGGGGTTCAGCAGCTTTTCTAAAAAAAGCTGTCGTGTTCTTAGCCGTAGTGCTGGTTCTGTCGCTAGGAGGGACGGGTGTCCCCAGACCCACCGGCGTCCTGATGTTAGCACTAGCTACTTGGCGAGAGATAGGTAGTTCACGGCGAAAATCCCAGGTGGGTCAGGGGACACCCGTCCCTCCCTACCGAAAACGGCTCACCTTCAACTCCCGCAGCTGCGTCTACGATTGCCGGCAATGGCGGAGCGGACTTGGAGCGTTTACCTCTCGGGGGAGATCCACAGCGATTGGCGCGAGCGGATTGAGGCCGGGGTGCGGGAGGCGGGGCTGCCGGTCAGCTTCTCGGCGCCGGTCACCGACCACGCCGCCTCCGATGACGCCGGCACCGGCACCCTGGGGGAGGAGAACGAGGCTTTCTGGCGTGATCACAAAGGCGCTGGGGTCAACGCGATCCGCACCCAGACCCTGATCCGCGACGCCGACGTTGTCGTCGTTCGCTTTGGCGATAAGTACCGGCAGTGGAACGCGGCCTTCGACGCTGGCTACGCCGCCGCCCTTGGCAAGCCGATCGTCACCCTCCACGACGGCGAGCTCGACCACGCGCTGAAGGAGGTCGACCGCGCCGCCCAGGCGACCGCCCGCACCGCCGAGCAGGTGGTCGACGTGCTGCGCTACGTGATCAGGGGAGAGCTTCCCTAGGGGGATCGATCTCCCGGCTGCGCAGCCCTTTCTGTCTGAGCATCTGGACCATCGCCGCCGCCGCGTCAACCGTCGCGCAGAGCACGGCCAGGTCGCGGATCAGGGTTAGTTCTGGAGATTTGAAGGTCGCGGTAGAGAGGGCGGTCGCCCCAACCACGATCCACGCTGGACGTGCGAGGCGGGTGGACCCGGCGCTCAGCACGACCGCCGCCAGCCCGAGCAGCCAGACCATGTACTGGGTGCTGAACACCGGACTGGTGACGACGACGAGCAGGACGACGGTGAAGACGAAGTCGCGGCTCACCGCCGGGTCGGCCAGTTGCTCGCAGCCGTCACGGATCGCCCGCGCCCGGAACCACCACCAGGCCGCCGCGGCAGCCAGCGCGATAAGGGTCAACCACCTGAGCAGGGTCGCGACGGTGTCCGCGGTGGGGGTGGCGACCTCCCAGGCCCCGAAGCGGATCTCACGGGGGTAGGGGTCGCCGCTGACGATCTCTTCCAGCTGCCAGGGGATCGTCGCGACCGCTTCCTCTTGCAGGCCGCGGTCGCCGCCGTGCGAGACGAAGTCGGTGGCGCCGCCGAAGGCGATCGCCGAGACCGCGAACACCAGCGCCACCGCGGCGAGAGCGGAGAGGACGGCCCTGAGCAGCCGCGTCCGATCCCACTCGCCGAACAGCAGCACCACCGGCCAGAGCTTGATCACCGCTCCTAGCCCTACAAGCGCGCCGAACCACTGCGGGCGACGGTGGATGACGAGGAGGGCGGCGATCGCGATCACGGTCGGGATGAGGTCGAAGCGCAGCACCGCGAAGGCCCCGAGTAGCGGCATCCCGAGCAGCCAGACCCAGACGCCGGTGTCGTTGCCGGAGCGCCGGCCGAGCCGTGCCAGCAGCACCAGGCCGACGAAGTCGACCAGGAGCATCAGGCCAACGAAGGCCTCGCCGTAGCCGACGGGGAAGAGTCGGGGAAGGAGCATCAGCAGGCCGGCACCGGGCGGGTACTGCCAGGCGTCGCCACTGGGGAAGGCGTGCTCGGTGGTGAGGATGTGCGACCAAGTCTCGTAGCGGTTGACGTCCTCGAACCGCGGCTCCGGGGTCGCCCAGAAGCCAACCTCGGCGACGATCAGGGCGCGGGTGGAAAGCCAAACGGCGAGCCAGATCCAGGTCTTCCGGTCGCGGAGGATCGAGCGCACTGGGGGTATTCCATCACGACCGCGTATGGTGGGCGCATGTCAGCCGAGGCCAACAAGGCGACGATCGAGCGCCTCTACGAGGCGTTTGGGCAGTGCAACGGCGCCGCGATGACCGCCTGCTACGCGCCGGACGCCCACTTTCGCGACCCCGCTTTCGGCGATCTCGAGGGTGAGCGGATCGGCGCGATGTGGCGGATGCTGACCGGCCGCGCCACCGATCTGAAGATCGAGCTGCACGAGCATGAGGCCGGGGACGAGACCGGCAGCGCCCACTGGATCGCTCGCTACACCTTCTCCACCGGGCGGCCGGTGGTCAACGACATCCAGGCCAGCTTCCGCTTTGCCGCCGACGGGAAGATCGCCGACCACGTCGACGAGTTCGACTTCCGCAACTGGGCGAAGCAGGCGCTCGGCCCCAGCGGTCACCTGGTGGCGCTGTTGCCGCCGCTGCGCTCGAAAGCTCGGGCGAAAGCGCTGGATCAGCTCGCCACCTACCAGCGCGAAGAGACCGGCTCCAGCCTCTAGCGTCGTTGGGCCCGGGCTAGCCGCCTTCGTCCAACTGGTCGAACTTGCACTCCTCCGGCTTTTTGTCGTCCCGGAACCGGTGGAACCGCGCCCCGTGCCGAATCCGCCCTGACGCCGCGTGGTCATAGCCAACCTCGATCACCAACTCCGGACGCAACTCGACCCACTCCAAGTCCCGCCCGCCGGTCCACCGGCTCGGCTCGGCGCTGCCGCTCTCGCCGGTCTCAAGCGGCGCCAGCATCGCCCGCATGCTCTGTTTCGCCGCTTTTGAGAAGCCGGATATGTGCCCGACCGTGCGCAGCTCCCCGCCGTCGTAGAGACCGAGAATCAGCGAGCCAACGGTGCCCTCTTCTTTGCCCGGCCGCCAGCCCATCACCACGCAGTCGATCGTCCGCTCGCGCTTTACCTTCGCCATCCCTTTGCGTTTGCCGGGGACGTAGGGGGCGGTCAGGTCCTTGGCCATCACCCCCTCGATGCTGCCCAGCCACTTCTCCGCTTGCGCCTCGTCCGGGGTCAGCGGCGTCAACTCCAGCTCGGCCTGGGCGGCGATCGCCTCCAGCCGCTGGCGCCGCTCGGCCAGCGGTCGCTCCAGCAGCACCTCGTCGCCCTCGGCCAGCAGGTCGAAGACGATGTAGCCCGCCGGGATCTCCTTCGAGAGCAGCTCGATCCGCGACTGGGCCGGGTGGATTCGTTCTTGTAAGGAGTCGAATTCGAGGTTGCCGTCGGCGTCGCGAATCACCAGCTCGCCGTCGAGCACCCAGCGCCCCGGCGCGAACCCGAGCTCGGGGAAGTAGCGGTTCAGGTCTTTGCCGCCGCGCGACTGGATGTAGAAGTCCTCGCCATCGACAAAGACGATCGCCCGGAAGCCGTCGAGCTTCGGCTCGTACGCCCACTCCTCGCCTGCGGGAAGCGCTTTGCGGGTAAGCGCAAGTTGCGGTTTGATCGGCGGTGAGAGCGGCAGGTCCACTGCCCGCGAGGCTACGCGAGCGCCCTAGCGGTTGCCCGCCCGCTCGCGGCTCTCGCGCGGGTCCGGGATCGGCACCGCCGCCAGCAATTTCTTCGTGTAGTCGTCTTTGGGCTGCTCGCAGACCTGGTCGGCGCTGCCCTGCTCGACGATCTTGCCTTCATTCATCACCGCGATCCGGTCGGAGATGTGGCGGACGACGCCGATGTCGTGGGCGACGAAGAGGTAGGCGAGACCGAACTCGTCCTGGAGGTCGTCGAGCAGGTTGACGATCTGCGCCTGGATCGAGACGTCGAGGGCGGAGACCGGCTCATCGCAGATCACCAGCTTCGGTTTCAGGGCGACCGCGCGGGCGATCCCGATCCGCTGCCGCTGGCCACCGGAGAACTCATGCGGAAAGCGGTTGTAGTGCTCGCTGGAGAGTCCGACCCGCTCCAGTAGCTCCTGCACTTGGCGCCGTAGCTCCGATCCCGAGGCGATGCCCTGGCGTTTGAGCGGGTCACCGACGATCTGGCCGATTCGTTTGCGCGGGTTCAGCGAGGCGTAGGGGTCTTGGAAGATCATCTGCATCTCCCGCCGCAGCGGCGTCATCTGCCGCCGCCCGAGCCCGGCGATCTCGCGGCCCTCGAACTTGACCGAGCCGGAGGTCGGCTTGGTCAGTTGCAGCATCGCCCGGCAGGCGGTCGACTTGCCGCTGCCGGACTCACCGACCAGCCCCAGGGTTTCGCCGCGCTCGACCTTGAAGTCGATGCCGTCGACCGCGCGCACCTGGTCCACCTCGCGGTCGATCAGGATCCCGCGCTTGATCGGGAAGTGCTTGACGAGGTCGGTGACCTCGAGCAGCGGCGCCCCGGTGGTTGCTGCCTCGCTCATGCTTGCGGTGCCTCCCGAGGTGCTTCCAGGCCGATTTGTCCTTCGACCAGCCGCTTCTCGCGCTTCTGCTCCGGGGTCAGCCAACAACGGTCGCGGTGGTCGGGTGCATCGGTCAGCCGCGCCTCCAGTCCCGGGTACTCGGTGCACTTGGAGAACTCGTGCGGGCAGCGCGGTCGGAACGGGCAGCCCTCCGGCAGCTCCAGCAAGGAAGGAGGTTGGCCGGCGATCTGGGGCAGGCGATGGGGCCGCGGCCGGTCGATCCGGGTCAGCGAGCCGAGCAGACCCCAGGTGTAGGGGTGCTGGGGGTCGTAGAAAACCTCATCCAGCGTCCCCTGCTCGACGACTTTCCCCGCGTACATCACCAGTACCCGGTCGGCAACCTCAGCGACGACCCCGAGGTCGTGGGTGATCAGGATCGTCGCCAGGTTGCGCTCCCGGTTCAGCTGCTCGAGCAGGTCGAGGATTTGCGCCTGGATCGTCACGTCGAGCGCCGTCGTTGGCTCGTCGGCGATAAGCACCTCGGGCTCCAGCGCCAGGGCCATCGCGATCATCGCCCGCTGCCGCATCCCGCCGGAGAACTCGTGTGGGTAGTCATCGACCCGTTGCTCGGCGTTGGGGATGCCAACCGCTTCGAAC
The DNA here is from genome assembly GCA_036519395.1 of Solirubrobacterales bacterium. Lineage (GTDB taxonomy): Bacteria > Actinomycetota > Thermoleophilia > Solirubrobacterales > 70-9 > VAYN01. The sequence goes on along the minus strand of DATDLJ010000003.1, from coordinate 44,243 downwards.
AGCTCGATTACCCGCGCGCGGGCCTCGTCCTTCTTGGTGTCGGGGCGATGGGCGCGGATCGCCTCAACAATTTGGGCGCCGATTCGGTAGACCGGATTGAACGAGGTCATCGGGTCCTGGAAGATCATCGCGATCCGCTCTCCGCGTAAGCGCCGCATCTCGGCGTCGCCGGCTTTGGTCAGATCCTCGCCCTCCAGGTCCACCGAGCCCTCGATCCGGGCGTTGTTGGCGCGGGTCAGGCCGATGATCGTCTGCGCGGTGACGCTCTTCCCGGACCCAGACTCGCCGACGATCGCCAGGACCTCGCCTGGTCTGAGGTCGAAGCTGACCCCGTCGACCGCCTGCACTACGCCTTCTTCAGTGGTGAAGCCAACCCGCAGGTTGCTGACCGAAAGCAGCGGCGCGCTCATCAGGAGGCGCTTTCGCCCAGTCGCACGCGCGGATCCAGATAGGCGTAGACGATGTCAACCAGGGTGTTGACGAGGACGACGAAGAAGGCGCCGTAGAGGGCCACCCCCATGATCGGCGGAAGTTCGAACTTTTTGACAGCCTCGGCCGCGTAGTAGCCAACGCCATCGAGTGAGTAAATCGCTTCGGTGATGATCGCGGTGCCGGCGATGGTGGCGCCGAAGTCGAGCCCAAAGAGAGTGATGACCGGGATCAGCGAGTTGCGCAAGACGTGGCGGGTCATTACCTGTCGCTCGCTGAGGCCCTTGGCGCGGGCGGTGCGGACGTAGTCCTCGTTCATCACATCGAGCATGTTCGAGCGCACGACCCGGCTGTAGAAGCCAATCGAGAGGATGGCGAGGGTGAACCAGGGCAGGATCAAGTGGTTAGCCCACTCGAACGGGTCTTCGCTGAAGGGCACGTACTGGCCGTTGGGGAAGATTTCGACCTTGTAGGTAAGGAAGTAGAGAAGGACTGGGGCAATCAGGAAGACGGGGATCGAGATGCCGGCGATCGAGACGCCGGTAAGGATGCGGTCGAGCCAGCCTCCGGCCCGGATCGCGGAGAGGTAGCCGAGCAGGAGCCCGAAGAAAAGCCAGATCACCGCGGCGCCGATCGTCAGCGAGAAGGTTGCCGGGATGCCTTCGATGATCCTGTCGTCGACCGGGATCCGCGGTTCGTACTGGACCAGCTCGCCGGTGAAGACCTTCTTCATCATCGTCAGGTACTGCTCCGGCAGCGAGTCATCAAAGCCCCATTCGGCTTCGATGTTCTTGACCAGCAGGGGGGTCGCGTTCTTGCCGGCCAGCGTCTGTGCCGGGTTCTGCTTCGGCAGAACCATGAAGACGACGAAGACGATCACAGAGACGGCAAACAGCACCGCGACCATTCCCACCAGGCGCCTGACGATGAAGCGGATCATGGGAGCGCCGCCCCGCCCTCGGTGCTGACGGTGCCGGTCTGGGCCTCGAACTGCAATGCCGCATCCATCCGCGCCTTGCCGCGCGGGTCGAGCGCGTCGCGCAGGGCGTCGCCGATGATGTTCAGCGAGAGCACCGTGAGCATGATCATCAGCCCGGGCACGATCGCCAGTAGCGGCTGGATTTTCAGCAGGTCGACCCCGACCGTGATCATCGTTCCCCAGGAGGAGTTGGGCGGTTGCACGCCGGCGCCGAGGAAGGAGAGGCCGGCCTCGAACAGCATGCTGTTGGCGATCATCAGGGTGAAGAAGACGATGATCGTCGAGGCGAGGTTGGGGAGGATCTCACCGAACATCACCCGCAGCGGGCCCGCGCCCTGGGCGATCGCCGCCTCGACGAACTCTTTCTCGCTCAGCGCTAACACTTCACCGCGGATCGGCCGGGCGATGTAGGGGACAGTGAAGATGCTGATGATCAGGATCGGGTTCCAGAGTGATCCGCTGGACAGTTCGAGGGGGCCGATCTTGAGCCCGCCGACAGCAAGGGCTATCCCCAGTGACAGCCCGATCAGGAATACGGGCAGCGACCAGATCGTGTCCAGGATGCGGGCGATCACGCTGTCGGTCCAGCCGCGGAAGTAGCCGGACAAAAGACCGAGGACGACGGCGAGGATGGTGGCGATCAGGGCGGCGCTAATCCCGACCAGAAGCGAGGTCCGCCCGCCGTACATCAGGCGCACCATCTCGTCGCGGCCGAGCCGGCTGTCGGCGCCGAGGAAGAACTTGCCGTCGGCGTTGAACCACTGCGGGCCGATTGGCTTGCCTTCTGGGGTGACGACGTCGCGTTCTTCGCCGTCAACGGTGACGGTGTCGACCGTGTGCTCCTGGTTCGGCCCGGTGCCGGCGACGTGGTCAGCCCACAGCGGCGCCGCCAGGACGAAGGCGACGATTAGGAGGAAGAGAGCGAGAAAGGCAACTGCGACTCGGTTGCGGAGGAAACGACGCAGAGCGAGGGACCAAGGCCCTCGCTCTGCATTCGCTTCCCCATTCGGCACGTTGTTCTTCTTACCCCTGGGGGCGCTACTTGAATTCGAAACTGCTCAGGTAGTGACCGAAGGTGGGGTTGAAGATGACGCTTTCGAGGTCGATCTCGTCGGAGACGAAGGTCGACAGCGTCCGCGTCCCGTACGGCGCCCACGGAGCCAGTTCCATGATTTCTTTGTCCAGCTCTTTGTAGGCCTCTTCCTGCTCCGGGCCGAGCTGCTCTTCACCCAGTTCGGTGATCTTTTTGTTGATCGCCGGGTCGTCCAGGCGGGCAAAGTTGCCGTTGTTGGTCGGCAAGATGCTTTCGCCAGAGAGCAGCGGTTGGAAGAAATCGTTCGGGTGCGGGTAGTCCTGGAACCAGTCCGACCAGCCAGCGTCGAGTTCCGGGGTGGTTTCGTTGCCGATCACCGTGAAGTAGTTATCGGCGTTGAGGATCTTCAGCGTCGTGTTGAAGCCGAGGTCCTTCAGAACCTCGTTGAGGTATTCGCCGCCTTCGTTGTTCGGGCTTTCGGTGTCGGTCCAGACGGTGATGTCCATGTCCGACGGGTTCGCTTCTTTGATCATCTGCTTGGCTTTCGCCAGGTCATACGGGTAGAGCTCGAACTGTTCGTAGCCCGGCATCCCCGGCGGCAGGATCTGCTGGGTCTTGGCAATCTGGCCGGCGTAGATCCGTTCCAGCGCCTCGCCGTCGATCGCGTAGTTGACCGCCTGTCGGACTTTGACGTCGTCGAACGGTGCCCGCTGGCTGTTCATCCAGAAGTAATAGGTGCTGATCGTCGGCTCGACCCGGAACTGGGTGCCCTCGAATTTTTCCTTTACTTCCGCGTAGCGGGAGGACGGGGGCGGGTTCTGCATCCAGTCGAAGGTGCCCTGTTCGATGTCGTCGACCTGGGTCTGCTCGTTGCGGATCACCGTGATTTTGGCGCCGTCCATTACGCCTTCGGGCAGATCCGGCATCGCTTTCCCGTTGTCTTTCGCCCAATACGGGTTGCGCTCGTATTCCCAGCCTTTGCCCGGCTGCGACTTGGTGATCATGTAGGGGCCGGTGCCCGGCGGGGGGCTGGCCGACTGGTCCGAGATCGGCGTGTCCTGGGGCAATGGCGCGACGAACATCAGACCGAGCTCGTTGACGAAGGTGCCGCGCGGTCGTTCGAGGTTGATGACGATTTCGCCGGTTTTGTCGTTGGTTTTGATGCCCGGGATCGGTCCCTGTTTCGTTTCGGCGAATTTTTCGGCACCGTCGATCGAGAGATAGAAGGGCGAGCCACCCGAGTTGAGCTGGATCATCCGTTCGACCGCAAACGGGAAGTCGGAGGCTTTGACCGGGGTCCCGTCCGAGTATTTGAGGCCGGGACGGAGGAAGAGCTTGTAGGTCTTGCCGTCTTTGCTGATGCCGCCATTGCTGGTCGATGGCACTTCTTTGGCCAGGCCGGGAATGACTTCGCTGCCTTCCTCACCGTTGGCGTGCTTGTAGGTCAACAGCGGCACGTAGATATCCGCCATCGCCGTCCAACCTTCCGCCGTGTAGGAAAGGGCCGGATCCATGTAATCCGGGAACGACGCGTAGGTCGCGTTCAGGACCCCGCCTTTCTCGCCGCTGCCACCGGAAGTGTCGTCGCCACCACCGCACGACGCCAATCCAACTGCCCCGATCGCTGCGAGAACCAGAACCGCAATTACTGCCCCAAGCTTCTTCAACGTCCCTCCTCCGGATTGCCAAGCTTGTTCCCAGGAATCAACTCCACCACAACGTCATCGCGCCCGTCAAGCGACGCCTGTTGTGGCGTTTCACCTGGCACTTCGCCCTTCCCTAGCCAATTCCCCCCTAGTAAGGGCGCCATAACGACGACTATGGCGAGTACCCCGGCGCCCGCGACAAGAAACGTCATCCGGGGACTGACCAGAGCGGCGATCAGCCCGCCGATCGCGAAGCCCACCCCGGGCATCGCCGCCCCGATCGACTCGAGGACGCTCATCACCCTCGCCTGCATCGATTCGATCGTCAGCTCTTGCACGGCGCTGATCGCGGCGACCCACTGGACGCCGTTGCCGCCGCCGCCAAGAACAGAGGCTGCGCAGGCGACGGCAAGGGTCGGCGCTGCGGCGAGGCCGAGGTAGCCGGCGCCGACAGCGAGGGTGCTGAAGAAGAGCAGGGAGGGAAGGGGGGCCTGGCGCAGGCGGGCGAAGAGGAGACTGCCAAGGACCATCCCCGTCCCCCAGCTAGCCAGCATCAGGCCGTAGCCGGTGTCGGTGGAGTCGAGCGTCTCCTTGACGTAGACGACCTCGACCGGCAGCACTGCGGCAAAGAAGACGAAGGCGGCGCCCTGCGCGGTGAGTAGCCGCCGCAGCACCGTCTCGCGGCGGATGTAGTCGATCCCCGCTTGCACCCGCTCTCGCATTCGCCCCGGTTCCGGCTCTGCGCGCGGCATCGTTCCGACGGTGAAGAGGATCCAGGCGACCGCATAAAAGGAGATTGCGTCGAGTAGCAGGGCCGATTGCACGCCGAAGCCGGCGACGACGAGGCCGGCAAGCGCGGGGCCGATCGCGGCGCCGCCGGTGAAGGCGACGTTGAGCAGTGCGTTGCCGGAGCGCAGTTCGCCGCTCGGCTCCAGCGCCGCGGCGACGACGGCGCGGGTGAGGGCGCGGCCGGCGAGGGCGAGGGTGCCGTCGACCGCGGCCAGTGCCACCACCGCCCAGAGCGAGAAGTTGTCAACTAATAGTGCGAGCCCGCCGAAGGCTGCCGCCTCACCGCAATAGATCAACGGCAGGGCGAAGCGGGGCGGCGGCTTCTCGGCCTGGGTGACCAGCACCGGCGCCAAAAGCGCAGGCAGGAAGCGGGTGCCGAGGAACAGGGCGGCGGTCGCCAGGGCGCTTCCGGTCTGGTCAAAGACGAGGACCGAGAGGGCAATGATCCCCATCCAGTCGCCCAGCTCGTTGACCGCGTAGGACGCGGCGAGCCGCCGGAAAAGGGGCCGGCGAAGGGGGGAGGTTAGACGTGGGCTAGGCATACCTGGCCATGCGTACTACCGCATTTCTGCACAACTTTTCCTGCAGATGCACAAGTTTCCGCCAAGCTGTGCTACAAAGTGACCAGCAATTGAGAGGTTTCCACGATGCAGCGCACAACGTTGCGGGCTTCAACGACAATGGAAGGGGCAGAAAACATGGGCTTTCGTCACTAGGAATTTCTCAGCAGGCCACCACCTTGGGTCTGCATCAGTCTTTTGAAGGGCGTCCTGGATGGGGGCGCCCTTCGTCTTTTTCTGGTCCATTTAGATCCCCCCTGCACCGGGTTAGCTCGCCACGTCGGACGGGAATCCGATTCTGGGCGAATTTGGCCATCTGGCTAAAGCGCTTGCCGATTCCCCATATAGACGTCTAACTTTGAAGTTCCCAAATAGCGGAAGCACCAACCCCGGTAGCTCCCGCGCAGGGAAAAGAGCAGCGCCCGTGAAGAAATAGCCGGAATTCCGGCACGGGTACCCAGTCGAGGACTTCGAGATCAGAGATGGCCCAAACTCGCCCCACGCGCACCGCGATCGCTGTCATGGTTGGCGCCCTGCTGCTGACCGTGGTTGGCGCGATCTGGGACGCGCCGCGCAGCGAATGGGACCTCGCCTTCTTCGCGGTCCTGCTTGCCTTCTCCATCTTCAGCGACCTAACCGCGGTCTCGACCGAGTCGAAATTGAAGATCTCCGGCAGCTTCCTGGCGCTGGTCATCGCGATGGTCTTCCTCGGCGGCACCCCGGCCGCGATCATCGGCGTCGCCACCATCCTCACTGGCTGGCTGCGCTGGCGCGACGACTGGCACTACTTACTGGACAACGTGCTCACTTATGCGCTGTTCCCGCTGCTCGGCGGGATCGCTTTCCACGAGGGCGTAACGGCGCTGGGCTTGGTTCCCTCGGAAGCCTGGTTCTATCTCTGCGTTTTCGGGCTCTTCCAGCTCGCCCTGGCGATCAACTTCGTGATGATCGCCAGCTACGGCTGCTACGTCGAGCGCTCCTCGTTCTCGACCAAGCTGCGGGTGCTGCCGCCGGTCCTGCCCTCGGAGTTCGCGAGTGCGATGCTCGCCGTCGCCGTCGCCTACATCTATTACGAGATCGGCCTGGCTTCGATCGCACTCTTCGGCGTTGTGCTCGTCACCTTCCAATACCTGCTCGGCCAGCTGCTGCTCTCCCAGCAGCGGGCGAAAGAGCTGGAGCTGCGCAGCAAGCAGCTGGCCAGCTTCCAGGTCGGGATGTTGAGCGCGATGCTGCGCACCCTCGACCTGCGGGATCAGATGACCGCCCGCCACAGTGCCGCCGTGGCGCGCTACTCGCGGGCGATCGCCCAGCGTGCTGGCTACTCGCGCCGCGAGGAGGAGCTCGTCCACATCGCGGCTCTCCTCCACGACATCGGCAAGTTCATCCTTCCCGACCGCATCCTCAAGGCCAATGTGCCGCTCACCGACGAGGACTGGATGCTGATCAAGCGCCACCCGCAGCAGGGCGCCCGCGTCGTCTCCTCGCTTGACGGTTACGGGCCGGTGGCGGAGATCATCCTCGCCCACCACGAGCGGATCGACGGCAAAGGCTATCCCCGTGGTTTGGCTGGGGATGAGATCCCCGAGCTGGCCCGGATCATCTCGGTCGCCGACACCTACGACGTGATGACCGCCCGCGACTCCTACCGGACGCCGATGTCGAGTTACGACGCCATCGTCGAGCTTCGCCGCGTCGCCGGCAAACAGCTCGACGCCCGCTTCGTCGAGATCTTCATCGAGCTGCTCGAGGGCAAAGACGTCTCCTTCCAGCACGGCGAGGCGGCCGACTTCGAGAAAGAGCTTGCCCTCGAGGCGCGGATCGAAGAGACCGCCAGCCCTGGCGGCGAGGCGAGTCGCTTCCAGGTCGCCGGCGTCAACTAAGCCCGAGCAGCGACTATCGTTGCGCGCCATGCGCGCTGTCACCTTCCAAGCGCCCGAGCAGGTGCGGATCGAGGAGAAGCCGGATCCGGAGATCGCTATGGCTGACGACGCGCTGATCCGCGTCGAGGCAAGCGGGATCTGCGGCTCGGACCTCCACATCTACCACGGCCGGGTGCCCGTCGAACCGGGCTTCACGATCGGCCACGAGTTCGTCGGCACCGTGGTGGCGGCGGGCGACGACGTCGAGCGGGTCGCGGTCGGCGATCGCGTCCTTGGCACCTTCCACACGGCTTGCGCGACCTGTACTTCCTGTCTGCGCGGCGACTACCACCGCTGCCGCAACCAGCGGACCTTCGGCCACGGCGCCCATCTCGGTGACCTCCAGGGCGCCCAGGCAGAGCTGCTGCTGGTGCCGCGGGCGAACCTGACCCTGCGGCGAGTGCCGGAGGGGATGTCCGCCGATGTCGCCCTCTTTGCTGGTGATGTGATGGGGACCGGCTACCACGCGATCGCCCACGCCGAGATGCGGGCCGGTGACACCGTCGCCGTCCTCGGTCTTGGCCCGGTTGGCCTCTGCGCGGTACAGGCGGCGCTCGCCGGTGGCGCCGTCGAGGTCTTCGCGATCGACACCGTGGAGGAACGTCTGGCGATGGCCGAGCGCTTCGGCGCGACCCCCCTGCACCTGACCGAGGCGGATCCGAAGCAGGCGGTGCGGGCGGCAACCGAAGGCCTTGGCGTTGACGTGGTCGTCGATGCGGTTGGCGACCCGGGACCGCTGGCGCTGGCAGTCAGCCTCTGTCGCGATGCCGGCACCGTCTCCGGGATCGGCGCCTACGCCGGCAAGGGGGAGGTGCCGCTCGGGCTCGCCTGGTTGAAGGGCCTGCAGCTGCGGCTCGGACTCGCCAACGTGATCGCCCACGTCGACCGGGTGCTGGCCCTAATGGAGGCCGGCAAGCTCGACCCGGGCCCGCTGGTCACCCATCACATGTCGCTGGATCAAGCGAGCGAGGCCTATGCGATCTACGACAACCGCGAAGCGCTGAAGATCGTCCTGACGCCCTGACGAACCAGTGTGTTAGTTGACTCGCACAGTAGCTCCGACTACTGTGCGGTTGTGGTGGCACAGCTAGAGACGCCGTTCCGAATCGATCCGACCGACGAGGTGCCCGTCGGGCTACAGCTCGGTTGGCGGCTGCGGGCGCTGATCCGGACCGGGGAGCTGGCAGCGGGGGAGCGGCTGCCGAGTGTCCGTCAGCTGGCCGAGTGGGCGGGGGTCAACGTCGGCACGGTTCGCACGGTTTACGAGACCCTCGAGAGCGACGGCCTGGTGATTACCCGCCACGGTCAGGGCACGTTTGTCGCCGAGGGCGTCGAAGCGGCGCCGCAACTGGAGGAAATCGCCTCCGATGCCTTGCGGCGAGCCGAGGAAGCCGGCCTCGGCCTGCGCGATCTGGCGATCGTGGCGATGGCCTGCACCGGGTTGCCGGGGGAGGAGAGCGAAGTCCTCGAGGTGCGGCAGGAGCTGCGGCGGCAGATCGCCCGCCTTGAGGCCGAGCTGGCGAGCTACACGCGCCACCTGAAGGCGGACCTGCCGACGGCGCCGAAGCGGGCGGTGGCCCACGTCGCCGGGGTGGAGGAGCTGGAGCAGACGCGCGACACCCTGATCGCGCAGTTGGCCGAGGCACAGCGGGAGAGCGAGCAGGAGGTGCGGCGGCGAGCGAGCGCTCGCGGCCCCCTTGGCAGGGCGATGAGCCGGTGGCGAGCGAAGTGATCGAACGCGGGCTGCTGCCCGTCAAGAACGTCTTCGAGCAGGTGGGGGTGATGATGATCCTCACCGTCAGGACGGTGATCTCGGCGGTGAGGGCTCCTTACCCGTATGGCGAGGAGCTCGTCTGGCAGTTCCTCTTCGTGCTGAAGCTCGCCTGGTTCCCCCTTCTGGTCTCCACCTTCGCCCTCAATCTGGGCGCCCCCGGCCTGCAGGCGGCCGGGGTGCTCTCGCTGTTCGGCGCGCTCGACCGGCTCGGTGGCTTCTTCGTTGTGATCGCGATCCGTTGGATCGGGCCGCTGGTCACCGCGGTGGTGGTGGCGGGAGTGGCGGGCACCGCGATCACCGCCGATCTCGGCGCCCGCAAAATTCGCGAGGAGCTCGACGCCCTGCAGGTGCTTGGCGTCGATCCCGTCAAGAACCTCGTGGTGCCACGGTTCCTGGCGCTAATCGTGGTCACCGGGCTGCTCGACATCTTCGCGATCGTCATGGGTCTTAGCGCCGGGATCGCCGCCGAGCTCCTTTACAACCAGCCGCTCGGCGGCTTCTTCGCCACCCTCTTCAGCAACGCGACGATCACCGACCTCTGGGCGTCGGTGTTGATGTGCACGATGTTCGGGGCGATCGTCGCCGTCGTCTGCTCTTACAAAGGCATGTCGGCGACCGGCGGCGCCGCCGGCGTCGGCCGCGCCGTCAATCAGGCGGTGGTGATCTCGCTCGTCGCGGTCTTCTTCTTCCAGTTCGTGGTCAGCTCGATCCTGCTCGCCACCAACCCGGAATTGCAGGCGGTCCGGTGATCGGCTGGCTCGACGTCCCGCGCTCCTGGCTCGACTCCTTCGGGGAGATCGGCCGCTTCGGCCTCAAGGTCGCGGGCCAGGTCTACTCGGGCCGGGTCTTCAAGTTCTTCGGCGAGGGCGTGCGGCAGGCCGGAATCCTGATCTTCGGCTCGGCCCTGATCATCTGGGCCTTCGTCTTCATCCTCGGCCTCCAGTGCGGGCTGCAGGGCGCCTACTTCAACCGCTCGATCGGCGCCCCGTCGCTGGCCGGCCTCTTCTCCGCCTACTGCGACCTGCGCGAGGGGCTGCCCTACGCCTTCGGTTACATCCTCGCGGCCAAGGTCGGGACCGGGATCGTCGCCGAGCTTGGCGCGATGCGGATCTCCGACGAGATCGACGCGCTCGAGGTGATGGGGATTCAGCCGATCACCTTCCTCTGCGCGACCCGCCTGCTGGGCGCCTGGATCGCAATTCCGTTCCTCTACCTGGTTGGGATCGGGATCATCTACTTCGCCAGCTACCTCTCGGTGGTCAACCAGGTCGGCGACGTTTCCTCCGGCGGCTACTTATTGATCTTCTGGATGTACCAGAGCCCACCCGACCTGATTTTCAGCGTGATCAAGGGGATGACGATGGCGACCGTGATCGTGCTGGTCGGCTGCTATTACGGCTACACCGCCTCCGGCGGACCGGTCGGCGTCGGCACCGCCACCGCCAAATCAATGGTCTTCAACATCGTCGCCGTCCACATCATCGGCATGCTCGGGACGGTGGTCTTCTGGGGAGCGAACCCCAGAGCGCCGATCGGCGGCTGACTCAGCCGCCGTTGGCGAGGATCGCGGCGATCACGCCGGCCGAGGCGATCCAGATGGCGATCGTGGCTCGATGGATCCCCTCGTGCAGGGATTTCATCCCCTGCTTCAGCTCAGACACCTCGGTCTCGACGTTGTCGAGCCGGTGATTGATTGCAGCGGAGGTTTCCGTGATCCGTCGATTGATTGCAGCAGAGGTTTCGGTGATCCGCCGGTCCACCTCGGCGATACGTTCGTCGGTGCGGTCGAACCGTTCGTCGAGCCGGGCGAAGCGCTCGGTGAGTGCATCTTCGGGCGGTGCCATCGTCTGCATGAAAGCAGCCTAGCGGGAAAAATGCAACATATTGTCTGAGAACGTAAATTCTCTGAAACTTCTGCTCATCAACGACGGTGCTTGCGGAAGGTCTCCTCGACCCACTTGTAGCCGCGGCGCTCGCTGAGACCCTGGCGGAAGCGCTCGAGCGCTGGCGGCCGCGGCAGATCGTCCGGCAGTGGACCCTCTGGCGGGACCACCACCGGGTAGAAGAGGGAGGCGGCGGTGAGGTCGGCGACCGAGAAGCTGTCGCCAACGAGGAACTCGCCGTTGCCCTGGTCGAGCTCAGTCTCGAGCTTGTCGAAGGCGGCGACAATCGCGGACCGCGCCCGTTCGGCATCCACGTCGCTGTTGGCGTTCCAGCGCAGGCGGGTGTAGGTGCGGGCGTAGGCGCCGACCAGCGGTTTCGCCTTGCCGAGCGGACCTGGCACGGCGGCCGCGGCCACCTCGGCGAAGAGATCGGGCTCCTGGGTCAGCTCGTAGAACGGAAGCAGTCGCGCGTGCGGTCCCAGTTCCTCGTCGAACCAGTCCTCGATCGCGAGGGCGCGAGCGCGATCTTCGGGATCCTCCGGGTAGAGCGGCGGCTCCGGGTAGCGCTCCTCGAGTGCGGCGATGATCGCGGTCGAGTCGCCGATCGCCTCGCTGCCAATCGTCAGCACCGGCAGGGTCACCTGGCCACCGCGGGTGAGGCCGAACGCGATCGGGATGTGGGTGCCGGGCAGCGGCGAGCGGCGCCGGTGGTCGACTTCCTTGTACTCAAGCGCCCAGCGGATCTTCTCGCTGAAGTGCGAGATGTCGATCTGCCAGAGGGTCGGCTTCGGCTCGGTTTGCACGCTCATCGCTCGCCTGCCAGCATAAGCCCGTGGCATTGCTCAGTGACGCCGAAGTCGAAGAGAAGCTGGCGGGGGCCTCCGGTTGGGAGCGCCGCGGCGGGGCGATCGAGAAGTCCTTCAAGCGCGAGGACTTCGTCGCCAGTGTCCGCTTCCTTGACAGCTTGGTCGAGCCGGCCGAGGCGATGAACCACCATCCGGACGTGGCGATCTCGTGGGACACGGTGACGGTGACGATCTCCACCCATTCCGAGGGTGGGCTTACCGCTGCCGACTTCGAGCTCGCCGCAAAGATCGACGCCCTCGCCTAAGCGTGGCGAAGCGACGCAAGCAGCGGCGACCGCGCGAGAAGACGCCGACGGTCGACTACACCGACCCGGACGGCAACGTCCTCACCCTGCGCCAGACGTTGAGCGCCGGGACGATCGCCAAGGTGGGCGAGCCGCCGGCCGGCCACGCGGCTTCCCAGGACGATGCTTGGCACCGGCGCTACGAGGTCCTGTTCGAGCGCCTGGCAGTGGGCTGGGAGATCGCTGGGCTGCCGCTGGACGACCAGAAAATGCTGCTCGGCCGCTACCGGATGGCCGATGCTGAGACCCAGCGCTGGGTGCGGCAGACGATCGCCGAGCACCTCGAGCGCCACATCCCCGACCTGGCCGGTTAGGTGGCCGAGGAGCTGCGGATCAACGAGCGGCTGGCCTTGCCGCTGCGCGAGATCGAGCTGCGGGCCAGCCGCTCCTCCGGTCCCGGCGGCCAGCACGCGAACGTCACCGCCTCGCGGGTCGAAGCGGTCTTCGACGTTGAAGCCTCGGAGACCCTCGACGGCGATCAGCGGACGCGGCTACTGGAGCGACTGGGCCCGGTCGTCACCGCCGTCGCCCAGGACGCCCGCGGCCAGTCCCGCAACCGGGAGCTGGCACTGGAGCGATTGGCGGCGAAGATCGCCGCCGGGCTGCGGGTGCGCCGCCGACGCCGGCCGACCCGACCGACCCGCGCCTCGCGCCAGCGGCGGTTGGAGCAGAAGCGGCGGCAAGGGGAGAGAAAGAAAGGCCGTCGCCGGCCACTCGATAACGAGTAAGCGATGAGTTTTGGTCCCGATCGCGGTCTAATGGGTAGGACCTCAATAAGCGAGCAAAGGAGCGAGTGATGCTTGGTGAGACGAAGGCGACCAGCGGGTTCGCCGTCAAGGATCTAGACGAGGCGCGGCAGTTCTACGAGGGGACCCTGGGCCTGCGGATCGAGGTGCTGGACGAGGAGTTCGGGGTGACCGTCCTGAAACTCGCCGACGGCACCGACGTCTTCTTGTATGTCAGCCCGGAGATGACCCCGCCCAGCTACACGATGCTCAACTTCGAGGTTGACGACGTCGAGGCCGCCGTCGACGGCCTCACCGAGCGCGGCGTCAGCTTCCAGCGCTACGAGGGCTTCGACCACAACGAGAAGGGCATCGTCAGCGGCGGTCCCGGACCGCAGATCGCCTGGTTCGAGGACCCCTCGGGCAACACGATCGCGGTGATTCAGCAGTAGGCGCCTAGTCGCGTCTAACGGCAGAGAGGCTCGCGGGCGATCCAGTCGCCGCCCCTCGACGACTGATCGGAAACGGGTCGGCTTGCTCCGCACTCAAGCTTCTCGCCCTGCCCGCCATTGCTGAATGGCCGCGCGGCGACGCTCGGCAGCAGCATCGGGATCGGGTCGATCGGAGTGTCGTAGCGGCGCACCTCGAAGTGCAGGTGGGGCCCGGTTGAGTACCCGGTTGAGCCGACGTAGCCGAGCCGGGTGCCGCCTGCCACCCTCTCGCCGACCCAGGTCGTGATCGAGGAGAGGTGCGCGTACCAGGTGGTGTAGCCGAGCCGGTGCTGGACGACGACGAGGTTGCCGTAGCCGGCGGCGTTGTAGCCGGCGAAGATCGTCGTGCCAACGCCGGCGGCCCCGACCAGGGTCCCCTGGGGGACCGGGAAGTCGAGCCCCTGGTGGAGGCGACCGCCGCCGCGCGAGGCTCCGAAGCCATCGCCGATCGGGCCGGAGACGGGCCGGTAGAAGCTGACCGGCCCGCTCGGAACGGGGGTGCTTGGCGCGGTCCCGCGGCCGCGCAGCGCAGCGACCGTCGCCGGGCCGGCGAGCCCGTCGACGCCGATCCCGGCGGCGCGCTGCGCCCGTATCACCGCCGCCTGCGTTAGCGGCCCGAAGAGGCCGTCGGCCCTGCCCGCGCCATGGCCCGCCCGCTGCAGCAGGTACTGCAGCGCTGCCACGTCCCAGCCGCGGTTGCCGATCCGCATCGTGCGGCTGCCCAGCCCCGGGCGGCCGCGCCAGCCGAGCGCCCGCCGCGTCCGCGGTCCGGCGACGCCGTCGGCGGCGAGGCCACGGCGGCGCTGGAAGGTGACCACGGCGCGCCGCGTCAGCGGCCCGCGGATCCCGTCGACGTAGCCGTCGTAGAGCTGCAGTTGCCGCAGGGCCGCCTGCAAGGCGGCGACGTTCGCGGGCGACGCCTCGGCACGAGCCGGAACGACGAAGGCGAGGGCAACCAGTGCCGCTGCGCCGATTGCTGCAAGGGGGCGCATCTTTCAGTGGTCGGAAGGGGAACTCCGTCTCGCAACCCCCGCAACGGCCCATGCAGTAGCGGCCGCACGAGGCTCAGGCGGGCTCGCGACCCTCGACTTCACCTCCTTGCCAAAGATCGATCGAATAGATCCGGGTGACCTCGCGGCCGTTGACGGCGCGGTAGGAGATCCGCGCGCGCAACTCGGCGTGACCGTCACGGAGCAGCGAGCGCCGAGCCCGCTGGTTGGGCCGCAGGCCGACGGTCAAAGCACCGAAGCTGCGCCTGATGGACCGCCTTTTCGGCACCAAGCCCTTGCCCACCAGCTCGAGCGTCCCGGGACGGCGAATCGAGATCTTGATCCGTGGGGGGAGGTAACGATCTCCGTCCGCGAACCCGCGCACCTCGAGCGGCTCGGCGCGCAGGATCGTCTCGCACTCGGCTGCCGTGTCGCCGATGCCGGCCCTCACCTTGTCCCGGCCGGTCCCGCAGCCGATCTGGTCGGGCTGTCCCTCGAGCGGGCCCGGCGAGTGGAGGAAGGTGCGGTACTCCCACTCCCGGACCACGACCATGCCGGCGGCGATCCGGTCCTCGCCCGCTCCACCGAAGAGCCGATCGCGACCGATGTCGCCGGTGAGGCGGTCGTTCCCCTCGCCAGCTTCGATCGTGTCGCTCCCTCCTTCGCCCAGCAGGATGTCGTTGCCGTCCCCGCCCATTGCGGTGTCCCCGCCCGGACCGAGCACGATCCGGTCGCGGCCCGGGCCGCCGGCAGCCTCGTCGTCGCCCCTGCCGAGTTCGATCGCGTCGTGGCCGGGCCCACCGTCGGCGGAGTCGTTCCCCGATCTCCCATCGCCGCCGAAGTAGGCCGGATCCCTCAGCGCGTCGTTGCCAGCGCCGCCGACGAGCTCATCGTCACCGGCACCGCCGTAGAGGCCGTCGTTCCTTTGGCTGCCAACGATGAGGTCGTTACCGCGGCCGCCGGTGATTATTGCTTCGAAGCCGAGGATGTCCCCTCGGGCGCTGATCAGGGTGTCCGCGCCCGCGCCGCCCCGGACTTCACTCGCGGCGCCGAGGTTGTCGCCCTCTCCCGTGGCACCGTCGTCGGCCTGTCCGTTGGGGTCGTAGCGGACGCCCTCGGTGCGTTCGGAGAAGTCGATCGCGTCTTCGTAGCCGTCGCCGAGGTCGACGTCGTCGGGACCGTCGGCGACGGCGCCACCGCGGAGCACGTCGCGCCCTTCCCCGGTGCGGATCAGGTCGGCGCCGCGGCTCGCTTCGATCTGATCCGGGCCGGGACCGGTGAGCACCCTGTCGTCGCCGGCGCCCGGAATGACGGTGACCTCGACCGGAGCCGATGGCGAGAACCCCGACTTGTTGGGGGCGCTTGCCGGCAGCGCCGTGGTGTCGAGGCGGCTGCCGGCATCGCCGAGCGCGAAGCTCAGGTTCAGCTCCCAGGCGGTCCCGCTCGCGGCGTAGCACCCTTTCCAGCAGGTGTAGTTGTCGCCCAAGGTCGGTTTGTGCACCTTGCACAGGACCGCGACCCCGGTTGCGCCGCCGCCGCTGCAACCGGGCCCGGGCTGGATCGAAGCGGCGCCGTCGACCAACCGCAGTTCATAGAAATCGGCGTCTTCGCCGGCGATCGAGACCGTCAGCCGGTTCGCCTCGCCGGAAGCGCCCGCAAAGGCGACCTTCGCCTGCCGTGGGTCGGTCGGCAGCTCTTCGACGCCGACCGTCGCCGCCAGGGAGCTGGCCGGCAGGGCAAGCGCCACGCACGCCACCGCCAGCGCGAGCAGGTTGCCTGAAGTCATCGCTCTCCCCAAAGCCATGTCGATCCTTCAACCCCGCCCCGGCCGGGAGTTGCGTAACGCTCCGTGGGAGACCTAACCGATTCTGATGGGCACGGCTGGTTTCGAACCAGCGACCTCTCGCGTGTGAAGCGAGCGCTCTCCCACTGAGCTACGCGCCCGGGACGGGGATTGTACGACGGCGGTGGGGGCCGGGCGGTGATCGGGAATCCGTCCAGGGTTGGCTTGCCCGCGAACTGATGGGTACTTACTACTAAGTATTGATGACCCCTGAGCGATTCAGGGAGACGACCAAGCCTTTTGAAAGGAGCTTCGAATGCGAACCTGGAGAGGAGGACTCACGCTGGCTTCTGTGGCTATGGCGGCGCTGTTTGCGCAGGTCGCTCCGGCGAGCGCCGCCACGAGCGTCTATCCCGCTGGCGGTAGCGAGTTCAACGGTAGTGCGGAGGGCTGGCAGGTGACCGAGGCGAGCTGCAATGTGCCGCTGTTCTGTTCGGCCGACGGTGGCTACGAAGCCGGCGACGGCAGGCCGGCGGGCTCGCTGGCGGCGAACACCAACATCAGCCTCAACCTCCTCTCCCTTTTCGAGTCGACGGTGACTCTGCAGTCACCCGACTTCCAGGTTGACGAGGGCGGCGCTGGCAGCCTTCACCTCGACCGGCGCTTCGTGGTGGGCTCCCTGGTCGATCTAAATCCCCAGCTTGACTACACCGCGCAGCTAATCGACCGCACTAGCGGCAAGGTTTCGACCTCGATCGCCGAGTCAGTCGACCCCGGCACGGGCTGGAGCGGTGAAGACGGCGCGGTGACGGTGGTCGCTGGCCACACCTATGCGATCGTTCTCGCTGCGCGCACCTCGTCAGACGTTGTCGGGACGGGTCTTCTCTCCGGCTCGACCAGCGCCCGCTTCGACAACGTAGCGCTCACTGTCGGCAGCGGCGACGCGAACGGCAACGGTGGTCAAAGCGGCCGCGGCGCCGGTGACTCGATCGCGGCGCGGGTCGCAGCGCTCGCCCCCGCCACCCTCGCTGGGCCGGCGACTTTGAAGGGACAGCGTCTCGCCGTCAAGGCTCGATGCCCCGCCCGGATCGGCCGCGCCTGTCGGATCTCGGTCCTCGGCTTGCTTGGCAAGCGCAAGCCGGCAACCGCGCCGCGCCGGGTCAAGGTCGCCAAGGGCAAGACCAAGCGGCTGGTGCTGAAGGTGAAGCCGCGGGCGAAGGGCAAACTCACGACCCGTAAGCGGCTGCTGTTCAAGGTCAAGGTCCGCGCCGGCAACGCCGACTCGACCGCCTTTAAGCGGTTGCGACTGCTGCGTCGTTAGGCGTCTCGTCGCGGGAGCGTTGGCGCAGCGCCATGGCTACGAACGGGTAGATCAACGTTGAGAGCATGGCGGCGCCAACGAGCCCGGCGGCGGTCGAGGCATGCATCTTGCCGGCGTCGATCGCGATCGTGGTGATCGCGACGACGAGCGGCAGCTCGGTCGCGCAGTAGAAGGCCAAGGCCATGCGGTCGCGGGCCCCGAGGTAGTGCCGGTAGAGCAGCAGCGCCGGCACTCCGCGGACGACGAGGAAGAGCCCGAGGAAAAGCACCAGCTTCGCCAGCGCTTCGGCCGAGCCGAGCGCGGCGAGGTCGAACTCGATGCCGCTGGTGACGAAGAAGAAGGGGACGAAGAAGCCGAACCCGACCGCGGTCAGCTTCGACTCGAAGATCTGCAGCTCTTGTCCCTTCAACGCCATCCTGGTGATCATCCCGGCGACGAAGCCGCCGAGCAGGATGTCGAGGCCGAGCTTGCCGGCGAGGAGGACGAGGCCGAAGACGAGGACGACGGTCACCCGCACCGCCAGCTGGCTGCTCGCCTCGAAGGTGCGTTCGAGGGCGGGCCAGCCGCGCCAGGCGTAGCGGACCGAGACCAGCGCCAGCCCCAGCGCGAGGGCGACGAAGGCGAGCAAAATTCCGGCCTCGTGCAGCGGGTTGGCGGTCGATAGAACCAGCGTCACCAGCAAGATCGGCCCGAACTCGCCGGCGCCGCCGGCGGCCAGCAGGTGGGTGCCGAAGCGGGTCTTCAGCTCGCCGTTGTCGCGCAGGATCGGGATCAAGGTTCCGATCGCGGTCGTCGCCATCGCCGAGCCGGTGTAGAGGAAGGAGACCACGACTCCAGCGGCGGCGAGGATGCCGCCAAGGCCGTAGGCGAGGATCACCGAAAGCAGCCAGCCGGCGGCGCCGAGCTTCATTGGCGCCCCCTTGATCCGCTCGAAGTCGATCTCGTAGCCGGCGAAGAAGAAGAGCATCCCGAGCCCGAGGTTGGAGAAGAATTCGACGAAGTCGTCGCTGTGGGCGAGGCCGAGGACTTCGGGGCCGATCACAATTCCCAGCACCAGCTCGATGACGACGACCGGCGGCGCGAAGCGCTTCGGGACCGCGGCGACGGTGATCGCGGCGATCGCGGCGACGGTGACGATCGCGAAGAAGGAACCGGAGTCGACCTCGATTGCGGCGAAGGGCAGGGCGGGCAAGGCGCCATCCTATGGTCGGCCGAGTAGGATCACCAGTGGACCGTGCTAGGTGGGGAATCAGCGGTGCCCTGTCACCCGAAATCCGCTTAGCGGGGCCGACTACCGTTCCGAGGGACTGGCCGTCGGGGTCAGTGCGTTGTGGCGGCGTTGACGGCCGGGTCCTGCGCGACGTGGGCACGCGAACCAGGTCAGGTCCGGAAGGAAGCAGCCTTAAGCGGATGCCGCGGGTGCCGCAGGCGAGCCCGGCTTGAGCCATAAGCGACGGACACGCCCGGTGACCTTGTCTCAGAGAGCGGGCGCACGGTCCACTTTCTTCATCGGCGTTCGTCCTTTGTCGGGAATAGGCCGACAAAGGACGAACGCCGCGTTCAGTCGATCAGGCGCTTGCGCATCTGGTGGATCGCCACCCGCCAGGTGACGAGGGCGAAGGCGACGAGGAAGCCGAAGCGCAGCAGGTCCTCCCACTCGTAACCGAAGGCGCCGCCGCGGACCAGTTCAACCAGCTGGTGCAGCGGGTTGAACTGCGCCGCCACCTGCACGCCCTCGGGCAGGCCGTCGATCGGGAAGAAGGTGCCGGCGACGAGGAACAGCGGCGTCACGAACAGCGCCGTGACGTAGTTGAACTGGTCGATCTTGGCGACGGTCGCCGCCATCGCCACCCCGAAACCGGCAAAGCCGAGCGCGGTGACGAAGCAGAACAGCGGCACCAGCAGCATTCCCCACTCCGGATCGAGGCCGAAGGCGATCGTGACCAATAGCGGGACGCAGCCGTAGCTGCCGGAGCGGATCCCGATCCAGAGCATCTCGGCGCTGACCAGCTCCTCGACGTCGACCGGGGCGGCGAGGATCGCGTCGTAGGTGTTCTGGAAGCGGTGCTTGACGAAGGTGCCGAACATCGCCGGCAGGGCGCTGGAGAAGATCACCGCGGTCGCCACCATCCCGGTGCCGACGAACTCGATGTAGGGGACGCCTTCGACTTCGTCGACCAGGGTGGCGCTGAGGCCGAGACCGAAAGCAAGCAGGTAGACCAGCGGTTCCAGCACGCTGGAGAAGGTCGTTCCCTTCCAGTAGGTGCGGAAGTTGGCGACCTCGCGGCTCATGATCCCGGCGATCGCGGTCGGTTCGAGTCGGCGCATCTGACGTGCCGGTGGGCTCTGGGTCGTGGCCTCCATCACTCCGCCTCCTCTCCGGTCAGCAACACGAAGACGTCCTCGAGCGAGGCAGCGCGGACGACGGCGTCCTCGGGGATGCCGCCGTCGGCCCGCTCGGAGCCAACGATCGCGATTGCGGGACCGGCCGGTCGCACCGAGAGTCCCTTCGCTTCCGCATCGGCCCGGTGTTCAGCGAGCCGGTCGGGCGGCCCGTAGATCTCGGCGGTCTGGCGGCCGGCGTGCTCGCCGATCAGCTGGACCGGGTGGCCGCGGCTGATGATCTTGCCCTGGTGCATGACCGCCACCTCGTCGGCCAGCCGCTCGGCCTCCTCGATGTAGTGGGTCGACATCAGGATCGTCGTCCCGCGCGCTTTCAGGTCACCGATCAGGGTCCAGAGCTCGGTGCGGATTTGTGGGTCGAGCCCGACCGTCGGCTCGTCAAGGAGAATCAGGCGCGGCTCGTGGACGAGGCCGCGGGCCAGTAGCAGGCGCCGCCGCATCCCGCCCGAGAGCTCATCGACGGCGTCGCGGCGACGCTCCTGCAGACGGGCGATGTCGAGCGCTTTCTCGACCGCGGCCTTGACATCGGGTACTCGGTAGAGGCGGGCGAAGATCGCCAGGTTGTCTTCGACGGTGACATCGACGTCGAGGTTGTCGAGCTGGGGGACGACGCCCATCAGGCCGCGAGCGGTCTTCGCTTCCGCGGGGAGATCGTGACCGAGGACGCGGAGCACGCCGGTGTCGGCGATTGCCTGGCCGGTTAGCAGCCGCATCGTCGTCGACTTGCCGGCGCCGTTCGGCCCGAGCAGGCCGAGGCAGATTCCTTCCGGCACCTCGAGGTCGAGCCCGTCGACCGCGGTGATCGGGCCGAAGGTCTTGACCACGTTGCGTAGCTCTATTGCCGCCATCCATCTGATGGTTTCATGACCGGACCTTTGGGTCCGGGGCGGCTACTCAGCGAGGAGCTGCTCGGCCAGCCAGAGGTCGCAGAGCCAGTCGCTCTGCGCGGCTTTACGGCGGGAAATGATGAGCCCTTGCGGGCCGCTGCGCACCTCGACTCGCTTTGACTTCGCCTCGAACTCATTGCAGGGAGCGGCGATCGTCACCTCACTTTGGCCGGCGTCTTCGTGGCCGCCGAAGCGGACCGCAACGCGGCGGCCGTGGCGCTCGCCACTCAGCTCGGTTGCCCCGCGTAGCCGGTAATCGAAGCCGGGCATCGTCGGCCCGCG
Organism: Solirubrobacterales bacterium; assembly: GCA_036519395.1. Lineage (GTDB taxonomy): Bacteria > Actinomycetota > Thermoleophilia > Solirubrobacterales > 70-9 > VAYN01. Next base: position 23,200 of record DATDLJ010000003.1, on the reverse strand, counting down.
CGGCTCGAAGCCGCCCTTGGGTCGCTCGCTCACCGCCAGGCCGAGCGGTTTCATCGCCCGGTCCATCCGCGGGTAACTCTGGTCGATCTCGCCGCCGGGGCCGATCGCGCGGAAGGAGCCGTAGAGCGCAGCGATCGCGATCAGCGGCCCGCCGATCAGCAGCGGCACGAATGATTCGAGCAGGTAGATCGGGGGCACGGTGAGGAAGATCAGGCCGAAGACGACGGCGCTGAGTTTGAGGCTGCGCCGGCCGACGTCCCACATCTCGCTCTGGGCCTTGACCGCGTCGGCGTCGATCGGCGCGATCGCCAGCGCCGCCCAAAGCTCCGCTTCGCCGACCGCGGCCGGGTTCTCGAGTGAGTGACTGCCTTCGGCTGCGGCTCGGCTGCGCCTGACGGCGTCGCCGCCGGCGACGTGCTCCAGGTCGGAGCGCTGGAGCAGGAGGAGGATGACGACGAAGATCGCGATTACGCCGAAGATCAGACCAAGGGCGAGTTTCGGGTTGGCTTCACCGCTGCCAAGCGTCAGCCCGATCGTGGCGACCAGCGCCATCACGACGAGGACGCCGATCAGGCCGAACCGCGACGAGCGCTTGAAGCCCCCCGAGAACACCGGCGCACCCTATCCCGGCTAAATGGCAGACTGGCGCCGATGCTGGACGAGCACTGGATCCGCTCGCTGCACGTGGAGGCGATGCTGCGCGCCGATCTCCACCGCGAGCGCGAGCCCCACGTCCTCTTCCAGGCCTCGACGATCGCGGCCCTGCTCGAGGGGGCCTACGACGGCGACCTCAGCTTCGCCGAGTTGGCCGAGCACGGCGACCTTGGCCTCGGCACCCTCAACCACCTCGACGGCGAGATGATCGCCATCGACGGTGAGTTCTTCCGCGCCGACGTCGAGGGACGGGTGACGCCGATCGCGCCGGCGGAGCGGACGCCGTTTGCGGTCGTCACTCGCTTCGAGCCGACCGTGGAGGAGCAGTTGCCTGATGGCGAGCGGGCGCACGAGGAACTGCTGGCGGCGCTTGACGCTCTCGTCCCGGCCGCTTCCTCCTCGTTAGCGATCCGCCTCGACGGCTGCTTCCCCCTAGTCCGCGCCCGCTCGGTGCCGCGCCAGGACCCGCCCTATCGGCCGCTAACCGAGGTCGTCGCCGACCAGCATGTTTTTGAGCTGACCGAGATTGAGGGAACGATGCTCGGCTTCCGCTTCCCCGCCTACGTCGAGGGGATCGAGGTCGCCGGCTTCCATCTGCACTTCATCAGCGCCGACCGCAGCCGCGGCGGCCACGTGCTGAGCTCGCGCACGGGCGAGCTGCGGGTCCGGATCGACCCCTCCGACGACCTCCGTATCGAGCTGCCGCCCCGCATCGAGCTTGCAGCGCCGGGTCTAGCCGCCGAGACCCACGCCGCGGTCGAGGCGGTAGAGCGGGGCGGTTAGCTGGTAGCGATGCGCTTCGGTGGCGGGCCGTTGCTGACGACGACGGTGACCTTGGTTCCGGCTGCGACCTGCTTGCCCGCTTTCGGCCGTTGGGAGACGACCTTGCCTTTCGGGACTTTTTTCGACGGGCGACGTTTGACTTTGCCGAGCTTGCACGGGCTGAGCCGGATCGCTTTCTTCGCCGCTTTGAATTTCCTCCGATTCAGGTTCGGGACTTTGCAGCGACGTGCGGGTGGCGGTGGTGGATCGATGATGGGAAACCCGTCGATTCGCACCGTTGCTCCGGTCGCCCCGACCGAGACCGTTTCGATCGTCACCCCGGTGCGGAAGTCGCGGAACTGCTGCCCCGTCGTCAACGGCGCGTCGTCGAAGGTCGCGGTCTCTGGCTTCATGTCGAGCAGCCGGGAGGGATGGGCGCCGTCAAAACTGGGGGCGTCGACGTGGATCGCGACGCCGTTGACCGCCGGTGAATCAAACGCGTAGTTCGAGTCGAAGGGGCCGATCCGCTGGCGGAAGTCGAGGTCGAAGAAGTCGCCGGCTCCGTTGGCGATCCGCAGCAGCCGGGTGCCGCTGCTCTGCTCGAGTGGGGCGATCGTGTAGGTGCCGTTGCTGGCGATCGTCGGCGCATCGCTGGCTGGAATCGCCCCGAACCCGAGCTTGCGCCAGGCGGTCATCTCGGCTGCCAGTCCACCGAGGTGGCCGAAGCCCATCGGGTCGAACGGGTCGCCGTATTCGCTCGTTTCGTCGCCGGGCGGGAAAACTTCGCTGCAGTTGGCGCTGTAGGCGACCGCAGTTGCGCCTTCGCGGCAGCGGTAGGCGGCGGCGTGGGGGGAGCCGAGCAGGTGCCCGAGCTCGTGGACGATCGTGTAGCCGCTGAGGCTGTCGATCCAGACGAAGCTGCCGGCGCCGGCCCCGGCGGCGCTGCAGTCCGAGGTGACGAAGGGTTCGTTTTCGTAGATGTAGACGACCTGCGCGTAGTCGGCTGCGTTGAATCCGTCTTCGGCGATCGCTTTCTGCCTGGCTTCGTTGTTCCAGGTGGGCCACGGGCAGTTGGCCTTCGGGGTTGCCAGTTTGTACGGGCCGTAGACGTCGCCGACGCCGCCGCTGAAGCCAACCGTGCCGAAGGTCTGGACGCGGAAGTATTCCTCGACCGTGGCCGGTTCGCCACTGGATTCGAACATCGCGTCAGCGACTCTTTCCGGCAGGCCGGGGTCGGGGCCGGTCTCGTCCGATCCGTAATAGGTGATGACTGCGGTCGGGCGCTCCGCAGCGGAGGCCGGGGCGGCGAGCACCGCGCACAACAGCACGACAAACAAGGCCGCGACCCCTGACTTCGAGAAGCTCACGGCGCGGAACACTATGTCTCAGCAGCGGCGGTAGACGACCCAGGAGTCGTTGGCGGCGACGCGTTCGAAGTTCTGCGGGGGCGGCAGGGAGAAATCGGTCGGGTCGTTGGGATCGAGGATGAAGTTGTGGATCACGAACTCGGAGGCGGGGGCGACGAAGTAGCCGCGCTTGGGGGTGCCTTCCTCGCTGGCGCTGATGACCTCGGTTGGCTTGATGTCGAGGTTGAAGGCGAGGCGGGGGACGGCGCGGTGGTTGGGGACGGCGACCTTGCCGCAAAGCGGCTCGAAGGCTCCCGCGTCGACCAGGTCCGAGAGGTCACGCTCAATCCGCGCCTGGTTGGTCAGGTCGGTGTCGACCTTGGAGTCGAGATCCCACTGGTTCGGGAGCCAAATCACGAACATCGCCAGCACGATCCCGGCGAAGACCTGCCAGCGACGGCGCCAGGGGTGCCCGGGCTCCAGCAGCCGCCAGCCGAGCAGGCCGACCCCGGCAAAGATCGCCAGGATCGCGGCGGCGAGCATCGTGTAGCGGGGGAGGATCGCGAGACCGCCGCAGGCGAGGATCGCGAAGGCGGCAAGGGCCAGCGCAGCGGCGGCGACGCCGAGGGTGGAGCGGCGGCGGAGGAAGGCAAGCCCGAGGACGACGCCCCCGAGGGCGCCGACCATTCCCGGCCACTGCAGCACCTCACCGAGCCGGCGCGGGCCGTAGAGGACGAGATCGACCGGCCCGGTCTGCCGTTCGAGCGTCTCAACGGTTTCTTTCGTCCCGGTCCACGAGTAGGTCGGGCTGCCGGTGGTGATCCAGTCGAACGCCGCCCAGAGGAGGGGGGCAGCGAGGGTGAGGAGGATGAGGGCGAGGGGTGTCCCCGTCGCCTCCTGATCGTCTTCGTCGTTCGGCCAGAACGCCAGATAGGCCAGGTACACCACCGAGAAAAGCCATGCCTCAGGTCTCAGCAGACCGGCGAGGGCTAAGAGAACTAGAACGGGCCAGCCCGCTCTTGGGCGCTTGGCCTCAACTAGGAGAGCCGCTAGGCAGAGGGCGATGTAGGGGAGGTCGATGTAGGCGCGCAGGCCGTTGGAGAGGAAGGGGGCGCGGGTGAGGACGATCGCGGCGGCGACGGCCCCGATCGGACGGTCGAACCAGATCGCCCCGAGGCGGTAGACGAAGAACCCGATCAGGCCTAGCGAGACGTAGGCGCCGATCATCGTCAGGGTGATCATGCCGTCGCCCAGGGGCGTCGTCACCAGTCCCCACAGCTCGGTCAGCGGGTGCGGCGTCGGCGGCAGCGCGGCGCCCATGTCGGGGCTTTCGAGGTGGGCCAGTTCCCGTCCCCAGACCAGGGCGTAGATCGTGTCGTAGTTGGGGAAGCCAACCGGGAAGACGAGCAGCAGCACGCCACTCACCGCGGCGACCCAGGCGGCGGGCGTCAGCCAGTTGCGGGCCCCCTTCGGCACGGGCGAGACCGTATCGGGACTTCCCGCCAAGGGGTGTCTGAGTTTCACCCACATATATGGCGGGGAAACTCAGACACGTAGGTCAGGGGCGTGACTTGGCCGTGGATACACTGGCTCAAGAGCCGATGAGCGAGTCGACTTCCCTCTACCGCCGCCACCGCCCCGGGTCCTTTGATGAGGTCGTCGGGCAAACCCACGTGGTCCGCACCCTGCGCAACGCGGTCGAGCAGGGCAAGGTCCACCACGCCTATCTCTTCATTGGCTCCCGCGGTACCGGCAAGACCTCGATGGCGAAGATCCTCGCTAGATCGCTGAACTGCGAGCGCGGCGGTCCGACCGTCACCCCCTGCGGCGAATGCGAGTCCTGCGTGACGATCGCCGCTGGCACCTCGGTCGACGTGATCGAGATGGACGCCGCCTCGAACCGCTCCGTCGACGATGTCCGCGACCTGCGCGAGCGGGTCGCCTACGCCCCGGCTGGCGGCCACTGGAAGGTCTACATCCTCGACGAGGCCCACATGCTGACCAAAGAGGCTTGGAACGCCTTTCTGAAGACGCTCGAGGAGCCGCCGCCGAACACCGTCTTCGTCCTCGCCACGACCGAGTCGCACAAGGTGATGGCGACGATCGCCGACCGCTGCCAGCGCTTTGACTTCCAGCGTCCCTCGCTGGAGCAGATCTCCGAGGTGCTGACCCGGGTCGCCGCCGCCGAGTCGATCGAGGTTGACGAGGGGGCAGTGGCGATGATCGCCCGCTCCGCCTCCGGCAGCTTCCGCGATGCGCTTGGCACCCTCGACCAACTGGTCGCCTTCGGTGGCAGTCAGGTCGAGCTGAAGGACGTCCTGGAGATGCTGGGAGCAGCCGATGCCGACCTCCTCTTCGAGGCGGTCGACGCGGTGATCGCCGAGGACCCGAAAGGGGTCCTGGTCGGGGTCGAGATGATGGCTCGCTCCGGCCGCGACCCCTCGCAGTTCGCCCGCGACCTGCTCGCTCACCTCCGCCACCTGTTGATCGTGCAGACCACCGGCGAAGTGCCGACGACCTTTGTCGTCACCGCCACCGACACCGCCCGCATCCAGGCCCAGGCGAGCGCGATCAAGCCCGCCAACCTGATCCGCACCATCGACGAGCTGGCGACGGCGCTAACCGCCGTTCGCGAGGGCGACGACGCGCGCATGGCAGTAGAGATCGCCCTGCTGAAAGCCGCGCGGCCAGACTTGGATCCAGATACCGCCGGACTCTTGCGGCGCGTCGAGCGACTGGAGCAAGGCGGAGGCGGTCAGCCCGCGGGTCCTGTCGCCGCAGGGGACCCACCCCCACCTGCGCAGCAGGCGGGGGTCCCCCCTACGACGCCACCCACGGCAGAGATCACCCCTCCAGACGCCCCACCTCCGACCGATCCCCCACCAGCTGAAGAGGAAGAGGCCGAGGCTCCGCCGTCAGCTGCTTCCGCTCCTCCGGCGGGTGGCGACGATGCTGAGGGCTCTCCCGGTAGGGAGAGCCCAGTATCGGAGACAGGACCCGCCGGCCAAGACGCTTTGTCCCTAGAGGAGATCCAACGAATCTGGCCCGCCGTCCTGAAGAAGCTGGAGGAGACCGCCCCCGCTCTCGCCGGCGCCCTCGAAGGCGCCCGCCCGGTCAGCTTTGGTGACGAGGGCCTCGAGGTCGGCTTCCCTCCTGACATGACCTTTCTGAAAAAAAATGCCGACAGCCCCGAGAAGCGGGACACGGTGGCGGCAGCTTTCGCCGCTGTGACCGGCACCGGGCTGCGTCCCGCTTACGTAGTGCTGGAGAGTGGGGAGGCGCCGCCGGACACGCCGGCGCCGGGCAGTGAGGAGATCGACGAGGAAGAGTTGCTGGAGCGGCTAAAGAGCGAGTTCGACGCGGAGGAGGTCAGTTAGGTGGCACGAGGAGGACCCGGAGGCTTTGACGTCAACGCCCTGATGAAACAGGCGCAGCAGATGCAGGCCGACATGCTGGCGGCGCAGGAGAAACTCAAAGACGAGGTTGTCGAGGCGAGCGCCGGCGGCGGCATGGTCAAGGTGAAGATGGGCGGCGATCTGACCTTGCGGGAGATCGTCATCGACCCCGAGGCGATCGACCCCGAGGACGCGGAGCTGCTCCAGGAGATGGTGCAGGCCGCCGTCAACGAGGGCCTGCGCGCCGCCCAGGAGCTTGCCAGCTCGAAAATGGGCGGCATCGCCGGCGGCGACCTCGGCGGCATGGGAGGCCTGCTCGGTTGAGCGAGGGCCCAGCACCGCTCGCGCGCCTCGTCGCCGAGCTCTCGCGACTGCCGGGAATCGGGCAACGGACCGCGCAGCGGCTCGCCTTCCACCTGCTGCGCGCCCCCGACGAAGAGGCCTTTGCCCTTGGCGACGCGATCCGCGAAGTGAAGGAGAAGGTGGGGCTCTGCGAGGAGTGCTTCAACCTCGCCGAGGGACCGCTCTGCCGAATCTGCGCCGACCAGAACCGCGACCGGACGATGATCTGCGTGGTCGAGGAGCCGGCCGACGTGATCCCGATCGAGCGCACCCATGAATACCGCGGCCTCTACCACGTGCTTGGCGGCGCCCTTTCGCCAATCGACGGCATCGACGCCGAAGACCTGAAGATCGCCGAGCTGCGCAGCCGGGTCGAGCGCGGCGGCATCAACGAGGTCGTGCTGGCTACCAACCCGACCACTACCGGCGAGGCGACCGCGCTCCACATCGCCGCGATGTTGCGCGGTCAGGTGACGGTGACCCGGCTCGCCAGTGGATTGCCGGTTGGCGCCGACCTCGAGCACGCCGACGAGGTCACCCTCAGCAAGGCGTTGGCTGGCAGAAGAAGTCTGGAATAAGCGGGACCGGATATTCGTCCTGGACGACTGTCCTTCCGCAAATAGCGCCTTTTCGCTACTCCACTGTCCGGGGCTTCCGGCAAGTTCCCTGCGTGTCTGACCAGTCACCAGACGGCCGCCGTAAAGAAGATCGATCAGCCGCTAGCCGGATCGCCCTCAAGGTCTCCGAGCTGCACGCCGATCTCCTCAAGACGTTGCACGAAGAGTCTGGAACCAATGGGGATCGTTTTGCGGAAGCCGCCCAGCGTTTGGCTGGCGAGTTCGGCTCCCTCACTGCCTCGGCTATAGACGCCGCGCAGCCGGCTGCGCCGGCGACCGCGGTGCCCCCAGTTTCGGCGCCGGAGGAGCCGGCCGAACTGCCGAGTCTCTACCGACCGGGCCACATGCGGCGCCGGCTCGAACAGCTGCTCGAGACCAACCGGCGCTACGGACATTCCTTCGGGCTCGCCGTCTTCGACGCCTCCGGTCCGGGGGTCCGCCCGGGCGACGTCGCCGGTGGCCAGGAGACCGTTCTCTCGATCGTCGGCGCGGCCCTCCGCGACAGCATCCGCATCGTCGACGAAGCCTTCCGCCTCGAGGAGGAAGCGATCTGCGTCCTCGCTCCGAACCTGCGCACGGTCGAAGGGGTGCAGATGTGCGAGCGGCTGCTGCGGCAGCTGGATGAGCTCGAGCAGGCGGGGGGGCTGCGAATCGCGGTCTCAGCCGGAGTTGTTGCCTGTCCCGACCACGGCACCGACGCCGAAGAACTTCTGCACAAGGCTGACGCGGCGATGTGGCGAGCCCGCGCGGTTGGCCAGCCGGTGGGCGTTGGCGCCTTGCAAGATCGCTAACAGTTTCTGCGAAATCTGTCGATAACCGGTGTAAACCCGGAAAACCGGTGGGAGAATCGCTTGGTCGCGTCGAAGGACCACGCGCACCAACTCATTCGATCTTCTTATCCAATGCCAGGAATCCGAACCAACGCCGCCGCCGAAGTCCTGGGCGTAAGCCCGAACACCCTGCGTAGCTGGGAGCGCCGTTACGGTTACCCGAAACCGAAGCGCACCGAGGGTAACCACCGTAACTACGAGCTGGTGGAGCTGCAGGCTCTGCGCGACGCGTTGGCTGAGACCGGCAACATCTCCTCGGCGATCGAGCTTTCGCGCCAGCGCCAGCAGGCGCCGGCCAACGACGGCAGTCTCTTTACCGCCTTCGAGAGCTTCGACGAGTCCGCCGCCGACCGCGCGGTCGAGGAGAGCCTTGCCGTGCGCTCGCTGGAGCGCACGGTGGAGGAGCTGCTGCTGCCGGCGATCGACAAGCTCGCCGCTGACCCCGAACGGGAGGCCGAGCTTGAGTTCGCCGCCCGTTGGGCGACCGGCTGGCTGCACGGCGCCCGCCGTCTCGCCTCCGCTGCTGCTCGCCCCGCCGGAATCCTGCTGCTCGACTCCAGTCACGGCCAGGACGCCGAGGAGGTCTACACCCAGGCCCTCGACCTCGCCCTGCGCCGCGCCGGCTTCCGCGTCCTCGTCCTTTCCAACGAGCTTGGTGATGAGCGGCTCGACCGTGCCCTCGGCGCACTCGACCCAACCGCGATCGTCCTCTGCGGCCCCGGTGCCGACACCCAGAGCGCGGTCAAGCTGGTCCGCAAGATTCGCGAGCTCGGCTTCGTTGCCCCGCTCTACGGCTACCGCGCCGACGGTCTGATTGGTGCCGCTGTCCCGCCGGCTGGCGACCGCCCCAGCGAGGTCACCGGGATGCTCAACTCGGATCTCCGCCGCCGCGCGTCTCAGGCGTTCGCGTAAGTAAGTCTTCCCGCTGCGTGCAACACCTGGCTTCCGGCCGGGGTCATTCACGCAGCCGATGATCGAAGGTTCGGAACTGAGCGAGCAGGACAAGGTCACCGCGCGGGTCTTCCGTGCAAACCGCGGCGACCTGGAGGCGAGGGAGTGGATCGCCGAGCGTGCCTACACGGCGGGCCTGCGGCTCGCGACCTTCTCGCTGGGCGATCCCAACATCGGCCAGGACGTCGGCCAGGAGGTGGCGATCCGGGTTCTGCGCGGGCTGCCGAAACTGCGCGACGCCGATCGCTTCGACGGCTGGACCTACCGAATCTGCGCCGGAGAGATCAAGCGTGCGGCGAAGAAGCGCCAGCGTCACGAGTGGCATCCCTACGAGGACGTCGAGCACGAACTGCAGGTGGAGGCGACCTTCCCGCAGAGCCTCGGCGAGCGCGATTGGCTGATCCGAGCCCTGGGAGAGCTGAGCGAACGGCAGCGACTGGTCCTCGGCCTCCACTACGTCTATGGCCTCAACGACAAGGAGATCGCCGCCGCGATCCGCTCGCGTCGCGGCACCGTCCGGTCCTTGCTGAGCCGCGGCCTGGCGCGCCTCAGAGAGCAGGCCGACGAGGAGGACGACCACGGTCGCAAGACCAGGCGGGAACAAGACAAGCAGGAGGCGATGCAATGAGTCGGGAGTCGATCGAGAGCTCGATCAGAAGGTATGTGTGGGCGGTGGAGAGCTTGCAGCCCGACCCGGCGCGCCTCAGCGCCGCGCTGGCTGGCGCCGAGGACAGGACCGCGGTCCGACCCGCGGCTCGCCGCCGCTGGACGCCGCTTGCGGTCGGACTCGCCTGTCTCGTGCTGGGGGGCGCGGTGGCGGGTGCCGCCACCGGGCTATTGGACCCGGCCGTCGACTCGTTTCTTGGTGGGGGGAACCCTCCTGGCCGCCAGCTGACGGGAGAGGACGTGCCGAGTTGGCTCCAGCCCGCACCCGACTTCAACGCGCCGAGCGAAGTCTCCGTTGTAGCGGCGGCCGGGGACGAGCGCCTCTACGCGTATCGCCAGAGCGGTTCGCTCTGCTTCGACTACGGCGATCACGTGGGCGAGTGCCGCAGCCCTTGGGAATGGCGGCGCGAACTGGAAGCGCAACCCTTGTTCGTGCGCGGGCCGGTCGGGGAATCGGTTTGGTTCGGCCTCGTCGGCGCGGGCATCGCCACTGTGCGGGTCGAGTACGCCTCAGGCGAACCGGCCGAGATCGAGGTCACCAACGGTGGCTTTGTCGCCGATATCGATCCGGCCCGGAGCCCGCAGCGGATAGTCGCGCTCGACGGGTCCGGCGAGGAGGTGACCTCCCGCTCGCTGGCCGCGGAAGGGCGTTAGCCCTCCCGCGTTGCTGGCACCGGCGCCGTCGCGCCGCCCTCGCTGATTCCCCAGCGTTCGTGCAGTCGCCGCAGCGGCGCCGGCGCCCACCAGTTCCACTTTCCAAGTAGCTCCATCAGCGAGGGCACGAGCAGGGCGCGGATGATGGTGGCGTCGATCAAGACCGCCAGCGCCGTGCCGACCCCGTTCTCCTTGATGAAGATGATCTGGGAGGTGGCGAAAGCGCCCATTGCCACCGCGAAGAGCAGGGCGGCGGCGGTGACGATCCGCCCGGTCCGCTCCAGCCCGATCGCCACCGACTCCGACTCCGAGGCGCCGTTGTCGCGCGCCTCCTTGATCCGCGAGAGCAGGAACACCGCGTAGTCGGTGGAGAGACCGAAGGCAACCGCGAAGAGCAGGATCGGCATCGTCTGCTCGATCGCTCCCGGGCTGGAGTAGTCGAGGATGCCTTCCAGCCGGCCGTCCTGGAAGATCACCACCAGCAGGCCGAAGACGGCGCTGAGGTTGAGGAAGTTCATGATCAGCGACTTGATCGGCAGGATCACCGAGCCGGTCATCAGGAAGAGAATGACGAGGGTCGCGACGATCACGATCGCCAGCGCGATCGGCATGTGTTCGGTCAGGCTCGACTGGAAGTCGATGAAATCGGCGGTGGCGCCGCCGACCAGGACCGTGGTTCCCGGTGGGGCCCGCAGGTCGCGGATTTCCTTCACCGTCGTCTGGCTCGCCTCGGAGACGAAGGGGTCGGTGGAGGTCACCTGCAAAGCGACCACCCCTTCCTCGAGCCGCTGCGGCGGCGCCACTTCCGCCACCCCGTCCAGGCTCTCAACCTGGGACGCGAGCTGTGCCGTCGCTTTCGGCCCGCCGCCTTCGACGTCGATCCAGATCGGCGTTTCGCGGTACGGCGGGAACTGGGTGCTGACCGTGTCGTAGGTTTGCCGCGCGCTCGCCGACTCCGGCAGCACCTCGGGGTCGACGGTGTTGAACTTGATCTGCAGGAAGGGGAGGCCGAGGATGATCAGGAAGAGGGCCGAGAGCGTCGCGATCGGCAGCGGCCGCCGCATCACAAAGCGCGAGAGTCGGTACCAGAAGCCGTGCTCGTCGGGACGGGCGTCGGCCTCGGCCCGGCGCTGGAGGAAATTCGGCGCGCCGGCGTTGACCCGGTTGCCGAGCAGGGTCAGCACCGCAGGCAACACGGTCAGCGAGATCAGCGCCGCGAACAGCGCCACCAGCGCCCCGCCCAGACCCATCGAGTAGAGGAACCGCTGCGGGAAGACCAGCAGTGAGGCCAGCGCCGCCGCGACCGTCAGTGAGGAGAAGAAGACGGTGCGCCCGGCGGTTGCCAGCACCCGCTTCATCGCTTCCAGTCCTGGCCCGCTCTTGGCGATCTCCTCGCGGTAGCGGGAGACGATGAAGAGGCTGTAGTCGATCGCCAGCCCCAGCCCCAACGCCGTCGTCAGGTTGAGGGCGAAGATCGAGATCGAGCCGATTTCGCTCGCGATCCGCAGGATCAGGAAGGTGCCGACGATCGCCAGGCCGCCGATCATCAGCGGCAGGACCGAGGCGACGAGGCTGCGGAAGAAGAGCAGCGAGAGCAGGAAGAGGAGCGGGAAAGCGAGCAGCTCGGCCTTTTTCAAGTCTTCCTCGACTTGGTGGTTGACCTGCTCCTGGGCGACGGCAGCGCCGCCGACGAGGATGCCCGGCTTGGCCGAGAGTTCGTCGGCGATCTCGGCGCCGGCCTCCTGCCAGGGCTTGTCTTCGGTCGCTTTCAGGGCCACCGCGAAGTAGGTCGACTGGCCGTCGTTGGCGACGAAGGCTTTGGAGCCGGTGTCGTAGTACCCGGTCACCGAGGCGACGTCGGGCCGTTCCCGGACCTGCTGCTCGAGCGCCTCGACCCGCGCCCGGGTCGCCGGCCTGGCGACGGGCGCGTCCTCGACCACGGCGATCACCGCCGGGATCCGCAGCCCCGCTTCCTCCAGACGGTCCATCGCCTGCACCGTCTCGGTCGCCGGATCCTCGGCGCCGTAGGGGTCGAGCCGATCGGCAACCGAGCCACCGATCGCGCCAGCCAAGAGGAAGAAGACGAGGGCGAGCAGGGCAACCCGCTTCGCCTTCCCGTCCGCGAGTCGGGCCAGGGCATCAAACATCAGCTGCTCCTTTCGTCGAGAGCGGAATCGAGGATCTGCGCCTCCATCCGCTCGCACCAATCGGCAAACCACTCGGTGAACTCCAAGCCTCCGCGCAGGACGATCATCGGGAAGGGGTCCTCGATCTCACCTTTCGTCTTCTCGATCGCCTGCAGTTGCTCATGTACGGCGAGCCGCCGGGCGCGCATCGCGCGCAGGATCGCCACCGCTTCCTCCCGCGGCAGGGCGTCGGCGAAGAACAGCTTCAGCAGCCCTTCGTCGCGCATCTCAAAGGTCTCCGGCTCCTGGCGCAGCCAGGCCCGCAGCTCGTCGGTGCCGTCCGCGGTGATCTCGTACATGGTTCTTTTGCGCCCGCCGGTGGGGGTGTCGGAGCCGAGGATCAATCCCGCTTCGGAGAGCCGCTTCAGCTCGGGATAGATCTGGCCGTAACTTGCAGCCCAGAAGAAGCGGGTCGAGTTGTCGACCAGGGCTTTGATCTCGTACCCCGACCGCGGTTCGTTGCGGACGAAGCCGAGGATTACGTAGGCGGTGGGACTGAGATGCTCCATCTCGTCAGCATATATATCTAGTCGATATATCTGCAAGTGTGATTAGCATCACTTATGGTCATCGAGTCGGTGTCCCCAGACCAGCAGGAGGAAGGAGCTCAAATGTCGCTTGACCAGAGCAAGGTCGGCCGGGTCGTGGCCGAACAGATGGAGGCGATCGAGAACGACTACGGCGACGACTGCGAAATCGGCGACGTCTGCACGATCGTCGAGGTGGTCGGACCGCACGGCTCGCACGTGCGGGTGCGGAGCAGCGACATGCGCCCCCACAGCGGCCTCGGCCTGATCCGGATGGCCGAACAAGCGATGCTCGGCAACCTCGGAGGCTCGGCCGAGTAGGAGGCTGTAGCCGACTATCCTCAGCCAGACCATGACTGGGGATGGATCCGACATCGTCGTGATGAAGTTCGGCGGCACTTCGGTCGCCGGCGCCGAGCAGATCAAGCGCGCTGCCGGGCGGATCGTCGCCGCTCGCGAGGAAGGAAACCGCGTCGTCGCCGTCCTCTCCGCGCGGGGGAAGACGACCGACGAACTGGTTGAGCAGGCGCATGAGATCTCCGCGCGGCCGGTGGCGCGGGAGATGGACATGCTGCTCTCGACCGGCGAGCGGATCTCCTGCGCGCTGGCGGCGATGGCGATCCACGACATGGGCCACGAGGCGATCTCGCTGACCGGTTCGCAAGCGGGGATCGTCACCGACTCCTCCCACACCAAGGCGCGGATCATCGACGTCCGCGCCGACCGCATCAGCGATGCCCTGCAGCAGGACCGGATCGTCCTCGTCGCCGGCTTCCAGGGCGTCTCCACTGACAGCCGCGACGTCACCACCCTCGGCCGCGGCGGCTCCGACACCACCGCCGTCGCCCTCGCCGCGGCGCTGCGGGCCAGCGTCTGCGAGATCTACACCGACGTCTCCGGCGTCTACAGCGCCGACCCGCGGATCGTCGCCGACGCCCACAAGCTCGATCGCGTTTCCTTTGAGGAGATGCTCGAGATGTCGGCCTCCGGCGCGGGAGTGCTGCAACTGCGCTCGGTCGAGTACGCGCGCAACCACGGCGTCCGCATCCACTGCCGCAGCAGCTTCGAGGACGGTCCCGGTACCCTCGTCGTCGCAGAGGAAGAGACCATGGAGAACCCTTTCGTAACCGCAGTGACGCACTCTGACTCGGAGGCCCGGGTGACCCTTACCGGGCTCCGCGACGAGCCCGGCGTGGCCGGCCGCGTCTTCGGCGCCCTCGCCGAGGCCAACGTCAATGTCGACGTGATCATCCAGAACGAGCCCGTCGGTGACGACCAGCTCGCCGACCTCTCCTTCACCGTCGACCGCGATGACCTGACGACTGCGAAGGACACGATCGCTGCCCTCGGTGATGTCTCCCTCGAGGTGCTCACTGACGAGCGGATCGGCAAGGTCTCGATCGTCGGCGCCGGTATGCGCTCGCACCCCGGTGTCGCCGCCAAGGTCTTCCAGGTGCTGGGCGAGGAGAAGATCAACATCGAGATGATCTCCACCTCCCCGATCAAGATCTCGTGCGTCATCTCCGCCGACCGCGTCGCCGACGCCGTCAACGTCCTCCACAAGGCGTTTGAGCTGGGCGAGGACGCGGTTCAGCCCGAGGACCCGACCGGCCCCGGCCACCGGCCGACGGTCGCCGGCTGAGCGCGGTCATACTCGATCGAGATGGCCGCTGAGGGATACAAAGTCGGAGTGCTGGGCGCGACCGGGCTGGTCGGGACCACGATCCTCGAGTTGCTCGCCGAGCGCGACTTCCCGGTGGGCGAGCTGCGGCCGCTGGCCTCCGAGCGCTCGGCCGGCAAGGTGATCGAGTGGGGCAGCAAGGCGCTGACGGTGCAGGCGGTGAGCGAGGACTCGATCCAGGACCTCGACCTGGTCCTCTCCTCGGCCGGTGGCTCGGTCAGCGCTGAGTGGACCCCGAAGCTGGTTGCGGCTGGCGCCACCGTCGTCGACAACACCAGCTACTGGCGGATGCACGACGACGTGCCGCTGGTCGTCTCCGAGGTCAACCCCGACGCGCTCGAGGGTCACAACGGGATCATCGCCAACCCGAACTGCTCGACGATGCAGATGGTCGTCGCCCTGAAGCCGCTCTACGACGCAGCCGGGATCGAGCGGCTGGTGATCTCCACCTACCAGGCGGTCTCCGGCACCGGCAAGGCGGCGATCGACGAGCTGAACGCGCAGGCGCGGGCCGTGGTCGGCGGCTACGACGTTCCCGAGCCGCAGAGTTACCCACACCAGATCGCCTTTAACGCCCTCGCCCAGGCCGGCAGCTTCCCCGAGGGAGACGACCACACCGACGAGGAGCGCAAGCTGATCAACGAGACCCGCAAGATCCTCGGCGATCCCGCGATCAAGGTCAGCGCCACCAGCGTGCGGGTGCCGGTGGTGACCGGCCACTCGGAGGCGGTCAACGTCGAAACCCGCGAGCCGCTCGATCCCGGGCAGGCGCGCGAGCTGCTCTCCGCCGCGCCCGGGGTGACCGTCGTCGACGACCCCGCCGCCGGGCGCTACCCGATGGCGATCGACGCCGCCGGCAAGGACGACGTCTTCGTCGGCCGCATCCGCCGCGACCCCGGCAACGAGCGCGCCCTCGACATCTGGGTCGTCTCCGACAACCTGCGCAAGGGCGCCGCCACCAACACCGTGCAGTTGGGCGAGCTGCTCATCCAGCGCGGGCTTTTGAACCGCGGCTGAGGCGCCTCAAGGCGAACGGCGCCATCAGCGTCGTCAGCACCGCCATCCCGACGACGACCGCGAACAGCTCGGCGTCGACGACCCCCTCGGCGGCACCGATCGAGGCGATGACGATTCCCACCTCGCCGCGGGGGACCATGCCGACGCCGACGATTGCCGCCTGGCCACGGCCCAGCGGGCGCGCCGCCAGGTAGGCGGGCACCAGCTTGGTCGCCGCGGCGATGACGGTGATCGCCGCCAGCAGCCAGAGGGCGTGGCCGTCCAGCAGCGCCCCGAGGTCGAGCTCGATGCCTATGAAGGCGAAGAAGAAGGGCGGGAAGAAGGCGCAGAGCGGCCGCACTTCTTCCTCGATCGAGGTGTGGTCTTTGGTCTCGGCGACGATCATCCCGGCGAGGAAGGCGCCGATCAGCGCCGCCAGGCCGATGTTGGCGGCGAAGGCGGCGAGCCCGAGACAGAGAATCACCGCCGGCAGCAGCGATGACTCGGCGAACCGCGGCGTCTCCAGTAACCGCGGCCGGCTGCTCAGCAAACGCGCGCCACCGAGGGCGACGAAGGCGACGAAGGCGATCGCGATACCGAGGGCGAGGAGGATCTTGCCGGCGTCGACGCCGCCCTCGGCCGCCATCCCCACCGCGACCGAGAGCAGGATGAGGGCGAGAATGTCGTCGACGACCGCGGCGCCGAGCACCGTGCGTGCGGCACGCGTGCGGCCGATGCCGAGGTCGAGGAAGGTGGCCGAGGTGATCCCGGCGCTGGTCGCCGCCAGCGCCGCGCCGAGGAAGACGCTGGTGTCGGTGTCTTCGCCCAGCGCCAGCCCGAACCCGATCCCGGCGAGGAAGGGGACGACGACGCCGGCGGTGCCGACCGCGACCGCGACCCTGCCGACCGCCCGCATCTCCGAGAGGCGCGTCTCCAGCCCGACCCAGAAGAGCAGGAAGACGACCCCCAGCTCGGAGAAGACCCGCAATACCTCGCCGACCTCGACCAGCCCCAAGACGGAAGGCCCGACTAGGACGCCGCCAAGAATCTCACCGACGATCGCCGGCTGCCCGATTCGCTTGAACACCTCGTCGCCGAGCTTCGCCGCGAGCAGGACCAGGAAGAGGTCGGTGAGCACCGAGGCGGTGTCTGCGGCGGCGAGAGGGAGGGCTGAGGTGAAGTCCACTGCTTGTTTCTATCCCAACGGCGGTTCGTTCCCGCAACCTCCGGCTTTTTCGGTTCACCCGGTTCACGCCAGGGCCGCAACTCGACAGAAGTCTCCTGATTAAAAGGGCATTCCGTCACTGGACGGGCAGGAAACAGTCGCGGCATGCCGCGACCGACTAAGGGAGAAACATGTTGGAAGCAACGGAAGGGCGCGCTCGAGCGACCCGGTGGCGCGGCGTGCTATTCGCCGGCCTCCTGGCGCTGCTGGCCGTGCTGGGAGCGGTGAACGCCAGCGGCGCCTCGGCGCTCGGCGAACAGTGCTCCGGGAGCAACGCGAAAGGCCTGGGGGCGTTCCTCCAGACCAAAGCCCAGGAACGCTGGTCATCCGCCGGCGAACAGGGGTTCAACGGTTCGAAAAACGCACTGGCCTGTAGCGGTAGCCAGGGGAGTGGCGGCACGCCATCGGTCGGTTACGTCCCCCTGGGCAGCGCGGCCGCCCTGCACACCTGGGGAGCCGACGACGGTGAACTCCACACCGGGGAAAACACCTACCACTTCCTCGGCACCGATATCGCCCCCTCGGGCCCGGTCGGCGAAGCGGGGTCGATGCTGGCGAACATGAAAAAAGCGCTCGCCAGCGACGTCGCTGTGATTCCGGTCTCGCAGACCGCGATCGCGATCGCCGCCCATCCGCCGGCGCTGCCCGCCCACCCGGCCTGCCTTGTGCCCAAAATCACCTCGGCGCAGCTGCAGAAAGTGTTCAGCGGTGAAATCAAGAACTGGCGGCAGATCGGGACCGCCTCCGATTCAGCGATCGGCGGCGATTGCGATCAGGCGATCACCAGGATCGTCCGCGAAGAAAGCGCCGGCACCACCTACCAGTTCAAGCACTTCTTGAACTCGGTCAACGGCTCGCCGCTCGACTGCACCGGCAAAACCAAACGGACCTGGGCTCAACTGAAGGCCCCGTTCGGTGGTGAATCGACGCCCAACGTCGAATGGCCGCAAAACAGCGACTGCCAGCCCGGCGAAGGCAAAGTCACGACCGTCTCCTCGGGGGCCGGCGAAGGCGAGGCCGGTCCGCTGCTTTACGTCGCGGCAAACGCCGGCACGATCACCTACGCGAGCCTGCCGGAAGCGCGGCAGTGGGCTCCGGAACAGGTCGTCGACGTGTTCAACGGCGTCAAATACGCCGATCCGGAAACGGCCGAAGCCGGCGCCAACTGCGCCGGGGCGAAATACACCCGCCCGGCTGGCTGGGAATTCGGCGTCAACGTCGATTGGTCCGGGGTCTACGGTTCTGACCCGAACATCGGGGAAAGCTCCAAAAACGCCTACCCGATCTGCACCCTGACCTGGGGCATCGCCGCGACCGATCACTTCGGTGAAAAAGCGGCGACGACCGTGCATGACTACCTCGCCTTCGTCGTCGCCAAAGAAGGCGGCCAGGCGGCAGTCAAAAAAGCGGGCTACCGCGACCTGCCGACCTCGATCGCCGAAGCCGCGAACGTGGCGATCTCGCACATCAACGGCAAAGAAGAAGAAGGCGAAGAAGAAGAAGGTGGGTCCGGCACCGTGCTCTGCAAAGCGGAACCGGAACTCGTCGAAGGGGTGCTCACCTGTCCGAAAGAACAGGGGTTCACCGAAGGCAAAGTCACAGGGACCCTGTACCCCGGCAAATTCGCCACCTTCAAATCGCTGTTCGGTCCGGAACTGACCGTCGTCTGCCCAGAGGGGCACTACGTCGGCGAATTCAATGAAGACGGCACCAGTGCCGGCGGGCTCTACCAACTTGCCTTCGGGCAGATCGAAGGTTGCAGCTCGACCTTCCCAGAAGAAAAAGAAGCCGTCGTGTCGCTCGAAAACCCACCGTTCGACACCTCGTTCTTTGAATACCTGGGTCCGGAAGGGCCGCAGGGCTCGTTCAACCTGGCGAAATCCGCGGGCTTGCCGCTGCTGCGAATCCAGGGCTCGGCAATCTGCGTCTACGCGCCGAGCACGCCGGAATTCCAGATCTCCAACGGCAGCCCGTCGCTGATGACGATGCAGGGCAATTGGAAACTGTTCGAAGGATCACCGGAAGTGTGTCCGATCCTCATCTCCACCTTTGCCCAAATGACGATGGGCAGGCTCGGAGAAGAAAAACCCCTCTATATCGCGGGGAAATAGGCCGTAACCGACACCAGGGGTCGCGCTGCGGCGCGGCCCCTGTTTCGGTAGCGATCAGCCGCACAGAGTTGGCACCTTCAACGCGCAACACGTGACATTTTGTCTGCTACGTTCTTTCGTATGCAGAACGAGCGCGCGCAGTGGACCGATGCCCGCCTGGATGACTTGGCCGACCGGGTAACTGAGCTCGATCATCGCCTTACGGCCCAGATGGATGCGCGCTTCAACTCACTCGACGCCAAGCTCGACCGATTGCAGCAGACGCTGATCGGCTCGATGGCGAGTGTGGTGCTCGCCTTCGCGTTGCAGACCGTCTTCGGCGGCTAGACCGCGGCGCCGGCGGTGAGGCGCTCCTCGACCCAGCCGGTCGAGGCGATGTGCTTGCTCATTCCCAGCTCCTTCGGCTCGGCGCCGAGGGCGAGGCCGACGAGCTGCGGCAGGTGAAGGACGGCGAGGCCGAGGTCGCGGTTGACGACCTTGGCCGCCTCCGGCTGCTGCATATCGAGGTTGAGGTGGCAGAGCGGGCAGGGGGTGACGAGGCAGTCGGCGCCGGCGTCGATCGCGTCACCGACGTGGGTTCCGGACTGGCGCAGCGAGGTCTCGCGGTTCATCGTGATCACCGGGAAGCCGCAGCACTTGCGGGCGCCGTCGTACTCGACGACCTCACCGCCGAGCGCCACGATCACCTGCTCCAAGTAGATGTCGCGGTCGGGGAACTCGCCGTAGCCGAGGCGCTCCTTCGGCCGCACGATGTAGCAGCCGTAGAAGGGACCGACGCGGAGGCCGCTCAGCGGCCGCACGACCTGCTCCTTGAGCCGATCGAGCCCGTAGTCCTCGACCAGCAGCCAGAGGAAGTTCTTGTTGGTGAACCCGTTCTGGTCCTTCTCGTAGGAGAGACCCTGCCCCGAGAGGGTCTCGTTGATGTGGGCGCGGTAGGCCGAGTCGGCGTCGAGCCGCTGCTGGCACTCCGACTGGGCGCCCTGGCAGGTCGAGCAGATGTTCATCATCGAGAGCCCGGTTTGTTGGGCCAGCGCGAAGGTGCGGGCATTCAGCGTGTCCGCCAGCTCCTGGTTGTGCTCGGCGATGACGCCGGCGCCGCAGCAGTTGGCGCGGTCGAGTTCGACCAGCTCGATCCCGAGCTTCTCGGCGACGATCGCCATCGAGCCGTGCAGCTCGGGGGTGAAGCCGCGCGAGACGCAGCCGGGCCAGTAGGCGACCTTGATCTTCTCGCCGCTCATTTCGACTCTCCCTCCGTGTCCGCAGCCACCGCTGACTCTTCGGCGAGCGTGGCGTCCGTCGGCTCATCGGGCTCGGGTTCGACGTCCTCCTCGCCCTTGATGTACAGGTTGAATTCCTCGTTGTGCTCCTCGGCGTGGGCGTAGATCGCCTTCACGTCGTCCTGGTCGGGAAGCTTGTGGTGGACGCCGGGGATCAGCTTCGACAGCGAGCGCATCTTGCCGGTCTTGATCCCGCGGATTGCCGTCGGCAGCGAGCCGAGCATTTCCTTGATCGCCCGTTTCGACGGTTTCAGCTTGCCCTTGACGCCTGGGGCGAAGGACTCCTGCAGCAACAGGGACTCGTCCAAGGTGCCCTTCTTCTCGATGATCTTGACGAAGGCCATCTCGTGGTCGTGACCGCTGTTGGGGTCTTCGATCCCCTCCTCGCCGGCTTTGCGGCGCAGGCGCATGATCTGGTCCATCGGCGCCACATCCTTCGGGCAGGCGTCGATGCAGCTGAAGCAGTGGGTGCAGTCGTAGATCCCGTGCGGGTCATCGGCGAGGTCGTGGAGGCGCTCGTGGGTCTCGGCGTCGCGCGGGTCGCCGACGAAGCGGTAAGCCTTGGCCAGCGCCGCCGGGCCGATGAAGTCCGGATCGGCTTCCATCGAGAGACAGGAAGAGACGCAGGCGCCGCACTGGATACAGGCCATCGACTGGGTGATGTCGAGCATCGATTCCGGCTCGACGATGTACTCGCGCTCGGGCGGCTCGCCGTGCGGCAGCAGCCACGGGGTGACGCGGCGGATCTTGGTCCAGTGGGTCGACTCCATGTCGGTGACCAGGTCCTTGACGACCGGCATGTTGCCCATCGGCTCGATCACGATCGAGTTGCCGGAGGAGGAGCCGCCGACCGCGGCAGCCTTCTTGTCGGCCAGCTCCTGCGCCTCGCCGATCTGGGTCTTGCAGCCGAGCCCGGACTGGCCGTTGATCTTCATCCCGCAGGAGCCGCAGATCGCGGCGCGGCAGGAGCAGCGGACAGCAAGCGAGCCGTCCTCGCGGTCCTTCGCCTGCAGCAGGCTGTCGAGCACCGAAAGCGAGGGCTCGAGGTCGACGTTGAACTCCTCCCAGTAAGGCCCCTCGCCGCTCTCGGGCTGGAACCGCCGGACTTTGATCGTGTACTCGGCCATTAGTAGGTCCTCTCTTGCGGTTCCCACTGGGTGATCGTGACCTCGGAGTAGGAGATCTCCGGGCCGTCGTCGGTCATCTCAAGATCGATGTGTTTGAGCCACTCCTCGTCGTTTCGCTCCGGGTAGTCGGTGCGGTACTGGGCGCCGCGGCTCTCTTTGCGCTCGAGCGCGGCGACGCAGGTGCACTCGGCGTTGTCGAGCATGTACCCGAGCTCGATCGCTCCAAGCAGGTCCTGGTTGAAGACGCTGCCGTGGTCGTCGATGTAGGCGGTCTTCGCCTCCTCCTTGAGGCGCTTGACGATCTCCAGCGCTTCCTGGATTCCGGCCTCGTCGCGGAAGACGGCGACTTTGCCGTCCATCGTCTCGCCCAGCTCACGCTTGATCTCGGAGATGCGCCGGCCGGAGCCCTTCTCGCGGGAGACGATGTCGGCGATCATGTTCTCCTCGTCCTCGAGCACCTTCTTCGAGGGCCGGGCGGCGTCGATCCGCTTGGCGCGGGCGGCGGCGTCGCGGCCGGAGCGCTTACCGAAGATCAGGGTGTCGAGCAGCGAGTTGGCGCCGAGGCGGTTGCCGCCGTGGACCGAGACGCAGGCGGTCTCGCCGGCCGAGTAGAGGCCGGGGATGTCGGTGCGGCCGTCGACGTCGGTCTTGACGCCACCCATCGTGTAGTGATTGCCCGGCTTGATGTGGATCGGTTCGCGGGTGATGTCGACGCCGGCGAAGTCGCGGCCGACGAGGACGATCTCGCGCAGCGCCTCGTGCACGCGCTTTTTCGGGACCACGGTGATGTCGAGGGCGACGGTGCCGTCGGGGAAGCCGCGACCCTCGTTGATCTCGGTCTGCTCAGCGCGGGAGACGACGTCGCGCGAGGCCAGCTCCATCTTGTTCGGCGCGTACTTCTCCATGAAGCGTTCGCCGTTGGCGTTGAGCAGGTGCGCGCCCTCGCCGCGGGCGCCCTCGGTGATCAGAAAGCCCTTGCCCGCCAGCGTCGTCGGGTGGTACTGGATCATCTCCATGTCCATCAGCTTGGCGCCGACCCGGTAGGCCATCGCGATGCCATCGCCGGTGCAAATAAGAGCGTTGGTGGTCGGCTGCCAAACCTGGCCGTTGCCGCCGGTGCAGAGGATCACTGACTTGGCCTGGAAGAGCTCCATCCGGCCGTCGGCGACGTTACGGGTGACGACGCCGCAGCACTCGCCGTTCTCGTCGATCGCTAGTGAGCTGCTGAACCACTCCTCGTAGCGGGCGATCTGCTCGGAGTACTTCATCAACTGCTCGTAGAGCACGTGCATGATCGCCTGGCCGGTGATGTCGGCCACGTAGTAGGTGCGGGCGGCGGAGGCGCCGCCGAAAGCGCGGGTGCCGAGTTTGCCTTCCTCGTTGCGGTGGAAGGTGACGCCGAGGTGCTCGAGGTGGAGGATTTCCTCCGGCGCCTCGCGGGTCATGATTTCGATCGCGTCCTGGTCGCCGAGGTAATCGGAACCCTTGATCGTGTCGAACGCATGGGACTCCCAGGAGTCGCCCGGGTTGAGCGCCGCGTTGATGCCGCCCTGGGCGGCGTTGGAATGGGAGCGGACCGGGTGGACCTTGCTGATGATCCCCACCGATACGCCTTCCTCGGCGGCGGCGAGAGCGGCACGCTGGCCGGCGAGCCCGGCCCCGATTACGAGAACGTCATGGGATGGCACGGGCGCGGATGCTATAGCCCAAAATCCCGAGCACGTAGTCGGGATTCATCACATTGCAATCCGTCACTTAAAGCCACTGCCGGCCGAGGCGGCGGGTGGCTGAGTCGCTGATCTCGATCGCCCGTTCCAGGGTCTCGAAGTTGACGTTCGCCGCCACGTCGTTGG
>DATDLJ010000002.1:0-2612 GCA_036519395.1 Solirubrobacterales bacterium | reverse complement strand
TTCGGCATGCAGACGATGGATGTCTCGCTCGTGCAGCTGGTGCGGGAGCACAAGATCACCCGCGAGCTCGCCGAGGCCCGCTCCGGGGCGCCCGACGAGCTGCGTCGCCTCATGGGCACGGTAAGGGCGGCGTAACCGATGGCCACGTTCGCATTCAAGGCACTCGACCTCGCCGGCGCCTCGACCAAGGGGGAGATGGAGGCCGGCGACAAGCAGGCCGTCGCGGCGCAGCTGCGCTCGAAGGGCCTCATCGTCGTCGACATCGAGGAGCAGACGCCCGCAAGCGCGGGCGACATCCTCGCGCGGTTCCGCCGCGTCTCGGCCGACGAGCTCGTCATCGCCACTCGCCAGCTCTCGACGATGGTGAACTCGGGCATGTCGCTGCTCCGGGCGCTCTACATCATCGAAGAGCAGACGGAGAACGACAAGCTGCGCGAGATCTTCGTGGAGGTCCGCAAGGACGTCGAGGCCGGGCTCGCGCTATCCGACGCGCTGCGCAAGCACCCGGACATCTTCAACGACCTCTACGTCGCGATGGTGGAGGCGGGCGAGACCGGAGGAATCCTGGACAGCACGCTGCTCCGGGTGTCCGATCAGCTCGAGAAGGACGCGGCCCTCCGGCGCGAGATCAAGGCCGCGATGATCTACCCGTCGCTCATCGGCGGATTCGCCTTCGTGGTGCTGTTCGCCCTGGTCGCGTTCCTGGTGCCGGTGTTCGAGAAGATCTTCAAGGACTTCGGCGGGGAGCTTCCCGCGATCACCAAGTTCACGGTGTTCCTCTCGCACCTGTTCACGCAGCGCTTCTACGTGCTGTTCGGAGGCATCGCCGCGATCATCTGGGCGTTCCGCACCTGGAAGAACTCGGAGCGGGGCCGCATGCAGTGGGACCGGCTGAAGCTGAAGTTCCCGATGAAGATCGGGGACATCTGCCAGAAGGTCGCTCTCGCTCGCTTCTCGCGGACCTTCTCAGGCCTGATCGCGGCCGGCGTGCCGATGCTCGAGGCCATCGAGATCACCGGCAAGACGTCCGGCAACAAGGTCATCGAGAAGGCCATGGATGACGTCCGAGAGTCGGTGAAGAAGGGCGGCTCCCTGACCGCTCCGATGATGGAGGTCCCCGAGGCCTTCCCGATCATGGTCACCCAGATGATCGGAGTCGGAGAAGAGACCGGCGCCCTCGAGACGATGATGAGCAAGATCGCGGACTTCTACGAGGAGCAGGTGGCAGCCGCCGTCAAGGCGCTGACCTCGATCCTCGAGCCGATCATGATCGTGGTCGTCGGCGGCATCGTGGGATTCATCGTGATCGCGATGTACCTGCCGATGTTCAAGGTGTACGACTCGATCAAGTAGTAGGAGCTCGTCAATCACCCCGCCCGCCGGTAGCGGATGTGCGTGGCGAGCGGAGAGTTGAGCGCCTCGACCGGCTCGAACCCGAAGGACTCGACTCCGTCGAACAGCCGCTCGCCGGAGCCAAGCAGGACGGGGGCAATATCGAGCGTGAGCTCGTCGACCACGCCGGCGATGAGCGCCTGGCGCACGGTCGAGGCGCCTCCCGCGATATCCACGCCGTCCTCGCCGGCTATCTCGCGAGCCTGTGCGTAGCCGGCGTCGAAGCCGTCGGTGACGAAATGGAAGACCGTCCCGCCCTCCATCTCGATCGGCTCGCGGGCGTGGTGGGTGAGCACGAAGACCGGTGCGTGGTAGGGCGGCTCGGGGCCCCACCACCCGCGCCAGTCCTCGTCCCACTCGCCGCGGATCGGCCCGAACATGTTCCGGCCCATGACGTAGGCCCCGCGCGGTCGCATGAGCCAGCCTTCTGCCGTCGCGTCGGCGTCGTTCGCGCGCTCGTCGCCGAGGTGCCAGCTATGGACCTCCCTGCCGCGCTTCCCCAGCGGATTCTCCCGGCTCTGGTCCGGCCCGGCGACGAAGCCGTCGAGCGAGATCGACATGTGGCAGGTCGTGCGTGGCATCGCGTCCTCCTCGGCCATCGATTTCCTATTGCTTGCCTTTTGCAACCGGTTGCAGCATACGGCGACTGGTACAATTTCGCAACCGCTATTTTTGGAACCGTTTCAGGAGACCGAGGATGGAAGGCGACGATCACCGCTCGGGGTGCCCGATCAACCTCTCGCTGGAGGTGTTCGGCGACAAATGGAGTTTGCTGATCCTCCGCGACATGATGTTCGGCGGCAAGCGCCACTTCCGCGAGCTCTTGCGTTCGGAGGAGGGCATCTCCTCCAACATCCTGGCCGACCGCCTGAGAAAGCTCCTCGGGGAGGGGATGATAACCAGGGCGGACGACCCGAGCCACAAGCAGAAGGCCATCTACTCCCTCACCGAGAAGTCCATAGCGCTCGTGCCGGTCTTCGCGCATCTGGGGGCGTGGGGCCGAAGGCACCTCCCGGCGAGCGAAGAGTTGAGCGTGCGAGCGCGGGTGCTGGAGGAGGGCGGTCCCGAGATGTGGGATAGGTTCATGGCGGAGCTGCGCGAGGAGCACCTGGGCCTGCCGCCTGGCGGTCGTTTCGAACCGGGTGATGGCTCGGTAGCCGCCGAGTTGCAGGCGGCCTACGAGGAGGTCCTCGCCGGGGGCGCGAAGGAATAGATCGCCC
>DATDLJ010000001.1:0-7220 GCA_036519395.1 Solirubrobacterales bacterium | reverse complement strand
TGTACCTCAGCTCGGTCGCCGGCAAACAGCAGCCGTTCTTCCTCGTGATCTCGCTGGTCAACCCGCACGACGTGCTCTTCTTCCCGAGCAAAACCTTCGAAGAAGCCGGCTACGACAACTCCTGGATCCGCGGGGAAATCGAACCGCCGGCGACCGTGGAAGAAAGCCTGAAGACGAAGCCCTCCGTCCAGGAAGAATTCCGCAACATCTTCAATCTCACCGGGAAGCCGAAAGGGCCGGTCCAGCAGGCCCAGTACCTGAACTTCTACGGCAACCTGATGCGGTCCTCGGACAACTACATCGTCGACGTCCTCGACAAACTGGAAGAGGTCGGGCTCTACGACGAGACGCTGATCGTCCGCACCGCCGACCATGGCGAGATGGGCCTCACCCATGGCGGCATGCGGCAGAAGAACTTCAACTTCTACGAGGAGGCGACGCGGGTGCCGCTCGTCTACTCCAACCCGAAACTGTTCCCGAAGCCCGTGAGCACCGACGCCTTGGTCTCCCACGTCGACTTCCTGCCGACCCTGGCCAGCCTCGCCGGCGCCCCGGATTCGGCCAGGGCCAACTGGCAGGGCAAGGACTACTCGAAGCTGGTGCTGCGGCCGAAGTCCGCGCAGCCGGTGCAGGACTACGTCGTCTTCACCTACGACGACTTCCAGTCCGGCCAGGCCAAACCGCCCTATCCGAAACCGCCGAACCACATCGTCGCGATCCGCGAAGGCCGTTGGAAGCTAGCCCGCTACTACGACGTCAAAAAGAAAAACCCGGCGCCGCCGCAGTGGGAGATGTACGACCTGAAGACCGACCCGCTGGAGAAAAAGAACCTCGCTTACGAAGGCTACGAACGCAGCGAGCGCGAGGAGGCGCAGTTCCAGCGGCTGAAACGGAAGCTGGCCCGGGTCGAAAAGACGCGGCTGAAGCCCCTGCGTTCCCGCTGACCGGTCACCGCTGTCGGCGCAGGCGCAGCCGGCTGATCAGTCCCCAGGTGCAGTAGAGGATGACCAGGGCGATACAGAGGAACTTGATGCTGGCGCAGGCGGTTGCGAATGGCGGGCCGGGCTCGCCACCGTGGCCGCCGAGGGCCAGCAGCCAGACGGTGTTTTCGAGGACGTCGAAGAGGGCGGCGCCGAGCGCCAAGTAGGGGGCGACGATCCCGGCCTTGGCGAGCGCCGGCAGGCCGTGCTCTTGCCCGAAGTCTCGGGTCGCCCGCGTCGCGAGCACAAAGAAGGCGCCGTAGGCCGCCATGAAGGCGAAGTCGATCCAGAGTGAGAGTCGAGCCAGGTGGGTCCCGTGCGCACCCCATTCGGCCATCAACTCGACCACCCGCTCGCGGCTGCCGGCGAACTCGAGCGCGAGAATCCCGGGGCCGCCGGTCGCTTCGAGGTCTTTGTCGATCACCAGCAGGACGACCCAGAGGATCGTCATCGCGATGCCCGAGACGATCAGCAGTTGCTTGCGGGTGGGGGTTTCGGACTCAGTCATGCAGAGGTGACGCTATCTCGGTGCACGCTTTATAGCTGCCAGATCGCGGTATCCACCGACCTGTAGAGGGCGCAGTTCTGTGCGTTGACTGACTGTCAGCCGGCTGTATAGCTTTGGCCGATGCCCGCCCGAGACGACTACTCGCCGGTTCAGGACCTGACCCTTTTGTCAGCGAGGTGGTGGATTGGACGCAACCGATTGCCGACGGCTATCTGGATCAGGAGCAGATCGAGATGGTCGAGGCGGCGAGAGGTGAGTTGGAAGCGATACAGCTTCCGGCGATTCGCCAAGCGATCGAAGAAGCCGATCAGGAGACGCTCCAAATGGCGGGGTTTACCCCGGAGCAAACGCTGATCAAGACTGGGTTGGCGCGAGATGTGATGGGGCGAACGGCAGAGCGCGCCGGCGGCCGGGGCCCGCAGGTATGGACCAAGACCCGCGAAGGCTTGGAATTTGCCGTAGAGGTCGTCCAACAAGTGCTCGGCAGCATCGGCGCGCTGAGCAAGTGGATCGAGGCCGTGGCCGAGCTCGTTGGCGTCGTCGGATCTGGGGCGAAGGCGCTCGCCGCGGAGGAGGGCTTCCTGCGAAAGCAACTCCGACGCTTTGGTCGCCGTAAGCGAAAGCCAGCGGAGGAGCCCGCCGGTCCGGCCCCGGCGGGTCCCGCCTCTGCTGTCTAACGCATTTCGGCGGGCAGGGAGGCCTCTTTGAAGTATGGTCAGGATTAACTGATCAATTGCCGCATGACTGCCGGATAAGGGCCGGCGAGGGCGGGGGCAAGCGGTCGAGTAGTGGGAGGAACATCATGAAGTGGAGGCGCATCACTGCGGTTCTCTGCGTCGCGGCATTCTGTGCCGCGCTCGCCAGTCCCGCCATGGCGGTCAAGTACGTCGCCCTCGGCGACTCGTACTCGTCGGGCACCGGCACGCGGACGTTCTACGAATCGAAATGCCAGCGTTCGGTCACGGCCTACCCGTACCTGTTGCACAACGCTCATCCCGAATGGACCTTCGTCAACGCGACCTGTTCGGGGGCGAAAACGGGAGACGTGATCAACACCCAGGTGGCGAGCGTCACCTCGGACACCAACTGGGTCACCTACACGATCGGCGGCAACGACGCCGGGTTCTCGAGCGTGATCACCGAGTGCGCCTTGCCCGGTTGGGCGTCCAACTGCGACGGGGCGATCAACACTGCCCAGGCCTATGTCCAGAACACGTTGCCGGGCCGGCTCGACCTGGTCACCAACGCGATCAAATCCAAAGCGCCGAACGCGAAAGTGATCGCCCTCGATTACCCGCGCCTGTTCAACGGCACCGATTGCAACGCGCTCACTTTTTTCAGCGGCAGTGAGATGACGCGGCTGAACCAGACCGCGGACATGCTGAAAAACCAGGTCAGCGCAGCGGCGACGCGGGCGGGGGCGAACTTCGTCTTCCGCGACGTGATCCCGTCCTTCATCGGTCACGCCGTCTGCGACGGAGGCGGCGGCTCGTCGACGGAGTGGATCAACGGCCTCTCGAACCCGGTTGGCGAAAGCTACCACCCGAAGGTCACTGGTCATGCCAGCGGTTACTACCCCGTGGTGAAAGGAGTAACGGGCTGAGTTTTTGCGGCATCCCGAGCCATCGAGACCGCCGCCTCGCGAGTGTTGACTCCGAGGCGGCGGTAGATGTGCGTTCTGGTGGAGATAGGCGAAGAAAACTTTTTAATTAGACATCTGTTTGAGCAATCTTGACCTCTTGTGTCTGGTGGCGAAAACTCGCGCATCCAATTCACTAGGCAAGGGAGGAAGGCGATGGCATCGTCACAGTGCAGGAGCGTGGAGGACGCAACGATGGGCGATATTGGAGCGATTGCTCCTCGGGTAATCGAGCCAGCAATAGTGCTGCTCGCGGTCTTTCTTCTTTTTGCTTGGGTCTCCCCCGGCGATGCGGCTGCCCTTCCTTCCTGCGCGGATGGGCCACGAACGAATAAGGCTCTCGATGCGGTCGAAGGCACCGACTGCGTGGACGTCATCGTCGTTCGTGCGGAAGACGTGGACACCGTCAAGGCGGGCGCCGGCGACGACATCATCTTCGTCAACGGTGAGGTGACCGAGATCTTCGGCGGAGAGGGTGATGATCATCTGTATGGGGAGTTGCCGAGTGCGCGGCAGCTAGACCAGGTGGTGAAAGCGGATGGCGATGCCGAGCCGGCATACCCCGTTTACCGCACCGAGCAGAGCCCTGTCGACAAGGAGAGGTCGGGGGCCGCGGCCAGCGAAGTCAAATACGGTGGAGATGGAAACCAGACGTGGTTTGGAGGCTCTGGCGAAGACTGGTTCTACGGACAGCGCGGTAATGACACCTTCTACGGAGGTGGCGGCCACGACCTCCTCTACGGCGGTCCCGGAGATGACTTCCTGCACGGTCAGGACGGTTGGGACATCCTCGGCGGCGGGTTCGGGACTGACTATCTAGACGGCGGAAACGACAACGACATGGCTCGGGGCGATGCCACCACCGACACGATCGTCGACAGCGGGGCGAGCGGGACGGACACCCTCAGCTTCGCCACTGCCACCGCCCCTGGATTCACGGGTGGTTCGCCGATGACCGGTTTCCCGGCAGAAGGAGGGGAGCGCGGCGTATTCGTCCGTCTCGACGCTGTGCCCTGCAGCGGAGAAGGGGGCTACGAGGCCTGCAACGGGGAGGCGGCGACCGGTGGCGGCTATGACCAGATCAACAGCTGGCAGTTCGAGAACGTGATTGGCTCTCCCTTCGCCGACGTCATCGTCGGCAACGCTTCTGCGAATCGAATCGACGGAGGCGGGGGTGCGGACGTCATCTACGGGTCCGAAGGCGCTGACGTACTTGTCGGCGGCGCGGACGGCGACTACCTGGATGGAGGCGGAGGCACCGATACCGCCTACGGGCTCGGAGGGACCAACAACTGCTCGGGGGAAGTCGAGATCAAAAACGAATGCGCCGGTAGCGCAGCGGAAGTGAACACCAGGAACACGAATGCGATCAGCGTTGGCTTTGAGCAGACCAGCATCGATCCAACCGCACGCTCTGTTCAGCTGTACATGGTGGGGAGCAATCTCCACGACAGTGTCCGCGCCCTGGAATGGTGGGACACCGTCTCGCAGAAAATGTACATCTCCTTCGAACTGCAACCGGACTCAACTGCCTCGTTCGACACCAGCGCCGGCGCTCAGACGCCGGGCTGCATCTACTGGTCGACCGTGGTGCACTGTGGCCTGCCGGCAATGGCTGACTCTGTCGTCCTAGCCGGGATGGCCGCTAACGACACGATCACGATTCACGAATCGGGAATCGACGAACTGACCTCGCCCGTCGTGCTGGGCGGCAGCGGAGATGACATCGTCTGGGGCGATTTCACCACGGAAGACGTTCTTGTCGATGGCGACGGAAACGATTGGATGTATGGGGCGTCGTGGGATGACGTGCTCCTCAACAACGCGGGGACGGACTTCATCCAGGGTGGCCTAGGAAACGACCTGATCGTTTCGACCGACGTCTGCTCAGGCGATTACCTGAACGGATCTCAGGAAGGCGTGGTGGACGGTGCGCAGAACAGCGCCTCCTGGGCCAAGCTTTCCGGATCCGGCGTGGTGGCAAGCATCGACAGCAATATCGCCGGGAACAGCGGCAGCGGAGGAATCAAATGCACCTCTGGATCCCCGTCGACGATCGCCGCTTTTGCCGACCTGGAGGGCTCGGAGCAGAACGACATTCTCATTGGCAGCAACGCTCCCAACGGAATTCTCGGGCGCAACGGCGACGATTGGATGACTGGGCTCGGCGGCAACGATTTCCTCTACGGGCTGAACACCACCACCGGGGCGGCCGACGGGACTGACGCGATGAACGGCGATTCTGGAACTAATCACTGCTTTCTGGGTGGCCCGGACAGCGCCGCCAACTGCGTGCTCCACTAAGGACTAACGGTCTGAGCCCTGGCCGCATCCCGAGCCATCGAGACCGCCGCCTCGCGAGTGTTGACTCCGAGGCGGCGGTAGATGTGCTCGAGGTGCTTGCGCACGGTTTGCGGGCTGATGAAGAGGTCGGCGGCGATGCTCTCGGTGCCGCGCCCTCGCGCCAGCAGGTGGAGGACCTCGCTTTGGCGGCGGGTGAGGCCGAGTGAGCGCAGCGCCTCGGCGCTGGCCGCGCATTGCTCTTCGAGAACCAAGACCCGTCCCGCCCGTGGGCTGGCGGTGAGGCGAACGGTGAGGCGGCCGCGGATGCCTTCGACCGTCAGTGGAAGCGGCCCTTGGGTGGGGGCGGTTGCGAGCCAATCGGCCAGTTGCGGAGGCAGGGCCGCGCCTTGGTTCGGGGAGAAGTAGGAGGCCAGGAGGTCGAGTGCCGCGCCACTTGCGGCGGCGATCGCGCCATCCGCTCCCAGGGACAGGACCGCCGTGCTGCGCTCCTCGAGCCCGCGCTCGAGAATCTCGACCATCTGAGCCAGCTGCTCGCGCTCGCGCAGGCGGGCGTGAGCGTGGGCGAGGTGGGGCCGGAGCAAGTCGAGCAGGGCGCGGTCGCGCTCGCTGAAGCTGCGGCGGTCGCGGTTCATCGCGATCCCGATCACCATCGGCCCCGGTAGCCCGAAGGCGATCTGGTCCTCGGCGTCGAGCAGGCGGTAGAGCTCGTCGTAGAGCTCGAGCGAGTGGAACTCGCGCCGGCTGAGGAAGTCGGAGATCTTGTAGGTGCGGTCGTCGCCGTTCGCCTGCACCGCGATCAGCGGGTGTTGGTGGGCGAGCCTCGAGAGGGCTTCGCCGGCGATCTCGAGCGGCGGATCGGGGTGGGTGATGACGAGTGACTCCTCGCCGCCCGGATAGACCTCGTTGTAGCCAACGAGGTCGCAGGGGACCAGCTTTTCCAGCCCCGGCAGGATGCCGTAGCGGAAGGAGTCCAGGTCCGCGAACGAGTGCGCCTCATCAACGAAGGCGAGTGCCGCGTGCAGGTCCCGCGCGGGCAGTTGGGTCATCGGAGCCCTGAGTGTACGCCGCGTCGAATTACGCCAAGTTACGTATTCAAACTTGTCCAATGCTTGATACGGTCGCGCCGGTTATGCCGTCTACCAGTCAACTTGACGGCCGCCAGCATCGTGGGCGCTGGGCCGTTCTGGCCACGCTGATCGTGATCATGGCGGTGGTCGTTCTCCCTTCCAATGCCTCGGCAGCGGCCTGTCCGGTCGTCCCCGGCAACGCGACCTCCTGGCTCGGCGGTAGCGGCAGCATCCACGACGATGCGAAATGGAGCAACGGCACCCCGAGCGGGTCCTGCGACGTTTCGATCACCGCCGCCGGCAACTACACGGTGACGATGAACGGTGGAGTGAACGTCAAATCACTCGTCCTCGGCGGCGTCGGCTCGACGCCGCACCTGGTCATCTCCGACGAGAACCCGAACACGAACCTCGACGCGCAGCCGGCCGGGATCACGATCGCCGCCGGAGCCTCGGTGACGCTCACCTGTCAGGTGGGCGGCTGCCCGGGAGGGGGGCCGGACATCTACAGCGGGCCCAGCCCCTTCGCCAACGCGGGTGTGATCACGGTCGACGCGAACACCGGCGGCGGGGCCGGGGTGGGAGGTCAGATCACCAACACCGGCACGCTGAGCTTCGCGAAAACCGCCTCGCTGGGCGGCAAAGTCACGAACCAGGGCTCCATTCTCATCGCCGACGGCGCCACGGTCACCAACACCGGCAGCTCCTGCGGCGACACCGGC